>NZ_JBXWPN010000002.1:0-559460 GCF_059611885.1 Ruegeria sp. CDSA193 | reverse complement strand
GGCCCCTGCGCAGTTTCTTCTGAAGAACCGGGTGACCTGTTCTAGCCGCTCCGTGCACCTGGAACACATTCTTCGCCAAATTCAGGCCAATCTCTTCCAGTGACGCCTCCATTCAGGATGTTTGCAAACCCACAATGGCACACCGAGGCCAGCCGGGGCGTCTACACCTTCAGAACCGTTCAAGGGTCGTGTTGTGGCCAAGTCGTTGGTCCTGGGTTTGAGGTCAATGAAGTTGCGCGACGACATGATCTACGGCCCAATCACCTGTCGACGTGGCAACGGTTGGCAATGGACGGCTATACGTCATCAGATGGTTTGAGACAGATGGCGGTTTGACTTTGTTGTGTCATCGCTCATCTGGTTTCAAGCAGTACGGATGGTGGCATTCCAGACGTCAAATAGCTCAAAACGTTTAAGAACGATGCGCTCAAATAATGATCTGGATCAAAATGTACCAGCCTCAGAACGATTATGCAGTAAACTCAGAAAAGGAATCAGAGGTAGCCAGGTCAAAGCGATATGAGCCAACTGACCAGCCGACGCGCGTTTTTGGGCGTCACCGCATTCCAGGAGGACAGTAATCTTGTTCGACCTCCGGGTTCGGTTGTGCCTGGTTTTGCAGATCAATGCAGTAAATGTGGCGACTGTGTCGAAGCTTGCCCCGAAAGTGTGATTGCCATTGGTCAGGATGGGTATCCGGTGTTTCAACCCACCGAGGGTCCCTGCACTTTTTGTGGGAGTTGCGCTCAATCCTGTCCCACGGATGCCCTGGACATAGAACGCCTGCAAGATTGGCCGTGGCGCGCGTCGGTCGAAGCTGCGTCCTGCCTGTCTGTCAACGGTGTCAGCTGCCGAGTGTGTCAGGATAATTGCGATCAGAACGCCATCAGCTTCAGGCTGCAAATGGGTGGCCGCGCGGATCCATCTTTAGACCTCGACGCCTGCACTGGCTGTGGGTCGTGTATGGTGTCATGCCCGGTCGATGCCGTCACATTGAAACGCAAAACCATATCTCAAACGGAAGTCAGCCAATGAATATCTGCGGATGCCTTTTACATATCGCACCAGCGCAGGCACTGGCGGCGTCCGAGGCAATGAAAGTCACGGTCGGTGTCGAAATCCACGCCGAGGCCGAAGACGGCCGTTTCGTAATTGTTGTCGAAGACACGCCGACACGCCTTGCGTCCGAGATCATCATGGACCTGCACCAGATCCCCGGGGTGATTTCTCTGACGTTAACGTACCACCATTTCGAGGACACTGCGGACAGCCATCCGCATCCCGATGCCCCAAGCCAAACCACCAGCCGGAGGCCCACGCTATGACCATATCAGAAACTCGTCGGACATTCCTCAAGGCCTCAGCGGCCGCAGCGACGGCCTCTGCCGCAGGTATTCCTTTGGCCACTGGTCAGGCCGCCGCGCAGGTGGGCACCCCTGACATTCGCTGGGACAAGGCCGCCTGCCGGTTCTGTGGCACCGGCTGTTCTGTGCTGGTAGGTACCAAGGACGGGCGTGTTGTCGCCACTCAGGGTGACCCTGACGCGCCGGTCAATCGCGGGCTGAACTGCATCAAGGGCTATTTCCTGTCCAAGATCATGTATGGCAAGGATCGCCTGACCACCCCATTGCTGCGCAAGACCAACGGCGAATATGACAAGAACGGTGAGTTTGAGCCGGTCAGTTGGGACGAAGCCTTTGACGTCATGGCTGCCAAATGGAAAGAGGCGCTGGCCAAGAAGGGCCCGACTAGTGTCGGCATGTTCGGGTCAGGCCAGTGGACGGTTTGGGAAGGCTATGCTGCTTCGAAATTGATGAAAGCCGGGTTCCGGTCCAACAATATCGACCCCAACGCGCGGCACTGTATGGCGTCCGCGGTCGTGGGCTTTATGCGTACCTTCGGAATTGACGAGCCGATGGGTTGCTATGACGATCTGGAACACGCGGATACTTTCGTGCTGTGGGGATCGAACATGGCCGAAATGCACCCGATCCTGTGGTCGCGCCTGACCGACACGCGCCTGACCAAGCCCGGATGCGAAGTGCATGTTCTATCGACATTCGAACATCGCTCGTTCGAGCTTGCCGATAATGGCCTAGTGTTTAACCCGCAGACCGATCTGGCAATCCTGAATTACATCGCCAATTACATCATTCAGAACGGCGCGGTGAACGAAGAGTTTGTCAACAAACACGTCAACATCACCAAGACCGCCACCGATATCGGTTATGGTCTGCGCGATACAAACACGCTGCAGCAAGAGGCAGAGAACCCAAACTCGGGCAAGCTCGAGACGATCAGCTTTGAAGAATACGCCGAGGCGGTCGCGCCTTATACGTTGGAATACACCGCCGAACTGTCTGGCGTGCCCGCCGATAAACTTGAGAAGCTGGCGCAACAATATGCAGACCCGAACCGCAAAGTGATGAGCTTGTGGACCATGGGCTTCAACCAGCACACCCGCGGATCGTGGGTGAATTCGCTGATGTATAATGTACACCTGCTGGTTGGTAAGATCTCAGAACCCGGCAACTCGCCTTTCTCGCTGACCGGTCAGCCCTCGGCCTGTGGAACCGCGCGTGAGGTGGGCACGTTCGCCCACCGCCTGCCTGCTGACATGGTGGTGGCAAATGACGAACACCGTCAGATTTGCGAAACCGCCTGGAATATCCCGGCAGGTACTATTCCACCTAAGCCCGGGTTCCATGCTGTCTTGCAGCACCGGAAGCTGAAGGATGGTGAACTGAATGCCTATTGGGTGCAGTGCAACAACAACATGCAAGCGGCACCCAATATCAACGAGGAAGGTTACCCGGGCTATCGCAACCCGGAAAACTTCATCGCAGTCTCTGACCCTTATCCAACGGTCACGGCTGTCTCTGCCGATTTGATCCTGCCCACCGCCATGTGGGTCGAAAAGGAAGGCGCCTATGGCAATGCGGAACGCCGTACGCAGTTCTGGCGTCAGCAGGTGAAAGCGCCAGGTGAAGCAAAATCGGACCTGTGGCAATTGATGGAGTTTTCGAAGCGCTTCACCGTTGAAGAGGTTTGGGATGAAGAGCTGCTGGCCAAGATGCCCGAACACCGCGGCAAGACGATGTATGATGTGCTTTACGCCAACGGATCGGTGGATAAGTACCCCCTAGCCGAAACTGCGGAAGGCTTTGACAACGACGAATCCGAGCATTTCGGGTTCTACGTTCAAAAAGGCCTGTTTGAGGAATATGCCGAATTTGGCCGTGGCCACGCACATGACCTTGCACCGTTCGAAACCTACCATCAGGCGCGCGGGTTGCGCTGGCCGGTCGTAGACGGGCAAGAAACCCTTTACCGCTTCCGCGAAGGGTACGATCCGTATGTGCCCGAAGGCGCGGATGTTAAATTCTACGGTCACAAGGACGGCAAGGCAAAAATCATCTTTGCCCCCTACGAACCCGCCGCAGAAGAGCCGGACGAAGAATATGATCTGTGGCTGTCGACCGGTCGCGTGCTGGAACATTGGCATTCAGGCTCGATGACACGCAGGGTGCCGGAACTGCACCGGGCCTTCCCGTCGGCAGTTGTCTATATGCATCCACAAGACGCCAAGGATCGCGGCCTGCGCCGCGGGCAGGAAATCGTGTTGTCGACCCGCCGTGGTGAGGTCACCAGTCGGGTTGAGACACGCGGGCGTAACAAGGTGCCGCGCGGCTTGGTCTTTATGCCCTGGTTTGATGAACACCAGTTGACCAACAAGCTGACGCTGGATGCAACCTGTCCGCTGTCGAAGGAAACCGACTACAAGAAATGCGCCTGTAAGGTCGAGCGCGCGTAATCGGCACGGATCGCAAAGGTAATCCCCATGCCACTCGCCGAGACACCTCTTTCGCCGAAACGTCGCCGCTTCCTTCAGGATACGGCGCGTGCGGCAGGCGGCTGTGTGGTCGCCGGGTCACTGCTGGCCTGGCTGGCCCGCGACGCCCGTGCATTGTCGGCCGAAGCTTTGCGCCCCCCCGGCGCGCTGCCAGAACAGGAGTTCTTGTCGGCCTGCATTCGCTGCGGGTTGTGTGTGCGAGACTGCCCCTATGATACCTTGAAACTGGCCGAGCTTGGGTCGGATGCCGGGGCGACGGGCACGCCATATTTTACCGCTCGCGATGTGCCTTGTGAAATGTGCGACGACATCCCTTGTGTTGCCGCCTGCCCGACCGGTGCGCTAGATCCCAAGTTGGATAACATTGACGATGCCAAAATGGGCGTCGCGGTTTTGGTCGATCAGGAAAACTGCCTGAACTTCCTGGGATTGCGGTGTGACGTTTGTTACCGTGTCTGCCCCGTGATAGACGAAGCGATCACGCTGGAAACAGCGCATAACGCCCGCTCGGGCCACCATGCGATGTTTATCCCAACCGTACATGCCGACCGCTGCACCGGCTGTGGCATGTGCGAAAAAAGCTGTGTTCTGCCAGAAGCCGCAATCAAGGTATTGCCGGCACGTCTTGCGCGGGGCAGCAGCGCGGATCATTACCGCAAAGGTTGGGAAGAAAAAGATGCCAAGGGCGCGCCGGTTGTTGAAGGCATAATCGACCTGCCCGACCGCCTGCCCGGCCCGGGGGTCGACAACCTGATCGCACCGGGTGGTTTTGAACCCGGCTATGATCTTCCAGGGGTGGGACAATGACCATCCGCACACATATGCCCATAGGCCAAGAAACCGTGGCGGTCAAAGGCTGGGTCGGCGCGCATAAATACCTGATACTGCGCCGTATCAGTCAGCTGTTCTTTCTGGTCCTGTTCCTGTTGGGACCCTGGTTCGGCATCTGGGTCGTAAAAGGTACCTTGGCAGGATCGCAGACCCTGGGTGTACTGCCGCTGACGGACCCATTCATCCTATTGCAAAGCATCATCGCCGGGCATTGGCCGGCGATGACCGCTTTTATTGGCGGCTTGATCGTCGTGGTGGCCTATGCGCTGGTCGGAGGCCGCGTCTATTGCTCGTGGGTCTGTCCGATCAACCCAGTGACCGACGCCGCCAACTGGTTGCACAGGCGGTTGGATTTGCCGAAAGGTTGGCAACCTAAAGGGCGCACGCGGTTGTGGATATTGGCCACCGTGCTGATCGTCTCGGGCCTCACCGGCGTGATCGCATGGGAGATTATCAACCCAATCACCATGCTGCATCGCGGACTGATCTTTGGGGCCGGTTTTGTCTGGGCCATGGTCGTTGCGATCTTTGTCTTTGATGTGCTTGTCGCCCGTCACGGCTGGTGCGGCCACATATGCCCGGTCGGTGCGTTTTATGGCCTGATCGGCACCAAAAGCCTGTTACGGGTCAGCGCGGTTAACCGCTCGGCCTGTGACGATTGCATGGATTGCTACGCCGTCTGCCCCGAAAACCACATCATTTCGCCCGCGCTGAAGGGCAAGCCGGGTGCCACGCCGCTGATCCTGTCAACCGACTGCTCAAAATGCGGTCGCTGTATCGATGTCTGTGCAGTTGATGTCTTCAAATTTACTCACCGGTTCGACGACCAAGTCGCCGCACCTTCCGATCCAGTTCCCGCGCCTGAACCGCGCGTAGCCAGACCTATTTAAGGGAGTGCCGAGATGAACAAGCCAATCCTGACAGGTGTCGTCGCCCTGATCCCCGTTATATTCCTGAGCGGGTTCGTCCTTGCGCAATCTGCGCCGGTGCAAACCCTGCGTGGCGCCGAGGTGGATGAACCCATTCCGTTGGACCGGATTCACAAGAACGTGGAAGGACGGATGCAGCGCAACTATCGCCAGCAACCACCGCTTGTCCCCCACTCGATCGAGCAATACCAGATTGACGTGCGCACCAATCAATGCCTGTCCTGCCATGACTGGACCAAAGCCGGGGAACGCAATGCGCCGACCCTGTCGATGACCCATTATCTGGATCGTGACGGCAATGAGTTGGATCACATCGCCGGGACCCGTTATTTCTGCAACCAGTGCCACGTGCCTCAGGCAGATGCGCCTGCGTTGGTCGACAACGTGTTTGAACCCTCGTCCGGCAATTAATCCAACGCATGTCTGAAAGGAGCACCAAGATGGCAGACTCCCCCGAAAACCGCGGTTGGATCCGCCGCCTCTGGAACGCGATCTGGACCCCGGCTGTTATGTTCAGCTCGGGCTTTCTGATCCTCGCCGGGTTTCTGGCCGGTATTCTGTTCTGGGGTGGGTTCCACTGGACATTGGAACTGACCAATACCGAGGAATTCTGTACCTCGTGCCACACGATGGAAACCAATCTGGGCGAATACCGCGAGACGATCCACTATAACAACCACTCCGGTGTCCGCGCGATCTGTTCTGACTGCCACGTGCCACATGAATGGAACCACAAGATCAAGGCCAAAATCATGGCTGTTAAAGATGTCTATCACGAGCTTGCCGGAACCATCAGCACGCCTGAGAAATACGAAGCGCATCGGCTAAGTATGGCTTCGGCGGTCTGGAAAAAGATGAAGGCCTCTGATAGCCGCGAGTGCCGCAACTGCCATAACTTTGACTATATGGATTTCACCATTCAAGAAGCACGCGCTGCATCGGAACATCAGCGGGCAATTGACAACAACATGACCTGCATCGACTGCCACCAAGGCATCGCACACAGCCTGCCGCAGGGTTATCAGGAAGAATACCAAAAAATCACCGATGCGCTGGCTAATAAATCTGCAGGTAACTTGCAACAACAGGTTGCTGACGGCAGCACAGAAATCCGGTCATACCTGACCACACAGTCGGACTGAAAAGGGGTAAGTCATGCTGGAACTTCTGGGAACAATCGGAGGCAACATCATCGGCCTTCCAGGCATTCTGGGCATTGCGCTTGGCATGATGACGCGCCGCCTCTGGCTGGGGGCCATGATGGGCGGTTTGATCGGCATTGTTGGGACGCTGCTGTTTGCCCATTGGGACTTTGCCAATGTTGCAACGACCGAACTTCTGATCGCCATTGTTGTGGGTCTGTGTGCCGGGACACTGGGTTCTGCGATCCGTATCAAAGGGGCAACGGTCTAACAGAAAGACCGGAGCGTGCTGGACAATGGCGGCTTAGGATTGGTCCTATACCCGATGCTCTGGGGTAGATAGCGACTAGGTGCAGAAGGGCTCTGATGGAATGGACATCCCCTGATCTCTCATCTGATAGGATTTGGAGATGGAAGCCGTCAGAACTATCGAGCAATCCGTGCCGAGGGACCATTGCTCGCGTTGGTGTAGATTGTCAGTTGCAGCCCACGCGCCACTGGAGTATTCGACCACGCCTTGCAATGGACCGGTATCCCGACATCTAGCTGCAATAAAATAGATTCCATATCAAACCCTAAAAGATAGTGTTTCGGCCAAATTGATTCAGGCAAGTAGGCCTCAATGAGTCCACTGCAGATTGATTCCATATCTTGTTGCGCACAATGGCGCCCCTAAGCGCATAATCCTAGGAGCCATGATTTGGCCTGGCAGGATCAGCGCTCTGCTTGTCCTACTCCCACCATTTTGTACTGCGCAAAAAACAACGCGAGCTCTTGCCTATGGGATGCCGCAGCCGCACTCGAACGTCCGGCCTGAAGATCAAACGCAAGGTCGAGTTTACCGTCGACGCCTAGCATCAACGCTCACTCGGCACAGTGTATACTGTCTGGACGTCTATTCTCCGAAAGATGGGAGCCCGGCAAAAGTTACCACAGGCATTGCCTATAGGTCTGCGCTGAAGCGCCTGTTTGCAGTCCGTATCCCCAATTATTTCACCACCCGTTTTCCGGATTGGTAAAGTACAAGGCCCAGACATTGTTGTTGCTTTGGGCATTCAGTTTCCGAAACCTAGCCTTGAGGTAAGCGTTAAGAAGGTCAACGTTGTTCGCATTGCGGTTGTCGACGCCCCACGTCAGGAGCGGCAGATTTCGCAATCTTCGGCTGAATCGCTGCGCTGTAACAAACTGCGAACGTCCTGAACCGGTGTTATGTGAAGCGATCTCTGGTTGAGTAGTGGCGATTCAGTGGGACTAACGCCAGTGGCTTTCTAGCGGGACAAACACAGACACATGATAGCGTCCGCTTTAAAGCTCATTTCGTTCGCCATCGAACGGTTATTACTGGCTGCATTCGCTTTCTGTCTTTAATCTGTCTTGCATGGCAATCGAACCGAGACTGGATATAATCGGGGCCGCGCTCGCCGATCCCAGCCGATCCCGCATCCTGTGCGAACTGATGGACGGGCGCGCATTCACCAACAAAGAGCTGGCTTGTGCGGCCAAGGTAAGCCCGCAGACCGCGAGTGCCCATTTGAAGCAACTCGAAGTTGCCGGTCTGACCGCTTCTTTGCGAAGCGGCCGGCATGTTTATCACTGGGTGGCAAGTGCTGACGTTGCCCGGGTGCTGGAAGGATTGGCTACCCTGTCACCGACCGACCACCTGTCTCGGCCGGGCCGGATCGCGACAGACACACAACGCGCACGCAGTTGCTACAATCACATTGCTGGTAAGCTCGGCGTCCTGATGACGAAGCGCCTTGTTGCCCTTAATGTGCTGAATCTCAGAGATGACGCTTTGACATCCGGACCTCGCTATCAGGATTTCCTCGATGATATCGGGATCGAGCCGCCACGAGTTTCATCGGGTAAACCTCCGGCAAAACTCTGCCTTGACTGGACGGAGCGTCGGCACCACATTTCCGGCCCGCTGGCCACAGCGATCATGCAGAAGTCACTGACAGCGAATTGGTTGGAGCGCAGGACCGGTAGTCGCGCTCTTACCATTTCCGACGACGGGTTCGATGCGCTCGAACGCTGGTTTGGCCTGAGCAGAAAGGCTCTGGACGGCTCGGACGACAATTGACAGTTCGGCCGATAACGAACCGTCATTTTCCACAGCATCGCCAATACGAGCTATTTCGGCAGAAGCTGCTGGAGATAAACATGACATTGCCCAAACTCGAAAATGACAGGTTCGTTCCCGAAAACGGTCTGCGGATCGTTGTCCAGGTGCCAGATACACATGCGCAAAAGATCATTGACGCGGTTCTGGTCGATGACGTTCTGAAATATGGCGACTACGATTGCGTCACCTATCAGACCGCGCCGGGAATGCAAAAATTCAGATCCCTGGGGAGTGGGCGCAATATGGCAACCTCAAAGGTTGTCGAGGTACCCTGTGTGGAACTGTCATTCTTTCTGGACAGTAACGAAGCCAAAACCGTGCAGGTTCTAAGAAACATCTATTCATCACACCCCTACGAAGAGCCGGTGATCTTCGTAGAACCGTGCATGCGGACGCTCCATATCCGGGGAATGGACGAGGACAATCCTAACAGGTTCTGGAACAACGAGACCGAAGATTGGGTGCCAAAAGAGCACTGGTAAGTGAGGTTGAACTCAGCAATCTCCGAACCCCAACGAATAAGTAGGAAGGGCTCCTTTGGAACCTTCGCCGCACGCTGTACTAGGGTCCGGTTTTGATTTCCTGGAAACAAGGCAATAGCGGAAAGCTCCGGCACATCGCGGTTCGGGTGTTATATGCACCGGTCTCTCGTTGAATGCCCGATCTGCTGTCACATGCCTTCGATAATGGCATTCTGGCCGTGGCATTTTCCCTAACGATGTACCGCAGCAAGTTATTACCCTCGGCCATGAGGTCGAGGCGATCTTCGTTCTTTTTCACCACGGCTGCCCACGCCATTTGATCGTGTATTAAATCGTCAAGGATCGCTATGCGTTGTCCACGGCCCATTTCCTTGGTTTTGCTTTTTAACACCAAAAGTCCATCAATATGCCCGATGAGGTCGGGTGCCAGGTCCTGATCTTTAATGAGCTCATGCAGGTTCATCAGCTGTGGCATATCGGGTACCGTAGGTTTTCGTATGCGTCTCAGGGGGCATTCTAGCAGACCGAGAAAACTCTTGGTTCGGCCCATAAGAGACATTCGGCACCCTGCTGGCATTCTGCGGTCGCAGCCCGCATTCCGGTCATTCGCTGCAAGTGCAAACTTTGGCGCTGCTCGAACTCACACATTGAGGGACTTTATTGTCATTCTTTAGGACGACACAAATGACCGCTCGAAGGAAGCTGGCATCAAACCCAGAGGCTGCTGAACTTATCATCGTAACAACTTTGTGATCGCAACGACCAAAGTATATCTTGTCCAAGATGTCTACCAACTAGTAGGTTGGTATTTGTTCCCAAGGAGAGACAACATGAAAATCTATGATACTGAGGGTTTCCCAAACCCCGCACGTGTGCGCATTGCGCTTGCTGAAAAAGGCGCAACAGACCAGGTCCAATTCGTTCCGGTTGACGTGAAGGGTGGCGAACATCGCACCGAGGCCTTCAAAGCCAAGAACCCCGATGCCGTTGTGCCCTGCCTTGAGCTGGCGGACGGTACACATATTTCGCAGTGCAATGCGATTACAGAATATATCGACAATCATTTCGAAGGCCCGTCGCTGACCGGAGAGACACCAAAACAACGTGCGCAAATTTCGATGATGAACCTGCGTGCAGAAAATGGTCTGCTGAATGCTGTGGGAACCTACTTTCACCATGCCACACCAGGTCTTGGTCCAGACCTTGAGACCTATCAATGTGCTGAATGGGGTAACAAGCAAAAGCAAGTTGCTGGTCAGACAATGGCTTACTTGGATGAAGTTCTGGCTGACAATGAATATCTGGCAGGTTCTGAGTTTTCGGTTGCTGATATCACGGCGTTTGCCGGTCTTGCCTTTGCGGACTTTGCCAAGGTCGACATTCCAGAAACACTCTCCAATCTGACGGCATGGCGGGCAAAGGTCTCGGCACGGCCCAGCATCGCAGGTTAAAGACGCGATACCACTCAAGCCGAAAGGAAAAACATGGAACTGAACGCAGACTTTAAAACACGCGTGGTTGTTCACTCTGAACAGCTTGAGTGGAACGCTTCGCCTATGCCCGGTGTGGATCGGCGTATGCTGGACCGCATCGGCGGCGAAGTTGCCCGTGCCACGACGATTGTGCGCTATGCGCCGGGCAGCAAATTTTCGGAACACACCCATACAGGTGGCGAAGAATTCATCGTGCTTGATGGTGTATTTCAGGACGAACATGGCGACTTCCCCGAAGGGACATATGTGCGCAATCCTCCCACCACTGCACATACGCCGAGGTCAGAGCCGGGCTGCACGATCTTTGTAAAGCTGTGGCAGTTCGACATGGCCGACCGCAATCAGTTTCGCAAAACCATGGCCGAAGAACTGACCGATCCTGTGGATGGTGTCGCAACGGCTGAACTACACCGTAATGCGCGTGAAACAGTGACCTACAGCCACCTTGATGCAGGCGCGACACTGGAAAATACCGATGTGGGTGGGATCGAAATGCTGGTGATTGCCGGTTCCGTCACCGAAGGCAGCGATACGCTTGAAAAAGGAGCATGGCTGCGACTGCCGGAAGGCGATCAACTGTCTGCAACGGCTGGCCCTGATGGGGCAAGGCTGTGGATCAAGACGGGTCATTTGCCCCACGCCAAACCGCCTGCCGTCTGATGAGTGTTGAAAAACCTTTGGTCCTTGTGGCCGGCGCGGGGGCTGGCCTTGGTCAGTCCCTGTTGTCCCGTTTCACAAAAGATGGCTTTGCTGCCGTTGGCTTGGGACGCACCCAACCTGAAACGGTGATTGGCCAGTTCTTTGAGATGGACCTGACGGACGAGAGTGCCGTTCCCAGCATCCTGGCACAGGTTATTGCAGAACATGGCCCGCCTAAGGTTGTGATCCACAACACGAGCGAACTGATCATCGCGCCTTTCGCAGAAACCCGGCTTGCTGATTATCAACGCACGTGGGGATCCATGGTGCAGTCTGCCATTTTGCTTGCCCAATCGACACTGCAACCGATGGTCCGCGCTGGCGGTGGTACGTTCATTGTATCTGGCGCCACAGCGTCCTTGCGGGGTGGTACAAGATTCTCGGCCTTTGCCAGCGCAAAATTCGCCTTGCGCGGCCTGACGCAATCGCTTGCACGGGAGTATCAACCAGCAGGTGTTCATGTCTGCCACGCGATTCTGGACGGTATCATTGATACAGCGCGATCTCGGGACCTGCACAACCTTGATCCGGGCAAGATGATGAAGCCCGAGGACATCGCAGAGGCCTACTGTAGCCTCGCCCACCAACCCAAATCCACATGGACGCACGAGCTAGATCTGCGCCCAGCATCCGAAGGGTTCTAGCGCATGCAAACGCTGATTGTCGGCGGCGGGTTGTCAGGGCTTGTCTTAGCCGAACGTCTTGAGGCGCAAGGGCGCGACTATATGCTGATTGAGGCCCGCCCGCGGTTTGGCGGGCGAATCATGACGCAGCATCTGGAGGCAGGCTACTTTGACATGGGGCCTGCCTGGTTCTGGCCGGGCCAGCCACGTATTGCAGCTCTGATTGATCGGTTTGGTCTGACAAAGTTCGACCAATTCGCCGATGGCGCTCAGACCTTTGAGGATGAACATGGCAACGTGCAACGCGGGCAGGGTTTTTCATCAATGGAAGGGTCATGGCGGCTAAAGGGAGGGTTGGCTGCTCTGACAGACGCATTGGCCAACTGCCTGCCGGATCATCGCAAACAGCTAAACGCGCCGGTTGTTAAACTTGACATGTCCGGCGATCAATTCATTGCAACAACGGCAAAGGGCGAACAGATCCACGCGGATCAAGCTGTCCTCGCTGTGCCCCCACGTGTTGCGGCCGAAATCGCATTTTCGCCCGCATTGTCTGCCGAAGCCGCCCAAACCATGAAAGGCATCGCGACATGGATGGCAGGTCAGGCCAAGGCTGTTGCGGTGTACGACAAACCATTCTGGCGCAAACAAGGACTGTCCGGTGATGCAATGAGCCGGAAAGGACCGATGGTCGAAATCCATGATGCATCCCCCCCTGAGGGTGGACCATACGCGCTATTTGGCTTCATCGGTGTACCGCCCCAAGGTCGCGCGGACGAACAACTGCTGCGTCAGCACCTGCACGCTCAATTAACACGGTTGTTCGGGCCTGAAGCCGCCGAGCCCCAAAAGCTCTACTTGAAAGACTGGGCCATTGATCCCTACACTGCAACTGAGGCGGATAAGGCACCGCTATATGCCCATCCGACATACGGTCTACCGAAGGCGATGAGCAATCTGTGGAACGGAAAGCTGCATTTCGCAGGAACAGAGGTCGCCCCGGTTTTCGGCGGCTATATCGAAGGCGCTTTGGAAGCGGCAGAGAATGTCCTACACAGCCTAAACGCCCAAAATCTTGGATAACACATGGCGACCGACACCAAGACAACTCTGCTCAATTCGGCTGAACGGGCCGCGCGCAGGCGTGGCTTTGATGGGTTCAGCTATGCCGACCTGGCCGCCGACGTCGGAATCACAAAGGCCAGCATTCACCATCATTTCGCCAGCAAGGCAGCTTTGGCCGTCGCGCTGATGCAGCGGTATTATTCAGATTTGGAAACCGCCTGTGGCGAGATTGATCAAGACCATGCAACAGGGGCGACGCGCTTGGCCGCTTTGATCAAGCGGTATCGTGGCGCACTTGAAGGTGGTCAAAGCTTGTGCCTGTGCGTGTCTTTTTCGACCAGTACAGAAAATCTATCAGCAGACACGATTGCCGAGATGAACCGTTTTCGCACAATGATGACCGAATGGCTTGCGAGGGTATTTTCACTGGGTCAGGGCGATGGAACGATCCTACATGTTGCCGATCCGGCAGCAGAAGCCGCCGCAACACTGCCTTTGCTCGAGGGCGCACAACTGGCAGCCCGAGTGGCACAGGACCCGCAAAGGTTTGAAGCGGCAGTCCAGATTTTGTCCAAGCGATTGGTTCAATAAACCAATGCGCAACCCTTCGTCCTGACGCTGGCTTTTGTCCGTTAGGACTTGAGCACGTTCAAAAACAGACATTGCTGCGCTCTGCAGCATTGGTCGTTTTGGGCTCTTTCAAGACCTTGGGTGCAGCGCAGCATTTCGGTTCAAGAACCACTCGCCATCGATTTGAACGGCCCTTAGCCGACATCCATCAGCCCTTTGAAATATTGCGTTAACAACCCGCATTTCAGACATTCGCTGCGATTGCGAAAGCTAGCCTAGGTGAATTCTCACTCCGCGGTCGAAAGTGGCATCGCTACCTCAGACTTGTCTCATTCATTGCTAGCCTTTCTAAGGCTACAACAAACTCCATCCAGCTATCGATGCCGGAGGTCAAGATCTGGGGCCAGGCACGAAAACAAATCTGAGGGCACATGCGAATTTGATTCTCTAAACCTTTTTACAATTGAATCGCGCCAATCAAACGACGTTCGTAACATCACAACCTTGTCTCGGGTTCGCCAACAAAGAATTTTAGAACCGATAAGTTGCGCCTAGCACAGGCCCCGACTGATCAAATGTAAAATCGTTGCCGTCGATTTCATGATCGAATGAGATATAGCGATAGCCACCGCGGATCAGCCACCTGTCGTTGATTGCGTAATCTGCCGTCAGCAGAATCTGCCAGGTTTCACTGTCGCTGCGGAAGCCTCCGTAGTCGACAAAACCGGAGCCCGTCCACTTATCCGAGAACTGTACCCGTGCTCTGGCGCCGATGACAGGGTCGGTCCAGCTATCGTCTGCCGTTGTTGTGCGCCCCGGTGCCGCGCCGGGTAGAAGGGTAAATTCCGTTTCGGTGCTGAACCACCGGAAACCCCCGGCGACGTCAACGGTGATAGTTGGCGCTTCATACACTCTGTAGCCAACATAACCACTCAGGTATTGTGTGGTAAATGATGTCTCCAGACCCGAGCCGACAGGTCCAGGAGCGCTGTTGCTGAACGATAAGTCTGTGTAGTTGTAATCTGCAAGTATCAGCCAACGTCCGTTGGTGGCCGAGAACGCACTCATAAAGGCAAAATCGAGGTTTTCCAACGCATCCGAAAAGCTGAGCGTACCGTCCAGAGTGCCCAAAGGTGTGTCCAATGTAGTCTCTGTTTCCGGCATGAACAGGTAGATTGTGGCCTCATATGACCAATCGGATTGTTGAGCCGAAGCCACTGTGGCCACAGATGCAAAAAAAGCTACTCCGCAAGCGCAGCTTTTCACCCAAATTGACGAAATCATTCTGTCCCTCCCGTCAAACAATCAAGTTTGAATAAATGGTCTTTGGTTTGTGGTTGTTTGGCCATGGGCCTCATTCTACAGCTCCTTCGGTTGCCATGGAACCGCTGCCGACACGATTAATATCAGTGTTCGGGAAGAACTCGGACCAGACATGCCAGAATGCGCCTGCGCGCAGGGTTTCGACACGTTTTAGCTGACCCTGATCTGAATGGCCCCAAAAATCGCAATGGCTCACAGGTTGACCAAAGTCGTTGTACCAAACGCCTAGGCTTTCATACTTTGGATCCAAGCTGACCACGACATCTCGTCCGCCGACATTGGCGTTCACGATCCACTCGTTCTCGACGATGAAATCATCAGTCCAGCAAACCGCATCCTTACCGATCGTAATTCCCCAAACGTAGGTTTTATTTGGTAACCGATCGTCTGAACGATCCATGTTGTCCATCACGGGCGCGTCTTCCTGATGCTGGCGTCCGATGCCCCAGCCAAACGTGATCTCGGTCATCATATCCAGCAGGCGCAAAAATGGGTTCGGGGATGGCTTGTTCAGAAATACCTCACCGTCAGGATAGGCCTTCTGAAACCCGCGGAACGTCATTCGAAAGGTTGGCCAGGGCTCCATTTGCGCTTCGGGTCGAAGGGGGCAGGCAGGACCGTCGGAGTTAGGGTCGCGGTCCGCCTCGCGGAAACCATAGATGTGCTGGATCGGCTCGCCCGTGTCGTTATCGCGCAGGATTAGGTTATTGCCATGCTGGGCCAAAACCTCGAGATTCAACCGTCGTCCTTCTATTCGCGGAATGTAACCCTGACCCAGATTGGCCATAGCGCAGTAGGTCATGACCACGTCTTCGCCACCCAAGCCATCTACATTCCCGGCCAGATGAGGGCGCATAATCTGCGCATCCGGGTGCGCGCGCGCTTGGCCGTTGTTTTCGATGACTATGACAGGCGCAGTTGGTCCGACATATTTGCGGGCTTCTTCAATTGGAAAGTACTGTGCGTCATTGAGCTGGTTCCTTAGACCCAAATGCACCCAAACGTAGGGAAACCCATAAAGAAGAAGAGTAAGCACAGCCGCTATGAGCCAAAGCCAGAAAGGGCCACCGCCCAAAAGGAAATGCGCAAGTGTTGCCGCTGCAAACCCGCCAAGTCCGATACCGATCAGGCGATATTCATTGCGGATAAAGCGCACCATATTCTCGCGCTTTACCTTCAGCAGCATTTGAGAGACGTCGCCCAGATCGCGAAAATAGACAAACCCGATGCCGAGAGACACAATCAATCCCAGTGCGAATATTATGCTACCAAACATGCTGTGACCCTCGACCTTGATTAACACAGTCCTTCACAGGTTTATTGCGAAGGATTAGGCTTACTTCTGTGGTGACGCGCGCTTGATCATGAAAGCCTCAACTGCCTGTTGGGTTTCGGGGCGGATGTTCTCGATCCCTTCATAGGGCACGCCATAGGCGGGCGCGGTATCGGGGAATTTTTCTTTGCGGGCCATGTGGCGGCCCAAAATCCGTGCGAATTCCTGCCCTCCCCAGGCGCCAACCTCGGTCGAGACCGAGTATTCTTCGCGCGTGTCCCGATAGAGATCAAAGAACTTTGCAAGAATGGCGCTTTCGCCTGGTCCCGGCAGTTTCAGCTTTAGCTGGTCTTTCACGACCGCCTCGGGCTTGTTCACCGAATAGACGATGACGTGATCGCGGCGAGATTTGGATTCATCGGTGAACAACAAGGCGGCCGACTGGTCCACCCCATCCACAAGGCGATCCCGCGGAATATACTGATCTGCTCCGGCAAAGCGCGACAAAGTGGTATAGAGGTCCGAGACATGGATGATGCTGTTAAGCAACCCGTCAGCCTCGATCATACCGGGCCAGCGGATGAAGGCGTCAACTCGTATACCGCCTTCAGTCGTGTCACCTTTGCCGCCAGCATAGATCAGCGGGGTGAACCCGGATTGCGGCGCGTATTTGGTGAAATGGCCATTGTCACCCATGACCACAACCACAGTGTTTTCCGTCAAGCCCAACTCTTCCAGCCGCGCAAACAAGTCGCCCAACCACTGATCGAGCAACTGCATTTTGTCCACATACAGGCCACCATTAACGCTCTCTGGCCCCGACCGCCCGGCACGGGTGTTGTCCAGCGGGATCATCGGCCAGTATTGTAAGAAAAACGGGTCTTCACCATTTGCTAGGCGATCCAATTCTTCCATCGTCTTGTCCTGAAACCCCTGGTTCATCTCATCGTACTTCGCAGCGTTCCAGCGTTCGCCGGTTTCCATGCGAATTTCGCGGATGGGCCCGCCGGTTTCCCCTTCGATGACTGTCATCATCGCGGCAGAGTCCGGCCGGAACCAGCCGTCCAGCGTATATTTGTCGTCATAGTCACGGATCGCGACCGAGACCTGTTCTTTGATCGCATCATCATTGAAGATCGTCAGCTGGCCCTGTTGGTGGATGGCGTGCTGGGCATAGTCAAAACCCTGATTCATCGCCCAGCTTTCGGCGATATCGCCCATGTGCCATTTGCCGACATGGCTGGTCGCATAACCCGCCTGTTTCAGAATTTCGGCCAAGGTGACCTCGTTTTCCGGTAAGCCAAACCCGGCAATGTCCACCGTTGTGTCGCCCATACCCATGCGTACGGGCAACCGCCCGGTCATTTGTGCCACGCGGGTCGGCGTGCACGAAGGTTCAGTATACATGCGCACCATTCGCATCGCCTGATCGGAAAAGTCGTTGATATTCGGCGTTTCATAACCTCGCACAGCGTTTAGCTCGGGGATGCCCATGTCGCCGAAGCCCATATCGTCGATCAGAACGCTGACTATGTTTGGGGGCTGCCCATTGTTACCGTCACGAAAAGCGGCCAGAGCATCATCAACAGCGGTATCATCCTGTGCCCATTGTTCTGCATGTTGTGCCTGCAGAATATAGAATTCGGCATCGTGTTGAATTGGGTCTTCCTGCGCTTGCAAAGGTGGTGCCGTAACGCCTGCACAAAAAACCAGAAGCCATTGTAGTTTCATTCCGTCTCCCCCAGGTTTGAAGCCGAGCTTCGGTGTTTGATCTTTGATGCGTTAACCAATTGTAACATCGTTATATTCAGATATTTACTTAAATTTGCGACGTCACTGCCAGCTCATGAATACATCACGGGTCAGTTCAGTTTCCGGACGCAGGTTTTCGATGCCCTCATAGGGGGTACCTTTGCCGATCTCTGAATGTGGATATTTGGCGATCATCTTCTGGTGGCGCTTTATCATATCCTGAAAAGATGCACCGGCCCAAAGCGAGTAGCCAACCAACGGGTGTTCCTCACGAGGGTCCCGATAGATGTTATAGGTTGGAGCAGCCGCGCCGGGTTGACCAGGGGCAGGAAGGTGCATCTTGAATTCTTGTTTAACGACCGAGCGCAAGACAGGGCCTTCGTAGACATAGACATAGTCGCGCCGACCGTTCCCCTCGCCGTTCAACAGTAACGCCGTCTGGTCAATGCCGTCTATCACACGGTCCCTTGGGATAAAGGCGGTGGCTCCGGCAATTCGCGCCATTGTGGTGAAGATATCTGAAACATGAACGATGTCGCCAGCTGCAGTGTTGGGTTCGATCACACCGGGCCAGCGAATGAACGCATCGGTTCTTACTCCGCCTTCAAGATGCTGAGTTTTGCCTCCGCGATAGATTAGTTGGTTCAGGCCGGATGAGCCTTCATAGTGATACATCAGACCATTATCTGCCATCAGAACAACAATTGTGTTGTCTGCCGTGCCGGTTTCTTCAAGCTTGGCCAAGAGATCTCCAATCCATCCATCAAGCAGTTGCAGCTTGTCGGCATGAAACCCGCCATTTCGTGAAATTGCCTGATCCGGGTAGACGAAGTTCAACGGGTACAGCGGCCAGTATTGCAAGAAGAATGGCGCATCCTCGGAGGCTACACGTTCGAGTTGCTCCAGCGCCTGCCGTTGATATCGTTCGTTCATCTCTTCATATTTGGCCTGCGTCCAAACCTCACCGGCTGACATGTCTACTTCCAGGGCGGGCCCACCGGCTTCGGCCTCGACACCGGTGACAAGACCATATGGCTTGAAGCGCTCATCCAGCAGGAACTGATTGTTCTGCCCCTCGGGCACGTAGCCGAGCATGGCGTTGGACCTCATTGCCTCGGGGATCATGAGGCTCAGCTGCACTTGCTGGTGTAGTGGAAATGCGGCCCAGTCGAATCCCTGATTGTGTGGGTACGATTGCTCAATGTCACCTTGGTGCCATTTGCCGATATGCGCCGTATTGTAGCCGACTTGTTTCAGTATCTCCGGCAGTGTCACTTCGCTGGTCGGAAGACCTTCTCCAACCAAAGCCACTTTGACCTCTTCGACACCGGCGCGTATTGGGTGGCGCCCCGTCAGCATGGCGGTACGTGTGGGAGTACAAGAGGGTTCGGTATACATGCGCATCAGCGACATGCCTTCGGTAGCCAACTGATTGATGCTGGGTGTCTCGATCCCCATGACGTAATTCATCTTGCGGTCACCCATCTGACCAAAGCTTACATCATCGATCAAGATGTAGAGGAAATTAGGAGGCTTGCCGCCATTGGCCGCACGAATTTCGGTCAGCTTGGCGTCGACTTCAACGTCTTGCGCATCCCATGCCTCACCAAACTGCGCGCGAAGGAATTCGAACTCGCCGTCATGAACAATCGGGGTTTCCTGAGCAAGCGCGGAGCCGGCACCAATCAACAACGCAGGCAAAATGTATCTAAGTCTCATGTCAAACCTCCAAATCTTTGTTCCGTACCGATTCCGAATCAAGGCCATGCGCCTGCAACCGTCCGTCAATACTGCTGCGCAGGTCCGAAAGGCTTTCTGCCAGATCGGCGAGATAGCGCATCTGAAGAACAGACTGCGACCTTGGCGGCACCGCCAGTTCGGCGAAGACCTCTTTGTAGTCGCGGCAAATTCGATCAAACTCTTGGTCTTTTGCCCGCAGGTCCTGCAGCAGGCGACCCGCTTCGGGAAATTGGGATTCAAAGAACTCATCATCCGTCATTGGCAGCGCCCTTCAGGCAATCGTTTGCCAAGCATGCATCCAACAGAATATGTATTGAACGTATAAAGCCGCATGCTACCGTAGCACCATGGCGACAAACCCTTATTGCGAAAGGATAGTTCTTTGACCGTCAGCATGGACGATCAGGAACAGAATGACACTCAACAGTTCTCGGCCGAGCAGGTGCGCGATGCGTTGGATAGGGTTCAGAAGTCAGATGAATTCAAAGGGTCCGCCCGCATGCGATCTTTTCTGTCTTATGTTGTGATGGAATCGCTCGAGGGTCGTTCCAACGAGATACGCGCCAAAACCATTGCGATGGATGTTTATGGATACGACGCGGATGAGCTATTGAAACGCGAAGGCGTCGTACGCGTGGATGCGGGACGTGTTCGGCGAAAACTCCAAGCTTATTATGAAAGTAATGGGATCGCTGACGAATTGGTAATCTCATTGCCTGTCGGAAGTTACGCACCCGAGTTTTTGCCGGGCTCCAATCGAAGCAGACAACCATTACGCGGAAGGCGACAGGCTTACGCAGTCGTTATCTCGCTTTCACTTCTAGTAGCCGGTATTCTAGTCGGTGTTCTGATCGGCCGCGGTTCGAAATCTGTTGCTCCAATAACTGGCAAAACTGCGATCTACGACGTGTCGCCAGCCCGCGTCGAAGCAATGAACCTAAGCAACGCTGGCCGGGATTTGATTTTTCCGGTTACAGATTTGGCACGCCTTCAACCTGCGTTGTTGATATTCCAAACAGCAATTGAACGAGATCCGTTTTATTACGGGGGGTATGCTGGCGCTTCTCAGGTCGAAACCATGTTCGCCATCATGAAATCTGGCGATCCAGGTTCTGATGAGTTTTTGCACGCTGCCGACAAGAATAGTGCTTATGCTTTGGAATTGGCTCCGGATGCAGCATGGCCGCTTTCAGCGCGAGCCTGGTTTGAATTTGGGGTGGGCAATTACGATAGCGCAGTTCGATTATCCCAACGGGCCTTAGGTTTGGCACCCGATGATTCACATGTTGCTGAATTCGATGCCTTGATTTCCCTTTATACATCTGATTTTGAACGAGTTTTGTCTCAATCAGCGCGATATAGAGTCCTGGCCCCACAAGGAGGGGGACTTGTATTTGACAATGCATTGGGTGCGGCTCAGTTCCATACGGGAGACTATGCTGCCGCAATCAGGACGTTTGATGAAACAATATCGCGTGGTGGGCCGTTCGGACCAATTTCCGCAGCTTACCTTATGGCAGCCCACTGGAGGAACGGAGAACAAGCAGAGGCACAGCGGCTTGCAAAAGTATTTTCGGACACTTGGCCAAGCTTCCCTCTCGAAGCACTGAAGGCTCGAGTGTTTGTAGACCCACAGCCAGTTCAAGAGCTGATCAGTGCAATGAAGGCTGCGGGTTGGTCAGGAACCATCAGACCCTGATTCTCAAGCAGTAGGATGTGTCACAATCAATTTGCTCAGATTGGAATGACATAAAGACCAGCGTAAAAATGCCAGCGCCATGCCGCGAAGTAGAGTTTGTTTGCGCCGCCCCCGGACTGCGCAGGTGTATCGGTAATAGTCATTTAACGGCCTCCAAGCACAATCGCGCCGCATCCAGCGGGATACGGGCATCTTTGATTTCAATAAAAGGTAATGAAATCAGGCGTGAGGCAGGGCGCGGGTCAAACGCGTGGGATCGAGATCATTGCGCTCGGCAACGCGTTTGGCGATAAATTCGAAAGTTCGCGTTGCTGTGGTCTGTACGAAGCGTGGACAACTGTCTTGAAGCAGAACGGACGTGTTGCTGATGCGGCAAGCTTCGCAATCAACGGTCACTGGTGCGCTGTCGCCATCTATATTTCCGCAGATGCCGCTCAACTGCCCGCCTGCTGCGATATAGGCGGTGAGTTCCGGGGTCGTAGACGTGGGAGCTGTCCGATGCGCAAAGCCCTCAGCTATGAGTGCGACTGTCAAAGCAGTCACAATACACCACAGAGAGTTTGGAAGAGAATCCGCACATAACCGTCCCGTAGCCGATCCAACATCGCGATGCCAGTTGGAAGATTTGTATTTCTGTAGTTCTGCTTCTTGGACAACCGGTGAAAAGCGGACGCTCGCGCAAAGCGCAGCATTCGTGACGTTGGGCTCAGAGCGGCCGTCACAGCCGGTGCAGCATTATCCCCTGCCCCACCTCAAACAGAATTCCCGGACGGGCACATACCTGGCGTTCGTGAGCTTGGTTAGCGCCGCAGTGCAGCTTCCCCAAAGCGGTCGTTGACGACCGATCGCAGCATTCGCAAGGTTTGCGTTTCTCGAGCGGTTCCCGGTCGTGGTGGCGTGCTATTGTAAGAGATTGTTGATAGATTCGCCCGCAATGGCCGTCGACGACACGCATATGCTCGTCGAAATGCCACAAACGTACAGCGTTTCACCAGGAGTCAGGTGACTCGGAGGTGCCGACTGAAAAGCCGACAGACGATTGCGACGAAGCAGAATGTCGTCTCGCAGTCGAGCGACCTCTGAAGCAAGCTCAACACCCGGCCATCCAAACTGGCAGGTCGTTGCTCAGTTGAACTCACATAGCGTAGACGAAAGCAGCGCGGCAGCTTGTTGAGAATATTTAATCTGCTGTTTCTCAGGTTAAGCCGCACGGGGCTGACTAGGATCTGTTGAGATTGCACAGCCACCCACAATGGGGCACGGTGTTGTTCAACCTGGAAGAATATTCATGAATTCGGCAAAAACTACTAACCCTTGGCTCATATTGCTGGGCCTTGCGCTTGGCGTCAGCATATCCAACGCCTTTGGCCGCTTTGCATACGGCCTAATTCTACCATCAATGAAAAGTAGCCTCGGCTGGAACCTCACTCAATCTGGTTGGCTAAACACCGCCAATTCGATTGGCTACATAATGGGTGCAATCCTAACACTTTTCCTGATCCGCCATATTTCGCCGTCACGGCTGTTTGCTGGCGGCACTGTGGCGACCGCACTGTGTCTGTTAATAACCGGGTTAAATGAGGACCTCGTATTTCAAACCGCTTGTCGTACATTGGTCGGGTTGTTCGGCGCTCTTTCCTTTGTATCAGGCGGCGTTCTGGCGGCATCGCTGTTCCAGAACTGCGCCCGAAGGAATGCACTGGCTATCGCCTTGTACTTTGGCGGCGGCGGTGGGTTTGGTATCGCCTTATGTGGCGCAACCCTTCCGACTATGCTGGACGTTTTCGGGCCGCAATTCTGGGACTGGGCGTGGATCGGAGTTGGGATTGCAGCTCTGATCATTTGTCCATTTTCCGTTTGGGCGTCCACAAAGCTAAACAAAGCCGAGCACGACGCAGCGCTTCCTTCCATTCCTCCGGTGCGCAGGATGTTAGGCGAACTCGGCGGATACGCGCTGTTTGGGTTGGGTTACATAGTCTACGTAACTTTTATCGCTGTCTGGATGAAGGAGCAGCATTCCAGTGCCCTGTTGACCACGGCAACGTGGATGATCCTTGGATTCAGCATTATGGCGTCGCCATTTGTTTGGCGTGGGATATTAGCCCGCTTCGCTTCTGGGACGCCATTGGCGTTGATCTTAGCCGGCGTCGCTTGTGGTTCAGCCCTGCCGATCCTTGTTCCAAACGGATATGGATTGATCATGTCGGCGCTCGTGTTTGGGCTGTCGGTCTTTATGCCGCCCAGTGCTGTCACCAGCTTTGTCCGCCAGAATCTGGATCAGCAGGATTGGGGTGCAACCGTAAGCTTTTTTACAGTTGTTTTCGCTATCTCACAAACACTCGGACCGATCGGAGCCGGCGTCATCGGAGACATAACCGGAGAAATTGGAGATAGCCTTGTAGTGGCCTCTGCCGTCCTGCTGGTGGGTGCCCTTTGTGCTGCGATGCAAAAACCACTCGGGCGTGCGGTGGCGTAACCGTCCTGTTCCGAACTGCGCTCATTCACTACAACAGACTAGATGGGTTCTGACTGCGCGAAGAATAGCGCTCTGGTCACTCCAGCGCGGGTCTGCTTCAGGCCATTGCCTCATAGTGCGGGATCCAGAACTTCGCCTCTATCGCCGCTTTCAGGTCATTTTCTGAGGATTTAGGCGCAACCCCGTCCGATTGCGCCTGTTGACCAACGGCAAATGCAATAGCCTTGCTGACCTGGCGAATGTCCTCCACATCGGGCAGCAGGCTTGCGGTGCGATCAGACTTCGCAGGCGATAATGCAGCCAAGGCCTCGGCGGCGGCCATGAACATTCCGTCAGTGACTCGGCGCGCGCCTGCCGCCAGCACACCCAAGCCCATACCCGGGAAAATGTAGGAATTATTGCATTGCGCGACATGGTGCGTCTTGCCGTTGTAGACAACGGGATCAAACGGGCTTCCGGTGGCGACTATTGCAAGGCCATCTGACCAGTTGATAATATCTGCGGGCGCGGCCTCAATTCGCGATGTCGGGTTCGAAAGCGGCAACACGACAGGATGATCAGTCTGAGCCGCCATTGCACGGATGATTTCTTCAGAGAACAAGCCTGCCTGACCGCTGACACCCACCAAAATATTGGGTTTGGCCTGATTAATCACATCCAACAGGGAAATTTCACCATTGGACCAGTTCCTCACTTTGTTGAAGGGTTGGACAACCTGCTTCTGGAACGGCAGAAGATCTGTCATCGCATCGGTTAACAGGCCATTCCGATCCACCATGTAGACGCGCTCACGCGCCTCGGTTTCGGATAGTCCTTGCCGGATCATGAGTTGAACTAATTGTTCTGCGATACCCACTCCCGCTGACCCGGCGCCGAGGAACGCGATGGTAGCGTCCTTTAGTGGAATGCCGGTGACATCTGAGGCAGCCAGCAAAGTGCCCGCCGTTACCGCAGCCGTGCCCTGGATATCATCATTGAATGTACAGAGCTGATCGCGATACCGCGCAAGCAGGGGTGCCGCATGTTGCTGTGCAAAATCCTCGAATTGCAGCAACACATCCGGCCACTTGCGCATTACCGCCTGCACAAAAAGATCGACGAACTCGAAATAGTCATCCCCGGTCATGCGCTCATGACGCCAGCCGATATAAAGGGGATCTTCCAGCCGTTCCTGATTGTTGGTGCCGACATCCAGTACCACGGGGAGTGTCACAGAAGGGGGAATTCCGCCGGCGGCGGTATAGAGCGACAGTTTCCCGATAGGGATCCCCATACCACCTGCACCCTGATCACCCAAACCCAAAATCCGCTCTCCGTCGGTAACGACAATGGCTTCGACAGAGGGCAGGATGGCGTTCTCAAGTATGTCATCGATCCGGCCACGCTCTGGGTACGAAATGATAAATCCGCGTGGGTGATCATAGATTTCACTGAACTGCTTGCAGGCGTCACCCACAACGGGTGTGTAAATTATCGGCATCATCTCGGTCAGATGCCGCACCAACAGAGCGTAGAACAGAACCTCGTTGTCATCCTGCAGGCCACGCAGATAGACATGTTTGTCCAGCGGTGTCTCTTCGCGCTCAAAGGCGGCATAGGCACGATCTCCCTGGGTTTCGAGCGTTTCGATGTGTGGCGGAAGAAGACCTAGCAATCCAAGCTTTTCTCGTTCGTGTAGAGAAAAGGCAGTACCTTTGTTCAAGAGTGGGTTTGTCAAATACTGTAAATTTACAGGACCGGAATCGACCATAGGTTACGCTTTCGGATCGGCACGCACTGTTTGCACGCGACGTCCAGTAAAGTCAGCATTATAAGACGACAATTGCAACGAACTTAGAGCACGGTTGCATATAACCATCTTGCATAGAAGTGCCTAAGTATTGTTACTCTCTGCACTTAGGATGCTGTCGGCCGAAGCGCCTGCAGACAGATTAGCGTCTGAAAATGATCTGGTTTCTGGAAGTTCAAGATGCAGAGAAGACGTATGATCAATTTCTATTCGACCGTTGGTCAGAGTGTAATCCAGGACGTGTCCTCCTTTGCTCAGATCGCTGGAAATAAAGTGTAGGTGGTAACCCGGGACGCCGATCCCGACGGCATAATCCGGGCACCGAAACCCCAGAATTGTCCCCTCGACGTTGTTCAGCTCAAACTCAGCCTGCGTTTTTACGACCTCCAGCAGAGGTTTGTATGGTTTCTCCTGCCGTAGAACGTTTCTGTACTTTATGTGTTTAATGTCGCCGGTAAATCGAACGGCATAGAACAGGTTTCTTGCCTCCGCCAATGCATCAAGCTGGGCCTCAAGAGCATCCTTTTGTGTTTCTCTGTCCAAAGTTAGATAAACCGCTGGTTCGAAATTGATGACGGCAGCATAAGGTGTCAGAGCCTTGTCGCTTGCGACCGAAGCATTGCCATTCCCGTCGAGGCGATAGGCAACGCCATCCAACACGATCATTTCTCCGTCGAGCGCATTGAACGTACCCAGGCCGAAGTTTCCATGTTCCAGCAGCTGTTCGATGAAAACGGTCCCGTCGTAAACGCCCTGCATAACTGCGCTCAGCAACGAAGCCTGATAATACTCATGTGCATGTTTTTCCGATTGGAAACCCCGTTCTCTGGAATGACTAGCCAGGGCCGTTGCAAAAGTAAGCTCTTTATCTTGTCGCATGCTGTTTCACCAATCTATCTGCCTGGCGTCTATACATTTTCGACCATTCGAAACTGTCTTGCTTTCCAGTATCGCGTGCCTCTCGAGATCGGGCAACACAAGAGATTATTTGATAATTTACAGCTTCATAGGGCATTGCAAAGATGATCGTGGGATTGCGCCGGGATAACCGATCATCATGAGAACGCCACGGACAATGCCGCGCCGGAAGGGCTTTCACTTTCCCCGCGAGATCATCGCCTAAGCTGTATGGGCTTATCACCGTTTCGCCCACAGCACGGCCACTGTCGAGTATTTGCTTGCTGAGCGCAGTGTAATCGTCAGCCCGGCAATGGGTTAACCGCTTTGGCCGTCATTTCGCCGACTGCATCAAGCGGGACCGGCCAAAGGCGACCGACAAATGGCATTTGCACTAAGTTGTTTACCGATCACCGGTTGGAAATGCCGACTCTGGCGGGCAGTGGATGCGAATGGGAATACCCTTGATTTTCTTGTCCAACCACAGCGAAACGCCAAGGCGGCCAGGCGCTATTAGAGCGATTGATCTCGCAGTTCGGCAAACCCCGTGTCGTGATCACGGATAAGTTGCGAAGCTATTTCAAGCCAATCTACGATCTTGCGCCGCACGCGGATCACCATCGACATGATCTCACCATCTGCGTTCCGTCTCAGGAACCTTTTTGCTGCGCGGTGATCGCTCACGGCTTTATCGCTATCTGACACATAGCCCTAGCGGCGCTTTTTGCGCTCCCCTGCCCTGCTGCAGATGTCGACGAAATGAAGGCTGAATTTCGTTCCTGGCCGCGTGCTGACAAGATGAAATACATGACGCCGGATGGGCTTAGATCACACGCTCAAGATGCCCACGACCTACGGAAACTGAACCGCGCAAGACCACAAAAACGGTTATTGCCGTGACGAGTTTTGCGCTGCCAGCTAGTCAATTTCATGTGTCTCATCAGCGGCTTTCCGCTCTGTTACCGTCCCCATAACAGACCCGTATTCAAATGTTCGGTTGGCTACGGGAATTCCCGAATAGTTAGTTCAGTTTTAGGTTGCTACTCCGCCCCGACGGCAACGCAGGACAGAAAGACGATCTATGAAAATTGCAGATATTGGCAATTCTGAACTGGATCTCTGGCAATCTGGGGAAGCTCTTCTTCTGGAAATTTGCCAAAAGTTTGGATTTGAAAACGCCTCCTACGCCCACATCGACAAGCATCATAATGTCGTTCATGGCTGCACTACATTTCCAGAGGAATGGGCCAAGTATTACGTCGACAACAATCTCGTTTTGGCCGATCCCCTCATTCGTTTCGGCGCCCAAATTATCGCACCAATCGACTGGGCAGTGTTCGACGACCAAGCCGACTATGCAGCGCTTTTTCAAGCGGCCAGAAGGTTTGGAGTGGGGCAAAACGGTCTTTCCATTCCAGTGATCAACCCTTTTGGCGAGCGCGGCGTGTTTACCGTCACGTCCAATATGGCTCGTCCTGAGTGGAGCGCCTTTATCGCGAAAAAGCTCCCTGCCCTACGCCAGGAAGCGCAGGTCCTGCATCTGCTTGCCCTCGATGTCATAGAAACCGTATTCAACTTTCCATCGGATTCCCTGTCTGCGGATGAACTGGATGTGTTGAAGATGTTCGCGTCGGGTTTGAAACCGACTGTCATTGCCAGGAAAACGCGGCACGCTTCGAGAACGATCGATGTTCTGACTGCCTCCATCACTACCAAGCTCAAGAGTCGGACGATCGAACAGGCGGTTGCCCGAGCTGTCAGTACCGGTATCCTCAAATGGAGCGATTTCTTTGCCGACCCCGTGGCAGAAATAGTCAATCCAGAACGTCAGCGGCTGTGCGGTGGGATCGTCCGTTGGGGCGGCAGGTCCCATGAGTTGATCGCCTTTGACGACGGCAGACTCGCTCGAAACATTGATAGTTTTCGGTCCGCCCAAATCACAGACCTCGCGAGAGAGTTCAACTTGAGTTCAAAAAAGATGGTCGAAGAACTTGGGTGTAACCGTGATCAAAGATTGTGGGTCAGGTATCTTTGAATTCGCATTGAAAAAGCGCAAAGGCGCAAATTACACATAATTTCTCTTACCCGGGTTCGGCTTGCGCAGTCTTGAGCCGAGAGATTGTGGATCTGCTCACACCCAGCATACGACCGATCTCTGCCGCAGTCTTGCCCATCGATAGCAGGGAAATCGCCTCTTCGCGTTCCGTTGCGCTCAGTTTTTGTGGTCGTCCTTTACTCAGGCCGAAGGATTTGGGCCGATCTTCCACTGCACGGCTTTCCAAGTCAGCCAACCCAAGCTCATAGTCGATGACTCCGCCTAGTACTTCCAAGACCATACTCGCGCGCCCGTCTGCGGTATTGATCCAGGGTTCAGACATTGACCGAAATGCCGCTCCTTTTTCGTGAAGCCGTTCTAACAGATTGAATAGCTCTGCGATCGAGTCAGCAATCGCAGACAGACGAGACACGACGATTACGTCACCAGCCGAAACATCCGTCAGAAATTCCTCCAGCGTTTCGCCTCGGTTGGTCCCGTCTTGCGCGGTATCGCTCCATATGCGGTCGCATCCCTGACGTTTAAGCTCACTGAGTTGAACCTCACTTCGGTACCATTTCGATGATACCCGCGCATATCCGATTTTTACCATTTTAAATCAGTCTCGTAGGATTGGATCACAGTAGTTCTTGACTTTTGCACGCATTTATGACCGTTTTATTGCACGCAGTTCTGCACGACAATAGCGCTGAATCTGTGCAATGACAATCGCCGCAGCGAATGACCGGGACGAAATGCAGCATTCTCTTACAGAAGCTACAAAGGATTCCAGCCTCTACAACGAGGACCTGGCCCCCGTTCCTATCGAAAAGCGCGATTGGGGTTGGTTTGAGCTCTTCAATGTCTGGGCCAACGATGTTCAATCGCTGTTTGGGTACACATTGGCGGCGTCGCTGTTCCTGACTTACGGGCTGAATGGCTGGGCGGTGTTTGCGGGTATCGTGTTGGCGGGATTCATTGTCATGGGGCTCGTCAACTTGATCGGCAAACCCAGTGTCAAATATGGAATTCCATTTGCTGTAATGGCACGAGCCAGCATGGGCGTTCGCGGGGCGAATTTCCCTGCCCTCATCCGGGCTGTCGTGGCCATCTTCTGGTACGGTGTACAAACATATTTTGCATCGACTGCACTTGCCTTGGCCATGGTCGCACTGATCGGGGAAAATGGCCCTGCAATCTTTCTGGGCCTCAGCGTCATCGAGTGGGGTGCCTTTCTGGCAGTCTGGGCCTTTCAGATTGCACTTTTCTGGAACGGTATTGATCCGATTGTCGGTTTTCTCAATTTCGCTGGCCCATTTGTGTATGCGGTGATGGTGGCGCTGGCCATCATGATCTGGGTCGAAGTCGGCAACGATCTCTGGCTGGAGGTCGGCACTATTTTCCGCGGAACCGGCGACTACAAGGGCAACTCACTTGGCGCATTCGCTGCAGTCGTGGGCACAATGACCGCCTATTTTTCGGCCGTGGTGATCAATTTCGGCGATTTTTCCAGGTTCGTACGGTCAGAAGATGAAATGCGAAAGGGTAACCTGATCGGTCTACCGATCAATATCGCCTTCTTTTCCCTGATTGCTTTGATTGTAACGGCAGGTACTGTCGCAATCTGGGGCGAGGCGTTAACCAACCCGACCGCTATAATTGCAAGGGTCGATTCCTTGCCACTAACACTCCTGGCGGCGGCGACATTTCTGGCCGCCACGGTCGGCATCAACCTCGTCGCCAACTTCATACCACCCGCATACGATTTGGCGAACCTTATGCCCAGTCGGATCAATTTCCGCGTTGCCGGGATAATTACCTCGGCCTACGCGCTGGTGATTGGCGGGCTTTGGGTATCGACGATCAGCCAGATCGGTATCTTGGGGTTTGTGAACACATTAGGCGCCATTCTGGCACCTGTTTATGGGATCATCATCGCAGATTTTTATCTGGTGAAATCCGGTGAGCTGGACGTTGATCAGCTTTTTTCGGCGGCCCGCGACGGCCCCTATTTCTACAGTAACGGATGGAATATGGCCGCGATCGTGTCGTTCATCCTTCCGGCTACATTTTCGGTACTCACAGTCTGGGTTCCCATGCTGAATACGCTGTCAGGCTTTGCATGGGTGATTGGCGCAGGATTTGGAGGTGTTTTCTACTGGGCAATTGCAAAGCGCTGATAGGCTGAGACATCCACCAGTTTGATGCCTACGGGCAGAGCAACCGATTGCAGATACATGCAATCGGACTGGATCGATTTGTCTCAGACAACAAGCCGACACGGGAACGAACGTCGCAACCATGCAACGGAAACGGTTCAGGCCACAAACCCTGAATCGATGGGCGGCTATTGCCGCAAATCTTGGGGGCTCGCCCTCCGAAATCAAAATGGGAGGACCATTATGGTAACCGCAGAAACAACTGCAAAAAATGCAAGTACTACAGATCCGGAAGGTGACACGCTAAATCCGGTCACGCCCAATGAAAAAACCTGGGGCGCGTTTGCAATTTTCAACATCTGGGCCAACGATGTTCAATCACTGTTTGGCTATTCGCTAGTTGCGTCACTTTTTATATCCTACGGCGTTGGGGGTTGGACAGCTTTCCTGGCACTCATCTTCGCGGGGCTGTTCGTTATGTGGATGGTGAACTTATCCGGCGCGCCCGGAGAAAAATACGGTATCCCCTATCCGGTTCTGGCGCGCGCCAGTATGGGCACAACCGGATCCAAGCTACCGGCAGTATTGCGGGCCACAGTCGCTGTCTTCTGGTATGGCGTTCAGGTCTATTTCGCTTCGACCGCCCTTTCATTGTTGATCCGTTCGATAACAGGCATCAGCGGTGGTGCAGAGATGTTAGGTTTGACGGGCATCGACTGGCTTGCCTTTCTCCTCGTATGGGTGTTCCACATCGTCATTTTCTGGCGCGGCATGGGTTGGGTCGAGACATTTCTGAACTTTGCCGGACCATTCGTCTATGCGGTAATGATAGGCTTAGTCATCGTGCTATGGCAGCGCGCGGACGGGCAGCTTCTGAACGCAACCGCGACCATCTTCGCCAACCCAGAAGGCACCTTTGGATCTGAAGTTAAAGGCTTCATCGCCATATTCGGAACTATGGTTGCCTATTTCTCAGCCGTGATGATCAACTTCTCGGACTTTTCGCGCTATTCCCGCGACAAGGCATCCATGAAGGCCGGTAATCTTGCCGGTTTGCCGCTGAACATGATCCTTTTTTCGGCATTGGCGCTTTTGACGACTGGCGGTGCCGCCGTGGTCTTTGGTGAAGAAATCATCAACCCGACCGAGATCGTCGAGAAGACCGACAGCGTTCTGCTGGCCATCATCGCAGCGATTACCTTCTTCGCTGCAACCGTTGGCATCAATCTGGTCGCGAACTTCATTCCGGCGGTGAATGGCATAGCCAACCTGGCCCCTGGTAAGATCAGCTTCCGTCAGGCAGGTCTGGCCACTTCAGTCTTTGCCTTGGTAATTGGCGGTCTTTGGACGGCCATTATCTCGAATATCGGCATTGCCGGGTTCGTGAACACGCTCGGTGCGACTCTGGCTCCGATCTTTGGGATCATGATCGTAGATTACTACAAGATTCGGAAGGAAGAGCTGAATGTGGACGACCTCTACAACATGGAAGGCGGTGCCTACCATTATGGTAACGGTTGGAATGACTCGGCACTAATTGCCTTTGGTTTTGCTTCAGTATTCTCGGTCGCTACTGTTTGGGTGCCAGCACTGGGAATTCTGTCAGGATATGCCTGGATCATCGGTGCGATACTTGGCGGTGTTATCTATAACGCTATGGCCAAGAAGAACACTTAATCTTTCAGAAGATAGATGGCGGGCGGCGCGCCGCCTGCCATCAGGTATTGAGGTTGTTGACAGTGGCTCTGACCAAAAGCTGCCTGCAATGGAGTGCTAAAGAGATCGCAGTATGGAGCATTTGGAGCTTTTTGCATGGATCAGGGATCTATAACGGTGCGGAATGCCACAGCGAAAATCTGGCGCCTGGTCCAACCCCCAATACCTGGGCATCAAAAAAGCTGTCAGTAGAACCCATCAAATTGTAACACCCCGCCATCAATCGTTGCCTACCGCAATAGTCCCACTTGCCTTCCCTACCAATCCACTTATGAAGTTCAATCAGTTGACCTAAGGGAAAGATTGCGATGCGCATGCGCGATACGTTCATCAAACCGATGCACCCGGAAGGTATTCGGTTTGTCGCGATCTTTGCCGCCATTACGGTCGGCCTGTTTCTCCTGTCTAACATTCTGGGCTGGATTGGTGTCGGCCTCACGATCTGGTGCTACTATTTCTTTCGCGACCCGGAACGCGTGCCACCCACAGGAGAAGGGTTGATCGTCAGCCCAGCGGACGGGGTGGTTTCGCTGATCGAAGCGGCGGTGCCGCCGAACGAGCTTGGAATGCCTGACACGCCTCTCACCCGTGTCAGTGTGTTCATGAGTGTCTTCAACTGTCATGTGAACCGCACGCCAATTGAAGGTGAGATTACCGCTGTTGCATATCGCCCCGGCAAGTTTTTCAACGCATCCCTGGACAAGGCCAGTGCTGATAATGAGCGCAACAGCCTGCGCATTCGTATGAAAAACGGTCAGAATCTGGCTGTTGTCCAGATTGCCGGCCTGGTGGCCAGACGGATTGTCTGCTTCGTGAAGCCAGGCGCAGCTATGCAAACTGGAGAACGATTTGGATTGATCCGCTTCGGGTCGCGGCTGGATGTTTATCTTCCTGATGGCATGGTCCTACAAGTGCGTGTAGGGCAAACGATGATTGCGGGCGAAACCGTCCTTGCCAGTTTGCCCATGCCTGAAGAAAAGTAGGTAACTGGATCAGTGGAAAAACCACCCAAACAGGAAGAGACCGAGTTTGCGCTGATCCATTTGTTGCCGAATGCATTGACCATAACGGCCATATGCGCGGGCCTGTCAGCAATCAGATTTGGCGTTCAGGGCAATTACGTGCTCGCTGTCCAGTTGATAATTGCCGCCTGTGTGCTGGATGGGCTGGATGGCCGTATTGCGCGCCTTCTCAGCAGTGACAGCAAACTGGGGGCCGAACTAGACTCACTTGCAGATTTCTTGAACTTCGGGGTCGCCCCACCGCTCGTTCTTTATTTCTGGGCCTTGCAGGATATACGCAGTGCGGCTTGGATTGCGGTTCTGTTTTTTGCGGTGTGCTGCGTCATGCGACTTGCCCGGTTCAATGTGGGCGGCAAATCCGAAACCTGCGATCAAGATGGGGCCTATTTCGAGGGAGTACCCGCCCCTGCAGGGGCGCTGCTTGTCATGTTGCCAATGTATCTGTCCTTCGCCTTCGCCGATGCCCCTTTGCTGCCCAGTATATTGATTTGCCTTTATATGGTGATCATCGGTCTTCTGCTTATCAGCCAAATACCGACTTGGTCATTCAAGACGACGCGAATCTCGCGCGAGAACGCAAAGTTTTTTCTCATCGGTGTCGCTGTTGCGGGGGCCGCATTGCTGACTTTCGCCTGGGCTACGTTGATTGTGCTTTGTTTCGGATATGTGGGCACGGTCGCCTGGGCGTGGCTCGACAGGGGAATACCTTCTAACCATTAAGGACTCGATATGGACATCAAAGCCGTTCAAACTTCCTATGCTCGCTGGGCCCCCATCTACGACAAGACGTTTGGGGCAGTTACCAATGTCGGGCGGCAGCAGGCGGTTGATTTTATCAATAGACGTCCAGGCAAAGTTCTGGAGGTTGGCGTCGGCACCGGACTTTCGCTGGAACATTACGGGCCCGAAACGCAAGTGACCGGAATCGATTTCAGTGAGGACATGCTGCAAAAGGCGCGCGACAAAGCAAAAGATCTATCGCTGGACCATGTTGTCGAGCTGAGGCAAATGGATGCCCGCACGCTTGATTTTCCCGACAACTATTTCGATACGGTCGCGGCAATGCACGTGCTATCCGTCGTACCGGAACCGGAAAGGGTAATGGCGGAAATAGCGCGGGTCTGTAAACCGGGTGGAAAAGTAGTGATTACCAACCATTTCCAACGAAAGCGGGGGTTGCTCGCATCCTTGGAACGCGCGATTGCTCCGGTCGCAAATACGATTGGCTGGCATTCTGATTTCGATATTGAAACAGTTCTGCAAGAGGATGCGCTTGCCGTAGAGGAGCAAAGAACCCTTCCACCTCTGGGGATGATGACATTTTTGGTACTGAAAAAATCAGTTGTCACGTAACGGTTCGGTGAAAGAACTTGGTACGGCTGCAAACAGGAAACTGAGAAACACCAGCTTTCCTCGATATTTAAACAAAATTTAGCTTACGATGCTTCTTCGTGTAGCCACAACGCTTTGCTACCAAACCGTTTTGCGGTGTCTTCAGCTTTTTACGGTGTGTTTTCATTGCTGTTGCTCAATTTCTTCGCGAATTTCGATGCAGGGGTTGCTACTGTCCTCGGATCTCCATGGCCGTCGTAGGCACAACCCGCCAGAAACCGGCTCACATCGGCATCAACATCGGTGAGCAGATCTGGCCGCAGTTTCTCGCCCACATGTTCCGTGACCACCTCCGCTGCGGGGATATCGCCGGTTTCCGGATCAAGCCCGATATGCAGCTTGCGCCAGGCTTTGCGGGCTTTCCTGATGCCGTGCTTTTCTTCATGCCAACCGTCGCCGCTACGCATTTTCAGACCCGTGATGTCCACTATGAAGGTGATCGGCTTACTTGCGTCGAGGTGACGCCCAGTTCTGCACAACACCTTCAGAAATCCAGACCCTCACGCCACCTCGAAGCCCGAGACTTTCGTTGTAATCCGAGCAATGGGGTCGTTCTCAATTACCTATACACAGCGGTTTTCAGAGAAACCGCCACAGGTTTCTATGACCTTGCGTGTCCCGGGAGCGAGAGAGTCATTTGAAACCCGCGAGGGATCGGATTGAGCCAATTAGAGCGGTATATCTGCACCGCTTGCTCTGACCCGGTCGCTCAGATCACACGCGGCCCGGCGCCCGGGAATAGCAACTGCAAATTTGACTTTGCGTCAGGCAGATATTTTTAAACATGACTAATAAATACCACATTTACTGATCAGGTTTGCAGGCGAAGGTTGTGACGCTTAATGGTAACCGGTTATGGACGGATCAAGACTAGGTGATGTTTCACTGGGGCACATCACAGGAACATTGAAGTGGTTTTCGGCTAAAAAAGGCTATGGCTTTTTAACCTGCTCTGTGACCGGCAAGGATGCTTTGCTGCATCAAAGTGCGCTGCACGATTTCGGCCAGACCTCAATCGCCACTGGATGCACGGTAGAGGCACTGACACGCGAAGCGACAAAGGGGTTCCAAATTGTCGAAATCCTGCGCATCCAGTCAGAAGCCGCCCCCGCAGCGACGAAGCAGAATGGCAATGCCTCCCGGCAGATAGCCTCGACCTCGGTTCTGCCGGCCAGGGTCAAGTGGTTTAGTCAGGAAAAGAACTATGGGTTCGTCAATGTTTTCAATGACGGCAGGGACTGTTTTTTGCACGCAAACACACTAGCAGAAGCCGGTCTTGGATTGGTGAGCGTCGGAGAGGCATTGGGCGTTGAGGTGAGCGATGAACCCGGCGGCAGAGTTGTGGTTTCGGTTCAGGCCTGGACATGAAATAGTCCCGAGAATAGTCGGCAGCCAAAGTGCATCGCAAACACGGATTTAGCGCCCGAAAATTGCCCAGACCCATCTTCATCGCCAAAGCTGCTGGGCCTTACGGCGCGCCGAACTTCACCACCGAAAACACCACATTGTCCTGATCAGGATGGTTCAACTTTGTCAAAGCCCCCATCAGGTTTTGCGCGATAGCAGCGCTGCGCTTTTCGCAATCTTGTGTGACAACATCCAAAATTTCATCATTGCGTAGAAATTGAAGGCCATCGGAGGCGACGATCAGAATATCGTCGGCACAAAGTATCAGCGGATCAGCGGGGCAATCCAATTTGGCAATATCCCCGCCATAAACGACAGATATAAGCGTGTTCCGGTCGGGATGACAGCGCGCGGCTTCGGGGTCCAGCATTCCCAGTTTCGCCATCATATCTATCTGAGGCGCCATCGAGTGATCCTCATTCAGCTGCATCAGCTTTTGGTCACGCCAGAGATAGAGCGGCGAGTCCCCAATCGAAAGCCAAAACACACGATCTTGGATGCAGACCAGCGCAACCAAAGTCGCCCCCATGCCTTTGGTTTTGTGCTCTTTGATGCTGGCAAGGTGAACTTGGCTATTTGCCTCTTGGGTCGCGCGATGAAGGAAATCTGTGACCTCAGCATTCGATGACTCACAGCTCAGGCCGGTGGATCTCCAGCAGTTCATCACCGCATGGACGATGAGGTTCGATGCAACATCACCTGCTGCGTGCCCCCCCATACCGTCGGACAGAATAATAATTCCGAAATCGGATCCGGCCGGGATGTCGGTCAGAATGGCATCTTCCTGATAGTCACGTGCGCCCTGGTTGATCGCTGTCGCAACGTCAAACAATTCGACAGCACGTTCCCGTGCCAGATGTTTTAAAGCATTTCCAATCTGCATAAGAAATCTCTCCGAAAGTGAAAGAAGAAAACCCTTCCAAATAAATTCTGTACTTTCCTGCAGTGCTGGGGCTTCTCAATGATCTGGACCAAAACATGAAAGGCGACAATCAAAGCTCCAGTGCGACCGCTACTGGCTGTTCAGGCGCCACCCTATACCACAGGTCATGAAGGCATCAGGGATTGAGCGGCAGATCCACAGCCTGCAATTCTCCATCACGGGCAATTGTCAGCTGCGCAAGTTCCACACCATTTTTGGTCAGTTCCTCAAATACGCGCGCTATGTCGTTTTCACCTTCAACCGCGATTTGCGAAGCGGCTTCGGACACAACAATGTCGCCGACGCGGACAGGCACGACGGATGATGGTGCGCGCAGAACCTTGGTGATCCACTTCCCATTTCCCTGACTGACGGTAATGAACTGAGTGCCATTGGCCAGTTCGACCACATGTCCGATCTGGACGTTTAAGGTCTGTTCGGTAACCGGACTGTCGGCGTCGGTTCTAATCCGCAAGTCCACAGATATTTCACCGCTATCCGATGCGGTCTGACTGGACTGGATCGCACGAATAATTGAGGCGTCATCCACTACCAGATTGCCATTTACCACATAAATGATTGTTCCAGATTTCAGCCATTCCGTTGCCGCTTGATCAAGATCAGAGCGCACAAGTGTGACCATGGAAAAGCTGCCCTGTGGCTGCGCAGTTGTGACAGTCGTGAAAGGCAAATCAACGGCGGGGCCGGTCCAACTGATCCAATTTACGCCGGGCGAAGCCGGGGCCGGAGTTTCAACTTCTGCTACGGGCTCGACAGCGGCAGGCGTGGCCTCGACCACCGTCGCAACCACAGTTTCTTTGGCCTGTTCGGCGACTACTGGCGCATTGGTTTCAGCGATCATCGTTTCACCCTGCCCGGATTCTCCACCCTGACTGAAATAATAGCCGGCGCCTCCGACCAGTCCGACGGCGATAAGCGCGACCAGGGCAATGGGACCTGACCGACCACGCGATGGCTTCTTGTTGACTGAAACCGTATCGTTGAATTCGACAGCAGATTCCAAAACGGGCTTTGCTTCGATCGGCATCTTTTCTTCCATCGCGTCCTGCCATTCCTGCACGGACTTGAATCTGTCTTCGGGTGGGATGCTGAGAGCGCGGTCTATCGCCCTGAGGAAAGCGGGGCGATAACCTTCTACGGCGCCTTCTAGTGGATCGTAACAATCCGATCCGTTCTGGGCCAAGGCAGCAAGACGGGTTTGGCTATCCTGCGGAGCGGACCCTTTGATGACATGGTAAAACGTAGCAGCCAAAGCATAAAGGTCGCTGGATTGATCCTGCTCACCGCCCTGCAGATAGAACTCCTGCGGTGAATACCCTTCTTTGACGACACGCAACATCGACATGGCCCGGTCGGATTTAGCTGCACTTTCGCGCGCGGCACCAAAGTCGATCACCACGGGCTCGCCATCCTTGTCGATCAAGATATTATCCGGGGAGATATCCCGGTGAAGCATGCCCTTACTGTGTATGAATCCAATCGCCTTGAGCGTGGTGCGCAGCAGGTTTTTCACTTCTTCCGGAGGTAGGATGCCGCGCTCTTCGATCGTATCCAGAAGGTCTTTGCCTTCGATGAAATCGATCGCCATATAGGCGGTTTCGTTGTCCCGGAACACCTGGTGCACACCCGCGATGTTCGGATGCACAAGCTTCGACTGATTGCGCGCTTCTGTTTCGAACGACCTGACAAGTGCCTCATAGGAAGACGTATGAGACTGTGAACGGGGACGAACGGCCGTTTGACTCCGTCTGCAGATTGCCTCGGGAAAGCACTCTTTGATCACGACCGTGCGCTCAAGGCTGTCTTTGGCCAAGTAGGTGATGCCAAAACCGCCGCTGTTGAGAAATCGAATAATCGTGTATTGGCCGGCCAATAGCCGGGTGCCCGGAGCGAGTTCGTCCGGGAAATGTTCGTTTGAGTGGACTGGTTGTACCATTGGAAATATTTACCCTACCTTGGTCAGCTGGTTCCGGTGCCGGCCGATTGTTGCTCACAAAATCTGTACAAAAGTGGTGTCAGGAACCTGGGGATGATGCTTTACTCTCCCCATGCGGTTACTTCGGCATCGGGCCGTTCTAGTTCGCTCCAAACTTCGACACGGCGGTTTTTGGCACGGCCAATCGAGTTGGTGTTGCACGCGACCGGGGCCATTTCCCCGTAACCACGCACCTCGACCAAAGTGCCATTTGGTTCGATGGTTTTGTTCAGCTCTTGAAGCACCTTTTTGGCGCGCGCCAACGAAAGCTGACGGTTTTTGCCAAAGCTGCCGCCGGCATCGGCAAAACCGGCCAAAACGATCTTATAGGGTTCGACATCCCGGATATATTCAGCAATTCGGGCGATATCCCGCTTCGCCTTGTTGTCCAGGCTGGACGAGCTGGGCGCAAAACGGAACGTCGTTGAAAGGCGCCTGGTCGCTAATTTTTCCGCAACATAGGACCGTATCTCAGCCGAATTTGCCGAAACCGCCATGGCTTCGATGCTCGCCTTCAGCTGTTCGAACTTTGCGTCCTCTTCCTGTTCGACAACAGACAAGCTTGTGACCCCGGACTTTGAAACCAGCCCGTCAATTTCAGGACTATCCAAAAAGGACACCAAGGCTGTGGTAAAGCTTCCGGAATCGCGACCATTATAGGCGGTCACCCGATTTTGTAGCCCATATTCTTCGGTTTTCATCGAAAACTGGTTTGGCAGATGGACAATGCCACATTCGCTGAGCAGAGGCACCGCCCTCGCATCGCGGATCGTAGAATACCGCATGACACCAAAGCCATACCGGTCGGATTCGATTGCACGGGAAAGTGCGCGATCAGAATTTACGATTTCGGCACCGGGGGACAACTCACGCCCAAATGGAGACAGGATCAAACCCTCAATTCGGTGAAACGCCCCAGAGGATTTGGGCAGCGAGTAGACGTTGATATTTTGATCTGGCCCGCCGAGCTGTTTCCAGTTGGTAATTTCACCGGACAATATCTGCGAAATCTGATCAACCGTCAGAGCCTTCGTGCCATTTGCAGGATTGACCGAAGCCGTATAGCCATCAACCGCCAGCACATGCTCTTGCTGCAAAGCTGTAAGATCGCCAAGACCACTCTTCCTGGCCTTTCGATACATTTCAGCTGAAACCGGCTCCTCGCTGATAATCAAATCGCTCTGACCGGCAATGAGAGACTCGAACAAGTCCTGCCCGGTCGCTTCTTTGACAAGGATATTGTGAACTGGTTCAGCCGAGTCATCGGTGATCAGGATATCAAAGGCCTTTCGTCCTTCGATCGTCGAAACCTTGCCGGCATCTGTGTCAAATCCGTGCTGCTCTCCCAATGGTACACCCTGCAGATCAAAGGTGTCCGAGAACAGTTCCCGCTCGGAGGCAAACCCATCTACGACAAGAGGAAGGAGGATATCCGCCAGACCTCCTGCGCCAGAAACCACCATGTCGGTATCCGAAGGCAAACTTTTCGGGCAGCCTGAACCCTGACAAAGAAATTCAGACGCGTTCAGAGAAAGCACACCAACATTGGAACGGACAATGAATTTCCCTGGCTGGATATCTACCAGCTCACCTGTCACCGACCTGGACCCGTTTTTCGCGGTCAGCGTGACATCCTGCGCATGCCCCAAAGAAGCAATGACCACAAAGCCTGCTGCAGCTGCGTATTTGGACAAACTCATCATACTCGTCTAAAACCCCGGATAAATTTTAACGCGTGACGCGGAAGCCGCAGCACAATGGCCGCGGCTTCCAATCATGTGATTATTCTTTGATCCACACTTCAACACGGCGGTTGATTGCGCGGCCACGCGGGCTGTCATTGCAGGCCACGGGTTCCAGCTCGCCGTATCCGGATGCCTTCAGCGTTATGCCTTCAAGCTCGCCACCCGTTGCCACTTCGATCAGATGATCCAATGCGGCTTCGGCGCGCTCCTGCGAAATCAGCAGGTTCGAGTCAAAGGGGCCTTTGTTATCTGTAAACCCAACTATAACGACCTCGGTTGGTTTGCTCTCACCCAGGTATTTGATCATCCGTGCCAAATCCCGCTCGGCCTTGTTGTCAAAACGCTTAGAGCCGGGCGCAAAACGGAACGTTGTCGAAAGACGATCATGGGTATTCATGTTTTTCAGAAGGCTCTCGACCAGTTCGGCCTCGTATTCATTTTCACCTTCTTCAAGCTCGGCCGCCAGCCGTTCAGAAGCTCGCTCCTGACTGTCCGCTGTGATCGACAGGTCGATATATCCAGCCTTTGCAACCAGTCCATCCAGCCCGTCAGTGTCCAGAAAATCAACCAATTCACGCGCATAGCCGTCGATATCCGCGCGGTTGTAGACCACAACCCGTTCCTGCAGATAGTATTCTTCGGTCTTGAGGTTAAAGGTGCTCGGGTCCTGAATGATCCCGCAGGTTGTGCGCAGCGGAACAGCGCGCGCCGAGCGCTTGGCCGCATAGTTCACGATACCAAAGCCAGCGACATCTTCCATGATCGCGGTCGTCAATTCGGTTCTGTCATGGACGATACTGGATTCAGTTGTCAGAGATTTGTCCGACTTTTTGAACAGAAGCTTTTCAATGTGGTGATAAGCCTCGGTGTCAGGGTCGAAGGAATACACGTGAATGGGTGCATCGGACCCGCCAACCTCGGACCAGTTTGTAATGTCGCCGGACATGATATCGCGCGCCTGCTTAACGCTCAGATCAGGGATCTGGTTCAAAGGGTTCACGATCATCGCAAATCCGTCCACGGCAATGACGCGTTCCTGATCGAAATCGCGCAGATTTCCACCACCGCCTTCGGATACGATTGAACGATCCGCTTTACCGGCCGGTGTTTCCGAGAAGATGATCGACGCGTCTTTCTTGGCCATCCGCTCGAACAAGCGCGCACCATTCGCCGTATGAATGCCGAACGTGGCAACGTCGTCGCCTTCCAGATCGTTCAGCACCAAGGCAAAGTCATGTTCTTCGCCAAACTTGTGGTCGCCCACATCGACAGTCTCGGTATCAACCGGTTCACCGTTTTCGTCATACAGCTGGGCTTCGGCTTCCAACGCGACCGCGGCATAGCCCTCGGCAATAATCGGAACCAGAACTTCGGCGATTTCGTCCGGTGCGGAAATCTCAAGATCATAGACGTATGTCTGTTCGGTCGGACAGGCTTCGCCCTCACAGGTCACAAGATCCTGGTTGATCACAAACTCGCCAATATCGGTTTCGACCAGATATTTCCCGTCTTTCGACGACAAAAGATTGCCAATAACATCGATATTGCTGTCTTTCCCGACCAGACGCACCTCTTGCGCGAGTGAGCCTGTGGTGATACAACCTGTGATTACAGAGGCGGCGAACAGCCGCTGGAATGTCGAATTTAACATCTTAACTCCTCGAGTTAGCACTCATTTGGTGTTTTTTTGATGCATGTTTTTGTGCATCAAAAGACGCGAATGTGGCTGCACTGCGGTTTGTGGATATGCGTTGCAGAGGTGAATGAGCCAAATCGCGCGATTTACAGTTTCTCGGTGATTGCAATGCCATGGATTGCAAATATCCCCGAACTCAGGCCCAGGCGTTACCCAAGCCCCTGATGGTGATCAGGAATCGAGCTTGATTGCCTCTTCGTACAGAAGCGCGGCCCTTTCGGCTTCGATTTCAAGAACGTCCATCTCGGCGCAGAAATAGGTTACATCTGCGACATTCGGAACATCAACACCGTCCAGCTGTTCGACGACGGGCTGCAACTTGACCCAATGCGTCTGCACTTCGGTCAATGCTTCACGCGCAGCTTTGCTTGGCGGTTTGGCGATTGTTATCGAACTGCTACCACCTTCGATCAGCACATCCACGATCTTGCCAAACTTCTTGGCGTTCTTTTTGAACTTCTCGTGGTGCTCAACGGTGTCTTTGCCTGTGGCAGCCAGAGCGATCTCTTTGCAGATTTTCTGCGTCAGCATTCGTTGGCGACCCGCAAAGTCCAGCGCAATCGCAAGCGCCAGATCAATGTCCACGTCCCCGTAAGCTTCTTCCAGCTTGCGAACAACATGGTGACAGGCCTTTTCCAGAACCTCGTCATTGTCGACAATCATATGAAGATGTTCGTCATCGACAGACCCGGCCGCGATGATTTCTTCAACCGCTGTGCGATAGGGCGCCCAAAGCGTCTCTACCTCTTTCAGAGCATTGTTGACGGACACAAACCTTTCGCGATCCACACCGGAAGACCCTTTGCCTTCGCGGAACCCCAAAAGGATGTTGTCGAACTCATCATGAGCATGTTGCAGCTCTACAAGATCTTTTTCCACCTCAGCACCGAGGCTCAAAAGCACAACGGCTTTGGCGACCTTCTCTGTGAGGAAACTCAGCTTATCCGCGGCCAGTATACGGTGTGCTACCTGACCTGCGGCCATTGCCAGTGCATTTCCCCCCACTGGCAATAATGTCGCAACTGTCGCGACTGATGCGCAGTTAACGAAGACTCGTCGATTCATTCTCATTGCAGTTAACCTTACCCCTGTTCACATTTAACCCACCACATTCGAACGTGACCTCTTCTTTCGGGTGGCAATGTGGAACGCCCAAGATCAAATTGTGTTGATTTCGGGACTTACGCCACGTCACCCAAACCGAGCCAGAACTGGTGATTCATAAGGTAGATGGGCCATTTTGTTCGACGCATACGACAGGTCAAAAACAATCCTAACCAACCGGGATCACACAAATCCTTTGCAGAGTTGCACTACGGTTTTTTGGGTTTGCCCAAGTTAGCAACTGAACATTTTGGTGAATCGAACTGTGACAATTATAAGTTTCGACTTTGCACCCCGTACTGCGCCTTCAGTTGTTCAACCGATCCGCGAAACACGTCCAGATCGACCTCAGGTGCGATACCTGACACGCGCCCATGCTTTGAATGCTGCCAAAACGCCCATTGCGGCGCGTTCGGTGCGGGTTTGGCTGCGTATTCCGCCAGCCAGACCGGATAGCTTTCAAAGCTCGAGGTCAGCTCGGTCTCCCAGGTGTTCAAATTGGCATAGACCATCGGCGTGGTACCAAAAGCCATCCGGACACTGGTCAGCCAGTCCAGCGCGAGGCTTCGATAGGCCGCCCCCTGCCCCGATGGGACACCTTCGAGATCGAGCGTAAACGGCAAGTGCAAAAGGCCGGATTTTCCAACCGGGCCTTTCGAAAGAACCGCCTGCACTGCATCGACAAAATTCGTGACCTGTGGCTTGGCCGGGTGGCTGATGTGAAGCAGGTGGTAGGCCCCGCACAGGATACCCACCTCATTCGCGCCCAGTACATTTGGCTGAAAATACGCATCCTTAATGCTGACGCTTTCGGTCGCCTTTATCAGCGCAAAAGAAACACCCGAGGCTGCGACTTGCGGCCAGTTGATATCCCGCTGATGATCACTGACATCTATTCCTTTTGCATGCGCCTTATCTGGCGCCGCCTTGGGAATCTGTCCTGATGGTTTGCGAAACGACCTTACAATCTTTCCCAGCCTACATGCCATCAGGTCGGCCTTTTCTATCTGTCATAACACCGCATCCAACCGACATTTGATCAGCCAATAGACCGAGATGTTGATTGCGCGGGTCTCGGTCTCGCTGGTCAGGGCCGACCCTTTGACGACGTTGCCCGAATTGGATTGGGGTGTGGGGGCGATAACCGGTTCCGGGCCTAACACTCCGTTTGAAACCGTGCTGTCGCTTTGTTCCAGCACATGTTGGTGTTGCTGGAGCGCAGACAGTTGCAGCGACCCTACCCCGTCATATTTCTGGTTCTTTTTGTCGGTTCGGTACCTCTGGTCCTGATCCTTATCGACTTTCCCGCCGGGGTCGACGCCGCGCAGAAAATAGCCCTGGTAATCAGGCAGTCGAAACTCTCCGTCCTTGCCTTTACCAAACAGATATCCGATGGCGGCAAACAATTCCGGATAAGCGGAAACCAACAGAGGTGACCCGTCGCAAACCTTCCAGCCATAATGTTGCAGATCAGTGGTCCCGCCCGCCAGCTTTTTGGATTGTCCCAGAAGCTCCCCGGAAAAAGCGATCACCGCGCCAACCGGCATCCCCAATACCCGGCCCGGAGACGGACCCCAGCCTTGTTGCGGCTCAAGCGGTCCGCCAGGAGCATTTGGTCGGGGCGGGGTCGGAAAGCCTGGCGGTCTCATTCTGAATCCGCCTGACCTGGCAGATCACTATCCGCACTCAGCATGCACATATGCGTGGGCACCTGAACCGTCCAGGATTGCGCATTGCCTTCATCGTCTTGTGTATGTTCCGATTTTATCCGGGCCACAATCTCGGCGTCTTCGGGCAAGCAAGGGGCAAGATGGTCTGCATCCGGCCAGATCCGACCGGTGCGCAGGAAATACAGGAAACTGCGCGCGTGCTTTCTGTCGACCGGTGCCAGAATGCGCACACGGTCAGCGCGCAGAAAATCCCGGAACCGCAGGTCGGGTACGGTCTCACGCAGGGCAAGATCCGCGGGGTCGCCTGTCAGATCGCTGACTTCGTCCTCGATATCCATGAATGTGGCGATGTCGGACCACCCGACCGTTTGTTGCAGATAGTGCCGGATACGCGGCTTGGCATAATCCGGGGCCACGGCATCTTTCTCGGACCCGCTGAGGGTCAAGATTTGCTCCTGAGCCGCGGACAGGATTTCCGTCGTCACCGCCTTGTTCAGGAACGCAGGGTTCTGAGCCTCAATCGCAGCCACCTGTTGTTCCAGTTTGCGACGGTATCCCTCTAGCTGCCGCGCATACGCTTCCTTGATCAGCCTATAGGTTTCGAATTGCCAATCGGAATAAGTCTGCACCGACCGTTGGCACGTCACTTCAAGAGTTGCCGCAAAGAAACCGGTCAATTCGGATTGCAGATGCATTGGTGCAGGATCGGGAACCGGCATATCCGGCGGAGAGTTGGGCTCGGACGATTGTGTGGCTGCGGTTTGCTTGAGGCTGCACAGAATGGTGAACCCAAGCGGATGGCCTTCATCCGCCGGAGAGGTTCCGGTTCCGAACCCTTTATCCAGCTGGGCGCTCAGCACCTGCGCGCCCGAGGCTTGGCTGACAGGCAGGCGCAGTGGCTGCGGTGACTTGTCCGCATGGCCATTTGCACCAGAAGGAGCGGTTTTGCCCCCCGCTTGCTGAGGTTGCAGGGCGACCGACCCCACGATGACATGGGTTTCTGCGGGGGTTCCGACACTCATCACCGAGGCTGTTGCACTGATCGGATCAAAGCCGCCGGGGATCAGCAGGGCGCCTTCGGCCACTGGCGTGTGGCTTTGCACCGTTTGGCTGACCACAAGCTGGGATGGCGGGGCCATTCGGGTCTCTTCCACGCCAAATTCCTGAAACGCATCGAGATAAAAGATCTTGCCATCGTCTGTCTTGCCAGCCTCGTCGGTCAAATCCTGAAACCCGCTTATCCCAAACTCACCTGGAGACTTCGGTGGGCGCAGATCAAGCTGCCAGGACCGGCGAATATGCCGGACAAGATTCTCACCCGGGCTGGGGACCATGATCTCAAAAATCAAAACCTCGCCCAGACTTTTCGTGCGCAAGCGAAAGCTTCTGTTCACCCAGCGATAAATGCCGCGGATATCCGTGCCGTTCCGCCGATTGTCAAAGCGCGTCACATCCGAGTATTCGGTTTCTTCAACTTCGGATAGCTCGCGCGTATGGCGCATTTCGCGTGACAGGTTTCGCACCGTTTTCTCGACGATGTCGCGAGCAAATTTCAGGTCGTTTTTCGCGAAGCCTCCGGCTGGCTGCTCTTGCACCCACCAATTCCCAGTAACACTCATCTTATTGCCATCTGTCGGCATTCCGTACTGGGTGTCGTAAGAGTTGACATGCGTGGTCGAGACATGGTCGGCCAACGTCTTTTGCACCTGATTGATCAGGTCCGAAACCGAGGTATCCTCGTCCCGCCGGGCAATTTTGGTGGTCACATCGGAATGTGCCTCATGGCTTTCGCGGCGCTGCAACCTCCGGTTTCGCGTCTCGCGCATTTCACCGCGCAGGACATTTTCGATACGCTGCACGTCGCCCAATTCATACCCAAGCGGCTGATACCGGATCGAACGGGCAAGCCCGTATGAATAGGCGCGCACCCAGCCGGGCTTTGTCAGTTTCAAAGGGATCTGATGATCTGTATCCTTTGCCGCAACCGGCGCAGGCTTTTTCGGCTCGAATATGGAGCCAGGCAAAACAAGCGTCGCATGCATCCAAGCTTTGATCTGTTGCCCGGTGACCGGATCGGTCATCAAACTGGCCTGCCCTCCTTCGGTTGCAGCCAGTGCACGGGTCAGAACGTGATGGGTAGTCAACACCTGAATCAGAACTGCAAGTTCGTCTTTTTGCCAGCCAGCCAGAAGGTTCAGCGCAATAATGCTTTCCCAGATGCGGGCCAGTTCCTTTTGCGCATCCGGTGCATTTGCCAGAACCTTGAATGCGGCCCATCCGCCCAGACGGGCCTTGATCAGATCTGTGATCTGGGCCAGAGAAAATTCCGGCAGCTCTCGCAGAGCCGGCCACAGTTCAGGGTAAGAACTGAATGGCGGGCCAAGCGTTTCAATCGAGGAGATGAACCCTTTGGGTTTGTTCGGTTCAGCCGCAGACTGAGCCTTGCCGGATTGCCCCGCATCCGATGCCGGATGAGGCGAACTATCCCCACCTGGTGTTTTGTCGGTGTTCGAGCTTGGATCCACGTAAGTAACCGCCAAAGCCTCCTGCCCTGACCTGTCCCCGGATTTTGAAACAAGGCTTTGCAGGAACACGCTGTTCGCCAGGATCTTTTGCGGAACCTCCATGAAACCCGCATCCAGCGCGCCCGGCGCTATCGACGGCCAATGTTTCATATAGATGAAGGGGAACAGCTCATCCCAGCGCAGGTTAGCGCCCTGAGTGACCGTGCTCAGCCCGTCAGAATCCGGGTCATCGCTAAATGGATTATCACCATCACCGCCGTGAGTGTGGCTTGGCTGATCTGGGTCATGCCCGTCATGTCCACCGGAACCGTTTTGCCCGTTGCCAGAGTTCCCACCATCATCGGCCCCGCCCCCTGCTCCGGAATCGGGCGATGGAATATGGCTTGGCTTGCCGAATTCAGACATGAAACCCTGAAAGCGCCAGACACGACCGGTCTCGGGTTCTTGCAGAGCCAAAGCCCCAAGGACCTGCTGGGACAACGGCGTACTCAACCCGCTTTGCCAAGTCAGGGTACCGGTCAACCGCTCACCGGTTTCGAACAGCACATTCAGCGGCGTTCTTTCCTTGTACCTCAGAACAGGGCCGCGCACGGCCTTGCCCGGTGTCTTGGTGAAAAAGAACTGGACGGTCACGAATTCCGGGGGATCGGCACCATGCGGATGGGTTTCGAAATTGGCCACCAACTGGTTACGCAGATCCTCGAACGGCGCATCCATCCAAATGAGTTTGGGGTCCTGGCTGGTCATGCCCGTTAAGCGTCTTCCACCGCCAACACGACCTCAAGCTCGCTGATCGCCTGCAGTGAACCCTTGGTCAGCTTGCTGGATTTCAGGCCACTGATTTCCAGACGCTCGATATCCAGTTGCCAGACATCAACACCGGTATGGATATTGTCAAAAGGCGCGTGCGGAAAGAATGCCTCGATCTCGGTGTATTCATACAGGTTGTCCTGAATCACGGCCAACATCGCCGCACGAGCCTCGGCCAACACCTCAACCATATAGTCGCGAATGCGGTCCAGATCCGCGTCGGACACTTCGGCGAAATAAACTGCGGATCGCGTGCCATCTTCATCGAAACGGGTCACGACTTCGGTCGCCGGGGCGAGCAATATCTCATGCTCGCCCTCGATTGACACAGGCCCCTTGTCTGCCGCTTCTGGGGGAAGGAACTCGATCAGCGCACCGCAACAATCAATCAGAATTTGCTGGCCGGCTTCGGCAATGAAATTATCATCCTCCCAAAGCTCAATCGCGATTTCAGGATCAACCTGAGCGTATGGCAGAGCATAGCGCCCGCCGCCCTGCAGTTTCTGACCTTCGGGGAAAATTTGCCCCCCATTTCCGCGCTGGAAAAAGGTCAAGATAGGTCGACGAAACATCAGAAACCGACCAGAGCGGGTATGTACGAGTGCATAAACCTGAAAGGCCATGTGTCTTCTCCTCCGATATGTTAATTCGGGCTGTTGGTGACTTAGTCCAAACCCAATACGCGACGGACGCGGCTCAGCTCGCGGTCATGAACAGTCAGGGCATCCAGAAACAGAGAGACCGCAACCCGGTTATCCGCAGAATAATGCCCGCCCAGTACATGCTCCAGCGCAGCCGGGCAGTGGTCATAGACACCCGCGATATTGTCGACGCTCAGCGCGCGCATCCCAGTACGCAGAACCTTGTCGCAATAGGCAGCAAAGCTGGCGTTCAGGTCGTTGATCACGATCCGCTCGGTTTTAGGTGAGGTCGACGGCTTGTACGGCTCGTAAAGTGGCACCCAGCTTTCGGCGCGCCCCAGATGGGTCGACGTGGGCGGATAGCCATTGGCGGTCATGAACATCGTACAGCCAAAACACGAGGCCAGCTTGGTGGTACAGTCACCAACCGTAATTTCATAAGGCGTGCAATGCGGGCCCAGATGATAGGCCTTGTAGATCGCCTGGATCATACCGTGGGTATAGCCCTTAACGCCTTCGTCCCCGCTTTCATCGACGAAATTCATACCCTGATCAAAGCGCATAATATTGGTGATCTGGTCCGACCGGTTTGTCGCCCCGTGATCGGGTTCCTCTTCCTTCGGAGCATCCTGCGCCAGATCGCCCCCAATGATGCCCCAACCAACGCAGTCATGGTCATGGGTATCGCGACGAACGCGCGGGTTCCACAGGGCAGAATCCTCGGGCGGCAACCACCGAGGGTACCATCCCTCGAAAATATTGTCGTCATGATCGCCCGCATCCAGATCAGGGATATGGAACCGCGCGCTTGGCATCGGACCGACCGGATCGGTGTCGCCTTCGACATTTCCGTTATCGACAAACCCGGTATAGGCCCCCAGCCCGATATACTGATAAGCGGGGTCGCGATCCCTTTGCTTGATCTCATCATATAGCACCTGCCCCTTGTCACTGAGGTGGTGTTCGGGGTGGCGGATATCGCCCTCGGTCGGAGGCTCATGCCCGGCCAAACCATAAACCCCAACGATCACAGCGCCGGTTTTATGATCGACGGCCGTCCCTGCCCTGACCGAATGGCCCTGCATGTCGATTTCCAAAGCGGCCAGCTGTCCGATTTTCTGGGCGGCTTGCTGAAGCTGATCCCATTCGCGGGACCATTTGTCGGGCCTGGGCATCTCGTCAGAAGGTTCCATTGAAAACTGCACATCGACATTGGCGCGGATCTGTTCGATCGAATGACCTACGATGGCGGCGGCAACAATATAGTCCGCCTCACGCTTGGGATCGGCACCGCCGTCGGTCAGAATTCCGGATGTACGTCTGTAAACCATCAATTCACTCCTCCAAAGTTTCGCCCGCTTTGGGCGTCATGAATATTGAATGTCGTAACCAACAAAATTGATCGGATCGGAATTCGGACCCGGCGTGCCGCCATACATGGCGACGCGCATTGCCTGGACCTGGTGCAGATCAAAACTGGCCACACCCGGACCTATTTCCCGGCGGTCGATCCGAAAACCCTGCCGCGTTGTCATATCGGCCGCAAAGTTCAGCCGGTCCGGAGCCCGGAGCACGCATTCTCCCTGCAAAGGCAGGCGGGTTTCGGTCAGGGGAAAGCCGCAGCGCACGACCTGCACCTTGTGCAACCGATGCCCTTTTGGAACCGTGATGGTCAGGTCAATCCCGTCGCCTTTGCGCCGGGGTTCGATCGTTGCCTCGCCACAGACAACTTTGCGATCCACCAGAACATCGGGCGAGATATTGCCCTCGCGAGTGACGAACCTGACCGACAGGGCCAGGTCAATCTGAAAGCTTCGGTACCAGCGATACGGGCATTGCAGAACAACCTGCCAGGTTAACGGCCTAATGTGCTGGTCGTGATCCAAACAGTCCCAGAACAGGCCAACCCTGCGCACATTGGGGTTTAATGATCGGTTCTCAAATACGAGTTGGGTTGTCATCGCGCCACCCTGACGAATCTGTGTTATGAACTCGACGGCGGCGGCGACAGCCTCATGATAAAACCAAGCTGTTGAAACCCCGGCTCCAGGCCGGATTTCAGACGCAACCTCAAGAACTTTCCGTCCGGCTCGCCACTGATTTTGACGTGGCCGACCACTGTGAAATCTGTTTTGCCCTTATCGCCCTTGGACGTTGACGCCTTGTTATCACTGCTGGACTTGGGTTTGGCCGGTTTGGGAACTTCAACCCAGCCATCACTGACCGCAAGAGCCTGAATTTTGGATGAAACCCCGTCCTTAGAATATGTGTAGTCAGTGAAGGTGACGGCCACGTCCTCAAATTTCCCGGCATCGTCCACCTTGTACTGGACCGAAATCTGAAGCCCGTTATAGGGGGGCTTGTTGCGCCCGGTCTTATGGAAATCGCCAGATTGCCAAACCTGTTTGATGGGCTTCAAACTGTCTTTCTTGTCCGCGTCATCCTTGGGTTTCGAATCCGGCTTTTTGGGATTCGCGGGCTTTACCGGCGTCGGGGTATCAGCGGCAGCCTTCTGATCGCTGTCTTCGTCGCCCTCAGACCGTTTGCGTTTTAGGGCGATTGTTGTGTCGGCAGTTTTGGTCATGACACACCTCCTCTTTCCATAGCTCCGTCAAGCGGTGTGCATCCTGCGGCGCGTGACTCGCCGCAGGGCGCGTTTACGCATTGATGTTTGCCAGCTGGAAATCGAAGGGGGTTGAGTTTTTGCCAGGCCCGCCGCCCGACATCACGATATCAGCGCTTTGGATGCCGAACAGATTGATCTCGGTGTTGATCTGACTGATGATCGCCGAGTCCATGACCTGGCCCTCTTCGATCTGCGACACCACGCCGATATAGATGGTCGGGTGGAACTGAAAGACGCCCTTCTGCCCCGGCGCAAGGTTGGTCTTGGCGGCCAGAAGTTTGCCTTCGCGATAGATATTCGCGTTGATCGATCCCATGGTCAGATTGTTGCGCAGCTCGACCTCATTCGGCGACGTTGCCGGGGTTTTGGCCAGGCGCAAGATATCCCCGCTGGTGTCTTTGACCATTTCATAGGCCTGACCGTCATAGGCCGTCATCTGCGGCGTATAGTTCCCATAGCTGTCCGAGGCCGAAACCTGAAACTTCAGCGGGTATTTGAAGGGGTGATAATCCAGACGCCCCAGGTTTTTGATGACTTTCCACGCGATAGCGAGTTCGCCGAAATCTTCGGCCACGTTTTGCTGGAAAATAACGATCGATGAATTATTGGCATCATCCGAGTGATTGACCAATCTGAGTTGAATATTTTCGGTAACCAATTTCAGATTCCTTCCATTAGCGGTTCTTGTCGAGAACGACGAAATCGTGAATCAATGCTAGCTGAGAACTCTGTAATTCGATCTTTGCAGGAATCATCATTTCCTTTGATCTTTGCACTGTTAGACCCCTGCCCGCGGTAACCGGTGCACATTTTGGCCAGCCTCGCGCGCGCAGGAGCATGCTCATCCAGGACGTGTTTTGGGTGAGGCTTAGTTCATCGAATTGCGATAGCGCCGATACTCCGACGGCGAGACGTCGAATTCCCGTTTGAACGCGGTCGAAAAGTTATTCGCATCCTCGTAGCCAACCTTGAAGGCGATGTCCTGAATGCTGTGCTGCCCCTCAAGAACCAGGGCCGCTGCATAGTTCAACCTGTAGCGCCGAAACCAAGCCATGGGGCCAACACCGAACTCTTCCTTGAACCGCTTGGACAAGGTGTTCCGGTTTGACCCGACCACTTGCGCCAAGGCGTCAATGCCGCCGGCAAATTCGGGCTCGGTAGAAAGGAAATTACAAGCAGCATTGACCAACGTATCTTTTGAAAAGTACTCGGCAGAGACATCCTCTTTCATCAATGCTTGCGCCGCACTGAATCTGTGCTGGATTTCGCTGGTGACAAATGGATAGGCAATATAGTCGCTGTATCCTTGCGAATATACTTCGGCACGTGCCGTCGACAAACCCAGGTTGATCAGTGCAAAACTGTGCTGGCGCTTATGCGACCCGGCAGGTTTTGGGGCATTGGCCGGCACAAAACGCTTCAGGCACTGACGTACAACGATTGCTTTTTCATGGTAAGAAATGCCTGTGCTTTCTGCATCGTTCGACACGCGGTATCCCATAGACCTTTCAACTATGCTGCGAAATTCGGACAAAAGGCGCGGTGTAAACTCCAAGCAGATCACTCGGTCACGATCATAAGGACTATGCATAAAATTCCCCATCCAAAAAACTTCTGAAAATTTTGTAGGGCGCCACGCAGAGTGCGACCTCTGCTGATCTGAAAAATCAACTTGAGTCGCTGAGCCGCCACCACAACTTTTGATTGAGTACAAAAGGCCTGGGAACTTCTGTTAACTTATTCACATATTGCATTATTAGACCAATCCAATACGGCATTAACCATAAATGAATGGCAAATTGCCAAGGGTTCTCCTTGCCAGTCAGACCAAGCTATGCCTTCTTCTGCCAACGCAATGGGAGACATGGCAGATGAGCGAAGCGGTCAATCTGACACTGGATGAAATACGAAACCTAAGCCTGAACATCCTGTCCGGATCCGGATACGGGCCGGACCATGCAGCGGCCATCGCGGATATGCTGGTCACCTGTCAGATTGATGATTGCCAGTCGCACGGCCTGTTCCGACTGTTCATGTGCAATGACACCATGAAGGCAGGCAAGATTGACGGAAATGTCTCGCCAGCCATTACCCAATCGGATAACGCCATCGTTCGGGTCGATGCTCGCGGAGGTATGTCCCTGCTGGCATTTCATGAGGCACTTCCAATTCTGATCGAGAAAACCCGAACCCATGGTATTGCAGCCATGGCCATCAATCGCTGTTTTCATTTCTCTGCCCTCTGGCCCGAAGTGGAGCGGCTATCTGCTGCCGGCCTTGCGGCGATGGCGATGGTACCAAGCCATTCCTGGGTTGCCCCTGCCGGCGGCACCCGCGGTTCGTTGGGCACCAACCCGCTGGCCTTCAGCTGGCCGCGACAGGGCAAGGATCCCTTCACCTTTGACTTCGCAACAAGCGCCTTTGCCCGTGGCGAAATCGAACTCTATCGCCGCGCAGGCAAGCCCCTGCCCGATGGCGTAGCAATCGATAAGGACGGCAACCCAACCAACGATCCGCAGGCTGCGATGGAGGGTGCGATGTTGACCTTCGGCAGCTACAAGGGTTCGGCCCTGTCCATCATGATCGAACTCTTGGCCGGTCCGTTGATCGACGACCTGACCAGTCTGGAAAGCATGGAGTTTGCCGGCAACTCAGGCGGCGCCCCCTATCATGGTGAAATCCTTCTGGCCTTCGATCCGAGGCATTTCAGCGGTGGCCGCATAGACCCGAATGATGCAAGGGCAGAACGCCTGTTCGCTGACATCACCGATCAGGGCGCGCGCCTGCCATCCCAACGCCGGTTTGCCGCCCGGGCCCGAAACACGGAACGCGGATATGTAAAGATTGCCAAAACCCTCTACGACGATCTGCAAGAGTTGGCCCAACGGATTTAGCCCCCTTCCCCTCAGCAAAGCAGCTGGCTAAGAAGTCTCTCCGAACGACTGTCAGGAGGCCCCATTGGACCGCATCGCTCGCACCATCGCCACCGAGATCAACGCCCGACCCGATCAGGTAGGGGCCGCAGTAAAATTGTTGGACGAAGGCGCGACTGTGCCCTTTGTTGCGCGCTACCGCAAAGAAGCGACAGGTGGTTTGGACGATACCCAACTGCGCACCCTGTCAGAACGCCTGACCTATCTGCGCGAATTGGACGCCCGTCGCGCAACCATCCTGAATTCGATCAAGGATCAGGACAAGCTGACAGACGATCTTGCAAAATCCATTGCGCTGGCTGACACCAAAGCACAGCTGGAAGACATCTACCTGCCCTACAAACCCAAGCGGCGCACCAAGGCAATGATCGCACGCGAGAACGGGTTGGAACCTCTGGCTGACGCAATTCTTGCAGACCGGTCTGTCGATCCCGATACCCTTGCTCAATCCTACCTGTCCGAGGCCGTTCCGACCGGCAAGGATGCCCTGAACGGCGCCCGCGACATTGTCACCGAACGACTAACCGAAAACGCCACCCTGTTAGGCGAACTGCGCAGCTTCATGCAGCGCGAGGCGCTGCTGACCTCGAAGGTGATTGATGGCAAACAACAGGATGGCGCGAAATTCAGTGACTATTTCGACCATTCCGAGCTGTGGGCCAAAACGCCGTCTCATCGGGCTTTGGCGATGCTTCGCGCTTCAAAAGAGGGCATCGTGACACTGGACATCGCGCCGGACCCCGAGACCGGCGCTGCTCGGGCGGAAGCGATCGTCGCATCACATCTGCTAACCCGCACGGATTCAACTGCCGATACTTGGTTACGCAAGGTGGCCGGTTGGACCTGGAGGGTAAAGCTCTCGCTGACGATGATGGTTGACCTGATGGCCGACCTTCGCAGCCGTGCCCAGGACGAGGCGATTTCCGTTTTCTCTCGCAATCTCAAAGATTTACTATTCTCTGCGCCAGCTGGCGCCCGCCCAACCTTGGGGCTGGACCCTGGAATACGAACAGGTGTCAAAGCAGCGGTTGTCGATGCAACTGGCAAAGTGGTTGCAACTGAAACTATTTACCCATTCCAACCCAAAAATGACCTTCGAGGCGCGCAGGCCACAATCCTGCGCCTGATCGCCCAGCACGGCATTGAGCTTGTTGCAATCGGCAACGGAACAGCCAGCCGCGAAACCGAAAAGCTGGTCGGCGACACGCTCGGAGATTTGCCCAAAACCGTCACTCCTCCCACCAAAGTCGTGGTCTCGGAAGCCGGAGCATCGGTCTATTCCGCATCCGAACTGGCCGCCCGAGAGTTCCCGGACCTGGATGTTTCCCTTAGGGGCGCAGTTTCAATCGCCCGTCGTTTACAGGACCCCTTGGCGGAACTGGTCAAGATCGAACCCAAATCCATCGGGGTCGGGCAATATCAGCACGATGTGGATCAATATAAGCTTTCGCAATCATTGGCATCTGTCATTGAAGACGTTGTGAACGCCGTTGGCGTTGATCTGAATACTGCTTCTGCCCCATTGCTGTCGCATGTGTCCGGGTTGGGCCCGGGGCTGGCAGAATCCATCGTGTTGCACCGCGACATGAATGGTGCCTTTCAATCTCGTTCAGAGTTGCTGAAGGTGGCGCGCCTTGGTCCCCGCGCGTTCGAACAATGCGCGGGTTTTTTGAGAATACGCGATGGGGCCGAGCCCCTTGATGCGTCTTCCGTGCACCCCGAGGCTTATTCCGTGGCCCGACGCGTTGTCGCCGCATGTGGGCGGGATATTCGGCAAATCCTGGGGAATGAAGGCGCCCTGAAAGGCCTGCGCGCCGAACAGTTTGTTAACGACAGTTTTGGCCTGCCCACGGTTCAGGACATATTCTCCGAGCTTGAAAAACCCGGTCGTGATCCCCGGCCACATTTCAAAACTGCCTCGTTCGCTGATGGCGTGGAAGAGATCAGCGATTTGAAACCTGGAATGACCCTGGAGGGCACAGTTACCAATGTTGCGGCATTCGGTGCTTTTGTTGATATCGGTGTTCATCAGGACGGGTTGGTGCATATCAGCCAACTGGCAGATCGGTTTGTCAAAGATCCCCATGATGTCGTCAAAGCGGGCCAGGTAGTTAAGGTACGGGTCGTCGAGGTGGATGCGCCGCGAAAACGCATCGGTCTGACGATGCGCAAGGATGGTGGCATTGAAACCCGGCAAAAGCGCGTTCAAGACAGCGACCAAACGCGGCAAAGCCATACAAAACAAAAAGAATCACAACGCGCAAAAAATGGCAATAATGCGCAGCAGGGGGCACTTGCAGATGCACTGAAATCTGCGTTCAAAAAACAATAATCTGCTAAAGGGTGTGCACCCCCCTGCCCTTACCGCGATCAGTCGAAAGCGTCTGGCTCTAGTTCTTGCCAGAATTCGAAGATTGCGGTTGCGTTCAGCCCCGAGCGCCACGCATGCGCTCGGAAATGCTCGCGGTCAAGGTCGTTGTCTAGACCGGCAAGAAACAGTCTTTTATCTGCGTCCCTCTGTGTCGGGTTTCGCCGCGAAACCAGCTCTTCTACGATCGAGAGTTTCCGCGCCCGCTCCTCCCGCTCGGCTACCCGTTCGGCATAGGCTTTGTCTTCAACCGCCACTTGGGCCTGCCTCGCCTGCGCTTCTTCCAGTGCTTCGGGGCTGGGCTTCGCTGGCTGTTCCGGTTCAGGTGGCTGATAGTCATCGCGCAATGCGGCCGACAGATAGCCCAATGTGGATTTCACTCCGCCCTTTTGCCTTACGTAATCAAGTTTCTGCGCAACGTAGTCTTCACCATGTTCGGAAATCCACTGTCGGGCCAAACGGTCCGAGACCCCTTGATCACGTAGCTTCGAGTACACCTGCATATTCCGAGCACCGTCGCTGTCATCAATTTCGAACATCGCCTTTTGCGGGTTTCCCTTAATCCGAAAGCGAATATCGGTGACCGTCCGGCCTTTCTTTTGGAACTCGGGTTCGATCAGAATGTCCGAGCTTTTGTTCACCTCGGCAACCGCCGGCTTGATGATCTTGGCGTTGAGATGTTTGAAGCTGGTATAATAGTCGCTGCCATCTACCCCCATGAGCTTTCGGAAAACGTCCAAGGCCCACCAACCGGTCGAACCGATGCGCACAAAGCGATAGCAGTTTTCATACAGTGCCAATCCGTGCCCAGAACTAAAGTTGCGCTGAATCTGAACGTTGATCAGCGCATAGATTTTGGGATCATACAGCTTCTGCGCCAGCGCCGGTGAGTAGGCATATTCACAAACACCATTCTTGAGCTTGGCAAAACTCAGCAGAGAGGAAACACCCCATTCCTGACGCCCCTGCTCATCCAACATATCCCATTCAGCGACAGTCTCGGCCAGGGCGCGCAGGCTTGCACGCAAGGTATCAAAATCGTTCGAGTTATAGCCGACCATCATCGCCAGAGTTCGTGCATCGATGGTATGGGTCTGTGCAGATGTCAGCGCATCATAGGCATTGAGAAGCAGGACATTCGACAGCTTTCGCTGAAGCAATGTCAACTTACCGCTGATATGAATCGCGGCGACGTTCTTTTTCACCGTTTCCCTTCGCAAGGCTCCGGATAGGTGATCCATGTCTATTTGTGTTTCCGGCATGATTCTGCCTGACTGCTCTTTTTTGCATTTCTGCCATGAAAGGTACCTATCAATCAACTTCTATTAGGTGCCCAAATACAGGATCTGGCTCATCCCGAAAACGGGTACCCTAAACAGATATACCGAAACTTATCCCCAGACCCATCATCGCGAGCCCGTCATAAGAACGACTCAGACAGGATCGAACGTACTAGAAACGGCTTTGTAAGTGTCTAATAGCGTCGAAGATCCACGTCCCTGCGAATCGGTGCCCTTGTTCCTGTCGAATGGTTCCCTTGGTCCCGTATCTGGGCACCTTTGATCCCGGAATCGGATACCCTAGGAACTGTAAATGGGTCCCTAAGGTGATCTAACTTGTTGTTATAATTATCATATTCTTAATCTAAATCTCTTAAAGACTCTATAAATAATAAACTCTTTGTTGGCGTGCTCTCTCATTTTTCTAGAGTTTCGTGGCGAAACCCAGCCTTACGCGCAAAAACTGTGGAAAACTTCCGATCGCAGGATAGCTTTAGAAGATAATGTTCGCTACATTCCTAAATATACGCCGCTAAGGCGAACATCTTCTGAGGCAACGACAGTGAACAAATCAAACCAACCTCCGCTACCGCCATATCTGAATCTTGATCCCGCAACAGCGGCCGGGAAGTTACCTGATCCTATAGGAACCTCTCGATTCGCAAAAGCAGCGGCATTCTGCGCCAAAGGCCGTGAGGATCTTGCTCGCCGAGGTTATGCTCCTGATGGGGAAAAGCGGCTGCGTAGGTTTTCAATTTGGGAAATAACTAAGTACCTAATTCCGGTTGCACCTGCGCATCTCCGCCGTGTCCTCAAGGCACATCCTGATCTTCCTCAAGGCGAGGGTGAAGCCGGTTCAAAATGGTTCACTTTGGAAGAGGTCCTGACCTTGCGCCAGCATTTTGCGGCTGAAGGCGTCAGCACGAAGGAGTATCTTCCCTACCGGCCTGAAGGGCTTCCGGCAAAGGTTGTTTCCGTTGCAAATTTCAAAGGCGGTGTTGGAAAAACCTCGACCGCCGCCCATCTGGCCATGTCCGCCGCCTTGGACGGATACAAAGTTCTGGTCATCGACCTCGACAGCCAAGGATCCATGACGTCGATCCTTGGCGGGTCCGTCGCAGATGAATGGCAAACTGTGTTCCCCTTGATCGCGAAGGACTATGCTCGGGCGGTGCAGGAGGAAAACCGCGTGCGCAATGCGGCAGGTCAACCTGAAATTCCATTGGATGAGACCTTGCAAGAGGCGCTTAAAACGACCCCTGGCGATGTAATTCAGAACACCCATTGGCCAAATATTGATCTGATAGGTGCGCAGTTGAACCTTTACTGGGCCGAGTTCCAGATCCCAGTGTGGAGGATGGGGCTGAGAAGTTGGCCTTTGTGGGACGGCCTGACCAATTTCCTCGAGGATGAAGGTATCCTCAACGATTATGACATCGTCTTTCTCGATACGCCTCCTGCACTTGGGTACCTTACGATCAATGCACTGGCTGCAGCAGATATCCTTCTGGTTCCGCTTGGAGCTTCGTTTCTGGAGTTTGATTCAACGGGTCGGTTCTTTGACATGCTCTATACGACCTTTGCCAGTATCGAGGATGGTGAAAACACGGCACAACGCGCAGCTGGCTTGCCTGAGCTCAAGTTCGAATGGGATGTTGTACGCGCAATCATCACCCGGTTTGATGCCAGTCAGCAAACAGACATGGCGAACGTAATTCAGGCCTATTTCGGGGATTTCATGAATGCCTACCGGCAGGACTATACTGCTTTGGTCGGGCAGGCTGGTGAGCAGGTGAATGGGATCTACGAAGCCGACTACCGTGATTTTAACCGGGATACGTATGTTCGGGGTCGGGAAACGTTTGACCGGACTTACGCAGAATTCAAAGAGGTTCTGATCGGTTGCTGGTGGCGCGACGCTCAGATGGGAGGAGAGGCAGATGGCTAAACGCAGAAGACTGACCGCACCGGACACAACAGAGCTCGAACAGCTTGAAGCGGGTTTCGCGGCGAAACCGTCGATCAGCCCGTTTGAAGCAAGCTCGTCCGCACCTCCAATAGCTCAGGTTGCGGCGGAGGCCGCCACTTTGGGTGGCATGGCGTCAGTGACAGACAGGGTCGCTTTGGCCCAGGACCAAGGTGATGCAGCTCGATGGCGCAATGCACAAACCGCCGGTTTGATTGCGGAAAAAATATCGCTGGATCAGATTGATCCGGATTTTATCCGCCGTGACCGGATGGTTGAAGACGAAGAAGCCATGGCGGAACTGTTGGAATCGCTGCGCGTTCACGGCTTGAGAACGCCAATCGAGGTGAGCCGGGTCGGTGACAGTTTTGGCCTGATCTCGGGCTATCGGCGTCTGGAGGCCTTCAAGCGGCTGTCCCAAAGTGATGCTCGGTTCATCGAGATTCCTGCATTTGTCCGTGAGGCTGGAACAGGGCAGGGCGCTTACGTCTCGATGGTGGAAGAGAATGAGCTGCGCTCGAACCTCAGCCCTTATGAACGCGGGCGCGTCGCGGTTCTGGCGGCAGGGCAGGGGGTTTTTGCTTCAACCGAGGCCGCTGTCGATGTGCTTTTTGCTGCTGCGTCCAAAGCCAAACGGTCCAAGGTCCGTAGCTTTGCTATGGTGCATGAAGCGTTGGGGGATTTGCTGCAGCATCCCGTGTCGTTGTCAGAAAAGGCCGGGCTCAAGCTTGCTTCGGCATTGCGGGACGGGGCACAAACCAGATTGCGTCAGGCATTGGCTGGCGCCGGCCCGTTGGATTCCAAGTCCGAATGGGGTCTGCTTGAAGCTGCGATCAAGGGCGTGCCGGACGCGGAAAAAGCTAAATCACGCGGCGGGCGCCCGCAGAAGGTGCAACGCTTGACACCGGTTATCATTCCCACAGGCGGCACAATTCAGGCCGAGGTGACATCTGGGGAACTCCGCCTCAGGATACGCGGGCGGGAAATTTCAGTTGATGAGGCTCAAAAACTGATCGACAAGATTGGCAACCATCTGGGTTAGTCCTGTGACGAGACCGGGATAGGTCGGTCTCGTCGTCAAAAAAATCAAAGAGCTGACTGGATTGGTTCGCAGAGGCGAATTCTACTACTGTCAAGGTAATGATCAAAATGAGGAATAAATGATCATTATGGATTCAAGATCCTTTGGAGGTGCTCGCTAGAGGAATTTGGGTAAATGCTAATGTCGCTGAGGCAAACGTTTACGTGGTTCTGTCGCAAACTTCGCCCCTACCTGTCAGTTCGAGTGCATTTCTTGTAGCGCGTGCTGGAACATGACAGGAGCAGGCCGTGACGATCTCATTTAAGGGCGCGCATTTTCCGAAAGACGTGATCCTTCACGCGGTTTTCTTCTATCTCCGCTACGGTGTTTCATACCGGGATCTGGAAGAAATCATGGCGGAACGTAGCGTTGATCTGGATCATACGACGCTAAACCGTTGGGTCAGTCGATATGCAGGTCCCCTTGCTGAAACAGGGCGGTATAGAAAGCGTCCCGCAGACCGTTCGTGGCGCATGGATGAAACCTATGTGAAAGTAAAAGGCGAATGGGTTTATCTTTACCGAGCGATCGACAAACACGGCAAGACCCTGGATTTCATGTTGTCCGAGCGCCGGAACAAAGCCGCTGCGACGAGGTTCTTCGCCCGCGCTCTCGAGTTGAACGGATTGCCACGCAAGATCGTCATCGACAAAAGTGGTGCCAATACTGCTGGCATCAAGGCGATCAACAAGATGTTGAAAGGCTTTGGTTGTCCGATCCCGATCGATATGGTCAGGCGGAAATACCTCAACAACATCATTGAACAGGATCACCGCTTCATCAAACGAAGGATCAGACCCATGCTGGGCTTCAAATCTTTCGCTTCAGCCGCATCGGTCCTGGCAGGCATAGAACTGGTCAACATGATCCGCAAAGGTCAATTCACACCCAAACTCCGTCCGTTTCAGCAGTTCGCCCAACTGGCGGGGTAAACTGCTAATCAATTCCACTGATGTTCTGCCATCCAAAAAGTTTGCGACAGAACCAGATCGACACCGTCAGGTCGAAATACCTTAACAACAATATCGAGCAGGATCACCGGTTCATCAAGCGACTCATGAGGCCGATGCTCGGCTTTAAAAGCTTCGTCTCAGCTGCAGCGACATTTGCAGGGATCGAGACCGCCCACATGATCCGCAAGGGCCAGCTTGGGCCTTCGACAAGCGGATTCCGTCAATTTGCAGAGCTCGCCGGATAAATCCACCCAATCAGAGTGGTAGCTCTGATCAACGCCAAAGTTTGCGACACAACCCGTTCGCTTTCCTCAAACTCTACCGAAAAAAAGCCGCCGCAGCTGTTGCGAGCTGCGACGGCAGTTTAGCGAGCCAGGGATCGGAGTGGAGGCCCGCTAAGGGCGCGTCGAAAACTGTGGGTTCCAAGCGCGTCGCGGTTTGACGTTTCACATCAATGCAGGAGGGGGGAGGCATAGATTGAAACGATAGCCTCACGTCATGAAGAACCTCATTTGCGTAGTGATCGCCCCCATTTAGTTCCTGTTAAGGTTCGCTGTGTTGGGTGAGGTTGCATTAGCTAGTTTTCAAAACCTGAACTCAAAGCCAATGTTTCCGCCAAAGGCGTAGTCGTCAGAACTGCCGCCCAGTCCGGTTTCGGCGATAAGTTCGCCAAACACGCGCGTTCGGCTTGACAGTTCGATATTGCCGCCAAGGGCCAGCGCGACGGCGTTCTGGCCACGCTCCGTCAGCACCGTGTTCTGGCCGAAGGCCACCGAGGTTTCATCGTCGAATGCGTAATAATAGTCGATCTGACCATAGAGAACTGAGTAGTCTGAAAAAGCGCGCTCTGCACGCATCCCGAACCGCGCTGTTAGAGTATCACCATCTACCAATGAGCCGGTTTGACCACCGCCTGCCAGATCCGCAACATCGTCCATGTCAATATCGCTGTACATCAGCTGTAATTGCGGAATGAGCGTCAGCCCGTTTTGCATCGCAAATGGTTTACCGATCTCGACAGATATCCCGTACCCGCTGCTGTCGGTGTCCACAGACTCGCCCCCGTTGGGGCGAGTGGTGCTATCAAAATACCCATAGCGAAGCTGACCGTCGACATAGAGCAGACTATCCGCAACCCAAAGCGCGCTGAGTGTCGCGTCATAGGCGTCGGTCGAGACATCGGCACTGGTCAAAGAAGTGCTTATGTCGGTTGATAGGCTGCTTACACCAAACTCGAGCCCACCAAACACTTGCCCACCCGCGACTTCACCCAAGGGCAGACCGGCGCCAAATCGCAAGCCGCCGCTGTTGGTTGTTACATCCCGGCCACCGGATTCGTAGTGGTCACGCTGTCCCTCGGCCTGAACCCAGACCAAGGGTCGCGTGGTCGATGTCAGTTTGTTAAGCGATCGACTGACCGTATTGGCTTCAGTGCCGCTGCTTCGCGTTGCAATCCGAACACGCTGCAATGCACTTGAAAAGGCCATGTGATCGCTCGCTTGCTGGGCACTTGCAGCCAGGAAATCTCCACCAGGATTGCCATTCACACCTCCAGGTGTTCCCGGGCGGGTAAATGGCGTCAGAACGAATGTTCCGGCGGCGGCATCGTATTCCAGTACGTAGGAAATGGTGCCATCACTGATCGCCTGTGCGCCGCTATTTGTAACGAAATCCGCATCAACAAGGCGAAAATCGGTTTCAGTGCTGGAGCCCGACACTCTGACAAGCGTGAACTCCTGTAAACGACCATTGCCGCTGCCTATCTTTTGCACCCCTAAGCCTTGACTGGCCCCTGCGCTGTCACCGTCCACTTGCACGAAATCGTTTGCTCCGTTGGTGAAATTCACATCCAGTTCAATTGTACCGCTGCCTGACAGATTCCGGCCAAAGAACAACTCGTCACCGGCAACGGTGTCAGAAACCGAGATCAACCCGTCATTTAAAACACTGCCGTCCAAAAGATATCGGGTCACATATCCTGCTTGTGCCCGTAGGTTGCCAGTTGCTTGAACAGTCAGATCACTCTCAATGACTGATCCGGGCAACACATTCATGATCGCACCACTGTCAATCTCAATCGTGTCAAACTGATTGGCGAAGAATGAGGTTATTCCCAAATCGGAATCATTGCTTAGCGTCAGGTGTTCCCAGTTCATAAACGGATCGAAGTCAAATCGGCCCGATACCCCCGATAGCGTCAGGTGATCTTCGGTACCGTCGCCGCCGTCAATGCGCGACGGTACACTGATATCCGCAGCCCCTTCAACTATCAGCTCATCCCGGCCGCCGCCCAGCACAACATCACCAAGAACGATAGATCCGTTCTCAACCGTCACCCGGCTGTCGCCTTCATTGTTCGTGATCGCCCGACCGGAGCGCGAAACAACCGTCGCACCACTTAGAATGTCGATCGTAGACAATTGTCCGGCTAAGGTTTCAGCACCGATGGCAGCCCCACCTTGGCTATCGATCGAACCCAGAACCGTGATCGCCAAGGTCCCGGTACCATTGTGTCGTGCGGCAATTCCCGGTCCTCCGCTGGTTATCAAGCCAAGTGCGGTAACCGTCATGTCATAGTCGGTGGTTGCAAGAGAAATCGCGCTTATGCCTTCTCCGTTTGTGCTGTTAATGTTCCCGGCATCAATCCGGACATCACCACCTCCGAAATGAACCAAGTGAATACCGGCCAGTCTGCTGTTGACTTCTCCTGCACTTATTTCCACGTCACCGGTTCCTCCGGTGTCTGTCCTCGTGAAGATTCCGTGGGTGTTTTGACCGGTCACATCTCTGGTGTTTATCCGAACTCCTCCGGACCCTCCTTGCCTTACAAAGATCCCTGCGCGTCCAGCCCTGATAATGCCATTTGAAGTAATCTGAATATCGCCCGAAAAACCAAGTTGAACATCCGCATCTATTCCATTGGAGTTCGAGCCCAAGGCAGTGATTGTTGAAGCGACTCCATCGGTGAAGTTGATCGCGCTACCAGTTAAATCAAAAGCATTGTTGCTGGGATAACTGTTGATGTTCAGATCGAAACCCCCCTCGGTTGTTACGATGACTGGTCCGTTTCGATTGATGTAGACAGGGATATCAGAGGCGGGGTTTGCCCCTCCGTTACAGAGAAAACTGCCAGGGGTGGCGGTCCCCGAGCAAACACCTGCATGAGCAGTTCCACCGCTAACTAGCAGAGCCAAGCCAAGCACACCTGATGCGACATGTCTGCCCAATCGCCCAAGGGTCGGTGCAAAACTGGCCACCTGACCCTTGTGTTTTGTCATACGCCCGCCCCGCAGCAGATATGATGACTGATATGCGGGTGTGATATTTGTGATGGTATTCTTCAAAGTTCCGATCCCTAACTACTTAATTTGCAACCAGGAATTGCCATGTCGTTAGAAATGCACTCCGGGATTACCCCGAATTGATTTCCGGCAGTTTCAGGTGATACGGGCAGCCATTCTTTCAATTCCAGCTGCGAATTCGCACTGCGTTGAATGCTGAATCAACGCAAACGCCTTCACCTGCCAAAACAATTGACAATTCAGTATTCGACTGACAAGTTTGCGGTTCTTAAGCCGCTGAAATCGTTAACGAAAATAAAGTGCGCACCTATTTACACCTTTAGCGTGTAAAAATAATACGGCTCGAATGCGGCAGATCACTGTCTCCACGTCTCAATCTGATTCTTCGTAAATCGGCTAAATCAAATGCCGGATCACTGTTGAAGAAACAGTGAAGCCAAGTTTCTGCTCGGTTTGGGAGCGCATCTATGGCTCAAGTCCGCACGGCAAAGGCAATGTGGTCAGAAAGTGGGTCAATCAACTCTGATTGGAACTGGCGATTCAGGGATCGCATCTAGTATTTGGTCATATACTGGCGATGAGTCTTGAGCCTAGAATAAGTTGATGGTTTCAATCGAAACGGGACCAAAATTTACGATTGAAATTCCCAAGGTCGCAGAACCCAAGTTTCTCAGGCAGCTAACGCGTTGTACCGTTTCGTACCCGGGTTCGTTTCTAACCAGTATCAACTATACCAGATTTGTGACTTGGATTTCACCCGTGCCAAGAACCTCAGATGGCTTAAAGCCAAATTCGTTTTTGAAAGCACGTGTAAAGTTCCCGGCATCATAAAAGCCGAAACTCTCCGATACCCGGCGTATGGCTCCGCGTTTCGATGTCGTGCGCTTGAGTGTCAACAAGGTGCGGTGCAATCTTCGCTTTATGATATAGGCTTCTACACCACCGTCAGCTTCGAATAGACGGTACAGGCTTGCGCGGGATACCGCGAATTCGCTTGAAAGCTTGTTGGCGTTCAGCGCCGTGTCAAAGATGTGTTCGTCGATATAAGCGTCAATCGCCAGCCTACGGGCGCGTGAAACATTGCCCCGATTAACGTCTTTTCGATTGGTCAGAATAAGGTCGCGGACCAGATCTGTTACTTCTTCAATAGCGTCAGGCACGTCATTTGCGGGCATGTAGGGCATACGTTGGACTACATTCTGCAGGGCAGTTCCAATAAGCGCGCCTATTGATGAATCCAATGAATGAAACAGGTGCTCTGTGTGTTTAGAAGGATCAAACCCGACAGCTTCAATTGGGACGTAGAGGCCCGCTGTAGTCGCATCTTCCAAGGCATCTCGATACTCGCTACCCGAATGCATATGGGTTGTCGAAACTTTGAATTCTGATCGGTCGCCTGAAGTATGGCAGTGCTCGACCCCCGAATACAGGATCTCAATCGCGAAAACGTCATTCAGTGAATGCTTGTTGGGAATGCGAGAAAAGGCAAGGCCATTCCACGTTCCGGCGGAAAGGGCAAAACTGTCTGCGAACCACATCTTTTGGTCGATACTCACCCGCTCGAGATCTGTTGCCAAATCAACATCAAATCCCTCGCGATTGGTGTCCAACGCGAAATCCATTTGTTCTTCCAGTGAGCACGAAGAAGTCATCGTTAACATCGGCACTGGGTCATGACCCTCTTGGGCAGGTTTTCCTGTGCTGCTCACTTGCTCACAAATGCTCCATCATGGCTAACCGATGTAACAAAACTCACTCCGCTCGGTGCCGAATGTGACATAAGCCAGTGTGTCGTTGTTTAGTGTCCCGGCGCTGGTGGCATCGTATGGATCAATACTCCCGTGCCATTCCTCAACATCAGGACACAACCATAGGTCAGCTTCTAAACTTAACATACACCTAAATGAGTATTTTCAGAGTTTGTTTCAATTATGGCGAAAATACAAACGGGTTTGACGTGTATGTTTCTCGGGAACATGACCGACCAATTGCAGGTCGATCCGTTCAACTCCGATTTCTGAACTAGGAGTTGTCTCACATTCCGCGGGCTAAGTTGAACTAAAGCGGTTCTGATGTAGTCCATCTCGACGACCTGCCTGATGGCAGATCAAGGGCCGCCCACCCAATAAGGTCCAGAAACTACAGACACTTTTGAGGTAAAGATCGCGGTCATTTCCTCAGTTGCAGACTGAGACGCTGTGACAATGAACGACCCGGATTGAATTGTTACGTCTTGGATCAAAATGAGTGAGCCGAGGTTTGCTCTGAAGAACAAAAAAACGGGTACGTTACATGAAACCGATTTCAACGATTTCGCATGCTTTTGTCATGTCCGGAACACCCTCATCCCTGGTTGTGATGTTCACGGTTTTTGGTTGGTCGCAGGCGCTGGCAGATGAATGCTACTTCGAATCCGACGTGACCACCTGGCGGTGTCAGGGCGATCTCACTTCGTTCAAAGAAGAAGATACGGACGGGTCCGATACGGCAGGCGGTGACTACTATGGTATCCATATGGATCAGCAGACGGATTTCCTGACCAATGAATCAGACAGTGTGAACTATGGCCTCTGGTTTACGTCCACAGGCAAAGAAGGTGAGAACCACACTGACGACAGTACGAGCGGTCGCGAACTTGAGATCGTCGTTGACGGTCAAAACGGTGACGAGACTTATGGCATACAAGTGACCGGGAGCGTCGTTTACTCGACCAGCACAGGTGGAAAAGGGCACAGCGGAAACGACAATGGCAGCGACACCTCGACCTCAACTCATGAAGGTGGCGATGGACGCGACGGTGGAGCCGGTGGCCCAGTTTTGTTGTATTGGGATTCTGGTCTCATGTCGGGCACCGACGTTACCCTCGGGACCTATGGCGGAGATGGTGGAGAAGGCGGTTCGGGAAAGTCTGATCTAGGTAACGGCCATGGCGGTGAGGGTGGAGCCGGGGGAAGTGGTGAATCGATCACGCTCAGCATTGGAAAAACACAAGGCGTTGATACCGATATTCAACTTTTGTCGGTGACTGGCCAAGGTGGTGAAGGCGGCCATGGCGGTGAAGGCTTTAGCGTGTTAAAGACCGCAACCGGAGGTAAAGGCGGCGTCGGTGGGGCCGGTGCCGACATCGATTTCACGCTCTACAATTACCTGAACAACGAACAAACTGGTACGCAAACCTATCTGAACGTTTCATCCATCGGCGGCGAGGGTGGGCATGGTGGCAACGCAAGTGGTGATCTGGATGATAGCAAGGCTGGAAATGGTGGAACCGGTGGCGATGGCGGTGACATTAATTTCGATGCAAGCCAAGGGTATATCATATGGTATGATCACGATTCCGTTGAGCCGACTTTTACATTTAAGTCGCAGGCCGGGCACGGTGGGTCTGGTGGCGATGGAAGCAATGGTTACAAAGCTAGCGGAGGCGACGGAGCCGAGGGTGGTATCGGCGGAGACGTTATCGTTGACCTAAGCAATAGCGGCAACATAATTGAAAACTACCATCGGCCAGTCATTGTGTTGCAATCACTTGGTGGTAGCGGCGGCGATGGGGGCGATGGCAGCGGCGGATTGTCGAGTGGGAAATCCGGTGGCGGTGGCGGCGGTGGTGGTGCCGGCAATGTAAGTTTGGATTTCAACGGACATCTGGATGCTGGATCCTCGGACAGCGGGGTCTATGGTTTGGTCTTGCAATCGGTCGGCGGGCTTGGTGGGGTAGGCGGCTCAAGCTCTGGCCTAGACACTTATGGAGCTAGCGGGCAGGCAGGAGGAGCATCCGCCGGAGCGAGTTTGACACTCTATGATGAGACCACCATTGTCACGAATTCCGACTATGGCGTTGCTGCTTATGTTCAATCGGTTGGCGGCGGAGGTGGCATCGGCGGCTCGGCCGACGGGATTGTCGCGCTAGGTGGCGATGGATCAGCTGGTGGTGACGGTGGAGCGGTATCCTTCACGGGTCGTGGTGCCGTCAATACCAACAAAGACTACTCGGATGCCATTGTCCTGCAAAGTCAGGGCGGCTCCGGTGGGGCATCGGGATCTTCGACCGGACTTGTTGCCATTGGCGGCGATGCGGGTTCCGCCGGTGATGGCGGCGCAGTCACTATAGATCTTAACGGAACGATCGGGACCATAGGTGCATATTCTGATGCTTTGCACGCCCAGACAATCGGCGGCGGCGGTGGTCGAGGCCATTCTACCAGCGGAATGACCTCAATTGGCGGTACTGGCGGCGACGGTGGTAATGGTGGCACCATTAATGCCACCCTAAACATGGCCGTGGGGTCATCCGGTGGAGCGACTATCTCTACCGAAGGCGAGGATTCCGACGGAATCTTTTTGCAGAGTGCCGGCGGTGGCGGCGGATCAGGGTCGAATTCGATCTCGGTCGGCGCAGAGTTCTCCTCTGCGATTGGTGGCAATGGCGGAGCTGGTGGCGATGGCGGGGCCATCGCCGTGGTCGGTACGGGAACCGGTGCTGTTGAAACCCAGGGTGACCACTCGACCGGCATTTACATGCAATCGATTGGCGGTGGCGGCGGAGATGGCGGATACGGCATTTCGGCCAGCGCAGGTGCAGTGATTGATATGTCCGTAGGTGCCGGTGGCGATGCCTCAGCTGGCGGTGACGGCGCTGCGGTGTCCTTTACCGGAGCGAATGGTGCCTCGGCCATGACAAGCGTGACAACTGCAGGAGATCATTCTGCAGGTATCCATGCCCAATCGGTCGGCGGTGGCGGCGGCACTGGTGGAATGTCCATTTCTTCTGCAAATTCTTCAAACATTGCGGCCAGTACGTCTATTGGCGGTGAGGGCGGAACCGGCGGTGACGCCAGCGCTGTGACGGTGAGCAGTGCCGGTAATGTGGCCACGTCCGGAGACAATTCCACCGGCGTAAAGGCACAGTCAGTAGGCGGCGGTGGTGGGTCGTCCGGCATCTCGATTGATGCTAATGCCGTTTCGGACATCAGCCTCTCGACAGCAGTTGGACGTGCCGCAGGTAGTGGTGGATCTGCTGACACGGTTTCCGTGGATATCACTGGAACAGCTGCAATTTCATCCACGGGCGACGCCTCGGACGGTGTTTTCGCACAAAGTGTTGGCGGCAATGGCGGTAATGCGGCGCTCGTTGTTGCAGCAACTGGTTCGTCCACGGCTGATGCAGATCTGTCCATCGGTGGGGCTGGTGGGGCAGGTGGCGATGCTGGTAGTGTTTCGGTTTCCATGGATGATACTACTGCGGTTAGCACAGAAGGAAGTTCTGCAATCGGGATCAACGCGCAATCAATCGGTGGCGGTGGCGGCCACGGTTCGATGACAATTGCAGGATCGTTAACGAGTTCGGGTGCAGTAAACCTTGCGGTTGGAGGAACGGGTGGCGGCGGCGGCGATGCTGCGGATGTGACTTTGGGAATAGCCAGCACAGTCTCTACAGCTGGAGATAATTCCATTGGGATCCTGGCCAAGTCGGTTGGCGGCAGCGGGGGTAGCGGCGGTATCTCGATCGCAGGAGACGGTACATCGACCGGAGCAGCCACAGTTTCAGTATCAGGAAACGGAGGCGGGGGGCACACGGCTGGCAATGTATCTGTCTCCACGGACAACCTCGTCCAGACTGCGGGAGATCATGCAACTGCTGTCAAGGCTATGAGCGTTGGAGGCGGCGGCGGTAGCGCAACTGCCGCGATCTCGGGCACGACATCCTCGATGGGGCAGGCTCAGGTCACAGTTGGTGGTGAAGGTGGAGGTGGTGGAACCGGCGGTGACGTCTCGGTTGAACAGTCGGGCCAAGTGCTAACTTCAGGTGACTATGCGGACGCAATCATGGCTATGAGCCTAGGTGGCAGCGGTGGTCATGGTGCGTTCTCCGCGGCAGGTAGCCTGAGCGCGGGAGAATACTCAGCGCAAACCGGTGTTACTATTGGCGGCGCCGGTGGTGGTGGCGGTTCTTCAGGTACCGTTACGGTCGCAACTTCAACATCTACGGTAAACTCGTCGAACCTGATTACGACCTACGGCTATGCCTCACGGGGTATTCTTGCCTCGAGCGTTGGTGGAAATGGTGGATTCGGTGGCTCGTCCTATTCGGGCGCACTCACGCTCAGCTCTGACGCTGGAATGCAAGCCGATGTCACAGTCGGTGGGGACGGAGGATCAGGCGGCGTTGGCGATGATGTGAACGTTGAAAACACGATCTCGATTGTCACCGCTGGCGCTTATTCTGACGGGATCATGGCAACTTCAATTGGTGGTGACGGCGGTTATGGTGGGAATGCTGTTGCTGCTGCTATCCAAATGGCCGAGAGCAGTAGCGCAAACTTTGAAGCTGCCGTAGGTGGGTCGGGTGCAGGGGGCGGAACTGCAGGTGACGTTTCCGTAACGAATTCGGCCTCCGTGACAACAAATGGTGTAGAGTCGCACGGCCTTTATGCCCAGGCCGTCGGTGGCGGAGGCGGTCGCGCTGGAAACGCAGGGACCGCCATTTTCGATTATACCTCCAGCCAACAAGGTACGACCGACAAGACGGGTAACGTCAATGTTGGGATTTCGGTCGGCGGCAAAGGCGGCAGTGGCAACCATGGCGGTGATGTCACGGTCAACAATACCGGCAACATCAAAGTGGGATACGAAGAATACGACGATGACGGTAACAAGGTGGCGGACCGTATTTCTTACGGTATTTTTGCGCAATCCGTTGGGGGTGGGGGCGGTGACGGAGGCTCCGTTTCGGGTTACAATCAAAGTATTGTAGGGGCGTGCACCTTCAACAATGCGGTCCTGCCAAGCTCGGTCACGTGTGCCTCCTCAACCGATGAGGATTCACCCAAAACAACCTACTCGGCGAAAGCCAATATCGAGATTGGTGGCAACGGATCAAATGGCGGCGATGGTGGTGTGGTTGTCGTAGACAACGCTGCAACGATCGAGACAGAGGGCACTGAAAGCTACGGCATCTTTGCACAATCGATTGGAGGCGGTGGCGGCAATGGCGGCGGTGGTTCGCTCGGGCTTGAGTACGTTCTGCCGGATGCCACGGCTGACGAAGTTCTGGGGTATATCTCGGCTGCAGCAGGTCAAGGCTTTAGCAATGTCCGTTCTTTCACATCCGTTTCCGCGATAGTTGGTGGCCAAGGGGAAAGCGGCGGTGATGGTGACGCTGTTACTGTCACCAATTCCGGTTCGATCTCGACCGCAGGATTTGCGGCAGACGCAATCCTTGCGCAATCCATCGGCGGAGGCGGCGGCAATGGCGGCACCGCGTCGACGGGTGCGGGTAGTATTGGTGAGTTCGCCGTTGGTGGAACCGGTGGAAATGGCGGAAATGGCCATACGGTCGAGGTTGAGTCGACAGGTTACATCGCTACCACAGGAATTGATGCAATGGGCGTCTTCGCTCAGTCTGTAGGTGGCGGAGGCGGTCGCGCAGGCGCTGTTGCGCGTGCGTTGACTGGTGAATTTGGCGTTGATCTGAACGTTGGTATTGCCGTGGGGACAGCTTTGGTCGCGGGCGACGGTGGCGACGGCGGTGAAGTCGACGTTACAATTGGAAATGCAAGCAACGGGTCTGGGGGAATATCCACGACCGGCATTCGCGGACATGGCGTTTGGGCTCAATCGATTGGCGGTGGTGGCGGTGCGTCAAGCTGGGGCGGCTTGATTACCGATGCTGAAAGCGAAGCCATATCTTGGGCCGGTGGTGGAGCAGACAATGGTGCAGGCGGTGATGTGAATGTCACGGTGAATGCACCTATATCGGTCTCGGGTGCCGGTGCTGTGGGAGTTTTTGCTCAAAGTGTCAGCGGAGCGGATGTTGATGCTGGCTCCGCTGGTGGTCAGGATGCAGGTGATGTGACCTTGATCGTGAATAGCGATATCACCGCGACCGGAGTGGATGGCCGTGGCGTATTTCTGCAAAGCGATGGCTATGATGGCGATGGCGCGATCTCGTTAACGGTCAACGAGGGGGGATCGATCACCGCCAGCGAAGACACGACAGAAGCCATTCTTTGGGGAATGGGGAATAGTGACAGTAGTCTTGTCAACCACGGCACCATAAAGCGGTCAGAAGCATTTTCCTTAGAGGGTGTTACATATGGCTATGCGTTGAAGAACCATGATGGCGAAATGGCTGTGGACAACTACGGCATCTGGGAGGGCTCAGTATCGCTGGTTGCGACAAAGGGAAATGGTTCTGCCACCGAGAATGCGTTTAACAACTATGAGGACGCATCGCTTGGTCTTGGAATTGTTTTCGATCTAGGGACGAGCACGTCACAATTGACCAACAACGGCACTATGTCAGCCGGGTCAATCGGTAGCGTGGGAGGAACGCTAGGCGATGTGGCCACCACTCAGCTAACCGGTTCAATCACACAATCTGATACGGGATCTCTTTGGGTTGACTTCGACTTTGACAGCAACTCTGGCGATTTGATTTCGATCCAGGATGGCCCGGCGACCCTTGAAGGGACTGTCGTGGCCAACCCGGTTGATCATTTGCCTATCAATAGCGCGACAGGAAGCATTGAGATTGTCCATGGAGCAACCACTGTGGAAACCACCGATCTGACTGTTAGTGACACCGCTATTGTCACCTATAGTCTGGCAAAGACTACCAGCAATGGGGAAGATATTCTTTCGCTAAATTATGATGTTAACTATGCAGCCTGGGAATCTGAGCCGATAAGTTCTGGGGTGAATGACACCCGAGATACTACGCGTTCTCAGTCCAGCGCTTATGCCTCTAATCCAAACCTAAACTCGGTTGCAGGATACCTGGGTAGACTGGCAGATGCGCGTAACACAGCTGTCGCGTCGGGCAGCGATGAGTTCACAAATGTGGACGCATTTGTTTTCCCGTTACTTGCCGTCGAAACAGTCGAAGAAGTGGTCGAGATTTACGAGCATGTTGCAAGTGCTGATGTCTTACGTTTGGCGGACGCGTCATTGCGAAGCTCATACCGGTTTTCAGAGCGTCTGATGTCTTGTCCAGAAGCAAATGAAGACGGGCAGATTTCCTATTCGCATGAGGGAACTTGTTCATGGTTTTCCTTTGGTGGCCTGACGCGAAATGCGGACGCAAACAATGGCGATCTTTCATTTGATGAAAACACTTGGAGTATGGCAGGGGGTGCTCAGATTGAGGTCTCGGATGGATGGTTCTTGGGCGGTGCGTTGTCCTACGAAGGCGTGAACTACAGCACATCAATTTCTTCTGGCGATGGCGACCGATACAACGTCGGTGCGGTCCTCAAACGCGAAAACAAAAATCGTACCTATGCACTTTCGCTGTCAGGTGGACGGGGTGACTATAGCCTGACCCGAAATGGTCTAGACAGCTTCAGTGTGTCGCCGACTGAAAACGATATCTCCAATAGCTGGCTGGCGCTACATGGGCGTGTTTCGCAGCTCTTTGAACGGTCTGGTGGCTCATTCATCGAACCTTACTTCGACCTTGGCGTGACGTGGGTAGGACAAGATGGGAGCGAAATCGGTGGATCGCTGCCGTTCAGTCTTGATATTGGTTCTTCATCGACAACCAAGTACTCGATAAACCCAGGTGTCGAATTCGGATGGGATCTTGAAACCAAAAACGGCCCGATGGATATGCGCTTTGGCGTTGGCTACCTGGGCATTTTTGGCGATGACTTTGAAAGCGACGTCTCGGCAGTTGATCACGCCGCAACTGCGGGGACCTTCAGGTCGACATCGAATTATGACGATCAGTTCTTTGAGCTAAAGGCACGCATTGCAGGCCGGATTGGCAAGCAGACAACTCTGAAACTCTCGGTTGGCGCACTATTGGGTGAGAATGAACAAACATTTGGTGGTGACTTGAGGCTTTCATACCTGTTCTGACTTGCTGATAGAGTATTGCGCCTTTTTCCGTCTGGGTGGATTGGAAAGGTATAAGGCGATCTTCGATCGTCTCGGCCATGAAGGAGTGCTACGAAAAGCACATGCTTACAACGAAAACACTTGAACCAGTTATGCCTAGAGTTGAAGGTTGAGGGCGGTGGTTTTCGCATTTTCCAAAGAGTTTTGCTGCTTATGGTCGGATTGATTCAGCTCGCAGAGACGCGCCCTGCAATTGTTGCATTCGTAGCCCAAGGTATGTTGTGGGGAGCAATTGCGGCGATGGTACCCGGATTTGTCGAACTGACGGACCCTACGGACACCGAACTTGGGATCGCGTTTTTGATATCAGCCATTGGCGGTGTGGTTGGGATGCTGGCGGCACCTTTGGTCGATCAAAGGCTCAGAGCCTATTCCATGTCCATCACAACATGCTTGGCGGCACTGCTCCTGCTTATTCCCGGTCTGCTGACTTCGATATGGTGGCTGGCTGCAACGTTTTTCTTCATATCATTTTGGATTGGCCAAAGTGATGTGCTGTCGAACGCGCGTGTTTCCGAAGTTGAAGCACGTCGCGAGCAACCACTTATGGCGATGACCTGGTCATTCTATTCCTTTTCGTACGCAGTCGCCGCCTTCATGGCTGGTCTGGCTCGCGAAGCAGGGTATTCGACTTTTTCCATCTTGTTCGGGATTTGCGTTCTCATGTTAGCTTTGTCCTTTTGGATGCGCGCAGAACCTGCGAAAAAGATCACGGATAGTGTGATTGGCCGTTCAAGGTTGGGACTTGTATTCGCAATGGTGTCAGCGATCATCTTTATTGAATACCTTGCCGGACAACCCACTAGCGACTGGTCAGCATTGTTTATTGAGCGGGATCTGGGCGGCGATCCAGGTGAAGGATCTTATGCTCCAGCACTGGCTGCTTTGGCCAACGGTATTGTACTGCTTACCGGGAATTGGCTAGCGCAACGAATAAAGTCGATTATCGTACTTGCTACCGCGGCTACTGCAGCGGCAATAAGCCTCGCGATCGCAGCAACCGCCTCTGTACCCACTCAAGCCTATGTTGGTTTTACGATGGCGTCACTTTCTCTTGCATTGATTTCACCCTTTGCACTTACCATCCTCGGGCAATACGTGTCCGACAATCACCGTGTCTTCGCGATTACCCGAGCTTCTGCAATAGGGAACATAGCTTATGTTGTTGGTCCAATACTCATTGGCTTCACATCTGACAGCATCAATCTAGCCTCGGCATTCTTGGGAATTGCAGGGCTGGTCACCCTCATCCCCTGCATCTTGGTTCCCTTCATAGCGCTCGGCGCAAAGACATCATCGCGGCAAGTGTAGTATTTTGGGCTATTAAAAGGCTCGAATGTGATGTTGAACTGCAGTCAAGACGTAGTCTCTGGCAACTCAAAACAGTTTTTTTCGGAATTGATATAAGCAACGGCCTCGTTAATCATCGCTTGCGCGTGCTCGGCACTCTTTGGCTCTACAATCAAAGTACCTGATATGTACTGGGCAAGCTGCGCCTCTAATTGATCTATCAGATCAGCTGCCAGCCAAATTGGATAGGCCTTAGGATCAGTTAAATCCAGGATGCCTAAGTTGTGCAACTCAACCGCGTGTTGCCGCAACCAATAGGTTGTTTCAGGCATGCATGGTTCTCCTACTTATGCACAAGCGGCTGCGGCTACAGTTGTGCGGTGTCTCCGGGATTCTCTAAGCTTCTTTTTTCACTGATTAACAAACGCACTGACCATCAAGCTTTTCACCCGGAGACAAGAAACATGTAGTGTAGTGCTATCGTGAATTCTCTGGAATCCTGGTCAATTTCTTTGCTGCTTTTGTCAGATTAGTCGACTGCAACAGGATAGCTCCAATTCCACGCGTTGATTATTTGAGTGGTTTGAACTGGACTACGAACTCCCGTGATACAAAGAACAACCTGGTGAACATAGGGTAGGTCCGTTCCGGCCCGAGTTCATTGTCATTGGGTCTCAATCTTCGCTAATTTGCGATCGGGAAGCCTCGTTTTAGCGTGTTACTCTTCGAGTATTTCACCACCCACCTTTTCAACGTGGCATGGTCAACTCGGACACCGCGCTCAGCCATGATCTCTTCCAAGTCACGAAAGGACACCGTGTACCGCAGATAGAAGAAAACAGCGTACAAAACTGCATCCTTGGGGAAATGACAGCCCTTTAACAAGATCATGCTCAGGTAACTTGTTCGAAAATTATTCGACCAGTAAAAACCTCAGATCATGCATGCTCGTCAACTAGACCCCAGAGTTTGCGACACATCCTTCCTCAATGAGTTTGTCTATGAGGCGCTCAACACGTTTCGTTCTAAGTGATTTGGGACTAACAAGCGCAATAACGTCAGCGCTTGAAAGCGTGTAGTCTTCCATGACAAGCCTCAGCTTATTTTCTCTTAGTTCCCTTGCAATGCTCCATTCCGAGCGCATTACAATTCCCAGCCCCTGACAGGCCCAAGCCTTGACCACCTCACCATCGTTGCTGGCAAAGGCCGGGCGAATTCGGACCGAGTGGCGAGAGCCTTTTGGGTCCTTAAAACCCCACATTGTAACATCAGCATGATCCTCGCGTATTACACCACAAGCATGCTTAAGAAGCTCTTGAGGGTGACGTGGTTCTCCATGCACTTTGAGGTAATCCGGTGTTGCACAAAGAAACCTTCTATTTGATACGAGTTTTCGCTGAATCAATGTGGAATCAGCGAGTTGGCCGATGTGGATGATTATATCCCAATTGTCGGAGGCAGCAGCGCCGTAGGGGTCATCGCTCAACACGAGGTCTGGTGTTACGCTAGGAAACTCCAGGACAAGTTTTCCGATGATTGGGGCGATGTGGATACGGCCAAAACCAAAGGGTGCGATGATACGAAGGGGGCCAGCTACGTCCCCGCGTAAACCCACAAGTTCATCGTTTAGGCGTGACAGATCGGTAAGAACCGTCTTGGCACGGCGTGCAAGCCTGTCCCCTTCTGCAGTCAATACGACTGGGCCGCGACCCCTTTCGACCAAACGCAGACCAAGCCGAGCCTCGATCTGTGCTAAGCGTTGCGAAACCGCAGACGGCGTCACTTCTAATTCACGTGCAGCCGCTGCCAGTGACGGTGCCGCGGCCAAAGTTGTGAAGAACTTTAGATCAGGTGTTTCAAGCATTAAGTCCAGCTTAATGCAAGATGCAGTTCATGTTAATAGAGGCTGACGACAATTTCAGCTAAAAGCCTGACATTAAGCAAAGGAGTCGCAATGTCATTCGAAGAAACCCAACTCAAGAATTTGCAGACCCCTGCACTCGTTCTTGATGAAACCAAGATGATGCGGAACATCCAACGTCTTGCCAAACAGATAGACGGCTTGGGTGTTTCTTTGCGCCCACATTTAAAAACCGTGAAATCTACAGAAATCTCGCGCCGTATACTGACAGACGGGTCTGGTCCGGCCACAGTTTCGACTCTCATTGAAGCCGAAGTTTTTGCCGAGGCAGGGGTCAAAGACATCATCTATGCCGTGGGGATCACGCCTCAGAAGCTCGACCGAGTAGCGGCCATTCGCTCTAAGGGTTGTGATCTCGCCGTCGTTCTCGACAGTGTCGCGCAAGCCCGGGCCGTCGCAGATGCTTCTGCCCGTCTGGGATTGGCCATTCCTGCGCTTATCGAGCTGGATTGCGACGGTCACCGTAGCGGGGTTGTTCCCGGAGACCCAGTTTTGCTTGAGATCGGTCGCGTGTTGCATGATGGGGCAGCTGAGCTTCGCGGTGTGCTCACCCATGCGGGTGAAAGCTACGAAATCCAAGGCCGCCATGGTCATGAGATTTTTGCCAAACAAGAACGTGACGCTGCCGTTCAGTCTGCCAATGCATTGCAAGATGCTGGCATGCCTTGCCCCGTCGTGAGTATCGGATCTACGCCAACTGCACATTCTGCCAGCAAACTGGATGGTGTCACCGAAGTCCGCGCAGGCGTTTATGCGTTTTTCGATCTGGTTCAGGCGGGAATCGGTGTTTGCGATCTTGATGACATCGCACTTTCTGTCCTCACAACTGTTCTCGGTCACCAACACCAAAAAGGTTGGACCATCGTAGATGCGGGATGGATGGCATTGTCGCAAGATCGTTGCACGGCAAACCAACGTATCGATCAGGGCTATGGCGTCGTATGTGATGAAGCCGGACACGTGATCCCCGACCTAATTGTCATTAAAGCAAATCAGGAACATGGAATCATCGCGCGCAGGCCAGGCAGCGAACGTGAGTTGCCCGACCTCCCTTTGGGCACCCGCCTTCGCATTTTGCCAAACCATGCCTGTGCCATGGCCGCGCAATTCACTGAATACAACGTCATTCCCGCAGATCACGAGGCTGACTTGCATGTCTGGCCAAGGTTCGGCGGTTGGTAGGAGAAACACCCATGCGTTACATCCCCGAAGAGGTTTCGGCTAAGCTTGCGTCCCATGAAATGGCTTATGATGCCGTTAAATCAGCTCTGATAGCTGCGAGCGAACGTGCCACGATTTTTCCCGTAGTTCTGGCGCATGGGAGCGAACCCACCAATAGCTATGCTATCAAGTCTTCTGCTGTCGCGGAGTTAGCAGGCCTTAAAGTCGGTTCTTATTGGCCTGGCAATGATGCGCTTGGCATGCCGCGTCACAACTCGATCATTCTGTTGTTCGATCAAAGCTGTGGACGCATAGGAGCTGCGGTCGAGGCCGGAAAGCTCAATGCTTACCGAACAGCAGCGTCCAATGCAGTCGCCGCCAATGCTCTTGCCCGCTCTGATGCCCAGACGCTCGCCGTGTTTGGAGCAGGTCATCAGGCTGAGTACGAGGTGAGAGCTCTCGCTCGTATCCGTGACCTGAAACGAGTTTTGGTAGTTACCAGAAATTCCGAGAAAGGCGCGCAGTTCGTCTCTTCGCTCAATGAAGAAGGCATTTCCGCTGAATTGATGGAGGCTGAAGAGGCGTGCCGCATGGCGGATATCATTGTCACCGTGACGCCAGCAATTGCGCCATTGTTCGACGCTGCATGGGTACAACCAGGTACACATGTCGCTTCCATGGGATCAGATTCCGCAGGGAAACAAGAATTACCGCCCCAACTCTTTGACCGTGCCAGATTATTCTGCGATCTGCCCGCACAATCGAGACAAATCGGTGAGTTTCAACATGCCAAGGATGCGGCAGAGCTGACGGCGATTGGTGAAGTTCTGTCAGGTTTGAAGACAGGCCGATCCGGCGACGATGACATCACTGTATTCGACAGCTCCGGCCTATCTGTCCAGGACCTTTATGTAGCTCAAACCATCCTTGATCTGCTGGACGCTTAGATGAAGGAACTTCGGATCATTGCCACAGGTGGCACAATCGACAAGGTTCATGACACGCGAACCGAGGCTCTGAGCTTTAGGAGCAACGGCGAAAGTCACCTCTCTCAAATGCTTAAGATTGGTCGCTGCTACTTCCCAGTCGTTGAAGTTCTCATGTTGAAGGACAGCCTTGATTTTGACGATGCAGACCGGGAGGCGATCCTTCGGGCCGCTTCCAACAGCACTGAAAACGCTTTGGTTATCACGCACGGAACAGGGACTATGGATGTGACAGCCCAGTTTCTGGATGGTCAGATTCCAGACAAAACCGTTGTCTTGACAGGCGCAATGCGACCGTTTTCACTTTCGGCGTCAGATGGAGACTTCAATCTCGGCGGCGCGGTTATCGCAGCTCAGCTTCTGGAATCGGGCGTTTGGGGTGTTATGAATGGTCGCGTCTTACCGGCGGGTGTGCTGAGGAAAAATACAGCGCTAGGTCGCTTCGACGACTGACCTCGTTTCTTAGATGAGATTACCGCTGACGCCACAAAAAGATCACAGCATCGCGGAGCCGACGGAAACCATTCGGTCAAGTCATGAGCGGGGTTTTCGTAACCCCGACACGCATCTATTGAAGTAGTCCCGCATATTTTAGACTGACTCCCATTCGCGCCATAATGGAGTAATTGTTTCAGGGCTCTGAAGGTGTAGACGGCAGTATTTGGGCGGTTACCCGGTTGACTGAACGTTCTTCCCATTGTCCCGGTGCCAAGCGTCGACATCAAAGGCAACGTGATCACTAAAGTTGTCAATCCGGGGAACTGATGGAAGGCTGGCCGCGCAATAGCTTGCTTTCGCACTTTTCAGATGCTGGACGTTCGGCTGCTCCGCAAGCCAGTTGTCTACGGAAAAGAGTGTACTTTGGCGCAGAACAACATTCCAGATGAAGTAGTGGTGCGGGATGATGACCCGCGCCGCTGTCCGCCGGATAACCCTTTCAGCCATTGGGTACCCCATGACATGCTCTGAATCATCAAGCGGCAGCAGAAGTATGTCTATGCTCCCCAGCTGCTCCCAGACCCGTTCCGGCGAATCATGCCGGTTGTCGCCCCAATCCCGATACTTTGGCACTCGGTCTCGACAGAAAACGCAGCCTCGGTTGTTGCTGGCCATGAATGAAAGAGACCGCGCAATTCCACAAGGCCCCCAATTAGCCACAGACAAACGCCCCACAAGCGATACCGTCGTAACGAAGGACATTCTGTGCGTAACTCAAGACTCCTTTGTCGCTGATGGCTCCACAAAAACGCGCCCACCGGGTTTGATTATCTAACTGAAGAAAATGTTAACAGATGTCATTTTGATCGCCGAAACGGAGACGACGGACGACCGGATCGTGTAAAGTTCTTTCACCGGTCATTTTTCGGAGCTCCTGCTTGGCAGTTTGGTTTGGGCCAGCATTTTCGGGAGGAGGTGAAAATGCTGGCCCTTTGCGTTGGCGCTCCCTGTTGGCTTTTTCGCCGCCGCTTTTGCTGGCTTACTCTGGGAGGAGCGAGGACCAGCAAATTTCGTGCAATCTTCTGTCCTGAGGGTCTACTTCTCTAATCGTCAGCCATTAATTTTGCGGCATATTTCGGGATATCGGATCGCGAATTTCCGATCTGAGCGAGCTGGTAGTCGCTCATACTCGAAAGAGTGGAGAGCATTCTGGCCATTTGAAAAGTCTTTAGGCCAGCATTTGCCGTGGCTCTGATCCAAGCCAGGAAGGCGATTGATACGGTAATGGCCTGATCACGATCTGAGCTAGCCGTTTGGGTGTTAACAGCCATACGCAGCCTCTATAGCAAGTTTTTTGATGCTACTGCGCCGAATACCCAGATCTGTTAAGTCGCGGTCAGATAGCACCGATAGCTCATAATACGTCGCGCGGTAGACCCTGCGATTGGCCTGTGCCCTTCGCATCGTGTCTATCTTTTGATGAAAGAACGTGCGGCCAGCTTCGAAAACGACATCCAGCGCGCTGTTTGATCGTGTAATTGCCATGATATTGCCTCGTGTCTTGCTGCGATGCAGTATTTATGCTGCACTGCAGAGATAAGTGGATTTGGTAGCGCTCACAATTTGGCAATTTGGCAAGGGCCCCATGCCAGATTGGAACAGCAAGGTTCATGAGATGGATATTTCTGCGCAAATGTTGATCTTTGCGACGGTTGTCGAGCAGGGAAGCATCTCTGCGGCAGCGCGATCAATGGGGCAAACCCCATCGGCTGTGAGCAAGCAGATCGGATTGCTTGAAGATCAGGTGCACTACCGGCTTCTGAACCGCACCAGAACGGGTATCTCCCCAACACTGGAAGGCCGAGCGTTCTACGAAAAGTGCAAAGCGATGGCTGACAAGTTCAAAGAGGCCGAGGCGATGATCCATAACTTTGATGGTATCCCCCGCGGAGTGCTCAGAGTCGCATCCACGGTTGCCTTTGGTAAGTCACAGCTGATACCTGCTCTGCCTAAATTCATGGAAGAGAATCTTGAAGTTCAAGTATCGTTAGATTTAACCGACCGTGAGATTGATCTTCGCAGTGAAGGGTTTGATGCTGCGATCTGCTTTGCTGAACAACGTCAGAACCCAGATATGGTCATCAGGCGCATTATGCGGAGTCGCAGGGTGCTTTGTGCTTCACCTGAATACCTTGAGCTTTCTGGAACGCCGACGAATTTCGCCGAGTTGGCTGAACATAATTGCCTGAGAGTTGCTGGGAGAAGCCAACGGAACGCTTGGAACAGTAACGAACCAAAGTCAGGCGAAAGATTTGAAGCAACTGGCAGTTTTGAAGGGAACAGCACCGATGTTGTATTTCGAGCGGCACTGGCTGGCATCGGGATCGCGCGACTACCTTGCTACATTGCAAACCGGAAGTTCAAATCCGGGGAACTCGTCCGTGTTATGCCGGAATACGCACCACCTAGTACAGATATCGTCGTAATGTTTGCCGACAGGCGCAATTTGGCGCCGAAAACCCGCGCGTTCGTGGATTATCTCGTACGGCGGTTTCGCAAAGTCGAAGACAACAAAATGACTGGCAAATTATCCCTGTAAATGATCGGAAGTTTCCTAGTCAATCCGGCTAAATCGCTTGTAAAGGTGCGAAAGCTCTACCGAAATTGGAAGAGAAATGACTGGGCGCCTCAATCCGACACCTGACATTGAATGGTAAGTGCAGCATTTGCCAATTCGGGCTCCGAGCCGACCTCGAATGCAATGCGGCATCCTGTGATATGATTGGCCGTCAACGTCGGGTTATCGTTCTGGGAGGGCATGGCGGATCGGAGGATCAGTCATGGAAACACCAAATTTACCTGCCATTCGCGCACTTCGCTCTGCTTGGAACAAGGGCCGGATCGTCGGACAGAAGCGCCCACTGAAACCGAAACATGTCTGGGCGATAAGAGTTCGCCTTGAACTCGCCGAAAACCACAGAGACCTCGCTCTTTTCAACATGGCAATTGATAGCAAGCTTCGGGGCTGTGACCTCGTTCGCATGCAAGTTGTGGATGTGATGGCGTCGGGTCAGATTAAGGAACGTGCGTCTGTTCTGCAAAGCAAGACGCAGAAGCCAGTTCGATTTGAAATCTCGGAAGGCACTCTAGCATCAGTTGCGAAATGGATGGAGGACCCTCTTATGGTTGGCTCTGAATTTCTGTGGCCAGGCCGCTTCCACGAGCGGTTACACATTTCAACGCGCCAATATGTACGGATCGTTCGCGATTGGGTTACATCTATAGGTCTTGAGGCAACAGCCTATGGTACGCATTCAATGCGGCGCACCAAGGTCACACAGATCTACAAAAAGACTGGCAATCTGCGGGCCGTTCAGCTCCTGTAGGGACATACCAAGATGGACAGTACCGTTCGATATTTGGGCGTTGAGCTGGAAGACGCTTTGGCCATCGCAGAAGCCATTGAGATATAGAATGGAGGGGCCGTCTTCGCGGGCGGCCCGTAGGAGACATCGGCCGACCCGCTGGACGCCGCGATACAGCTTCCCCGAAGCGGGCATCGGCTACCGAATGCAGAAACTGATCTGGAAAGAAAGCCGCACTGCGGACGAAGATGACGTCGCCGCTTTTCCGGCTTATCCTATTTGAATTGAGTTCTTTCGGGACAGGTGGATGACCCATGCAAGATGTAAGAATTGAGACCTGTGCGGAGCTGCCAGCTAAGGGCGAGCTCAATAAAATCCTATCGCAGTATTATGAACTCATCGTCCAAAGGATGCGGGCCATAGGCTTCGATATTGATCCTGCGGCACCCCAAAGTGCGCTCGCTGAATTCTGGGAAAATTCGGATGACTATCTGCCTCCGAAGGGATGTCTGGTTGTTGCACGGTCTGAAGCCGGTGAGATTGTTGGCTGCGGAATGATGAAGTGTCTCGGGCCAGATACCGGCGAGCTCAAAAGAGTTTTTGTTACCGAACAAGCCAGAGGAACGGGCACTGGCCGTGCATTGATTGAGGCGCGTGAGAATGCTGCGCGCAATATGGGTCTCAAAAGGCTGATTGCGGACACGCTCACACCCAATATAGAAATGAGAAACTTGTATCCCAAGCTTGGGTTTGTAGAATTGGACGGTCCGATAGAAACGACAACGTACAAGGATCAACCCTCGTTACGCCCACATCTGCACTATTTCGCCAAAGATATTTGAGACAAATGCAGCCGCAGTCAAACTTGGCTGGCATAGGTAACAGGCGCTCGCGGCCCAAAGCCGACCTTGGAAGCACGTTCGGGATGCTGCAGTCGCAGCCCACTTAGCGACCATTCGCTGCGATAGCGAGATCCCGAGAGCTACGAACGGGGAAGTTGCGGGACGGAGCAGACCTTGGACTTTGGCACTTAGCTGACGCAGCATTCGTTTGCAGATGCAGCAGATTCGTTGTCGCAATGCGGCGTAAGTCCCAGAAGCAGCCGTTCAGCATGGCGGAGCTGGTGCGGACTGAAACTGTAATTTCGCGCAGCATAATCGGACACGCGAAGACAACCTTGGCCTTTCGCTGAATGCCAGATTAGCGGTGACAATGATTGAAGTTCGTTCGTAGAGCTCGCTGATTAGGTAGGAGAGGATCTGGCAATCGGTTTGGGCAACAGGGACATAGGCAGCTCATCGAGGATCAAGAGGTCGAAACCAGACATCAAAGCGGCGGTTCTACCCCACCACGCGGCACCGGACTATACGTGCCTATAGGGTCGGGCGATGCACCCGCAGCGAGATGCTATTGTTGCTGGATGGTCTTTCCAATTGGACGGACTTCCCACAAGCAAATAATGACGAGAAATCCAATGAACCGACGAGTTTTTTCCCTGATCGGGCTGGCATCGCTGACATCAGCCCTGGCACCGGCGTCCTTCGCAGGGCATGCAGATCAGACAGGGTGGCAGATTGCCGACCTATCGAGCGATGGGCTTCGGCTGGCACATGGCGGCATGGCCGCACCCGGTACGCCGGTCAATGACCGGACGCTGTTTCAGGTGGCTTCATGCTCCAAGACGGTGACCGCCCTGGCGGTCTTCACGCTGGTTCGTGACGGGTATTTTGACCTACACGACCCGGTCAACGCGTACCTTGAGCGCTGGCAATTGACCGGTCCGCGCAGTGACAGGACAACGATTTCGGACCTCCTTTCCCATACTGCTGGTACGAACATTCACGGCTTTATGGGGTATAGCGCCGGTGACGACATTCCAGACGTGATAGATATCTTAAACGGACAACATCCAGCGACGTCCCCCGCAGTCCGCACAGAGCGGCGGTTGTTCAAGCGTTACGACTACAGTGGTGGAGGGACAACTATTTTGCAGTGCCTTATTGAGGACGTCTCGGATGAAAGTTTTCGCAAGTATGTGACGACAAATGTTCTGCGTCCAATCGGAGCCGCAGGAGCGACCTTTGATCTTGAACCCCGTAGGGCGCATGCGAATGGCTACCTTGAGGATGGGCTGCCGATACCTGGCGGTTTTGTGCGCCATCCTGAAAGCGCTGCCGCGGGCCTTTGGGCGAGCGCCACGGATTTGACTAAAATCATGCGCGCAATCCTTGTCTCTCTGAACGGGGACAGCGATGCCCTGTTGCCGTCCGGTTTGGCCAGGCAGATGATCAAACCTGTAAGCCCCGGTGTTGCGCATGGGGTATTTGTGGAACCGGGCAAAACGATCGGACACGATGGTCGGAACGAGGGGTTCGAATCTGCGATGATAGCCGATCTCGTATCCGGCAGGGTCCGCGCAGGGGTCACAAACCAAAATGGCCAGATGCAAAATGTATTGGATGCGGATCACGCGCTACACGGAAGTGATTGAGTAGCTTATCGCCAGGTCACGACGACTGTCCGTGCTACTATATGCGGCTGACAACAAACGATTGCGCGGCAGGTCGCGCGCCCGTGCTTTTGTCGTGCTGAGTGGGTCAACGCTTTGACTGAAGTCGGACAGCGTTCATATGCTCCAGCCGGGGCCTCGCAACAGGGGCACAGCGCACAACGGACCGTGGCGTTAAATCCCACCGGGTAGAAAGCTGAGAACCCGATGTTCGGGCATGGGCCAATAGCTGGTCAAACCGTCACGGAAACCCGAATGTCCAAACGCTGAACACATTGGTTAGGCGCGCGCGGAAACCACGCGCGCCAGCTAGTTATTTGTGGTGGCTAAAAAATGAAGCAGTCTTCCGCCAAAAGCGCGCAGGAGGTGCCTAAGATCGAAACCTCCGCGTCGCCATAGCTAATCTTTGTGAACGAACCGCGAAACGTGATCTCCAAGTCTTCGAAAGACAATCCGGTTTGCGAAAAATCCAAAAGGTCCTCTTCAGGATTGAACCCAAAGATCCGATCTTGACCTGAATCGAGTTGAAACACGAATACGTCGTTGCCCGCGCCACCCCACATGTGGTCCCGGCCTGAGCCTCCCTCAAGAACATCGTCACCGGCACCGCCGCGCAGCACGTCGCCGCCATTGCCGCCAGCCAACACATCATTGCCAGTGCCGCCACGTAGATAGTCGCGCCCATCGCCACCATTCAGCTGATCATCGCCGTGCCCGCCATTCAGGATGTCGTTTCCCGCACCGCCGTTCAGGATGTCGTCACCATCCCGGCCGCGCAGGTGATCGCGCCCGGCACCACCATCAATGTTGTCGTCGCCGTGCCCGCCGCGCAAGTGGTCATTGCCGTCGAGCCCGATAATCTGGTTGTTGTTTTGCGCGGCTTCGGCGGCATCCTTCATGACATCAAACCGATCCCCACTTGCATTTCCGATCCAAAGGGTCGAGTTGTCTGAGAAGGTAAACCGGCCGGTATCAAGATCATCCAACGCACCCTCGAAGGTGAGACTAACACCATCCAATTCCAGGACTGTCTCTGGGCCGCCCGGGGCGTCGCTGTCTTCTGTCAAAGTGATATCAGCCGCTGTGGCCTCTATGCTGAAGCTTTCATCTGATGGGTCGAACGCTGCCCAGGCGTCGTCACCAAAAATAGCGGCAAATGCAGAGACCAGCAGTTCCGTCGGCTCTTCTCCGGAGTGCGTCGCTGCGATAGAAATGATTGTACCAGATTCTACATGAAGGAACGTCGCTGTGTTGGTCCCCAGCGTTCCGCCCTGAAACCCGATGATCTGCTGACCGAAGATGGTGCCAGATGAGAGGCCGAGGCTCTCCCCATTGATGCCGGGTGTTCCATCTGGCGCGCGGAAATCCTGCATCTCTGCCAACTGATCGGGCGATAGCAGTGTCCGCGACACCAGCAACGCGTCAAGAAAGCTGATCATATCAGCGGTGGTGGATACAACACCGCCCGCAGCCCCAAAGTCCAGCAATGCGTCTGTCACGTCCAAGGGCTGCCCCGGTACGACTTCGGTGTAGGAGCGCAGCAGCCCTTCATTGCCACCCTCAGACCCCAGGATACTATCGTCCATACCGGCAACGGAGAAAATGCGATCCGACAGCAATTCGCCAAAGCTGTCGCCTGTCGCCTGTTCGATCAGTTTCTGCAAAAGCAGATAGTTCGTGTTCGAATACTCATAGGCTTCGCCGGGCGCAAAAGAAGCAGGTTGTTTGGATGCAAACGCCAGCAACCCGTCTGGACCAAGAGGTTGATCGGGAGAAAAGAGCAGTTGCTCGATATAGGCGGGAAGACCGGCCTGACCCGGCACGGAATCAAAGTCAGGTATGCCGGAGCGATTGGCAAGCAATTCTCGCACCGTGACGCTGTTGATGTTGGCTATGTCTTCGAGGCCTGCCAAATCCATCTGATCTGCCAGCGGCGCGTCAAAGTCGATCAGTCCTTCACCGACCAACTGCTGTATGATGACCGACGTCATCATTTTCGTTTGCGAACCGATCTCGAACCGGTTTTCAGCGGTGGCCGGTTGATCGCCGTCAAGTTCAACCGTACCTACGGCGTTTCGCACGGACAGCCCGTCGCGCGCGATTTCCATCAACACGGCAGGCGCTGGTCCGCTATCCGCGAATGGCGTCAATGCGTCTGTTGGAGCCTTGTTCAAGGCGTTGGGGTCCAAATGGGCCATATCAAGTGTCCTTTTCGAAATTGGAAAAATAACAGGCCAACTTGCCTGTCGCGCTCTGCGTGTCAGACTGCGAAGTTCAATGCGTCCGTGTCGTTCGGCGCGGACAGGATATTGTCCAAGGGGTGTCTGGCCCTATTTAAGTGGGCATTTTCTGGGAACCAGCGGAACAAATAGCAGAGCATGGAAATGAAAAGAGGTCAGCCCAAGCAGCGAGCCGAATTCAATGAACCACTTAGCTCTGGCACGGGGCGGCCATATCCACAGCAAACACACGGTCTGCATTAAGATCGGCAACGTAGACCCGTCCATCACCTCCAACCGCGATGTCGTGTGGCAATTGGAAACCGGGCTGGCCCTGATCCGGCCCGTCATCGCGTCCAATCAGGGCACCGTCTGCCGAAAACATGGAAACCCCGCTGCCGGAACGGGAATGGACATGGTGGCGATCCAGATCAAGCGTGTCGCCACCGTCTGCAAAGAACATGCAGCCGCGTGTGTCCACATCGACCCCGAAGGGCCGTCCAACATATGGACCACTAATGACGCGCTGCAATTGACCCTGCTCAGAAAAGACTTGAACTCGCGCATTGCGGCGGTCCGCGACGTAGATGTTGCCCTGAGCATCCGCGGCGATACCGTGTGGGAGGTGGAATTCCCCTGGGTCAGACCCGCGCCTGTTCACCTGCCAGACAAGCCGTCCTTGCGTGTCAAAAACGGCGAGTCTGGAGTTGCGGTACCCATCAACGACGGCAAAGCGTCCCTCCGAGAGGGGAACCACGTCGGTAGGGCGCGCAAAAGTTGCGTCGCTCATCGGGATTGGGAGTCGCGGCAAAACGTTTCGCACACGCAAGAGGGCCTCCAAATAGAAGGGATAGCTATCGCCGAACCTGCGAATTGGTTGGCCCCGCGGATCAAGGTGCACAACGATATTCAGTGAGGTGTCTGCAACCCATATCGAACCGTCATGGGCAACCGATATCCCATGTGGGCTCGCAAACAAATCCGCGCCAAAACGTGCGATTTCTTCACCGGTGTCCGCATCCACGCGAAGAATGACCGGGTCAGGTATCAGCGCTCTGCCAGCGGCGAAGGGACGACCTGCGCGGTGCAAAATGTAGATGCTTCCATCCAGCCCCACAGCGACCCCAGTTACCGCCAGATCAGTGTCTGTTGCGTTGGGTGGCCAGAAGACTCTCATGTTCGACGCTGTAGTGTCGAAGGCTATTGCCTCGTCAGGATGCAAACCATCCACCGGCTGGATCTGAGCAGGGTCAGTGGCACTCCACCACAATCCAAAGCCGATCAATGCAGCCGCGGCAAGCGCGGCCGTTCTGCGTCTCGTGGGGGTCGAAGACCGCGCAGTGCCCGATCGAATTTCAGAGTTTTTCATCTGCGTGTCTCGATAGCGCTCAGCTCAATTGAGGTTGGACTGTGCGGTTTACCGCAGGTGGTTCAGCATCGGCTAAAGGTCTCTTCTCAAAAAGAACTCTCTACTCCCAAGAGCCTTAGGATAGCTGCCTGGTGACTGGCGATTGGGCCAGCGTTTGACAGCACCTGCATCTCGATATCTGGCGGAATACCCAGACCTTCCCAGTGTTGGCCTTCGCTATCGAGATAGACCTCGTTTGATAGATTCAGTTGCCATCCATTCGGCAAGGTTCGTGACAATGCGTCCGACAAGGCACCGCGCGTGGTCTCGCCGACGTGAGTGACGTGAGGCTGGGTCCGCAGAGATAGCGTCAAGACTTCTGCTGCGCTGACCGTTATGTGGCTGGTCAGCAGAAAAATGTCGCCGTCAAACTGAACGCGCGGGCTTTGGTCAATGCGCACGTCCGTCACGATTGGCAGCGCAGCATCGGCGGCGAACTTGCTGTAGGCATGCACGCCCTCGCGTAAGAACCGGCTTGCAACCTCCCGCGCGATGTAGTCGCTGCCGCCAAAGTTCAGGCTAAGGTCAAGGACAATGGACCGCGCCCCAAGCGAGGTCAGGTCGTCCAGGATAACGTCCAACATGCCTTGCGTTGCTGCCAGGTTTTCCTCGAGCGTCGCATCTTGGGGTCCGAACCCGTCCAGTGCGCTGAAAGCGAGGTACCCGACCTCAGATGTTAGCATGCCATATTGAATACGATCGTTACCGCGCATCTGACCTGTACCGCGAAGCATGACCGTCGCGATACTCTCATACCAAATGGACAAACGAAACTCCCGGGCTGCCGATGCTGGATCGCGACCTTCGACCCGTGCGGTGTCGCGCAGATGCTGAAGAACGCGCGCGCGGCCCGGTGCCGAAATCTGACGCGACCCGTCCACGTCAACAATCAGCGCGACATGTGCGTCTCGAATGGGTGCGATCAGCCATGCCAATGCTTCGAACAGGGCTTGGTCGTCTGTGGCATCGTTCACTCGTCGTCTTGCTGCAGCGACGCGATTGTCCCAGTCCACATCGTAGAGGGCAAAATAGGGATAGCTGGCATCGAAGAACCTGACGAAGGCCTCGAACACGGCGTTGGCATCTGTGGACATCTCGACTGAACACTGCATCGGAAGAGACCCGAGCCGGATTGCACTTATCCGGTGGGGTTCCATGGGAAATCCAATGCTGAGCCTCTGGCCGTCTCCCGACACCGCGAAGCTGGAACCCGGTAAAAGCTCGTCTAGGGGGACGAGTGTACTGACCTCCGGAAGGCAAAGGTCTTCCGCAGTGCTGAACAGGCGCGCCGTGTGGCTTTGGATCTCCAGAACAAAGCCGTAGCCGTCCGAGTGCCAGACCCCATCAAGCGGTGGGGTCCGGCTGTCAAACCCGGCAAATGATCCCAAATATAAGCAGGTTGTCAGCATAATAAGCCTCATCATGTCCTCCGATTTTGAAGTCGGTCGACGACAAAGATGGCCTGAAGGCTCTGCCTTGTCGTCGCGTCGCGTAGGCGACGACACGCAAGAGGATATAGGTACAAGACCGAACAGGGCGCAGGCCCCGAAAGACATGTCGAAAGGGACGCCCGTTCGGGCCGTTTATCAGTTTCAAGCGCTTCTGACGCCATGTTGTAGGCGGTGTGGACAAGTAAAATCAGGCCAATGCCTGCGATCAGCAGCACGTAAACTCGCATGGGAACAATGCGATGTCGCCCGTAGCTCATATGGGGGCGGTCCCTGAACAGGGTATGAGACTCATTGTAAGACATCAGCGACACTCCAGCCAGGGTTTGACATGATTTCCGACCGGCCTATGAAGCCCTGTGCCGCATGCGGATCGTTGAGGAGTTGAAACAACAGCCAGGCCGTCAGGTATCCCCGAAACCGGCCCGCATCATTTGCCAATTCGATGTGGTCCGCGCCATCTGCGACTGCGAGAACCCGCAAACCTGGGCCGCGCATCCCCTCAAAAAGCGCTCTGTTGAGCCACAATGGAGAGATGAATTCATCTTCGGTGCCGGTCAGGATCAGCGTTGGAGCCGTGACCGCGCCGGCATCATAGTCCATGTCGAGCCGAAAGAACGCGATGGCGTCGTCGGTCGGCGTGCCGTGGATCGCCAAAGTTGTCGCGCCGCGTCCGGTCTCATATTGTGTGTGGGCGTTGATCGTGCTCACCGCGCCCTGGGACGATCCCACAAGCGCGAAAGTGTCCGCGTCTATGCGCGCAAAAAGCGGGTGGTTACGAGTCATCGACCAAAGCCTGGCATTGGCGAGCATGGCCACCGCGCGTTCACCAGTGGCCATCTGCCGATCATCACTCCCGATCACCACCATTCCCCAAGAGGCGAGGTGCTTTGCAATGGCATCGTAGGTTCCGATGGGCTCACCGGTCCCGTTCTGCCAGACCACAAGGGGAGCAGACCCGTCGTGACCCGCAGGGAGGTACACACGGCCCCCGGGCTGGCCAAAGGTTGCCGGGATATCAGTTGTCGTGACCGCATGAGGCCCGGCGCGGCTATAAAGGAATTCGATCTCTTGTTCAGCGTCATAGGCATGCGGAGTCGAGGTTGCACACCCGCCGAGCACCAGGAGGGCAACTAACATGGCCATGCCAGTGCTGGGGCGCATGTGAAACTGATATGGTATGGTCATTTTGAGCCTTGTCATGTGTTTGCACTGTGCTGCAGTTGGCGCAAAATTTTCGGTCTGTCGTCTCTTCCTATTGGCGAGGAGCACGCGGTCCCGAGGTGGAGCACTGTCTAGTCCGGATGGGTGCGATTTTGGTGCGCAAACACCGCGACCGGCCCAAAAGCATGTCTTTGTGGTTAGGCGCGACCCCGACCGGGCTGATGGTTGCTAACCCTGTGCTTTCGCGCTCCATCGTGCAGAACCGCGATTTGTCTTCGCACACGACAGTTGATCTGGTTCGGCAAGATTCAGCTTTCGGCTGCACCTGTGCGACGCAGGAAACCGCTGATGCTTCGTCTGAGTTGGACGGGATTGTCGGTATGTAACATGTGCCCGCCCGGCAGCTTCACGTATTCAGCCCCGCGGATACGTTGGGCCAAAAGGTCCGCGCCATGGTGCGTCGCCGAGTTTCGTTTACTGATGATAATGAGGGTTGGAACAGCTATCGCAGCGAGGCGTGGGCGTCCGTCATAAAGGGATGCGGCCTCCAGCGCTGCCGAAATCCGCCGCCGATCCATCTGAGCCAACTGTCGCTGAAGCTCGACCTTGGTATCGCGGCTTTCGCCCAACCCAGAGAGGTTCGCGAGCAAGGACGTCGGGAACGAGCGGTACAGGGATGCTGCGACCGTCGCAGACAATCGCCCGACAAGTCGGTCACGCACCGTCGGAACAGTTTCGATCAAGACTAACGCCTTGATGCGATCCTGCAATCGGGCAGCCAGTTCAAGCGCAACCATTCCACCAAGTGAATGCCCTATGAGCACGGATCCGGGTGGCACGTTATCTGACAAGCGTTCAGCATATGCTTCTACCCTATATGGCTGCGAGAGCGGGTTGGTCCCGTGGCCGGGAAGGTCCGGTGTCAAGGCCTTGGTGTATCCGTTCGTGATCGGGTGCCAAGTGTCACCAGCCAGACCCGCACCATGAAGCCAAACACTATCGACAAATGCCAATGGATCGGTCGGTGCTACGATCGAACCAACGGGACTGGTGACGGGGTCAGGATCGCGTGACATTTTGGGGCAGCCCTTTCGCATGTTCGGGGCCGTAGGATGCGGCCTGCAGCCCCCACATGGCATTTTTACGCTGCGGTATCGTCCGCATGGCCCCAAATATGTGTCCGACCCGGTCGGCGCGGACGGGACATACGGGCACACGCGTTGAGCAAAGACACTTTGGCAAGTAGGGTTTGGGGGTATCCCGCCCAAACGCAGTTTGCCAGACCGCACTATGACCTTTGACCCGGACACCCTGTTGATTGCCACAGTCGCCGCCACTTTTGCGGTCGCTGTCTTGGCGGCAATGATCAGCTGGTCCCAGCGGTGGAGCGCGTCCTCACGGGCAAGCCTGGCGGTGTTTTTCGTAATGTTCGCTGTCAGCGAGCTTGATACGGTTCTCGTCACGCTTACCAGCGAAATTCCACAAGCCGTTCGCGATGGGACCGCACTGTTAAGTGTCGTTGCCAATTTTTGCCTGATGCCTGTCTTCTTGCTTTATGTGCGCGAGTTGACGCTGAGCAAGGGCCAGTATGAGACAAGGCGCTCGGTTGCGCTTCATTTTGCATTGCCTTGCTCGGCGTTCTTATTTGCAGTTATCGCGATGGCGCTACCGGAAGCATCACGCGATGTCTGGTACGCAGGAGTATCCACACCGGAGCCCCTGCCAGGTCTCGGTTTCCTGATATATGGCTTCGCGGCCCTGACCATCGCGCTTGTTGTCCAATGGGCGCTCTATGTGTTCTGGGTCATCCGAACCCAAACGAAACACATTGCGTTGCTCAAGCAGCATTTCTCAAGCACCGAGGGGCTTGAATTGCGCTGGGTCGCGGTCCTCGCCGGTGCCATGGGAACTTATGTCTTGCAAAGCCTCATCGGTGAGCTGCTTGCCGTTGCTGGGTCACGAGACCCCATTGGCCCGTTGCTCGATGGCCTATGGGTTCTGATTGTAATTCTCTCCCTTGCGCTCTGGGGGCTTAGGCCATCGAAGGAGTTGGATTTCGTCACTGCGGAATTGGAAAGCCTCGACGAGCCGCACAGCAAAAAATATGTAAAGAGCGCTTTAGGTTCGGACCAGTCTGAACGGATAGCGCGTAAGCTTATTCTCGCGATGGAGAAAGAACATTTGTATCGCGACCCTAATCTAACACTCAACGCTTTGTCGGCACATATCGGCGTGTCGCTGAACTATGTGTCCCAAACGCTGAACCAGCACATTCGCCAATCCTTCTTTGAGTTTGTAAACAGTTGGCGGGTCAAAGAGGCCATCCCTTTGGTTGAAGAAGGCGCATCGACGGTATTGGCGATTGCTTATGAGGTCGGCTTCAACTCTCGCTCTTCGTTCTACACCGCTTTCAAGCGGGAAACGGGCATGACGCCCACCAGTTGTAAAAACGCTGTAGCCAAGGCGAAGACTGCCAATCACAAAACATCCATTGCGAATGCCAGAAAGCCATGACATCGGGCAACAGACTACGAATCCGTGCATATGAACCAAATGATTGGCCACGTCTGTGCGTCATTCATGATGCGGCGCGCAAAGACGAACTCGCCTATACGGTCGGCGTCGCCGCCTTTCGTTCCCTTGAAGAAACCTCCGAAGATGAAGGGTTGTTCGACGCGGATTTGGCGGTCGCCGTGCGAGACGGCGTCGTAGCAGGTTTTGCGGCCTTCGACGAAACAGAACTGACGTGGCTCTATGTCGATCCTGCGCTTTCACGTCTTGGCGTTGGACGCGCACTTCTTCGCTATGCCATGAGCCGAAGCAACGGGACCATGCAGATTGATCTCCTTGAAGGCAACAGTCCCGCTCAGGCGCTCTATGCATCTGAAGGGTTCGTGATTACTGACCGCCGAAAAGGAAACCTCATTGGAAATGAGTGCTTCCCTGCGACAGGCCTTGTGCTTCGCTACGGCGATTGAGTAGCCCACAACCGTGATCATTCATACCAAGCCTGTCTGAAAGTGCGATTTCTTGTGCTACCCCCCTTGTCCGTCCCGGCAGGACTGGACGAAATTTCGTGACGGGAGAAACACATGTTGGGTGCCCTTGACGCTGGCAGGGCGCTTCCGTTCGGTGCCTGGCAGATCACGGTAACAGAAGCGTCCAGTCGTTCACACTGCGCGCACCTTGGCGCCCGCTTTCTCATCGCCCGCGTCGCCGCGCAACCAGATACTGGAAGCACTCTTGCCTCCGTCACAAACTTAAAAACACCGATGCGTAGACGACGATAAGCCGAACCAAGCGAGCACACATTGAACGTGGTTCTGTCGCAAACTTCGCCCCTACCTGTCAGTTCGAGTGCATTTCTTGTAGCGCGTGCTGGAACATGACAGGAGCAGGCCGTGACGATCTCATTTAAGGGCGCGCATTTTCCGAAAGACGTGATCCTTCACGCGGTTTTCTTCTATCTCCGCTACGGTGTTTCATACCGGGATCTGGAAGAAATCATGGCGGAACGTAGCGTTGATCTGGATCATACGACGCTAAACCGTTGGGTCAGTCGATATGCAGGTCCCCTTGCTGAAACAGGGCGGTATAGAAAGCGTCCCGCAGACCGTTCGTGGCGCATGGATGAAACCTATGTGAAAGTAAAAGGCGAATGGGTTTATCTTTACCGAGCGATCGACAAACACGGCAAGACCCTGGATTTCATGTTGTCCGAGCGCCGGAACAAAGCCGCTGCGACGAGGTTCTTCGCCCGCGCTCTCGAGTTGAACGGATTGCCACGCAAGATCGTCATCGACAAAAGTGGTGCCAATACTGCTGGCATCAAGGCGATCAACAAGATGTTGAAAGGCTTTGGTTGTCCGATCCCGATCGATATGGTCAGGCGGAAATACCTCAACAACATCATTGAACAGGATCACCGCTTCATCAAACGAAGGATCAGACCCATGCTGGGCTTCAAATCTTTCGCTTCAGCCGCATCGGTCCTGGCAGGCATAGAACTGGTCAACATGATCCGCAAAGGTCAATTCACACCCAAACTCCGTCCGTTTCAGCAGTTCGCCCAACTGGCGGGGTAAACTGCTAATCAATTCCACTGATGTTCTGCCATCCAAAAAGTTTGCGACAGAACCCCAATTACCTGCTGATTTATGTTTTTTTCAGTCATGCCCGTATCTCCTGGTCGAGTGAAAGAACAAAACAAGATCAAATTTGGGAACTTGCTGATAGAAGAAAATTGATAGATAAAACGATCTATCGTAAATTTTTCGTGGTGGTAAATGCCGTCCAACCAGATAAGTCTAACCTGGCTGCGTAGCTTTGAAGCCGCGGCCCGACATCTGAATTTTACCAGTGCAAGCGTCGAATTGGGGCTGACGCAGGCTGCCGTCAGCCTGCACATCCGATCATTGGAACAGCAGTTGCAGCACAAGTTATTTGTGAGGCGCGCAAGACACCTGTCTCTCACAGAGCTTGGTCAGGCTTATTGTTCAACTGTCCGGCAGGCGCTTGCTGATATCGATATGGCCTCGGCAAACCTTTTCGGGTCGATGGCGACGAAGACAGTTACGATCAAAGCGCCGATATCGACCGCTTCACTTTGGCTTGCGCCCCGTCTTCCGTCGTTCAAGAAAGACCACCCGACGATAAATCTTCGCCTTGTGACAAATATCTGGACAGAGACCACCAATTTAGAAGAGATCGACGTAGAGCTGCGCTTGGGTCGTGGCAACTGGACCGACGCACTCTCCGAGAAACTCTCTGATGAAGCGATCGTCCCGATATGCACCAAAGGTCGGAAGAACAGTGCAAAGCAAGTGCAGGATCTGCTGTCTGGTCCATTTGTTCACATATTAGGCCATGAAGGCCATTGGGAAAGATACTTGAGCGCATATGATTGCACCAAGCCGCAAGACGCTCCGCAATACCTGGTAGACACAACCATTTCTGCGCTGCAACTTGTCGCGAGTGGCGGTGGCTATGCCATAGTGTTCTCGCGACTGGTTAATACCGAAAATGGGCTCGCCTCGGGCGTTCGATTTGCCGGCAAACCGTTGCCACACCCGGATGCACATTTCCTAATGCAACCTGTTTCCAAAAAAGCTGTACGACCAGAGGTCGAGATCTTTGTGGACTGGTTGCGTAAGCAGTTTAAAGAAGATGTTTGATCTTGGAATGAAAACAGATTTTGCAGCGAGAGGGACGGTTTTGTCGACCACGATCTGCAACGGAATGTCCTTGTTGACCAATGCCTCCGCGAAGAATTGCTTGGCCGCCGCGGTATCGCGACTTTCAGACGGCATAAAATCAAGGGTTTCGCCGTCGCGATCAACCGCCCGATACCTATACATCCAATGGCCGCGCACTTTGAGATAGGTTTCGTCCATGCGCCATGAAACTGCACCAGGGCGCTTACGTTTATGCGTCTCAATCTTGACCTGGGGCGAGAATTTCACCACCCAATCTGCTGATTGTCACATGATCAACCGCAACGCCCCGCTCAGCCAATATCTGCTCCAGGTCGCGTTAAGGCACTGAGTATCGTGAGTAAAAGTAGATTGCGTGAACAACGATGTGCTTTGGAAAATGGCATCCTTTGAACGAGAGCGTGTTGAGCGTCCGCTTTGCAGATTGACTCACGCATCATGCCGGTCGGGGTTATTCCAGGCAATCAAGTTGAAAAGTTTGCGGCAGAGCCTGCAGGAGAAATTCCACCTGACTAAATCGGCAACGCGGTGCTTTAGGTGCCAGTAGATGCGTTGAAAGATTAACTGCCGGGATTGCGGGTTTCTGCCAGCTCGTGAACAGGTGCCATTTGGTCGGGTGACCGATTTCAATGGCCTAAAAGTGCTGCATAGAGTCCGAATGCTCCGACGGCGATGAGGCTGAGTGCCCAAACGACATCAAGATTGAACCATGTCTTTGAGAGGAACCTGAGCCCCAGCCAAAGGTAGATCACAACTGCGATGGTGCCGCCAGCAATTGTCATCGACAACGTGTGTACTGCTGCAACAAGAAACGCAGTCGTCACGTTGCTGCTCATAAGTGTTTGTGCTGCGGCATGACCGGTTTCGTTCGCTCCAATCGCACAGATGCCCAGAAAAATCGGCACCAGCATCAAACCAGCCCCATGCGCCATCGCAGCGAGGAATGACCAGAGCGCCAACCGGGCAGGGTGCACGCGCGCCAGAATTTTCGGATGTCTTCGGTTGATCAGCAGATAGAGGCCCATGGCGATAACCAAAAGCCCGGCGACCACGCGGATTTGAACTTCCCACTGAACAAGGAACATCATCAGTGAGAATGGCAACAAGATGCCAATCATCGCGAGGAAATGCCCCGTGGCCAACATTGCCAGCGCTTTTGGCAGGGCGCTGTGCTTTCGCTCCATCAACGCCGCCGAAACGGCCAACGGCCAACCCATGCCGGGGTTGATACCGTGGTAGAGTCCAGAAAAAATGACAGCCCACCAAAGGGCTGTCATTGTTGTTATGTCGCCCATTTCTTAGACGGACGGATAGCAGAAGCTGTCGGTCGAACAGTCACCGCCTTCCAGGCGAATTTGGTGACTGCGCAGACCTTTGGGGAAGTCGACATAAAAGTCATTGTTCAGCGTCAGCCCCCCGTTTTCGCCCACATCGGCCATCACCATTTGTCCGCCTTCGTCGTCGGGATAGAACTGGTTGTCCCAGGTGGAATAAAGCGAGTTGGTCCAGTAGACGCGCTTGCCGTCGCGGCTGATTTCTACCATTTGCGGGCCATAGGCAAAATCCTTGCCGTTGGAGTGCTTGGTGCCGCGGGCGATGCCGCCCAGCTCGACTTTTCCGGTCAGCTTCGGGTTCATCGGGTCGCTGACATCGTATTGATGCATCTCGCCCAGCCCCCAGCACGCAACATAGAGGTATTTGTCGTCTAGGCTCAGGTCGATATCGGTGACCAGCGGCGGCACGGCCTCGAACCCTTGCAACAGTGGCGGCAGGTTCTCGGGCTTTTCGGGGCGCGGATCGATGGTGATCGTTTTCTTGGACTGCCATTTGCCGTCGTCACCGCGCCACCATGTGAAAATTGCGCCTTGCAGGTTGGTGGTGTCCACCACGACACCACAGAAACCATAAGATTTTGTCGGGTCATGCGCAGGGCGAATTTCCAGTGCCATCTGGTAATTGTCGCCGAAATCCATCGTCTGGATATTCTTGCGCGCGCGCAAGTCCCAGAAGTGGATCGAATGGCCATACTTGTTCGACAACAGGTCCTCGGGCACCACACCGTTTTCAAACTGCGGCGGCAAACCCCATTCGGAACTAACCATGTAGTCCTGCGGCAGATTCCACCAGAAATCATAGTGCTTGTCCTGCTTGCCGCGATCCATCTCGTATTGCCCGATTATTTCGAACGTCTCGCAATCCATGATGAAGATGCCCGGAGGTCCGTCTGTACCGTCTTCGCCGCCACCTCCAAGGCAGGAAACATAGATCCCTTCGGGACCGCAATGGATGGTGTGCGGGCGCGAATAACCGGTTTTTGCAAATAGTTCTTCGGGTTCGATCGTCTTGTGGATCTTGGCCTTCAACGGGTCTTTCACGTCGATGACGTAAATACGTGAGGATCGGATTCCAGGTACGATCAGATAACGTCGTTCCAGAAAGGCGTGCCCGGTCAGAGGAGACAGAGATGACGAACAGGCGTTCCAGCCGAAATGGTGAAATTCGTCGCCTTTGTTGGGAACAATGACCTGATGTACGATCTGGCCATAGGTGTCGGAGTCCGGTTTGAGGTCAATGACCGCGATGCCATCAGATTGCGATCCGTCCGGGCTGAGCATTACAGTGAAGGCGTAGTTTTCCACCGGTGCCTGCATTGCAAGCTTAGGCGAGGCGTGAAACGTTGGATCTGGTCTCAGGTTCATTTGGTTTCCTCCGGTTTGTTGAATTTTTCCTATTCTCAGTGTCATCCTTTTGGCCAAAAGGGCCCTTAGTTATTCGTTTCCTTATGTATCCGTTACGTTGCACAGCTGGATTGCGCCACTGACCTTCTTGGACAAGCCTTTCAGTTTCTCGCCGATCTCGATGCGGTATTCGGTGCGGAACCGGCGAATGGGGCCAACCGCACCAATACTGAACGTAGCTCCGATGTTGCCGATCGATACCGGTGCCGCAACGCTGGCAATTCCGATGTCGATTTCCTGATCACAATCGGCAAAGCCGCGTTCGCTAATTATCTCGAATTCGCGGCGTAGCTCATCTTCGGACGTCTTGGTGTGTTCAGTATACGCCTTCAGGCTCCCTGACATGATGCTTTCGCGAAATTCCGGTTCCGCAAAAGCGGCAATGGCTTTCGAGCACGAGCAGGCATGCATGGGACGTACGCCCAAGCCCGGATGAATGAAGGCACGAGCGGGATCATCGGGTGTTTCTACGTGGATGATTTCAACTTTGTTGTCGCGAAAGCGCGCAAGAAAAACCGTTTCATTAAAATTTGTCGCTGCGAGGCGCATGAGGGGGGCTGCACAGCGTCGGACATCGGCATCGGACTTTCCAAGCAAGGCAATCCTGATCATCCGCTCGCCAATGATGTATTTTCCGTCATCAGAGGGTTCGTCGAGGAGATTTTGTTCAACAAGTGACTGAATGAGCCGGTAACATGTGGGCTTGGGCAGATCGGTTGCACGTTGAACCTCTGCCACCGAAACAGGGCGTCCGACGACTGCGATGATTTCAAGTATCTGGATCAGACGTTCTAGGTGCATGTTAATGAAATTCTCACAATACGAGACTGCATATCGAATGATGGGAATCTTTCGCCCAAACGCAAGTATAATCTTTGGGAAATCTATATGCGGACAGTGGCGGCGGCTGCGATTGAGACCGAAAAATTCCTTGAGATCATTGAGGTGGAGCTAGATGGATCACAGACTGGCGAAGCCCTGATAGAGATCTATGCGACGGGGACTGTAGCTGTTACCAACCCGGCCGAGGCCGAAATTGACTGAACCGGTTTCGCGTCGGATAGGGCGGGATAGGCCCAACGCTATTCAAAGGTTACGACCTGTTGGCGCGGGTCAGATCATTAGTGTCGACCCTATGCATGCACCTAAGTAGATCCGTGCGGTTGTTGAATTCTGGCAAGGAAAGTTACCGACTTCATCTTTACTGAAGTTAATTAAAGCTAATTGAGTTTGACTGATATCGCCCTCTAGCTGCATTCTGCTCTGAATCGGAATTGCCGAATTTGGAGCCAGACGTGACCACTTCTGAACCTGATCGCGTCGTTTCAGTCGGCGAGCAATGCTCGCCTGCCAGATGTGAGCCGTCGGTAATCCTTGAATGTGCCGCTACCGGAGACGTAGCGCTAACCGCCACGCTGCATGAGAAGATTGGCACGTGTGTTCGAACCAAAGGCCCGTCGGGTTCATGGTACAAAGCCAACTAACCTGTGCGGAAAAATAATGAAAAAGTGACAACTGGGAGGAACCTTATGTCATTACCTGAACCATTTACGGATCTAGAGATAGAAACGGCGGATGCCGGTTTCTATGAGAATTACAGCGTACCGATTGCGCTGATCAGCAAGGGCATCATGGTTGCCCTTGTACTGTGGGCGCTTGTCTTCCCAGCCAATGCCAACAGCACCCTCGGTAGCTGGAATGGCAAGCTGCTGGAAATCTTCAACAGCTTCTACATTGTTATTGTCGGCCTGTTTGCCATCTTTCTGGTGATTGTGGCGATCCTGCCGTCGACAGGGAAGCGGGTCATGGGAACACCTGGCGAAAAGCCCGAGTTCTCGAACTTCTCGTGGTTCTCGATGATGTTTGGTGCCGGTCTGGGTGTCGGCCTGATGGTCTTTGCGACCGCTGAACCGCTGGGCCTGTGGGGATCAAACCCCGAGGTCGTGTCCGGTGCAGTTGCTGGCAACGATCCCGACTCCGTTCAGTCGGCCTATCGGTATACCTTCCTGCACTATGGCTTCCACGCCTGGGCGATCTATGTGGTGACTGGCCTGTCGCTGGCCTATTACGCCTATACCCGTGACATGCCTCTGACCATCCGTGCGGCTCTGACCCCGCTGTTCGGTCGTTTGATGAACGGATTCCTTGGCCATGTGGTCGACGTTCTGGGCGTTGTTGCAACGATCCTGGGTGTGTCCGTGACCATCGGTTTTGGCGTCAGCCAGTTCATCGACGGTCTCTATGCCATCACCGGCATGGAATGGATCATGGACTTTGGCGGAGATGTTCCGACGCCAAGCAAAGTTGGTCTGATTGCTGGTCTGGTCGTTATCATGGGCTTGTCCATCATTTCGGCGGTGTCGGGTGTTGGCCGGGGTGTTAAATACCTGTCGAACCTGAACCTTGTCCTGTCGATCATCCTGCTGGGCACGTTTGTGATCTTCGGGTCCTTTGTCTTTGCTATGACCACCTATGGTACAGCCCTGGTTGATTACCTTCTGAACTTCCTCTCGCTGAGCTTTGGTGCCTATGGCCCGCTGTCAGCCGAGGCCTTTGCGGCGGCTCTGCCTGCCGAAGCGCAGGCACATGCGGATGCCCTGATGGGTGGCGCAACCAACGCCTGGGGCAGCTTTGATGGCTTCAAGAGCGGTCTGGAGGGCGCAGCAGCTGAACTGGACGAGGCCACGCTGGCCGCGGCATATGCCGCTGGTGAGCAGGGCCGTCAATTCGGCTGGCAGGCCGGTTGGACCACGTTCTACTGGGCCTGGTGGATTGCGTTCTCGCCGTTTGTGGGCCTGTTCCTGGCGCGTATCTCCAAAGGTCGCTCCGTGCGTGAGTTCATTCTGGGCTGCGTGCTTGCACCGGCACTGGTGTGCTTCGCCTGGATGACTGTACTGGGTGGCACCGCGATTGATCTGGAACTGGCCGGTGCCGCAGAAGGCGCGATCATTGGTGCCTCGAACACAAACAAGCTGTTCGTGACCCTGTCCTATATGATCGACGGAGGGCTGCTGTCCATGCTGAACGTCATGTGCGTGATCCTGATCATGACCTTCCTGGTGACCTCAGCTGACTCGGGCATTCTGGTGATGAACACCATCATGTCCGGCGGCAGCCAGGAGACCGGCATCAAGCACCGCATCATCTGGGGGGTGATCCTGACGGCTGTGATCGGCGCGCTGATCCTTGCTGCAGGGGAAAACAACCCGATGGATGCGTTGCGCAACGCGATGATCATCGGTGCATTGCCATTTACCATGGTGATGGCCCTGATGATGGTCTCGCTGACCAAAGCGCTTTACCGCGACGGACAGCGTGACAAGCATGCTGACGCAAGCACACAGGCTGCCGAGTAATCAACCTATAGCGTTACGAACCTTGCGCCGCCCCTTTGATCGGGGGCGGCGTTTTCGTGCAGCGGTGGATTAAGTTCTGACCAGTGTTTCGTGCCAGACGTCAGACAGGCAGCATGTTTGCAGAAGCAGCACAAATGCTACTGCGCGCACATGGTATTGCCAGATCGGTGGTGATGCCTGGGTCATAGTCCGCCTCTTCGCAGCAATCAGAGACGAACATTACCCGTTGCACGAGCTAGACTTGCGGCATTGTCAGTGCTGTCTCGAAGAACTGGTACGAATTGATCTCGTACAGTTTGGACGAAAAATTGCTATCGGAATTGGAGTCAGCACCTAAAGAACGGTGCTGCCGCTTATGTCAATCCGGCGATTCAAACCTCGGTCAGGTGCTTTCTGACAGTTGGATCAATCCTATTACTTTGAATTGGGTAAATGCCACAAGCTGCGATCGCCTCGCGCGCAGTTACGCGTTCGTGCAGACGTTTCCAGATTGTTTTGGCTGCGTATGGATGGGGGTATGGGCGCCAAGCAACGCCCATGGTCATCCCTCGCAAATACTTCAGTTGCTGGCGATGCGCCGAGTACAAGATTGTATTTGAAACGCTGCCTTCGCGCGCGAGCTCGTGTTCGGTCACGAATATCCTGTTCCCGCGCATAGTTACAAAGCCAGCGTAGCGCGAAATCTGATGCATGCTCTTGTCTGGAGACGTGGCAATTTCACGGGACCGGATCGTGATTAGCCCTTCAACTTCCTGAATGCGGATCAATGAACAGAAGATTTTTCCTTCCCAAGATGGCGTGCAGAAATAGGAATGATAAAAACCTATATAGCGCCGCAAGTTCTTCTGTTGCCCCCGGAAGGGTTCCAAAAACGCATCTGTGGGCGTTTTCCCAACTTGTGGCAGGACGCCTCTTAGCATTCGTTCGAAGCTTGCAGTTTCCTCGAAAAGCTGTGCTTCGGTCAGGTCGAAATGACGTGCAATGCGGCGCATGTTATGGGCAGAGGGCAGGCTGGAGCCATTCAAATAGCGATTGAATTGCTGTCTATTGACGCCGATTTCGCGGCAAATCTGCGAAATGTTTCCATGCTCTGCGCACAACGATCGTAAGTTGGCAGAAAAATACTCGGACACAAGAAAAACCTTTCGCGTTTTGACGCTATATCACTGCAAACTGCGTCAACTCGCATAAGATTGCACAATTTGATTTATCTGCAAATCGGTTTCTTCTTCAGCATCAGATCGTAACAGACAAGCTTCAGATGCCAATCGAAACAATCGAAAACACATGGATCACACTTGCCGATGGGCGACGGCTTGCGGCGCGCCTCTGGTTGCCCGAGACAGGCCCCACACCGGCCATTCTGGAATATCTGCCATATCGCAAACGTGACGGCACCGCGCCCAGAGACGAAACAACACACACGGTTTTTGCAAAGGCGGGCTATGCCTGTATTCGGGTCGACATAGCTGGCACCGGGGACAGCGAAGGGCAATTCGATGACGAATACTCGGAACAGGAACTGCATGATGGTGAGGAAGTCATAGCCTGGATTGCCGCGCAGGATTGGTGTGACGGCAATGTCGGGATGATTGGGATATCTTGGGGCGGGTTTAATGGTCTGCAGCTGGCCTTCAGGCAACCACCTGCACTGAAAGCCATCGTCAGTGTCGCTTCGACTGTGGATCGATATGGCGATGACATCCATTTCATGGGTGGGTGCCTGCTGAGTGACAACATGAATTGGGGCAGTCAGATGTTTGCCTATCTGACGCGCCCAGCTGATCCAGAGCTTCGCGCAGATTGGCGACAGGACTGGTTTGCCCGACTGCAAAACGTCCCATTCTCTTCTGCAGATTGGCTGCGACATCAGACGCGCGACCCATATTGGAAGCACGGCTCAGTTTGCGAGGATTGGACCGCGATCCAAACCCCTGTCTTGGCGATTACAGGCTGGGCAGATGCTTACGTCAATGCGCCTCCGGCTTTGGCAGCAAACCTGACGGCGCCAACCAAAGCTATCATTGGGCCGTGGGAACACCGCTATCCGCACATCTCAAAGCTTGATCCCGCAGATTTTCATTCCGAAGTCGTCGGATGGTTTGACCGCTGGCTGAAGGGACAACAAAACGGCGCCGAGGACTTGCCTGCCTATCGGACATACATGCAGGAACACTTCAATCCGACTGCGCAAAACGGTCCTCGGAAAGGTCGTTGGATTGCAGAGACGGCATGGCCGTCACCTCATGTCTCAGAACGGGTCTGGCATCTGGTTCCTGGTGGGTTTTCGCGGGACCCGGTGGTTGGTACGGTCGTTGTCACGTCGCCCAACCATGTTGGTGGGGAAGGCGGATATTTCTGTGCGGGCATGCGTATCGACAATGAACTTGCAGGGGATCAGGCCGGTGATGATGCCTTTTCGGTCTGTTTTGACAGCTCGCCGCTGCAAGCACCGCTCGAGCTGCTGGGTCGGGCAAAGCTAAAGTTCCAGTTTTCAGTGGATCAGCCTGTTGCCCAGCTTGTCGCGCGGCTGTGTGATGTTTCACCCGAAGGTGTGTCACAGCGGATCAGCTATCGTCCGTTGAACCTGTGTCACTACCACAGTCATGAGACGCCGCAGGTCCTGCAACCAGGTGAGATCTACGAGGCTGAAATCACGCTGAACGAATGTGCGCACCATTTGCGCGAGGGCCACGTTTTGCGACTGGCGTTGTCGACGTCTTACTGGCCGATTGTCTGGCCAGCACCTCAATCAGCCACGGTAACTTTACACTTGCTAGACTGTGCTCTGCATCTGCCAGTGCGTGAAGTTACGCATGAAATTCAAGCCTCTGAACCCGGCCCGGCGCAGGCGTATCCGGTTCTGGCAGCTGAGCAGTTGCGTTTACCTTCAGCGCAATCAGAACGCACGGTGACGGAAAGCGGTTGCGTGGTTCTGGAGACGTTTGATGACTATGGTAAAACGCGCGATCCCTACCACGATCTGATTGTTGGTAGCGACGTACGCATGCTTTACCGCATTCACCCCGATGATCCGACAACCGCGTATTTCGAGACCGCTTGGAGTTTTTCGTTCGAGCGCGAAGAATGGCAGGTCGCCATCACGACCGAGTGCCGCATGAGCTGTGGCACCGAGAATTTCTATCTCTACCGCAAACTACGCGCCACTGAAGGCGCAAATGAAATCGAAGTCCTAACAAGGGAATGGTCCGAAACCGTTCCACGCGGACTTCTCTGACTTAATCTAAGGGAGGATACTATGAAGATCGAATGGACAAAGGCCAATGTTGGTCGCCGGAGGTTTCTGAAAGGCGCAACAGCGCTTGGGGCCGCTACAGCGCTTCCGATGGGGTGGGCGAACCGCGCGTTTGCAGCAGATGACGGTGTTCTGCGGGTGCGGGCTTATGGTGATGCACAGAACATGGATCCAGCACATTCCGTTGGTGTCGTTGAAGAAGAAGTGCATGCCTCCATCTACAACAAGCTGATCCAATACAAGCCGGGCGAGGAATGGGGTTGGCAGATGGATGCGGCAACTATGATCGAGCAGGTTGACCCGACCCATATCAAGTTCGCATTGCGTGACGATATTGGATTCACCAACGGATTTGGCGCGATGACTGCTGAAGACGTCAAATTCAGCATGGAACGGATCGTGGACGACTCGACCGACAGTCCGAATAAGCCCGACCTAGGGCCATTCAGCCATGTTGAAGTGACAGGAGACCGTGAAGGGACAATCGTTCTGAACAGCCCGTTTGCCCCGATCTGGTCGATTGCCCTGCCGTATATTACTGGAAACATCGTCTCGAAGGCAGCGGTCGAAGCCGCCGGTGGCCGGATCGGTGCTGATCCGGTTGCGGAATCCGGCCCGTATCTGCGAGACAGTTGGTCGCCCAAAGAAAAGACCGTTCTAAAGCGCAACCCTGACTGGAAAGGGGATGCCCCCGCTTGGGATACCGTCGAGATCTATCCGATCGATGATGAAAACACGGCCGAGATTGCGTTCGAGGCAGGCGAGTTGGACGTAACTCGCGTGTCGCTGGGCTCGGTTGAGCGGTATCGCGCCGGGGTTCCCAATGGTGGATCGCTGGTTGAGAAACCCTCGCTTTACTATGTCTGGATGGGAATGAACGTCGAGCATCCAAAGCTGCAAAATCAAAAACTGCGGCAGGCAATTCAGCACGCAGTGGATGTTCCGAGCATCCTGGAGGCAGCATATTTTGGAGCTGCTGAACCGGCTACCGGCATCATCGCACCGGGCCTTGCTGGCCATCGGCCATCTTCGCTTGTACCACCTGAGGCGAACTTCGAGAAAGCCGCGCAGTTGCTCGCGGAATCCGGTGAAACCAATGTCACGCTAACCCTCGATACGTTGAACAAGACGACCTTTACAACAACTGCACAGATTATTCAGGCGACGCTGGCGCAGATCGGAATCACGGTTGAGGTTAACGTTCTGGAATCTGGGGCATTCTGGGCGTCCGGTGACAATGAGAACCTACAGCTTGTTCTGAACCGTTTCTCGATGACGCCTGATCCGTATTATGCGACGTCGTGGTTCACACCAGAACAGATCGGGAAATGGAACTGGGAACGGTTTAACAGCCCGGAATTTAACGAAATCCATGAATCTGCGGCTGCTGAAACGGACATCGCAAAGCGAGCTGAAATGTATCAGCGTGCGCAGGATCTGATGGAAGAAAGCGGTGCTTATCGCTTTATCACTCACGAGGCGACACCGGTTATCCACAGCGCACGCGTCATTCCAGCGCTGCGGCCAGATGGCCTGTCCCTGCTTCGCTATTTTGGCAAGGCGACCTGATCTCCCCAGGTCGACCGGGTGCGGCGGGTGCGTAACGCTCGCCGTACCAACACCAACGCCATCAAGCCAAAAGGAGCCAGTTGGCCATGCTGAAATTCGCAACCCGTCGCTTCGGGCTGTCGCTGCTTATCCTGTTCGTGGCGGTCACCGTCATGTTCCTGATGATCCGCGCCGTGCCAGGCGACCCGGTCCAAATCATGCTCGGCCCACGCGCCACGCCCGAGCTTCAGGCCCAACTCACAGTAGCGTTGGGGCTGGACCAGCCAATCTGGAAACAGCTTTTGATTTTTTACGGAAACCTCTTGCAGGGTGACTTGGGAACCGATGTCTTTTCGGGTCGTTCCGTGACTGACATCGTGTTCCAGCAACTACCATTCACATTGGAACTGATTTTCGCGTCGATCCTGTGGTCAGCTACGCTGGGCATCGCACTCGGCGCCTATGCGGCTGCGCATCCCAATACGTTGATCGACCGAGTTGCCGCCGCGATATCTGTCAGTTTTGTGGCCGCTCCGGCCTTTGTTGTCGCGCTCTTGGCTCTTTTGGTTTTTGCAGTGCATCTACAGTGGTTTCCCGCGATCGGTGCCGGGGAAGGCTTCCTTGACCGTCTTGACCATTTGGTCCTGCCCGCCTTTGCCATCGGGCTCAGTTGGGTTGGCTATATTGCCCGGTTGGTACGCGCGTCGATGCTGGAGGTTATGGGTGAAAGCCATGTCCGCACGGCCCGAGCCTTTGGTATCGCCGAACGTCGCGTGGTCATGGTGTACGCGCTGCGGATCGCCATTTTGCCCGTGGTTACCGTAATCGGTGTTGGGATGGGTTTTCTTCTCAGCTCGGCGGTTTTCGCTGAAATCGTCTTTGCCCGACCTGGTTTGGGCAAACTGGTCATCGACAGCATTACGACCCGAAACTACCCGATTGTGATGGGCTCTGTCCTAGTATCAACAGCTTTGTTCGTGGTGTCGACCGCATTGGCCGATCTGATCAATGCGCTGCTTGATCCACGCGCGCGCACGGCTCATTGAGGAGGCAGGCACATGGAAAAATCTCGTTCCGAAATGGGCCAGATCATAGTCGGCGTTGCGCGCGACCCGCTTGGTCTCATGGGCTTAATCATCGTCGGTATCATCGTTTTCTGCGCAATCTTTGCGTATTGGATCGTACCCTATGATCCGATTGCGATGGATATCAAATCCCGCTTGCAGGGACCGTCCACAGCACACCTGCTGGGCACAGATCAGTTAGGGCGCGATACGTTTTCGCGGGTCATCGCGGGGGGCCAAGTTGCGCTCAAGGTGGCATTGCCCGCCGTGTTCGGAGCAATGGCGATTGGCCTGACACTGGGCATGATTGCAGGGTATGGGCCGAAATGGCTCGATAATCTTCTAATGCTGTTCTTCGATACCATCCGGTCCTTTCCGACAGTGATGTTCGCGCTGGCCGTTGTGGCCCTGATCGGGCCCAGTCTGCAGACGGTCGTGTTTGTCGTCATGGCGACCTCGATCCCAACATATGGGCGTGTGGCGCGGACCCAAACGCTGACACTCCGCAACTCTGAGTTCATCCTGGCTGAACGTTCAATGGGGGCCAGCATGGCGCGCATTCTAGGCGTTCATATGCTGCCCAACATCATTGGCGTTCTGGCTGTGTTGGCGGCAATGGATATCCCTACAGTCATCGCGCTTGAGGCCGGCCTGTCCTTCCTGGGTCTGGGCGTTAAGCCTCCGACCCCGAGCTGGGGTTCTTTGCTTAAGGATGGCTATTCCCTGATCCGCCAAACTCCTTGGTTGGTTGTTGGCGGAGGCCTGCCGATCATTCTGGCAACGCTTGGCTTCACGTTTCTGGGTGAAAGCCTGCGCGATGTAGTTGACCCGAAACTGAGGAAACAGCGATGACCGAGACACTTCTGGAAATCGACCAGCTTTGCGTCGATTACGAAACAGGCCGTGGCGACCTCAGGGCATTGAGGGACATCACATTCAACGTCAACAAAGGCGAAATCGTTGGCATCGTGGGAGAGTCCGGTTGTGGTAAATCCACATTGATCTCATCCATTCTGCGTTTGACCGCGCCCAATACCCGGTTCCGTGAAGGAGAAATTAGGTTCAAGGGGAAGGATTTGCTGCAAGCTTCTGAGCGGCACATGCGGGACCTGCGCGGGGCGGATATATCCATCGTCTTTCAGGATCCGATGCAAACGCACAACCCGGTTCTGACTATCGGTCAGCAGATGCTGGATATTCAGCACCGATCCAGACAGTCCAAGGCTGACAAGTTGGCGCACGCGGCCAAAATGTTGGGCGCTGTTGGCATTCCTGACCCTGAGGCGCGTCTGGCGCAATATCCGCATGAATTCTCTGGCGGGATGCGTCAACGGATCGCCATCGCGATGGCGTTGATGTCCGAACCTGATCTTTTGATTGCGGATGAGCCGACAACTGCACTGGATGCGACACTGGAGGTGCAGATTATTGAGCGCCTGCAAGAGCTGCAGCGCGAGTTTCACTGTGCCATCTTGTTCATCTCGCACCATTTGGGCGTGATCGCAGAACTCTGCGACAGGGTTGTTGTGATGTATGCTGGCGCAGTTGTTGAAAGCGGGGACGTGCGGGAGATTTTCCACAATCCTAAACACCCTTACACACGCCGACTGATCGAATGCGACCCCGGTCACATCAAAGAGCGTGCCCGTGTATTGCCAACCATTCCCGGTGAAGTGCCCGACTTGGCCAACCTGCCTGGGGGCTGCATTTTCAGGGATCGTTGTGATCAGGCCATGGCGCGCTGCGCCACCGAAGTGCCGCCACTGGATCAATTGAAAGAAGGCCATCACGCTGCGTGCTGGCTGAACCATCAGGAGGTCGCATCATGAGCTTGCTGAACGTTGTGGACCTCAATACCAGCTATGGCCCGGTCAATGTACTGGCGGGTGTCAGCTTTACCGTAGAACCCGGAGAGACTTACGCGCTGGTTGGTGAAAGTGGGTCTGGTAAAACCACGGTCATTCGCGCCATTGCCGGGTTAGCACCTGCGCAAGATGGCTCGGTCACCTTCGAAGGTCAGGAAATTCGGGGCGCACCCGAAAGTGTCATGCGCCCGTTGCGCAAAGACATGGCGATGATGTTTCAAGACCCGGTTGGAAGCCTGTCGCCGCGTCTGACCATCCGCAGTCTGATTACCGAGCCTTACCGCATTCAGGGCATGAAAGACCGTGACATGGACGCCGAAGCCAAGCGTCTGTTGGAAATGGTCAACTTGCCCACGCATTTCGCGGACCGCTATCCTTATCAGCTATCTGGTGGCCAAGCTCGGCGTGTGGGTGTGGCACGTGCACTGGCACTGGAACCCAAATTGATCCTTGCGGATGAGCCCACTGCAGGTCTCGATGTGTCGGTTCAGGGCGAGCTGTTGAACCTGCTCAACGACCTGCGCGAAAGGCTGGGGCTTGCGATGGTGATTATCACGCATAACCTTAGCGTCGTACGCCATGTGGCTGACAGAATGGGCATCATGTATTTGGGCCGATTGGTTGAAGAAGGTACAACCGAGGCCATCTTTAACGAGCCGCGCCATCCCTATACCCGCTGCCTGTTGAGTGCCAACCCAGAGCCGGACCCGGATGCGCGGTTGGAACGGATTGCTCTCAAAGGTGAGCCCCCCAGTTTGCTCAAACGCCCGTCCGGTTGTGAGTTCCGCGAGCGTTGTCCCTTTGCCAAGGATATCTGCACCCAGACTCCGGAATGGGAAGTAAATGGCGGCCACGGGCTGCGTTGTCTGGCCCCGCTGTCGTAGTAGGAAACCCAATGCCAAGCACACTATATTTTAACGGCACAATCCTGACTATGGATGCACAGAACTCCTCTCCAGAGGCTGTTCTGACCGAGGGCAAAAGAATTCAGGCCGTCGGTGCTGAAGCAGATCTGCGCGCACGCATGCCGGCTGACTCACGTGAGTACAACCTTCAGGGTCGTACACTGATGCCGGCGTTTATCGACCCGCACGGGCATTTCCCGGATCCAGGGTTCATACGGCTGTTCCGTGTCGACTTATCTTCGCCCCCTTTAGGGGACTGCAAGCACATGGCGCAGGCGTTGAATAGGATTCGGGAAAAGGCTGGCGAGACGCCCGAGGGTGAATGGGTCATGGGCGTGTTGTTTGATAATACTGCCATTCGCGAAGGCCGCATGCCTACGCGGGCTGAGCTGGACGATGTATCACAGCGTCATCCAATCTGGGTTATTCATGCGTCGGGGCACTGTGGCGTAGCCAATTCTGTTGCCCTTCAGAGGCGCGGGTTAACCTGTCAAACACCTGATCCAGAAGGCGGCCGCTTTGGCCGTGATCCTGAAACCGGAGCCCTGACGGGATTGATCGAAGGATTATCGGCCATGGGCGAGATGGGCGATACTGATTTCCTGATCGACCGCGAAAGGTTCTGGCAAGGCTTTGAGGCCTGTCGTGACGAATACCTATCCTATGGAGTGACCTATGCCCAAAACGCCTGGGCGTCGCAAACCATGTTGGAACACTTTGCCAGCCAGCCCGCGGATCTGGATCCGGGAATAGACATTGAGCTCTTACCCGTCGGAAGTCTGGAACCCGAATTGTCCGAGCATTGGATCGGTACGAACTGGCCCGGCAACCCGCATTTCACACTGGGTCCGCGCAAATTGTTCACGGACGGGGCTTTTCAGTTGCAGACCGCGTTTTTGTCTACCCCATATTTCAAGCCGGCCGATCCCTGTCACCCTTGTGGGATGGTTTACACCTCACAAGAACAGTTAGATGCCGACGTCAGAAAACTCCATAGCAAGGGCTTCCAAATGCATTGCCACTGCAATGGTGATGCCGGTGCCGAGATGTTCATAGATGCGGTGGAAAAGGCGCTTATTGCGCATCCCCGCCAAGATCATCGCCACACCATTATCCACGGTCAGGCTCTGCGGGATGATCAGTTGGAGCGTATGGCCCAGCTTGGACTTACCGTCAGTTTCTTTCCGGCTCATATACATTTTTGGGGTGATCGCCACTACGATACATTCTTGGGGCCGCAGCGCTCCGAGCGGATATCCCCTGCGGCGTCTGCTGAGCGGTTTGGCTTGCGATATACAATCCACAATGATGCCTCGGTCACTCCGACGCGTCCGATCCATCTGGCCCACTGTGCGGTAAATCGAAAATCCGTTTCTGGTCGCGTGCTCGGTGAAGATCAGAAGATCAGCGTTCTGTCAGCCTTACGCGCTCAGACCATCGACGCTGCTTGGCAAGTCTTCAAGGACGAGCAGCGCGGTTCTGTCGAACCGGGTAAAGTTGCTGACTTTGTTGTCCTTTCGCGTAATCCACTGCACGATCCGGACCGCCTGACAGATACGCGGGTGCTTGAAACGATCCGCAATGGCCAAAGTGTTTTTTCTGCACCCCATGCCGAACAAGAAATCGAGCACACATGATGGCGACCAAGCGTATTGCGATCGCGGGTTTTCAGCATGAAACTAATTGCTTTGGTGTGACGCAGGCCGGTCTGCACGAGTTTGAGATGGCCGATTCCTGGCCCGGCATGTTGCACGGTGCGCAGGTGATATCGGAAACGTTTGGCATGAACCTACCTATCGCCGGTTTTGCGAAGGCTGCAGCGGCAGCAGGATTTGAAGTCGCACCAACCCTGTGGTGTTCTGCCGAGCCGTCTGCACATGTAACCGATCACGCATTCGAAACAATTTGCGAGATGTTGTTGGATCGCATCCGGGATGTGGGCGACATTGATGGCGTTTATCTCGATCTCCATGGGGCAATGGTCACCGAAAGCCTCGCTGACGGTGAGGGAGAGCTTCTGCGTCGTGTACGTGAAGTTGTGGGCTTCGAAGTGCCAGTGGTCGCAAGTTTGGACCTTCACGCCAACATCTCGGTTGAGATGGTCGACAATGCAGACTATTTGTCTGTTTTTAGAACCTATCCCCACTTGGATATGGCGGAAACGGGCGCACGATGCGTTCCAGTCCTGCAGCGGTTACTAGCGGGCGAAACGCTCTACAAGGCTTTCCAACCGGTGCCTTACCTCATCCCTCTGCATGCGCAACATACGGGCTCCAAGCCATTCAGCGAGATCTATCAGTTGCCCGAGAGATTTGAGAAGCAGGAAATTCTGGCAGAAATCGCCCTCGGTTTCACCGCTGCGGACTTCTCAGACACAGGCCCATCATGTCTTGCCTACGCGGCCACAGCCCAGAAAGCTGCTGCTGCCGCGGAAGAAGTCGTGCATTTGTTTGTATCTCGCGAAGCCGATCTTGATTGTTCGATGTTGTCTCTGGAGGAAACCGTTTCGATATGTCGCGAGAGGCGGGGAAAACCCATTGTTGTCGCAGATGTCCAGGACAACGCTGGTGCGGGCGGGACATCAGATACTACAGGCTTGCTGGCAGCACTGATTGAGGGCGGGACAAAGAGTGTCTTAATGGGTCTGTTCCATGACCCTGAAAGTGCAAAACAAGCCCATGAGGCCGGAGAAGGTGCACGGATAAAACTTGCAGTCGGTGCAAAGTCCAACTTGGCTGGGCACGTTCCAGTCAAAGCAGAGTTTGAAGTTCTGGCTTTGGGTGATGGCGTTTGTCGCTATACCGGAAAAATGTATGGCGGTGGGGTAGCTACGTTGGGCGAGACAGCTGCCCTACGTTTGGTTGGGCACGAGGCAAGTATTGACCTTGTTGTCACAAGTATACGGAACCAATGTCTTGATCGCGCGCATTTTACTCATATCGGATTAGACCCAACGAACTACGCGGTTATCTGTGTAAAAAGCACCGTACATTTCCGAGCGGACTTCGAACCTATTGCAGGAAATATCTGTTCAGTTTCTTCGCCAGGTGCCTTTCTCTGCAACCTGGAAGAAATCCCCTACACATGTATCACCAGAAGGCTGGCGAACACTCGCTGCGGTACCGTTGCCTCAACTGGCACAGGCTAGCGAATTCCGCTGATCTTGCGGTTCCATTATCATCTGTGAAGCGCGCCTATTGCGGGCTGTGTGGGGTTTTGAGCGAGGCAGCTTACTGCCTCGCATTGTGCCCTTATTCTTGACGGCCAAATTCTAGGAGGTGAATTCGGCCAAGAGAATTTCAGTTCTCTGCCAGCAGACAATAGATGATCATCGTCATCCGCTCGGTTGGAATGTGAAACCAGGCGAACTTCTCAAAGACGGATAACGGATTTTGCGCCAGGACTTCATCCATGGACATGCCCTGATCGACGAGGGGTTTCATCGTGTCCTTGATCGCAAGCATCAAATCGACCGAAGCCTGCATGTCGAACTTGTTACCCGCAGGACCGTGCCCTGCTATGATAACAGTGTCGTCGTTGGCCAAATCGATGATCTGTCTTTGAGCTGATATAAACCCGTCGATGCTGCCGCCATTCTCAAGATCGACGAACGGATAGATCTTGTTAAAGAACAGATCAGCAGCATGAATGACATTAGCCTCGACAAAATGGACGATTGTGTCGCTGACGGTGTGCGCATTAGCAAAGTGCATCAGTTCAATTGTCTGCCCATTCAGGTGGAAAGTCATCCTGTCATTGAAAGTGATGACCGGCAGTCCGGCCTTGTCGAACTGATCATCTTCCAACAGCGCGCGGCGTGTTTCGTCATGGGCTAGAATAGTTGCGCCCCTTGCCGCGTAATTCGCATTACAGCCGACGTGATCGCCATGAAGGTGCGTACTGATAAGGAAATCTATCGGTCCGCCAGCCAGCTTCTCGGTTGTGGATACAGTGACATCGGCGGCTTTTTGCAAACCATTGTCGATCAGGACAGAACCTTCATCACCAACCAAAAGCCCGAGCGTCCCGCCGGGGTTCCCACTGCCGACTTCCAACATAAAAATCCCGTTCCCGAGATCAATCGGATCCCACCCATCTTCGCCCGTGGGAGCACCGGCCTTATCCCATACGCCTCCGTCAGCATGTCCGTGTAAGAATGATCTGTCTGACGAGCCTGCTTTTGTCATTTCAGTTGTTTCCTTTTCAAATTCTATCCTGCTGTGATCGTAGGGGCGTGATCAATAGTCCGCTCAGGAAGATACCTGATCGCCCCTTGGCGCTCCGCTTGTTTTAGGCGCGCTGCTGGTGATTAATGAGCACGCTATTTTCACAAGGTCACCACAGTGCACATATGTAAGGACGTCCTCAGCTATTGGTTTCCTCGGCAAGGCTTTTCCCTACCGAGCTTCCGGAGTATCTCAACGCTATCAAAGTAATCCGTAGAGGTTGAGCATCAATAGCTGGCAATGTAAATTAGCAAGCGAAATTTGTGCTGGGATTCCTAAATTTCAGGGAACCGTTTCAGTGTGTGTCGCCACATCGGAACAGAGTGTTCGTGAGCAAACGAAAATCGTCTTAACGGCAGGTTATCTCGCTGGAACCCGATTTGCCCCAGCACTGCCGAAGCCGCGAAATTGTCTATCATGCAGCATGCAGTAATCGTGTTACAATGAGATGGAAGCCTCTCGATAAAAGTCGAGATAGCCCAATTTCCCAAGCCGCGACGGTGAAGGCGAGGTTCCAGCCAGAATGATAATTCGAGGCCATTGCTGACGGTTCCGACCAGTCGGTCACCCAAACAGATTGCGGCAGATTCCACTTCTGGGTCCAGGAGGAACTCAAGGTACTTCCGGGACGTTTCCCAATCGACATTCAATGGCAATGCCCCCAGCCAGCGGACCAGGTCGTGGTTTTGAAGGGCCCCGTGCACGGCCCCTAGGTCATCGAGCGAGACAGGGCGTAAGCTACGCAGCATAACCGGCTCTACGAACTCGTTTGGTGTTCGGTTCATGATTGTTTCGTTTCAGGCGTCGCCTGTTTCTCAGTTGACTGAATAATAACGGGTTTCACTGGGGGCTACCTTGGGACATTCAGGTTCCCAGGTTCTGTTTCTCGCCAAATCCCCGCTGACCTAAGGTTCTTCCCTTTCTTGCGGTTATCGACAGCATTTCTATTTCGGCGTTTTTTCGTCTGACGCTGGGTGCGCTAAGTCCAAGTGATTGCCGGTACTTGGTAATTGTTCGCCTAGACAGAGCGAAACCGGATTTATTCACATGAACTGCGATGTCTCCATCACTGAGAGGAGCGAATTTGTCTTCGGACGCAATTAAACGCCTGATTTGATGCAACGCCACATGTTTGGTCTCGGACAGGGAACCCTGGGCAATCGGGGCACAAAAAAGCGATTTGGCCAAAATATTACCCAATGGACATTGAATCGTCAGACCTGACACGACCCGACTTATCGTCGCTTCGCTGAAGCCAGTGTCTTCGGCAACATCACTCATGCGCATTGGGCGCAACGAATAGAACCCGCGTGCAAGAAACCTGCGTTGACGCATACATATCGCCGTAATTACTGCCATCGCAGTTGCGTTTCTGACCTCCAATGCTGAACGCAATGACTTGGCTTGTCGTATCATTGAAACGTGGTGATTTTGCAGTGCGGCTTTGGCAGGCTCGCTCGAGTTCAGCGCCTGCGATAATCGAACAGTCGGAAAGCTTGACGAATTCAACGCTATCAACAGGTCGGAACCAACGATCTCTACTGTGGCGTCACTTTCCCGTGCCAGTGTTTCATCAATTTCGAAGTTAGCCCCTGGTTTTGGATTCATTTTGCGTATGTCATCCAGACATCGTGCAATATCTGCCAGATCCACCCCGAGTTTTCGTGCCAAACCTGGCAGATCGCAATCCATCAGTGCGTCGAGATTGTCGATCAGTTTCGACATAGCTCCGCTTAGAATTCCGCGGTCACTCGCCTGTAGGCGCAGGCATTCCTTGAGGTCGCGGGCAAACAGTCCAGCCGGTTCGACTGTTTGCAGCTTTGACAGGACTTCGGCGCAGGTTTTGGGGCAAAAGCCATAGGCAGCTGCGACGTCATCCACCGAAGCCCCAAGCCATCCGCTGGGTTCGATCTCGGCCAGGAATGCCAATGCAATGCTGATGTCGCTTTTTTTGTCGAAAATCAGCGGCAGTTGTTCAGCTATATTTTGGTAAAGGCTGGTCTTGGTGTCGGCAACAGTGTCGGACATGTCAGTCATGGGCGCAACTAACCCGCCTGATTGCTCTCCAAGGTCCTCAGAACCAGCTTCGAGAAACGGGTTTTCTTCTGTGACTTGTGCCAAGTGGTTCAGTAGTTCGAACTTATGCATCCGCATCAACTTGATCGCTTGCGCCATCGAGTGGTTCAAAAGCCCGGTCTGACGTTGCGAATGTCGGAAACTCATAACCATTGGATTACCCCTCAGACCTCAAATGCCAAAGATCGGTCGAAATTACGTATCGTTTGGCGCGGTTGCCTTGCATTGATGGTTTGTCGCGTCAGAGATCGTTGATAGACTGACGCAACCCAATGAGAGACAAATTCGACATGCAATCTGACACGTCTCATGTTTTCCCAGGCTCTTTTGAACGCAGCTATCCCGGTGTTTCCCCTCAACTTCTTGCGCGGACCCGGCAAATGTGGTCGGCAAAAGGTCTCGACCTGGATGACGTTTGGCGAAAGACGATTGTCCGATTTCGCGGCTTTAGCTTTCTTGAAGATTGGGACATTGGTACCGACAGCCATGCAGTCGATACGTTCTTTATGTTTGATCAGGCTGCCATCTGGGTTGCGTCTCTGCACTCTGCGTCGGTTGAGGCAGTCAATTTGCCGGACAGTGGGCTTACAACGGATCAGTGGGAGGCGCTTCGCGCATTGACGTTTCGAATGATCGAACAGTTGGACGCGATCCGGTTGCTTTTCCAACATGATTTGCCGACGCCGTCTATGCAGATTGCACGATCTATTTCTGAAGATGTGGATATGGCGCTGGCGTTTGTATCCAGACCGAAGCTGGCCAAACGATTTGTCGAGTGCACGACCATCGAGGAAGCTCAAGACTTTTGGCGGCGTCATATTGCAGGCGGTCGCGCGTTCAAAGCAGTAAGCGAACGACTTTACCGCGCAGGCCTGGAATTTGATCAGGATGGGACGTATGCCGCTTGGCGCCAACAGGTTAAGGCCATCCTGGGCACTGCTGTTCATACCTCTTTCTCTGGTTCCGGAAAACGTGGATCCAAACCATACGCAGGCCAGTTTGACGAAACCGGGGATTGCCTCTATTTCGTCACTCTGCGCTTGCAAGAGATGTGTGCGTATTCTCATGTTCTAAACGGTGATTTCGGGCAGGATCTGGCTGCGGTTCGCAATGCTGAAGGGCCAGATGCACATGATGGCATCGGGCGCATGACGCCGCTGATTTCCGAAGTAACCGTTGATCAGATGAGGCGGATGCTTGCGGTTGACGCGGCTGGCGTGTTGGCAGTTCTGCACAGTTAGTTCTAGTGCACGATATCTTCTTGCGGGCCCAACTGGTTCTTAGCGATCCATTGCGCCGCCATTACCAAAGCGCCCATGGCAAAGTCTTTGCCATGTTCTTCGATCATCGCTTCTGAAATTTTCGATAGTTGAGCGAAGTATTTATCTTTACTTTGCTCTTCCGGGGACAAGGTCTTGGACATTTTCTATCTCCTGATGGCTTGGGTGGAGTGGTTTATTTGAACATCTGAGAAGGGAAGGTCGCCAGTGCAGCCTTTCCAGATGCAAAACCGATTGCCAGATGCTCTCCGGTCTTTGACCAGGCCAGGCTGGTCACTTCGGTTCCGCGTTCTTGATGCAACATCATGTCTTGTGGAGTTCCGACGCTGGCTAAAGTCACCAGACCACTGGCATATCCTGTTGCGACAACGTCCCGCTTGGGATGTGCGGCAATCGCGTTCAGTACGACAAAGCCGGGTTTGCCAGTAGCGATTGGTGTGCCTGCCTCGTCATTCTGCGGCAGGTCATTTGCGTCCCAGCCAACAAGACGGAACGCACCTGATGTCACGAGCGCATTGGCCGATTTGCTGAACGCGACATTGCGAACCGGTGCAGGGTATCCTTCGACCTGCTGGACCGATCCCGCACTGCGGTCGATAAGATAAAAGCTGTTGTCAGCTGAGGCACAACACAGATGGTTTGCTGTATGACGCCATTTGATTTCCGTAATCTCGCTTGCGATGTCATATGTGACAGGGGCCGTATCGGGGGTGCCCAGATCAAACAGGGTCAGTTTGCCATCACCCCAGCTAGCAAGAGCGCGGCCATCGTCGGAATATGACAGGCAAACAACAGGATGACTTGTTGTGAGTGTGACTACGGACGTCAATTCTGATGTTGAGATGACCTCAATCAGCGTGTCTGCAGCAATGGCGATTTGATCGCCATTCTTAGTGCCTGCGGCACCTGTTACGTTCCGATCTTGCAGCTTGAGCCTGTCAACAACCTGTCCCCCCGCCGTGATCTGCCGTAGAACCCCGTCGTCACAGATTGCCGCGAAGCCCTGCGCTCCAAAACGAACGATGGATAGGTCAGTACGGACAGAGATGTCCGGGGTCTTAACCGGCGCTATCGGGTTTTCGCGCGGACGGATGGTTGTCCGACCGGTTTCCAAATCCATTCGGGTTCGAATTTTTGGACTTTCCAGATCTTCGACAGCAGCCAACGCCAATTTTCCAGATGTCAGTTTGAAGGCTGCACAACTGTCTTCTTTATTGAAGAGAACCTGATCTATTGCATCATCCAATGCCCAGTCTCGGCCCAGAAGGTCAAACAAAGAAAGCCCTGCGGCACTATTTTCGACCATTATCCGTCCTCCAGATTGCGGGCGTTTTCAATTTGTTCATCGATCTTCGCAACATCGCGTTCCAAAGCGTCGATATGTTCCTGTGAAGCGGTCAATTCGTTCGAAGATTTGTCAATTGCATCGAGCGTCTGCGCACAGTCCGGGTCTTTCATCAGTAAGATGTCGTAGCCGGCGATTTGTTGTAAAATGCGCAGGTGCTCTACATTGGCTTGCGACAGACCGTTGATTAGTTCCATGCGCTTGAGAAACAAATCCGAGACTGCTGAGGATTGACCGGCCATTCAAACCTCCTTTAGAAATTCGAGCTGTTGCTTGGAACAGATGAGAGATTTCTCGTGAAACAGAAAGACGCAACCGATCGGTTCTTTCAGGGCCTGCACAAAATCAGTCTGGATTTGTGCGGTAAGGACAGCTTGCTGACACATGCGGCTGAAAAGGCGGCTTTCGAGCCAAGCCCGATAAACCTCGTATCCGCGCAAGAGGCGCTGGCACAAACTTCGGATGATCTTCGTGAACAAATACTTCGGGAACTCCACGCGCTCTTGAGCAGCGATATCGAAGCGATTTGCGACCAGATGCCCTACGCTGTGAAAACCGAACGACCGAACTGACATTTGAGACACTGCCACGCGGCGACCTGGGGCGATTTTGATTGTGCCTCGGTCGCTCATTTGATCCCCCGAAAAGATACGATTAAACACTGTCCTTACTCGACTGTGCTGCCTCTAAACGCTTCGCCCGATTGCGGCTGACCTGACTGAAGACGTACGATGTTTGCAGTGCTCAAATTATCATCAGTTGTCTGGTCTACAAAGAATGTTCAGCGCAAAATATGCCTCGAAAAAGCATCTTTTTTCACAACCTTGGCGCGATTAGTTAAACATGTTTACAGAGTGTAACGCGGATTAGTTTCATTGTTTTACAAAGGGAAAATTCAACGTCCTGCTGTCGTTGGGTATGCCTGTGTGACCGAGGTGGTGATTCGCGATCGGTTTTGCGCATTGGGTTGCCAAGCGCTCGGGTAGTGGGCTTACGTATTTGCGCTCCTGTAGATGCACTCTGAAAGTGGCGCGTGGTCCGGAACAGGTTCAACGCAGCACAGAGTGTGTGTCGTCAATTCGAGCAAAGAAGCCTCTGAAGTCGGAATATAAGCGCAGAAAAAATACATGTTACCGTGCGTGCGGCCTAATCGTAACGCTAAGTGTAAATAGTGGTGTGAACGTAAAGTTTGTAAAGCAACGTGACAGTTTTGACAGGATTCTGGAACTGTCAAAACACGATCTCTTCACTGCATGTGTGAACGAAGTAGAATTTTTAGAAATAAAATAAACATATAAAACAATATGTTAGATAAAATACTCTGCTTTTCCAAGCCAAAATACCACCCAAATCCAAAATCTGGCATGCCCCTTGCATGTAATTAGGCATAACGCCGCGTTCCCGTTCAAACGGGGACCATCAAGAACGAAGGACCAGGGAGGGTTCGGCCAAAGAAGTGAGTGCCCGCCGATGAATTCGGCAGGAACTGACGCGCAGCGCCGAGCATACATTCCGAAACCTTTGCCGTGATCCGAACGACTGGATCAACTGACCGTGCCTCTTGGCTCTGTTCAGTGATCGGGTCGAAGAAACGGCAGCATGCGCTGTCTCCAACCGACCGAGAAATTGGTCAGCAACAAAGGAGTCTCATGGCATGGCGATTACGCTAAATAAAATTACCTCTCAGAGAGGAATCTCGGTAGGGGAGGCCACCAAGAAGATTTCGGACCTGGGTTGGAATCCAACCTATGTTCAGGAAGCGAATACTTTCCCCACAGACTATAAGATCACCAAAGCGCCGCGCGACCCGATGAAGCAGGTTCTGCGCTCTTACTTCCCGATGGAAGAAGAGAAAGACAACCGGGTATACGGTGCGCTCGACGCTGCGCTGCGTGGTGACATGTTCCGCAACGTTGAACCGCGCTGGATCGAATGGATGAAGCTGTTCCTGGCGATCATTCCGTTCCCGGAAATTTCGGCTGCGCGTTCGATGGCCATGGTGGCTCGTCTGGCGCCGGGTGAAGACCTGCGCACGGGTTTCACCATGCAGATGGTTGATGAATTCCGTCACTCCACAATTCAGATGAACCTGAAAAAGTGGTACATGGAAAACTACATCGATCCGGCTGGTTTCGACATCACCGAAGAAGCCTTTGGTAAGTGTTATGCCACCACCATTGGCCGTCAATTCGGCGAAGGGTTCATCACCGGCGACACAATGACCGCCGCATGCATGTATCTGACCGTTGTTGCTGAAACCGCGTTTACGAACACTCTCTTTGTGGCAATGCCTTCAGAGGCCGCCCGCAATGGCGATTATGCTTTGCCAACTGTGTTCCTGTCGGTTCAGTCTGACGAAAGTCGTCACATCGGTAACGGTCACTCGCTTCTGATGGCGGCCCTGAAAGAGCCAGAGAACCATCTGCTTTTGGAACGCGACCTGCGGTACTCCTTCTGGCAGAACCACGCCATCGTTGATGCGGCGATCGGTACGTTCATCGAATATGGCACCACCAACCGCGACAAGGAAAAGGAATCCTATGCGGAGATGTGGCATCGCTGGATCTTTGAAGACTACTACCGGACCTACATGCTGCCGCTCGAGAAATACGGCGTAAAAGTACATCACGACGATGTGCAGGAAGCCTGGAAGCGGATCACCGAGAAGAACTATGTGCACAAAGTTGCTCAGTTCTTCGCAGTCGGTTGGCCGGTGAACTTCTGGCGGATTGAAGCTCAGACCGAGAAAGATTTTGAGTGGTTTGAGCACAAGTATCCGGGTTGGTATGCCGAGTTTGGTGACTTCTGGAAATGGTATGCCAAGTTGAGCGTTCCGGGCCAGAAAGTCATCACCTTCAACGAAGAAGTTGGCTATGTTTATCCGCATCGCTGCTGGTCGTGCCTGGTGCCGTGCCTGATCCGCGAAGACATGGTTGTCGACGAAATCGACGGTCAGCTGCACACCTTTGCACATGAGCTTGATCGCTGGACCGCTGTTGAAGCGTTCGCAGACGAATACCAGGGTCGGCCAACGCCGGCGATGGGCAAGTTCTCGGGCAAACGTGAGTGGGAAACTGTTTACGACGGTTGGGATCTGGCGGATGCCATCAAAGACCTCAACTTCGTTCGTGAAGACGGTAAGACACTGGTGCCGCAGCCGCATCTGCGCTTTGACAACAAGGATATGTGGACGCTGGACGATGTTCGCGGTCATACCCTTGGCTCGCCGCTTAATGCACTGCGTGGCATGTCGGACGGTGAGCGTGAAGCACATCTGGCCGAGTACCGTGCTGGTTTCACCATCACACCCTTCAACTAAAGCAATCTTTTGCAAGGGCCTTGATTGGCCCTTGCATACAGGAAGGTCCGAATTCCGCGCGTGATTTCGGGACACAGGAGACTCGACTAATGGGTGAAATATACAGGGTTCGTTTTGAGCCGGTTGGCTTGGAAATAGAGGTTGAAGAGGATGAAACCATTCTCGATGCCGCTTTCCGCCAAGGCATAGCTCTGCCGCATGGATGCAAAGAAGGCCAGTGTTCGGCTTGCAAATGTGTCCAGTTGGATGGCGAAACCGAAATGCTCAAGTATTCAACCTTCGCACTCAATGACTTTGAGAAGGAAAGTGGACACGTTCTGATGTGCAGAACTGTGGCGTATAGCGACGTCGAAATTGAACTCCTGAACTATGACGAGGAGGTTTTATCGAAATCCATTCCGGTCAAAGAATTCAATGGCCGAATTGTCGATTTCCAAAAGCTGACCCATGACATTCGCGGTGTTGATATTGAAATTGATACACCGCTCAAATTTTGGGCGGGGCAATATGTCGACATCACGGTTACCACCGAAAAAGGGGAGAAGATTACACGCTCGTTCTCCATGGCAAATTCGCCGAGCGAAGCCCAGAAACTCTCCTTCATCATCAAAAAATACCCAGACGGGAGGTTCTCAAACGAGCTCGACGCAGGGGGGATCAAAAAAGGCGCCACCGTCGAAATCAGCGGACCGTACGGAATGTGTTTCCGACGGGAAGGCCGACAAGGACCGGTGATCCTGGTCGGGGCGGGTTCCGGCATGTCGCCGGTCTGGTCAATACTGCATGATCAACTCAGCAGTGGCGAAGATCGCGATATTTATTTCTTTTACGGGGCTCGCACGCAAGAGGATCTGTTCAAGCTGGACGAGATCGCAGAGATCACTGGCGCCAATGCGAATGTGAAATTCATCCCAGTGTTAAGCCACGCAGATGATGACGATAACTGGACGGGTGCCAGGGGCTTCGTTCACGAGATCGTGGACGAATATCTAAAGGAATTGGACGTCGATGGAGAAGGCGATGTTTACGCCTGCGGCCCCCCTCCCATGATCGATGCACTGACGCCGGCGCTGTTCATGAACGACTTCGATGGCGAGCGCGTTTTTTACGACAAATTCACACCGACTTCCGGTTCATCGACCCACTGATGCTGGGTTGATCGCTAGTCATGTGAATGAAACACAACAAGGGAGGCTACCATGGTAGCTACATCAAGTTCCGTTGGATCCGGTGCCGCAGGCGCTGCAACGTTCGTCGGATCGACCAGCCGCAAATACAACTATTTTGAACCACGCGGCAAACGTGCCACGCATTACGAAGACGTAACTGTCGACGTGCAACCAGATCCCGAACGCTATCTGATCCAAAACTGGATCATCGAGTTCGAAGGGGGCAAAGGCGGCGGTGCCTATCAAAAGGACAATACAGCTGCGCTGAGTTCAAACTGGCACGCCTTCCGAGCCCCTGATCAGGAATGGGAGCGCACGCATTATCAGCGCCAGTCCAAAATCTGTTCAATGGTAAAATCGGTTGTCGACAATGCGCGCAAGGCAGGGGCCCACAAGTCTTTTGACAAGGCTTGGGAGCGTATCCTGCAAACTCATTTGGGTGCCTGGAAACATGCAGAGTTTGGTCTTGGCACATCTCTGATGCAAGCCCAGCGGTATGGCTATACTCAGATGATCAACAACGCCACGTTGACCAACTCGTCCTACAAAATGCGGTTGTGCCAGGACATCACGTTGTATCTGGCCGAGATCGGAATGGATATCGAAGGTTGGAACGATGAACTGGGCAAGAAAGCCTGGCTGGAAGATCCAATGTGGCAACCGTGCCGCGAGGCGATCGAAACCATCATGGGGTCGGAAGACTACCTTGAGCAATATTTCGCGATCAATCTGATCTTTGAACCGCTGGTTGGCGAGCTTTTCCGGTCGGGTTTCCTGATGCAGGCCGCCGCTGCGAACAATGACTTCATCACGCCGCCAGTTATCTCGGCCGCCGAGGCCGATTATGAGCGCAACCTCGCGAACACAATCGACCTTATGTACCTGCTGGCAAACGATGAAGAGCATGGTGCGCATAACAAGGCATTGTTCCAAACTTGGATCAAGAAACATGCTGATCTGGCTGACAAAGCCGTACTGGCGTTGCAACCAGTCTGGTCACAGCCGCATTCCAAGCCCGTTGCTTTCGAAGATGTCAAAGCCGTCTCGCAAGAGCGTCTTGGCCAAATCCTGTCTGAACTTGGCCTGAGCCGCTAACCCAAAGGAGAATTTACGATGTCGAGTACAGCACGCGACGCTTCAAAACAAAACATCTTCAAGCCGATGAACGAAATCAAGTTTGAACAGACCATTTCGCACCAGTGCGGTGTGACCATGAATGACTCTGTTGAAGCCCGGGCGATTGCCGAGTTCATGGGCGAAGATCCCAAAGTCACAGTAACCCACAACCCTGCGACCATCCGTGTCGACGGCGAGGGCAAACTGGTTTTCAAAATGGATGAGATCAGTGAATTTCTGGGTCGCGAAATGACTGCGGAAACTTTCGAAGTCAACACGTCCACTCATTATGGCCGGATGGTCCGGGTCGATGACAACACCGTCGTCCTGTTTGGAAACATGGACGACGTCTTCGAATATATCGAGTGACAAAATCGATGTGCGAACCCGGCTTTGCTCGGGTTCGCATTCCCAAACTTCACGGCGTGAAAATTCAGACTACCTGAGGAGGAATCGATGTTTAAAACCAAAGATGGCAAAGAAATATTCGTGGTCGACGGTCACACTCATTTTTGGGACGGCAGCCCGGAAAACCAGAGCAATATTCACGGTAAGCAGTTCATTGACTGCTTTTATGCTTACCACACCAACCTAAGCCCGCCGGAACAGCTGTGGGAAAAAGGACGGTTCGAAAAGTACTCGGAAGACGATGTCTATCGGGATCTGTTCATCGATGGGCCTGATGATGTGGCGATCATCCAGTCGACATATCTGCGCGACTTCTACAAGAATGGTTTTTCTAGCATTGAGCGCAGCAGCTCAATGGCCTCGCGCCATCCTGAGCGCTTTATCGTGAACGGGTCATTCGATCCGAGAGACGGTGAGAAAGCGCTGGAATACATCCATTACATGAAGGAAAACTTCGATATCCAAGGTGTCAAAATGTACACCGCTGAATGGAACGGAGAAAGCAAAGGTTGGGCCCTCAATGACCCTGCCGCTTACAAGTGCTTTGAACTGTGCGACAAGCTGGGTATCAAGAATATCCATGTTCACAAAGGTCCGACCATCATTCCGCTCAGCATGGATGCGTTTGACGTTCGTGATGTGGATTACGCCGCTACCGATTTCCAGAATCTGAACTGGATAATTGAGCATTGCGGATTGCCGCGCTTGGATGATTTCTGCTGGATTGCGACGCAGGAAACCAATGTCTACGGCGGTCTTGCCGTTGCCATGCCGTTCATTTTTACCCGTCCCAGGTATTTCGGTGAAGTGATGGCGGAACTGCTGTTCTGGATCGGCGAGGATAAGATCCTGTTCGGCTCGGACTATGCAATCTGGACCCCTCAATGGCTTGTTGAGCAATTCTGGGAGTATCAGATCCCTGAAGACATCGCCAAAGAACGCGGCGTTCAACTGACCGATGAGATCAAAGAAAAGATCCTGGGTCTGAATGCAGCAGCACTTTACGATATCGATGTCGAAGCTAAGAAGGCTGAGCTTAGCGCATCACCAGTGCAGATCGCGGCGGAGTAAGCCGATGTTTTTGGAGATGCACAAAGATGAGCTGGAGTTGGAGATTTGGCAACGTCTCGATCTGGTCACGGATCCTGAGTTGGACGAACCGATCACCGATATGGGGTTTGTCGAACTTGTTGACGTGAACATCGATTCAAAACTTGTAGAGGTCGAATTTCGGCTCCCGACCTATTGGTGCTCTCCAAATTTTGCCTTTCTCATGGCGTTTGATATTCGTCATGAGCTTGGCAAGCTGAGTTGGGTTCGTCAGGTGAGAGTCACCCTTAATGATCACTGTTTTGCAGATCGAGTGAATGACGGCGTTAACGGTGAGAAAGACTTCACCGAAGTGTTCGCTGAATATTGTAATGGTGATGATCTCAATTCAATCCGTGCGAAGTTTCTGGAGAAGGCATTTATACGCCGTCAGGAAACCGTATTGCTTGGGTTGGAAGCCAAAGGTTTTTCAGGGCCCAAGATCGTCAACATGACACTTTCAGAATTTGACGCCATCGAGTTTTCCGGCGGTGAGGAGTCCAAGCAGAAACCGCGTTACCGCGAATTGCTGCTGTCCCAAAACTTGGCAAAATCAGCAGAAGATCCGGCTTTTGTCACTTGGGAAGGTGACCGTCTAACAGCGACTGGATTGCGCGACTACCTGGGTAAGCTCAGGGGTGTTCGTATCAACATGGAGTTCAACGGCGCGCTATGTCGGGGGCTCCAATCCACACGGTACAAGGAGGTTGAAATTGGTGAAGATGGACCGACATTGATCGATTTCATTCAGAACCGGGTGCCACCAAGAGTTTCTGAAGCCCGCAGCTAAAAACGTTTCACGCGTAACCGTCAACATAAGAAGCCATCGGTTCTAAGCCGATGGAAGGGAGAAGTCATGGCAAAACTACTGATACACAACGGAACAGCACGGCGGGCGCTCGCCAAGGGTGTTTCCAAACTGGCCGCGGCAGTGGAGCCGACCCTTGGTCCCAAGGGGCTGAACGCGATGATTGACCGGCCCGTCGGCACCCCTTTGGTGACCCGGGACGGTGTATCCATCGCATCCGAAATTGAGTTGTCCGACCGGTTTGAAAACATGGGTGCCCAAGTGGTCCGTGAAGTGTCGATGCAGACCAATGAAGTCGCGGGCGACGGTACGACCACTGCAATAGTTCTGGCCAATGCGTTGATCCAGAAAGGCGTCGAATTGACCGCCGAGGGTGTCAAACCCGTGGATTTGTGCAAAGGCATAGAGCTGGCTGTACACAAAATCATCAACGCGCTGGATGAGGCATCGCGATCCTGCGACGACAACCCCAGCTATCTGGAATCCGTCGCGCGGGTGTCCGCAACAGAACCTGAACTGGGATCGTTGGTTGCCGAAGCTTTCAAACGTGTAGGGAAAGAGGGTGTAATCACTGCCGATTTCGGGGTGACGATCGACACAACGCTTGAGGTGGTCGAGGGTATGTCCTTCGAGCGGGGCTATATCTCACATCATATGGTGACGGACCGTGAAAACATGGAAGCGGTCCTGGAGAATCCGCTGATTTTGATGACGGATCAAAAAATCCTGCGTCCTGAGATTCTGGATAATGCAAGACGCATTGCCGACGAACAGAAGCGACCTTTGTTGGTGATCGCTGAAGAAATTGCGCCAGAAGTCGTGATCTCGTTGATGGACAATGACGGTGCGGGCAAATACCTGATTGTGCACCCTCCCGAGTATGGTCACTGGCGCGCCGCGATGATGGATGATCTTGCGATCATGACCGGCGGTGAAGTGCTTGCGCGTGACCTTGGCAAAAAGATCGAAAACGTCACGTTGGCACAATTAGGTGGTGCTCAAAAGGCGCGGGTTACATCCTCTCTGACCAGCATTCTGAAGGGTGACGGTGACCCGGCTGCAGTGCGCGCTCGACGCGCGCAGGTGCAGCGCCAGCATGACGCCGCTCCGCCGAATATTGAGCAGGACAAGTTGCGTGAGCGTGTGTCCAAACTATCCGGCGGAACTGCTGTTATCTATGCCGGTGGTTTCACACCTGTTGAACAAAAGCGCAAAATTCAGTTGATCGAGGACTCCCTCTGTGCGGTTCGCGCGGCCTCTGAAGATGGGGTCGTCGCAGGTGGTGGAACGGCGCTTGCTCAGATTGGCTCGGTCCTGGAAGGCATCGTTTCGGCGAATGACGGCGATGTCAGCAAAGGTGTTGAATTGGTTCGCTCGGTTCTGACCCGTCCAGTCGAACGGATCGCCAGCAACGCCGGCGCGGATCCGAATGCAGTGATTGCATCCATTACGGCCGGTCCAAGAGGGCACGGTTTTGATGCGTCAAAGGGCGAGTTCCGAGACATGTTTGAAGCAGGAATAATCGATCCCGTTCGTGTCACTGCCAGTGCCTTGGTCAATGCGACATCAGTGGCAACGCTGATTCTGACCACTGAAACACTGGTCGGTGACCTGTCAGAAGGTGAAGCCGATCCGACCGAAGGCCCGGCCCTGGGTGGCGGTGCCGAATTGTTGGGCCGCCCGTAACCTATCGCTTTTGAAGACCCGAAAATAAGTTAAGAAAAGGAATGAAACATGAAAGCCGCACGCTTGTATGATTACGATCCGGCCATGAATGTTCAGCTAAAGATCGAAGAGGTCGCTGCCCCAACGGTAAATTCTCCGGATGAGGTGATTGTGAAAGTCGGTGCCGCAGGTTTGTGCCGTACTGATTTGCACATCATTGAAGGCGTCTGGAAAGATATCATGGATGTCGAAGGTAGCCTTTTGCCTTACATTATGGGCCATGAGAATGCCGGTTGGGTGGAAGATGTTGGCAGCAACGTGACCTCTGTCAAACCCGGTGATGCGGTGATTTGCCATCCACATCGCAGTTGCGGGATCTGTTTAAACTGTCGGTATGGCCACGATATGTATTGTGATCATGGCTTGTTTCCCGGCCTCGGTCTGGACGGCGGATTTGCAGAGTATTTCGTTACAAACGAGAGCTCATTGATCAAGTTGAACACCAATGTGACTCCGTTGGAAGTTGCCCCTATGGCTGATGCGGGCATTACTGCATATCGCGCTGCAAAGCGTGCGGCCGAACTGGTTTACCCAGGCGCATATGTCACTGTTCTGGGCGTTGGTGGCCTAGGGCATATTGCGATTCAGTGTTTGAAGAACCTGTGCGGCGCCCGAGTTATCGCAGTAGACCGTGAGCCAGGCGCGCAGGTTCTGGCCAAGGAACTCGGCGCCGACATTGTTCTTGATGGTGGTCCGGATCTGATTGAACAAGTCATGGATGTCACTGGCGGTGGTAGCCATGTTGTCATCGACTTTGTCGGCGAGCTTGGCGTCGAGAACATTTGCTGGAAGCTTTTGCGGCAAGGCGGCGAACTGATCGTTGTGGGTTATGGTGGTAAGATCGAGATCCCGACTGTCGACCTGGTAGTCAATGAGATCAAAATTGGCGGTAGCCTGGTTGGAGACTATACCGAACTTGTAGAGTTGATGGAGCTGAATGCCGATGGGTTGGTGAAGATGCACCAGACTGAGTATTCGCTTGATAACATCAATCAAGCGATTGACGATTTCAAAAACCGCAAGTTCACGGGACGCGCTGTCATCGTTCCTTAGAGTCGCGAATAACAGCCTAATTAGGGAACCTGTTCTGTCCGTCTCCCCATGGAAAATCGGTCCCTAAATGCGGCGGCAGATTTGATCTGTCGCCGCATCTATTATTTCCCGCGGCCAAGACCGTACAGGTTTATCTTCCGGTACAAAGTTGGGCGCGAAATTCCGAGTGATTGAGCCACCTTCGTCAGGTTCCCATTTTCCTGTTCAATGGCACGTTGGATGGCTTCGGATTCGATTCCATGCAGATTGAAATTGGTGGATACATTCCGGGGTGTATTCCCAAACATGCTGTCGCTTGGTTCGGGGCTGGAAATCTCTTCGGGTAGATCGGCGAAAGATACCCTTGCGGTACCGTGCAACAGGCAAAGCCGTTCGACTATGTTGCGCAATTCACGGACATTTCCAGGCCAATGATAGCTTTGAAGAGCGGCCATGGCATCTTGATCAAATTGCAGCGGTTCACGATCAAAATTCGCCGACAGTTTTTGATTGAAATGTTCAGTCAGCAAGACGATGTCCCGCCCACGTTCACGCAGTGGAGGTACATCGATGACTATGGTGCCAATTCGATAGAAAAGATCCCTGCGGAACCGGCCGGCTTCGATGTCCTGCCGAAGGTTTCTGTTTGTCACCGCCACCAGTTGAACGTCAATCGGACGGCGTTTGTCACAGCCAATTCGATAAAGCGCCCTCTGCTCTAGCGTGCGCAGCAGATATGTTTGCAGCTCGGGTGGCATATCACCAACTTCGTCCAGGCAAAGGACACCGCCATTTGCCAGCTCAAACTTTCCGGGCCGACCTTCACGTAAGGCACCGGTAAAGGCCCCGGCAACATGGCCGAACAGTTCACCCCCGATAAGTTCACCCGAAATCGCTGCACAGTTGACGGCAATGAAGGGGGCTTTTTTATCGGCGTGATGGCTGTGGATGAGACGGGCGAACAGTTCTTTTCCAACGCCTGTTTCGCCCTGAACAAGAACCGTGACGTTTGCCTTTGCGGCCCGGTGGGCGAATTCGATAGCTTCCAACATCTTAGGACATTCGCCGAGAATTTGGATCTCGTCTTCTTCAACGCCATGCCGTGGCCGAATGGTGATCCCCGTGGAACGTGTAGGTGTCGGGGATGTTCTTTTTTCTGGAAGTATCAGTGCCGCGCCTTGAATCTGCGTTCCGGACTTAAGAATATCTATCTCAATTCCGCTAAGTGAAGATGGTAATGCTGCGACCAGATCCCCGTCCGTCATATCTGGCGTCCAGGACAAAAGCTGTTTTCCGATCGGTAGGCCGCCAGTTTTCAGAATAGGTTCAACCTCGGTATTTCGACTAAAAACAATCCGGCCGGTTGAATCCAGCAAGACGACAGTGTCGTCTGTGCTGCGCGGCTTTTGCAAATCGATAAATGCCTCAAGCAAATTGGTTCGTTCTTCCCTTTGTTGTTCTGCCAGAGCGATTTCAATTTCTTTTGCGGCGGCCACAACCAGCGCTAAATTATGGGGGCGAAAAATATCCAGTGGTCCCGACAGATCGACGACCCCTAAGACTTGCCGGTCAAGCGGATCAAAGATCGGAACACCGGCACAGGTCCAGGATTTGATGCCCTGACAGAAGTGTTCTGACGCGTGCACATAGGTTGGTTTTCCTGTGCGCAAAGCTGTGCCGATACCGTTTGTGCCAATGACATTTTCGTCCCAGACACCGCCTACTTCCAGTTGGATATCACGCCCTTCGTCCAGGGTTTTATCATCACCAATGGCATCGATTATTGTTCCGTTTCGGTCGGTCAAAAGAAGGACAGCACCGGACTCTGACAAATGGGGGCCAAGCCGCAAAAAAGCCGAGCGCGCAGCACGGCATAAAGAAGCGTTTTTCCGCTTCAATTCGTCTACGCGTTCGTCGCCAATTTTTTGCGGTGTGCCCGCCGGCGTCAGTGCGTTGATGCCTAAATCTGTGCACCTCGTCCACGAGTCCAGAATTTCCCGTCTTACGGTTTTCTCGACTTCTTCGGACTTTCGCCCAGTGTCGACGAAAGCTTCCCAAGCGTTCATTGTCGCTCTTTGGTCGCTGTCGTTGCTGACTTGCGTGAGGGGGGTTTTGGGGAAGGTGGAGGATCTGTTTCGCATGTTTTTCTTTCACTGACACCACCTCTAATAGATAGGCGGTTCAAAAAACGGCTACTTCTGGGATGGCCTCAAAGTTCGAGACGACGTGTTATGACATCTGCGAGCTTTTCCTTTATTTCATCAGACTCGATTACGATGTTGTTCAGGTCGCTCAAAACCTCTGTGACATCATCGGGGAGTGGAGATACAAACCCATTTTCTTTGGTCGCCAGAGCAAAGAACTTTACGCCATCATTTACGCGTATTTGTCCTAGGAACTCCATTTGTTTACCAGAGTTCGCATCCATAACAAAAACACGTTCATTTGTACTGATGCGAACGACGGGATTTAGTTCCGAGGGCGCAGATGGACCGCCAAAGACATGGATGTTCAGGCCCTCCGGCTCTGGTTCTTTTTTGGCGTTTGCCATGGCAGCGCGGGAGCGAGAGTATCCGCCGCCGCTGATTTGATCTGCTAATCGACGAATGGTTGCGCCGTTCCCTTGCAGAAGGCGCCTTGCGTCTTGGTCTTCACGGCGCGGGCCGTCTTTTTTCGAGAAAATATCAACCATGCCTAATCTCGCAGTTCCCTGTTTGTTCGGTTCGCCAAAAAAACAACGGGGCAACAACCGTGACAAAAAGCGATATGTTTGTCCGCGTGCTATTTTGGCTTTTTATTATGTATCTTAAACTAGCGATTTCAGCCTTCTGAGTCTAGGCTGAGCACCGAATACAACGATGAAATGCCCTTAAAAACATGGGCTCTGGCATAGTTTTTCTTGTATCTTCAAAATCCAGCGGATTCACGCTGAAATAATGCGATCCAAATATAATGTTTTGGTGCCCGGATTGCCCGGGCACGCAAATAAAGTTTCAGAGGTTACCCGCTGACATTTGTTCGGCAAGGTGGTCGGCTTGACGGATGGCAAGAGCCACAATGGTCAGTGTCGGGTTCTCGGCAGCGCCGGTTGTGAACTGCGAACCATCCGAGATGAAGAGGTTGGAAATGTCATGGGTCTGGCCCCATTTATTCACCACGCCGTCCCGCGGATTCTCGGACATTCGATTTGTCCCGAGGTTATGGGTGGAGGGGTAAGGTGGCGTCGGGAAGACCCGTGTCGCACCAACCGCTTCATAGACAGCAGCGCCTTGCGCATAGGCGTGATTACGCATTGCAATGTCATTTGAGTGATCATCGAAATGTACATTCACGACTGGCAGTCCATGCTGGTCTTTCACTTCGTGGTTGAGCGTAACGCGGTTTGTTTCTTGTGGCATGTCTTCGCCAACGATCCACATACCGGCCATATTCTCGTATGAATCCAAAGCTGATGTGAATTCACGCCCCCAAGCGCCCGGATCCAAGAAGGCCGCCATGAATGGCAACCCAAGAGCCAGAGTTTCAAGTTCATAACCGCCGACAAAACCGCGACTTGGATCATGACGTGATTCATCTTGGATGATCCCTGCCATCGTGGTGCCGCGCCACATTTTCACGGGTTGATCGAAGACAGCATAGACCGAACCGGTCATGTGACGCATATAGTTCCGCCCAACCTGGCCAGAGCTGTTTGCCAAACCGTCAGGGAACATCGAAGAGGCAGAGTTCAAAAGCATTCTCGGGCTTTCGAACGAGTTGCCCGCAACACAAACTACACGGGCCTGTTGCATCTGAAGATTGCCATCTTTGTCGAAGTATTCGACGCCGGTGACTTTGCCTTCATCATTGTGCAGGATGCGTGCGACATGGGAGTTTTCGCGCACCTCTAGGTTGCCGGTGGCCTCGCCTGCAGGGATATCAGTGTACGCTGCGGACCATTTCGCACCCCACTTACATCCTTGAAAACAAAACCCGGTTTGTTGGCAGGCCAGGCGATCTTCGGTTTCGGCAGAGTTGATTGCCATACGACCGGTATTAACCTGCTCATACCCAAGCGCCTTTGCGCCTTTTTCGAAGACGAGATAGTTGTTGTTTCCCGGCAAGCCGGCACGATCTCCGGTTCGGGTCACACCCAGTTTGTTTTCGGCTTTGGTATAGTAATCATCCATCTCGCGCGGGTCGATGGGCCAGTCCAATAGGTTTGCGCCCTGAACGTCACCATAGGTCGTCGCGGCCTTCCATTCGTGGTCCTGAAAGCGCAGCGACGCTCCGGCCCAATGCGTTGTGGTGCCGCCAACGGCCTTGACGATCCAGGCAGGCAGGCCAGAAAAATCCTTTGCAACACGCCAGTCACCCGATGTCGTTCGAGGGTCGACCCAGGCAAGCTGGCCGAAACTTTCCCATTCGTCATTTACATAATCTTCTGGCAGGTATCGCCCGCCAGCTTCGAGCGCGACAACACTAATGCCTTTCTGCGCCAATTCGTTTGACAGAACGCCGCCGCCAGCGCCGGTTCCAATTACGACAACAACGCTGTCGTCGGTGAGATCAAAAGGTGCCGTCATGGTGCCATCTCTCCCTTTAAAGCCAGTTGATGTCGTTGAAGCCTCGGTCGATGTACCCCCCGAACTCGAAAGAGGAGCCCTCATACCCAAAAATTGGCCAAACGGCTTTTTGGTTGTAAAGGCCGGTCACAAGACCACCGCGAACTGTCTGGAAAAACGGGCTATCTTCCATGCTGCGCAGAATATCGACGCGATCTCGTTCCCAGCCGGTGCCCAGGTAGCTGTCATATCCCTTGCCCTGTGCAGCCGCGTTCAGGGCGTCAATACCGGCCTCGACAGATGCTGCGGCTTCGTCGGTGTCATATCCTTTGACCGCGATCACGTAGAATTCGTCACCCACTTTGTCGTGCGGGTAGATATCGCGTGCCATCTGAACCAGCGTTGCAAATGTCTCGGGCTTTAGAACTGACGTTTCGACGGCCCAGGCTGCGTTTGGTGCGGCGATGAATGTTGCACCGACGACGAAGGACGCGCCTATTGCTGTCGCATTGGACAAAAGCTGTCGACGTGTCAGTCCCTTCCGGCGTTTTAAACTCTCCATCTTTTCCTCCCTTTGATTTTACTGAAAGCGACCAGACCGTTCGAGAACTTCAATCTCATAGCCATCCGGGTCGGTGACAAAGAAGAAGCGGCCGACAAGTCTGCCGTCCGGGGCAAACTCAACGAGCTTACGTGGAGATAACCCTTCGCGTTCGAACCGCGCATGTTCTTCATCAAGGTTATCGACAGACACCGCAAAATGGCCGTAGCCATTTCCCAGCTCATAGGCTTCGGTCTGGCCTTTGTTGATGGTCAGTTCCAGCTCGAAACTACTTTCAGAGTTGCTGAGATAAACGAGCGTAAAATTCTCGAAATCAAGACGATCGGCAACTTTGAGGCCGAATGCTGTGCCGTAGAAGCTGACGGATCGTGCCTCGTTCAGAACACGTATCATCGAGTGTATTGCTTTTGCCAAAGCCCGCTTCCCCCTTCTGTTGTGACAGAAGCAGTCTACAGACCATCATTGGCTAGGCAGGTAGTATAGGCTTACTACCCTGCAGAATTTATATTCTAAGAACTCCGAGGTTATTCCGCGGCTACCGCTGGCTGTTCATCATGGGTAGAAATCTCCATGAATTTCAAACAGGCACAACGTAAAAGCGACGTAAAATTAACGGGTTCTCCGCGAAGCTCCAGAACTTCGCTATGCAGCTTCGAGATGAAAACCGGTGTCGTCATCCCGTCATTATCCGCAATCGTATCAATGACTTGCCAAAATGCATTTTCGAGCCTGATGCTCGTGCTTTGGCCATTAATACGAATGCGCCGCGTTGCGCTCGCATAACGTTCCGGGTCTTGACCGGCAAATACCTGGCACATGCGCATTCTCCCTTCGGTTTCTTTTCTAGTCTGCACAAAAACCGAAGTTTTGCATCTTTTTTGACAAGCGCGATGCGTCATCCTGGCCAGGATGACCGACCTAAGGCGGATTTCTCAGGTTAGATTGAGTGCCTTGTCCTCGCTCACTAGGTTTGGGAGCTGTCTCGGGATTTCCATTGCGGCAACCTCTTAGTAGTTTTCTGAAACATATCCTATAGGATATTAATGGGGCAAAAACTATGTATTTCACACAATGTTTTCTACGACATTAGGCTACAATCGTTAGCCGAATTGGGGGCCGTTTTGGCTAATAGGTTCGAAATGCAGACCAACGCTATCGATGTGCCGTCAGCTTGCAAGGCTTGCGACATCTCTGATGCGCTCAATGTGAATTCTGAGATCGGCCCCGGAAACAACCGCGCCAATGGCTGTCCAGTTTAGAGAGATGCCGATTGGATTAATTCAGGGTTGTTTGAAACCGAAGACGGAGGGGAAAACTCATGGGAATGCTTGCGAGATTGATGAACGGTACTATTGCATCACTGACATTAAGCGCAGGCGCTGCATATGCAGCAGATGTCACACTTTTGTTAGGTCATACCGCACCAACAAATTCGGTGTTTCAGGAAAGCGCCGAGATTTTTGCCGAGTCACTGGACACCCTATCCGGCGGAACGGTTGCCGTGGATATTGTCGGCGGCGGCGCAATGGGGGGTATTCCGGATCACTGGGCTCAACTGCGGGCCGGTGATCTGGATCTGCATCTGTTTGAACTTGTCGGCGTCAGCTTCATGAAGGAAGCGTCGGACTTTTCAGTGCTCTTCGCGCCTTATCTGTTTGAAGATCAAGCGCATCTACACCGGTTTACAGAAAGCGAGCTGTTCAAGGCCATGATGGACCGCGCTGACACTGCGACCGGAATTCATTATGTCGGGTATGTTGGCGATCGCTATCCACGTGCGGTTTCCACCCGTGATATTGAAGTTGTCAAACCCGAAGACCTTTCGGGCCAAAGGGTGCGTGTAGCCATGCACCCGGCCATCGTAGCGACCTACGAAGCGTTTGGTGCGGTGCCGACACCGATCCCGTCGCCCGAACTTATGATCGCTTTAAAAACCGGAACGGTAGATGGTCAAGATCAAGGTCTCGTAGATTACCTTGACGCGGGCTATGATGAGGCCAGTCCCTATTACGCGCCAATCAATACCGTCCATGCCGGCATGGGGCTTTGGATGTCAGGTGGAAAGTGGGACACACTTACAGAGGAGCAAAAGGGTTGGGTGACCGAAGCCGCAACTGTCACTTCTACGACTATAAACGCGGCCGGAGAAGCCCGGATGGAGGCCGCTCAGGCGCTTGCGGCGGAGCGTGGTGTCACGATTTCGACGCCGGATATTGAGGCCTTTCAGGAGGCCATAGCCCCAGTCATCGAAAAACTTGACGGAGAGATGTGGCCCGCTGGGTTGTACGACCAGATCAAAGGTCTCTGAGGTTCATGTTGCACGTCGTTGATTGGTCTAGACAGATCGACACCTCCCTTACATGGTTTTTGCGGGCTGTGCTGGGGGGGCTTTTGGTCGGGTTGGTGTTGCTGGAGTCTACGCAGGTCATTCTGCGCTACTTTTTTGCGCTGGGGTTGCCTTGGGCAAGAGATGTTTCAACAATCGGGTTGATGTGGTTGGCTTGGCTTGGCGCCCCGCTGTTGTGGATGAAACGTTCGCATATATCCGTCGATTTCATACCTGTGCCAAACATCCGGTCCCTGCGCAGGGTAGGGCAAATTGTTTTACAGCTTTCCATGGCGGTGAGCGGTGGATTCCTGTTGTATCACGCGTCTGAGGCTGCAGCCCGCTATGCGCAGATTGATCTGACATCAATACCTGGCGCGCATGCGAACCAGAAGTTCTTTCCAGTGATGGTGGGGTCGTTTTTACTGATCTTGGTCAGTATCACGGCACTCGTTCAAAAGGACTGAAGCCGTGTTAGAGACTGCGTTTACCGTAGCCGTAATGATTGTCCTGATGCTGCTACGGTTTCCGGTGTTTTATGCGATGGCACTTTCGGTCGTAGCTTTTGCGTTTGTCTATGCACCGATCATGCGCCCCTCGGTCGTGGTGCAGGGATTGGTTCAGGGCCTCGACAATTCCGCCTTTACGGCGCTGGTCTACTTCATGGCTGTTGGCACAATCATGAACGCCGGAGGCATGAGTGCGCGATTGCTGGATCTCGCCCGGACTCTGTTGGCGCATATCCGGGGTGGATTGAGCCATGCCAATATCGGGTCGAGCATGATTTTCGCCGGTATCTCAGGCTCTGCCATAGCTGATGTCGCCGCAGTTGGATCAGTAATGATCCCCGCAATGAAACGCGATGGGTATAGCCCTGCCTACGCGGCGGCGGTGACTGCAGCCTCTGCGACCATCGGAATTGTCATTCCCCCCTCAATTCCGATGGTCGTTCTTGCGCTGTTTACGGGTGCAGATATCACGCGACTTTTCGTGGCTGCGATTTTGCCCGGGATTCTCATGGGGATTTTCCTTTTGGGCGTATCGATCGTCGTTTCGATCAAGCGCGGATATCCCGCTCAGCGTTGGCAGGGCTGGCGTGCGGTTTGGGTCGCATTGCGGCGCAGTATCCTTGCGCTGATCCTGCCAGTTGTCGTCATTGGAGGGATGGTATCTGGCTTCGCAACTGTTTCAGAAATTGGTTCGATTGCCGTACTGTATTCGATAATTGTCTCACTTCTCATTTATCGCGAGACGACGCTGCGCAGCTTTTGTGCGGCGCTTGGGGATGCGGCGATTGACAGCGCCAAGGTCCTGATCATCGTCAGTGTGTCCGGTGCATTCATCTGGATCACCGCACGCATGGGGGTTGGGGCGCAATTCGTTTCAATGGTGAATGGGATTCAGCCCACTCCGACAATGTTTTTGGCGCTTGTGGCGGTTTTTATGCTGATTCTGGGGACGGTACTGGACCCGGTGATCATCACAATCGTTGTGGCCCCGATTGTGGCACCTACAGCGATCATGGCGGGGGTGGATATAGTTCAGTTTGGACTTGTGGTGGTCCTGGCCGGTGCGATTGGTCTGGTTACTCCACCGGTTGGCATTTTGCTGTTCGTGACCGCTGCCCAGTCTGGTGCCAGAGTTGGTCAGGTCGTGCGTGAAGCCGGAGTGTTCCTAATCGCATTGGCTGTCTTGCTGGCCCTGGTCGTGTTCTTCCCTGCGTTGACCTTGTGGCTGCCGAACCTCATGCTTGGGCAGTAGGCGCTGAAGCGTAGGTGCTATTGACCACTGATTTCCGGACGTGGACGCGCAGCCAGCTCAACCGCTGCATTCTTGCCAATTCCCGTCATGCACAAAAGTTGGGTGATGATTTGGCTCTTGCTGCTGTGAGGGACATTGTCATTGGTTATCGCAAGGGCGGCACCAATCAGGGCATGTGTGGTCAACCTCCAGACCAGCTCGGCATCAGAGACCTGAAATCGACCGGCCTGTGAGGCCCGCCTCAAGTCGCGAATGGCGAAGGGACCCATCATCCGGAACATCGTGTCTGATATGACCTCAGATCTGTGCAAAAGCTGTTTCCAGTGCGTGTCGCCTGTTGCTGTATCGAGCACGGTTCTAATGCCAAAGGCGTAGACCTGGGCGGGGTCGTCGAACGTGTCCGTGACCTCTTCGATCCTCAACGCCAGATCATGCATCAGGGTTTCCAGAACGGCGATTGCCAATTCGTCTTTCGATTTGAAATAGCTATAGACCGTACCAGCGCCGACATCTGCCTTTTCGGCAATCTCCAACATGGTCGCGGCATCGACGCCGCGCTCGGACATGATTTCACGAGCAGCCCCAATCAGCGCCTGTTTATTTCGACGCTGACGCTTTGCAACTCGGCCCTCTTTAACGGGGATCGTTTCGCTCATTTTGAGTTCCGCCTGACAATAATCGAATCATATTCAATTTTGAATTTTGCCACAACTTCTTTCACAACCATTGGGAAAGTTGAAGCCTATGGATTGCTTCTGACGGATTTTCGGATCTCACCGTAAAACGGCGGAATGCGATCATAACTTACGATAAACAAACGATAATATTTCACACCTTCAGTGGAAAGAGTGGCATCCAATAGCGAATAGTATCCAAACTTGACGAACATTCGAAAACGATCTAGCGTCAAGAAGAGGTAACTTTTTGGCCGTACCAGCCCGTTTAAGGGCGCTGGTTGAACGGCTAAGGGCTTAGGAGGAAACAAAGATGACCCATCCCGCGACCAACAGCGATTTCGATACTGATGTTGCAATTGTAGGTGCTGGTCCGGTTGGCACCATGCTGGCCATTCTGCTGGGCCAGAAGGGGAAGAAGGTCACTCTGGTTGAGCGGTGGTCCACGCATTACGGCCTGCCGCGTGCGGTTACATACGACCACGAGATTGCCCGCATTCTGGCGTCCCTTGGAATCGATTCTGAAACCGATTCAGCGATCAACTGTCATGATGAGTTGTATTACTGGCGCAACCGGGATGGTCAGAACCTGCAGATTGTTGACTGGCAGAGCCAATCAGCCAGCGGCTGGCGCGTGCGTTACTGGTTCAACCAGCCGCTGCTTGAAAAGCGCTTGCTGAAGATTGCCGGTGAAATCCCCGACGTAACAATCTTGCGCGGTTGGGACGGCGTTGCTCTGGATCAGGATAGCACTGGCGTGTCGCTGTCGCTTAAGCAAAACCCAGAAGAATTTGGGCCCGACGGAGAACGCAAAGTCATTCGCGCAAAATTCGCCGTTGGAACCGATGGCGCGAACAGTTTCGTGCGCGAAAGCTTAGGTATCGAGAACGAAGACAAGGGTTACTTCTTCGATTGGCTCATCCTGGATATGGTCCCGCAGTTCGACTATTGCGCTTCACGCCCGGAAGATCCGGCGCAGTGGCAGCTGTGCGATCCAAAACGCCCAACAACGATTGTGCCAGGCGGTCCTGGCCCTGTCGAAGGTGGCCCGGATCGCCGACGTTGGGAATTCATGGTTCTCCCTGGTGAGTCCGTGGAAGAAGTTCAGAAAGAGGAAAATGCCTGGAGGTTGTTGAAGCCCTGGGGGCTGACCCCGGAAAACTCTGAATTGGAACGCGCTGCAGTCTATCGCTTTCAGGCCCGCTGGGCCAAGAAATGGCATAGCGGCCGGTGCCTCATCGGCGGTGACGCTGCACACCTGATGCCGCCTTTTGCTGGCGAAGGGATGTGCGCTGGTTTGCGCGATGCAGTGGCGATGGGCTGGCGTCTGAATGCCATTCTTGAGGGTAAGACCGGGATTGAAGTGCTGGAAAGCTACTCCTCAGAACGCATTGAGCACGCCAAACACTACATCAACTTCAGCCAGGAGCTGGGCAGCATCATCTGTATCAGTGATGAGAAGGAAGCGATTGACCGCGACGCGCGTATGATCGCCGATCTGAAACATCGGAACAATCAGCCGGTACCGACAGATATCTGCCATCTGGGCGAGGGTGTCTGGTGTGATGAAAGCGCTCATGCCGGTGAACTTTCTGTGCAAGGCGTTGTCGAATACAATGGAAACAACGGTCGCTTTGACCAGGCCGTTGGTCGGGGTTGGGTTCTGATCGGTTATGAGGCGGACCCGATTGCAGCATTGACTGAAACCCAGCGTGAGCAACTAGGAAAATTGGAAGGCTTCGGCGTTCAGATTGGTGCACCAGGCGGTCAGCATGATGTTGTCGACACCGAAGGGACCTATAAGGCCTGGTTGGAAGACATCGACGCGAAATATGTCTTGGTACGTCCTGATTTTTACGTGGCTATTACTGCCAACACACCGGAAAATCTCCAATCTCGTTTTGACAAGGTCATGTCAGCATTGCACCTGGATACGGCCGTTGCCGTAGCCGCTGAGTGAGGTTGGGCGCCATGTTTTCAGGGTTTACCTACAACGCAAATCCAGCGCGGATCGTATTCGGGCTGGGAGCATCGACCAATGTCGCGGCAGAAGTTAGCAGCCTGGGCTGTAGCCGGGCACTGGTTTTGTCGACGCCATTTCAGGCGAATGACGCTGAAAAACTGGCTGCGGATCTGGGCTCACTTGCCGTTGGGGTGTTCTCACAGGCGGCCATGCATACGCCTGTGGATGTTACTGAGAAAGCCATGGCTGCCTATGAAGCAGCGAATGCTGACTGTGTTATTGCCTTGGGCGGAGGGTCCACTATCGGCCTCGGCAAGGCAATCGCCTATCGCAATGATACCCCTCAGGTCGTGATTGCAACCACTTACGCGGGATCAGAGGTCACGCCGATCCTCGGGCAGACTGAAAATGGACTGAAGACAACTGTCCGTCACGCCAAGATCCTGCCCGAAGTTGTGATTTATGATCCCGAATTGACCGTGGGTCTGCCCGTAGGCATGAGCGTAACGTCGGGGCTGAATGCGATGGCGCATGCGGTCGAGGCTGTTTACTCTGAAAACCGCAACCCGGTGACCTCGCTTATGGCAGCGGAAGGTGTTCGCGCGCTACGAGACGCTCTGCCCGGCATTGTGGAGAACCCAAAAAACATCGAAGCACGCAGCGAAGCACTGTATGGTGCCTGGCTTTGTGGCGCGGTCCTGGGGACTGTGGGCATGGCTTTGCACCACAAGATTTGCCACACACTGGGCGGGACATTTGATCTGCCGCATGCGGAAACGCACGCGATCATGTTGCCACACTCAGCCGCATATAACGCGCCTGCTGCGGTTGATGAGATGCAACCGATCGCCGATCTGTTCGGTGGTTCTATTGGCGGAGGATTGTGGGATTTTGCGAAATCTCTGAATGCCCCGCTGGCACTGCGCGATTTGAATGTCAAAGCAGTCGATCTGGACCTCGCGACCGAGATTGCGACCCAGAATCCTTATTGGAATCCACGCCCAATAGAACGTCAGGCTATCAGGGAATTGCTGCAGCAGGCCTTTGAAGGTCGCCGACCAGAGTAACAGCCTGAAATACCGTCAAATGCATCAGGGAGGAAACCAACATGCTGACACGACGCACACTTCTGAAAACAGGCGCGGCCGCCGGGGCCACCGCCTTGGCGATGCCAGCCCTGGCCCAGAACGGAACGGTTAAGATTGGATATGTCAGCCCGCAGTCCGGCCCGCTCAGCGCATTTTCCGAGGCTGACAATTATGTCATCGAACAATTCATCAAGAACAGTGCCGCAAGCGGTCTGAATGTTGAAGTGATCGTCAAGGACAGCCAATCCAATCCCAACCGTGCGGCCGAAGTTGCGCGCGAATTGATTGTCCGCGATGAGGTCAATCTGATCTGTGTCGCATCGACACCTGAAACTACAAACCCTGTCTGCACCATTGCAGAAGCCGAAGAAATCCCGGTGATTTCTTCTGTGGCTCCGTGGCAGCCGTGGTTCATCGGTCAGCAAGGCAATCCGGGTGATCCGTCCAGCTGGCAGGAATTCGACTATGTCTACCACTTCTTCTGGGGGCTGGAAGACAACGTGTCCGTGTTCCTGAACATGTGGAACAGCATTGAAAGCAACAAGGTACTAGGGGCGCTGTGGCCCAATGATGGGGACGGGAACGCCTGGGCAAGTGATGTTGGCATGCCACCGGCTGCAGCGGCTGCAGGATATCAGCTGATCGATCCGGGTCGGTACCAAAACCTGACCGATGATTTCAGCGCGCAGATCAACGCTTATAAAAATGCGAACGCGGAAATTTTTACGGGCATTCCGATCCCTCCGGATTTCACCACGTTTTGGACTCAGGCGAAACAGCAGGGCTATAATCCAAAGATGGCTTCGATCGCCAAGGCATTGTTGTTCCCCGAAAGCGTTCAGCAACTTGGCGATCTCGGGAACAACTTGACCTGCGAAGTCTACTGGACACCTTCGTTCCCCTTCAAATCGTCACTGACTGGTGAAACCAGTGCTGAGCTGGCCGCCGGTTTCGAAACAGCGGCTAAGCGCAAATGGACGCAACCCGTCGGCTTTACACACGCCCTTTTCGAAGTTGCGGCCAGCGCAATTCAGCGCACCGAAGACCCAACAGACGGAGATGCATTGGCTGAAGCGATTGCCAGCACCGATTTGGAAACAGTGGTTGGCCATATCGGTTGGGGCAAAGACAACCTGCCACCATTTGCGCAGAAAAACGTGGCCAAGACACCCCTGGTCGGTGGCCAGTGGCGCCGCCAGGACAGTGGTGATTTCGAACTTCTGATCGTTGAGAACAGCAACGCGCCCGAGATCCCGCTCGACGGTACGCTCGAAACCCTCAACTAGCGCCTTTGAGCATCGGGCCAATCGGGCCCGGTGCCAATTCCTTTTGTTCGGAGATTCGAATGTCTATCCTGACACTCAAATCAGTATCCAAATCGTTTGGGGCTTTGAAGGTTACGGACGATGTGTCTCTGGACGTTCAGGCAGGGGAGGCTCTGGGAATTATCGGGCCCAATGGGGCAGGGAAGTCGACCCTGTTCAATCTGATTGCCGGGAACATCAAACCGGATGAAGGGCAGGTCTTTTTTGAGGGTGTTGACGTTACTCAGCGGACACCCATGGAAAGAGTTCATGCCGGGGTCGGTCGGTCGTTCCAAATTCCACAACCTTTTGCGCATTTAAGTGTCTACGAAAACCTGATGGTTGCCGCCCAGTTCGGAGGAGAACATCGGGGATACGAGGCAGGGACATTTTGCATGTCCATTTTGTCTGAAACCGGCCTTGAATCATGCGCACGCGATCTGGCGGGTGGTCTATCACTGTTGCAGCGCAAGCGCCTGGAATTGGCGCGGGCTAGGGCGACCTCGCCAAAGCTGATCTTGTTGGATGAAATTGCCGGAGGTCTAACCGACGGTGAGTGTGTCGATCTGATCAAGACGATCAAGAACATCCACAGTCAGGGTACGTCGATCATCTGGATTGAACATGTGTTGCATGCTCTCAACTCGGTTGTTGATCGTCTTATGGTGTTGAATTTCGGTAAGAATCTCATGGTCGGAGGGGTTGACGAGGTCATGAACGCCCCTGCGGTCCGAGAAATCTATCTGGGGATTGAAGTATGACTGAGCCACTATTATCCACTCACGGACTTACGGCTCACTACGGTGATTTCCAGGCCCTGTTTGGTGTCGATATCGACATCAAGCAGGGCGAAACGATTGCCATCATCGGTGCGAACGGTGCAGGAAAATCCACACTGATGCGTGCCATCACGGGTCTATTGAAGAACAAACCGGACGCAATCAAACTTCGGGGTGAGAGCATTGGTGACCTCTCTGCACCAGAGGTGCTGGAGCGGGGGATTTCCATGGTCCCGGAAGGGCGACGGTTGTTTCCCTCTCTCACGGTGGAAGAAAACCTTCTGATCGGGGCACATACCAGAACCGGAAATGGGGTCTGGAACCTTAAGAGTGTTTACGAAGTCGTTCCTGCACTGAAGGACCGCCGGGATCATCCGGGTACCGCATTATCCGGTGGTCAGCAGCAAATGGTAGCGATTGGTCGGGCGTTGATGTCAAACCCGGATCTTTTGCTCTGTGACGAACTCAGCCTTGGGCTTGCACCTGTTGTCATCAAAGAAATCTATGCTTCGTTCCCGACGATCAAAGAGCGCGGAGCCTCTGTTGTCGTCGTTGAGCAAGATATTGGGCAAGCGATGAAAGTTGCAGACCGGGTGTTTTGCATGATGGAAGGTCGCGTGACGTTACAGGGCACGCCCGACGAGTTGTCGCGAGAAGAGATTCACAACGCGTATTTCGGGGTAAGCGCATGATCTTAGTCGACACACTCATTCAGGGCATTTTGCTTGGTGGCCTATATGCTCTGTTCGCTGCCGGGCTTAGCCTGGTGTTTGGCGTTATGCGCCTTGTCAACTTGGCACATGGTGATCTGATTGTACTGGCAGCATTTGTCATTTTGTCCATCGGCACGGCTCTGAATCTCGGCCCGTTTGTTGCCGTGATCCTCGCGTTTCCTATCATGTTTGCTGTGGGGTGGGGGCTGCAAACCTATTTGCTGAACCGTGTGCTGGGGGACGATATCCTGCCGCCCTTGCTGGTGACTTTCGGCCTGTCTGTGGTGATTCAGAATGGTTTGCTGGAAATATTCACAGCGGATAGTCAGAAACTGACAGCCGGGCCCATCGAGGCACAGTCTTTGGCGCTGGGGCCGGTTACCGTTGGGGTGATGCCTTTGCTGACCTTTGTATCCGCTGTTGTGGTTATCTTTGCGCTGAACCAGATCTTCTACAGAACCAAGCTTGGGCGTGCATTCCGAGCCACTTCGGACGACCGCGAGACCGTGGGTCTGATGGGGATCCGCCCCAATAACGTCTTTGCAGTCGCTACAGGTATTGCGATGGTAGTTGCCACGATTGCAGCCTTGTATCTTGGCATTCGCGCCAATTTCGATCCCAGCATTGGCCCCGCACGCCTTCTTTACGCATTTGAGGCGGTGATCATTGGTGGGCTTGGCTCGCTTTGGGGCACTTTGGCTGGTGGGGTGATTATCGGTGTCGCTCAGGCTTTGGGCGCTTCCATCAACCCCGAATGGCAAATTCTGTCGGGACATATCGCATTTGTCGCTGTCCTTCTCGTTCGCCCCCGCGGACTTTTCCCACGTTCCAAAGACTGAGGTACCCGCAGTGTCTGATCAAAAGAATATGACCCGCTTGCTTCAGCTTTTTGGCCTTGCTGGCATCGTACTTTTGTTTCTCGTGCCTGTCATTGGCTCCCGGGCCTTGGTGCAAGATCTGTTTGGCGTGCTGACGCTTTTGATCCTGGCGCAGAATTGGAATCTGCTTGCAGGATTTGCCGGGTTGGTATCCGTGGGCCAGCAGGCTTTTGTCGGCGTTGGTGCATATGCCATGTTCGCCTGCGTTATCCTGCTGGGTCTGGATCCTCTGATTGGCATCGCCGTTGGAGGTATCACTGCCATGATCCTGGCAATTCCAATGGCCTTCTTTTCATTCCGGTTGGCCGGGGCCTATTTTGCCATCGGAACATGGGTCATCGCAGAGATAACGCGCCTTTGCTTTGCCCAATGGAAAGCACTTGGCGGCGGTACCGGCACCTCATTGCCGAAAGGCACCACAAAAACCATGTTTGGCGTGCCTGAGATCAAAAGTTGGTTGGGTGGTAGTTCATCCGCCGCATCTGACGCTTTGACCTATTGGCTAGCACTGACCCTGGCCCTTGCAACCCTTATTGCGGCGTATCTTTTCCTAAAGTCACGAATGGGCCTGGGCCTGCAATCGCTGCGCGACAACGAAGAGGCTGCCCGGTCAGTCGGTGTAAATCCTACGCGTCTGAAAGCTTGGGTGTTCATGCTGACGGCTTTTGGTACCGGTCTTTGCGGTGCACTTCTGTTCATTCAGATTACACGGGTTACACCCGAGGCGGCATTCTCCGTGGTGGATTGGACCGCTTTCGTGATCTTTATAACCGTGATTGGTGGAATCGGAACACTGCCGGGACCGATCATCGGTGTGATCGTGTTCTATTTCTTGCAACGGGCCCTTGCTGATTATGGCACGGTCTATCTGATCGTTCTGGGCTGTCTCGGGATTGCCGTGATGCTGTTCGCTCGGCGCGGATTGTGGGGGCTGTTCACTGAAAAAACCGGGATTGAGCTTTTGTCTCTGCGACAGCTGCCCCCGGAAGAAAACCAAGCGCGCTGACACACACAAATATAGAGGTATACCCATGTCAAATTTGGTTGATCTTTCCAAAATCGACTATTTCTCTGAAGAGTCATCTGTTGAGGCCGTGCTTGGGCGCAATGGTTCAAATGCCGATGCCCGTCTGGCACAGATTTGGGGTGCATTGATCAAGCATTTGCATGCTTTTGCCAAGGACGTCGAATTGCGTCAGGACGAGTGGGATATCGCAATCGATTTCCTTACGGCAACCGGTCAAATCTGTGACGAAAACCGGCAGGAATTTATCTTGTTGAGCGATGTCATGGGTTTCTCGATGCTGACAGACGCAATCAATAACCGACGCCCGAAAGGCGCAACCGAGAACACGGTGTTTGGCCCATTCCATGTCGAAAACGCCCCTGAATACGAAATGGGTGCCGACATCTCATTGGACGGCAAGGGACAGTCTTGCCTGTTTGAGGGGCGGGTCTTGGACCTTGAAGGAAACCCGATCGAAGGTGCGCGTATCGATGTCTGGTGCGACAACGAAGATGGTTTCTACGACGTTCAGCAACCCGGTATTCAGCCCAAGTGGAACAATCGGGGTGTCTTCACGACTGGCCCGGATGGGTGCTACCACTTCAAGGGGATTAAGCCGGTGTCATATCCGATCCCCCATGATGGGCCGGTTGGAAAACTTCTGATCAAGCTCGATCGCCACCCCTTCCGCCCTGCGCATATGCATTACATGGTGACGGCGCCTGGCCATGAGAAAATCGTGACGCATACCTTTGTTGGCGAAGATGAATACCTCAAGTCTGATGCGGTTTTTGGCGTAAAGGCGACGCTGGTTGCACCATTTGTTGAAAATAAGGACGGTGATACAGTTTGGCGTTCTCCTTTTGACTTTGTGATGGTGCCAGAAAAGGTGGAGTCCTAAGCCAATGACGCAAAAGCCTTGTATTATTTGTGTGGCAATTACAGGATCTTTGCCCCAAAAATCAGACAACCCGGCGGTGCCTATCACGGTCTCCGAGCAAATAGAAAGCACACAAGCTGCATTCGAAGCCGGGGCGACGATCGCACATTGTCATGTTCGCAATGACGATGGCTCGCCTACCTCGGATCCCGATAAATTCGGCCGGTTGTTTGAAGGTTTGAACAAACATTGCCCGGGTATGATTGTTCAGTTCTCGACCGGAGGACGATCGGGCGCAGGACATGAACGCGGGGGCAGTTTGCCGTTGCGTCCTGATATGGCCTCTTTGTCCGTTGGATCGACAAACTTTCCAACTCGGACCTACGACAATCCACCCGATCTGGTCGATTGGCTGGCTGCGGAAATGACGAAATACGAAATTACCGCAGAGATCGAGGCGTTCGATCTGAGCCATATTCACCAGGCTGTCGCCATGAGTAACGCAGGTAAGCTTCCGGGCAAGCTTTACGTGCAGTTCGTGATGGGTGTGAAAAACTCAATGCCGGCCGACAAGAATGTCTTCAATTACTATGTGAAAACAATGCAAAGGCTTGCCCCGGACGCGGAATGGTGTGCCGCCGGGATTGGAAGGCATCAGCTTGAACTGAACGAATGGTCGATTGCGGCCGGCGGTCATGCAAGAACCGGGCTTGAGGACAATGTCCGACTTGATCGAAACACACTTGCCCCATCAAATGCCGCTTTGGTGGCCCGAACTGCAGAGATTTGTCAAAATCACGGCCGCCCGGTGGCAACCTGGACAGAAGCGCGGTCACTTCTGGGGCTTTCGCAGCCCGCAGTGTAACCTAATGAGAAGGCTGGTTGTTTGACCAGCCATCGACTTGCCTGGGTCGGTGCGCAACCTCCTGTGCATCAAGTTGAAAGGGGCGCGTGGCAGGCGTGCTCCAGCCTTGGCTGAGCGAATTGAATAGATAAGTATACTTTATATGATATGTAATATGCCGTGTATTGTATTATTGTTATATAGAAATTCTGCTAAAAATCATCCCCACCATAGAGGTTGGCTTTGCTCGCCCAAAACCATTGGCAAACTTTAAGAGCCTAAAAACACTCGTCTTTTGCCGCATGAGCCAAGAGCCAACCCTGACAGGGAGGGATTTTTATGTTCAGTAAGATCAACCGGATGGCAATTCTTGCCTTGGGTATTGCGACGCTTGGCACAGTTGCCAGCGCACAAAGCTTGGGGATCGGAGCCAGTAAACAGGGATCACAGAATTATGCGGCCAATGCTGGATTCGCAAAACTTCTGGCCGATGAGCTTGGGTACGATATTCGAGTGCAATCGTTTGGGGGATCAGGCCAAACAATGCCTCTGGTCGATAATGCCCGCTTGGATTTGCTGCTTGCTCCTAGCCCTGACTTTTCTGCCGCCGCGGGTGGTACAGGTGCCTTCGAAGGGCGACAGCTAGGTAATTTGCGCATCGTTGCAGCCATGGGTGGGTCCGCCTATGGTTTCATGGTCAACAAAGACACCGACATGGCCATGGTCTCAGACGCCAAAGGCAAAACGATCACCTATGGATACACCGCACAACCGACGCTTCGGCCACAGGTCGACGCCATTCTTGCAGGCGGCGGTTTAAACATCGATGAGATGCAGCTCGACAATGTACCGTCGGTGCCAAACGGCGTCGACGACTTGATTTCCGGCACCGCCGAAGTTGCGTTCTTTGCCCTTGCTGGGGGCAAGACACGCGAAGCGGACGCCGCGATAGGAGTCCGTTGGTTGGGTCTGGAGAATACACCCGAGGCACTCGCCGGAGTGCGCGAATTCGTTCCGACCGCATATATTGACACTGTAGCCGCAGGATCGGCCCCTGGTGTGGATGTCGATACGAACATGATGTTCTATGATTATGTGCTTTTGGCAGGCGCGCATGTTTCGGATGAAACGATCGCCCCGATCGTCGAATACATTCACCAGAATCCGGAAAAAGTGCGGAGTATCTTTAAAACTTTCGCGCGGTTCGACCCGGAAAAAATGGCGCCTGATATGGGGGATCTCGTCTACCATCCGGCAGCGGCCACCTATTATCAGAAAGCAGGTTTGTCGCAGTAACTTCTGCTGACATAAATCATGGTTGGAACATCCAAAACCGCTCGTTTGGAGCAAGCCAATCAGGTGCTGAGTGGGCTGATCGTGGCCCTCTCGGTCATCTATGCTGCCAATCTGCATCGCTATGTCGGGGTGTCCGTCTATGATGCGCAATTATTGGTCGCGTCTTTCGCGCTCGCACTCGCCTCTGGAATTTTAAGTTTTGCGAAAACCGCGGACAGGCCGATCACCCGTAGAATTGCTGTCCTGTGGGCCGCGGTCACACTTGTTACCGGTGGCTACGTTGCGGTGAACTATGTCCGGCTTTCGATGGACGCTCCGTTTGTGCCCCCTTTGCTGGTTGCGATCAGCTGCGTTCTGCTGGGTGGGTTGCTTTTGTTGTTGCGGCGTTCTGCGGGCACCGGAATTCTAATCGTAGTGCTAGTCTTCATAGCCTACGGGCTCTGGGGGCATCTTCTCCCCGGTGATCTCCAGAGCCGCCCTACTTATTGGGACGAACTTGTCATCTATCTGAGCCTGGATGCAAACGGCATTCTTGGCGCAGCATTGAAAGTTGCCGTCGTAATTGTCGTTCCCTACCTGTTGTTCGGTCAGTTTCTGACGGCCTGTGGAGCCGCGGATTTTTTCAATGACCTGGCTCTATCCGGGATGGGTCGTTTCAGGGGTGGGCCAGCAAAAGTAGCTGTCTCGGCGTCGGCTTTGTTCGGATCTATTTCAGGATCAGCGGTTGGAAATGTCGTCGGCACTGGCGTGGTTACGATCCCGATGATGAAAAAAGCTGGTTTTAATGGAAGATATGCTGGTGCGGTTGAGGCGGTCGCGTCTACGGGTGGGCAACTGGTGCCGCCTGTGATGGGGGCAGCGGCCTTTATCATGGCCGACTTTACTGGTGTGGATTATTCGACCGTGATGTTGGCGGCTTTGCCATCTGCTCTGCTCTACTACAGCGCTATCTTCATCAATGTTGATCTGACAGCGGCCAGGCGAGGGGTGGCACAGGTTGAAGAAGCTGATATCCCGAGCGGCCGCGAGGCATTCAAACAGGGTTGGCACTTCATTTTACCGTTCGTTGTGCTGATCTATACGCTGTTCGCCCTGAACATGAGACCGGAGCGTTCTGCGGTCATTTCGATTGTGGTGTTATTGGTCGGCAGCTTGATATTTGGCTACAAAGGCCGTCGTATCAGGCCAATTCAGATTTGGCAGGCCATAGCGTCTGCGGGCCAATCGGCTATCGGGCTGGTTGTTGTCTGTGCAGCTGCTGGACTGATCATTGGTATTCTGAATATCACCGGCCTCGCCTTTAATTTGACACTGCACATAATCACCGCAAGCGGTGGCAGTCTGCTGGTGCTCGCCTTGATCACGGCGTTGATTTCCATTGTTTTGGGGATGGGGATGCCAACTGTTGGGGTCTACATTCTGTTGGCGACAATGGTCGCCCCGGCTTTGATCGAATTCGGTGTCCCAGTGATGGCAGCACATCTTTTCGTGTTCTATTTCGGGCTGATGTCGATGATCACTCCGCCTGTTGCACTGGCGTCATTTGCCGCAGCGAATATCGCGGGGTCATCAGCATGGGAGACAAGCAAAGAGGCAATGAAGCTGGCTTGGCCGGCTTATTTGGTCCCGTTTCTTTTTCTGTTTGCACCCGGATTGATTTTGGAAGGCAATCTGCTGAAGGCACTTTGGTCAATAGCAACAGCATTGGTTGGTATTTACATGGTAACTGCTGGCTTCGTTGGGTTTTTCCAACATGTCAGGGGGTTCATCGGTCGCTTAACTTTGACGCTTTGTGGGGTGCTGTGTCTGTTGCCTTCAGATTTGTTTCCCTCCGCGATCTGGACAGATATTGTGGGCTTGTCTGTGCTTGCTTTCTTCATTGTGGGTTCGAGAAACCGCGTGGCTGCCTCAGACACTCAATAATCTGACATCTAAGAATTAGGGCCTGTCAATAATGACTAATGTGGTTGATCTAAATTCGGATCTTGGCGAAGGTTTTGGTGCGTGGAAAATGGGGGATGATCTTGCACTGATGGACATCGTTTCATCTGCGAACATCGCCTGCGGATTCCACGCCGGAGATCAGAATATTATGGCCCAGACCATGAAAATTGCGGTCCAAAAAGGGACCGGAATTGGTGCACATCCCGGTTTTCCCGATCTGACTGGATTCGGGCGCCGTCGGATGAGTTTTTCCTCGGATGAGCTGACCAATATGATTGGATATCAGCTGGGTGCGGCGCAGGCGATGGCGCTACTGTCGGGTGGAAAAGTTCGACACCTTAAGCTGCATGGTGCCTTGGGAAACATGGCGTCGGAAGACATCAATATTGCCAGAACCTGCTTTGAGGCCGCGTTGAAAGTTCAGCCCGAAATCATACTCATGGCGATTGCATCAACTGCGATGGAGCAGGCAGTGAAGGAACTGGATTGCTCATGGGTAGGCGAGGTCTACGCTGACCGCGCTTACGAAAATGACGGAACCTTGGTAGACCGCAGGCAACCGGGCGCTGTTTTGGAGGATGCCGACTATGCCGCCGAGCGCATCATGATGATGTTGAAAGAGCAGGCGGTTATCACCAAAACCGGGAAACGCCTTCCATGTCGCGTTGATACGGTGTGTTTGCATGGCGATACTGTTGGTGCCGTTGCTATGGGAACCAAAATTCGCAGAAATCTTGTTGACGCAGGTATCGGTATCAAAATGTTTGAGGCGTAGATTCATTGCATTTCCTGGCGAAATGCTTCGGGAACTGCCGTGACAAAACCTGATTTCTGAAGGCCGTCCTCACAAGTTGTATGGGAACCTCGCAAGGTGCAAGGTTCCCGGTTTTTTAGGCCATTTCTTTGGATAGTGCCGCGACCCAACCGTCGATCCAGTCCAGCGCGGCTTCTTCAGGATAGACGCCGGATTTCGCATCATGTTCCATGCGATCTACCAGCCGCTTGGCACCCAATTCAGCGAAGGTTGCATCAAAGGCTTTGCCGCCACCGCAGAATGTCTGTGGATAATCCATGCTTCCCAAAGCGATGACGCCATAGCGCACAGACGACAGATCGGGGCGATCTTTTGTCAGGAACTCGTGAAACTCTTTGCCGTTGTCCGGCACTTCACCAGTGCCATATGTCGAACTGCAGATCACATAGGTATCGCGTGCATCCAGCATTTTTTGTGATGCTTTTTCCATGCGGACAACGCGGGCTTTGTACCCGGTTTCAACAAGCTTATCGGCCACTTCATCCGCGACCATTTCTGCAACGCCGCTCATAGACGCGACCAGAACAACAACTGGATGATCGTTCATTTCTATCCTTTCGCAGCACCCCTCATTTGGGTTTTGCATTCTTTTAACCGGTCGAACCGGACTGTTTTTCGATAAAGGCTGCTGAGAGACCCAAGGTTACTTCCTGAGCTGCAGCCTGAACATAAATTGATAGCCGTTCGACCATCTGCGAATTCACTTCATGCTCGTTCAAGACAAGCGTCATGCTGCCGATCACAGACTTGTTTGCTGCGAATATAGGTGCGGCAATTCCGACCTTCCCTGGATCCAGCTGCCCATACGCAACTACGATGGAGTTGGACCGGATACGCTTCAAGTTGCGACGAAACTCTTCCCAGGTTGCCCCAAGACCGGCAGCTTCGATTTCCTTCTCGTGTTCGGCAAAGATCGCTTTCAGGTTTCTGCTAGGGATGTAGGCAAGGACAACTCGGGATGCTGCGCCAAGAAACAACCCCAAAGGTCGGCCCCTCTCATAGGAAAGGGATTTTTCCGGATCGACAAACCCTTCCGAGTGAACACACATGACCTGATGGCGATACTTTCGGCACAGCAATGCGGAACCATTGTCGCCCGTCAGATCGACCAGCTTACGCATGATCGGCGTTGCCGTTTTCACTAATTGATCCTGACGCCTTATCATTCTGTCGAATTCGATAATCGCCGGACCAAGAGTGTAAACGCCGGGGTTCAAGGCCTCGACCAGACCGAAAGCACTCAGACTGTTGAAGTAGCGGTAAGTCGAGCTGCTGGACAGGGAAAGACGTTTGGTCGCCTCTTCCACTGTCCATTCCGGTTCTTCAATGGTGAAAAGCTTCATGACTGATAAAAGTTTATCTGCAGTTGTCATATAGCTTTTCTCCTATTTGCTGATCGCCGATGGTAATTAATCGCAGCACAACCTACCAGTCGTCATCGTCGTCTGTTTCAGCCGTTAACTCGTCGACTATTGCCTGCCATCTGTTGCCGGTAGTATCCACCGGCGGATGTTCGGTGCCGCAGTCGCCGCATGTGCGCATGTCTTTGTCACTGTTAAAGGCGTTGGTCGCACGCAGATACGCCTCCTGAGGGAGTTCCTCGGCCGTATCCCAAGTTACGCGCGCAACTTCTGATGAGCATTTCTCGCAATACCAAGCAACAGCCTCCAAACCGGCATGCTCTGCTTTGTAACGATAATGGATGGTCTCTTCCGAAGGTACGACGCGATGCGGGGTACGGGCCGGAACATAGATCATTTCACCCGGCGTGCCTTTGACGTAATTCACGCTGCTGTCGCGGAATTCAACCTTGGCTGCGCCCGACATCAGTACGATCATTGTGTCTTTTTCACAAATCAGATGGAACGGCTGAATGCGGTCGCTTCGGCTGATATTGACCTGCGGGTCGACACCTTCAGAGATTGCTGGATACTCGTCATAGCAGCCGATCTGCTGAGCGAGTTGATAGGTTTGATGAAATCGCCTACGTGGCATCTTTCTGTCTCCTCGCTAAATTCAAGCGGACGTCGCTTCGATGAGCAAATCGCGGCAATGCTCACTGGCTTCGTAGTTTGTATGGTAGCTCGTCCAACCCCAGACGTGCATCGGGAACAGGTTGTGCTCGTGCCCACATTTGGAACATTTCCGAACTTCTGGGTCATCGTTGTACTCTTTGCCGAATTCATAGCTCTTGAGCAGCGTTTCCAGCGGAGCAAAGTACCCAGGCACAGGGCCGCGGATTTCGTTGTAATTCTCAACGTCGAATTCGTGATCCAGCATAACATTCTGGCACTTGTGGCAATGGAAGGTCAGACCTTCATGCTGACGTACACCTTCTGCTGATTGACGTTGAACAACGATCATCAGCATCACGTTTTCCGGGTCTCTCTCGTTCTCAAAGAATGACCCAACGTGGTGGCTACGTGGACCAACCATCAGTGTACCAGTTCTGACCGCCGAGCCCTTGGAAGCCAGGCAAAGGAAGGTCTCATCAACCGAGTTCGTGTGATGGAAATGGCCCATGCCATCATCCCCCAGGTCGCCTTGGAACAGGGCTATACCAGGAACAAGGCATTCGTCCGTCACATAAGGGAACGGAGTTGTAAGTGTTGTATTTGCCGTCCGAGCTGCATGGAATGCGTTCGACGCCATAGGCGGGCGATCCGGATCAGGTGGCGCAATAGTTAGTTGGGTGCTGTCTGTGCTCATTCGCTAATGTCCCATGTTGGGTTTCAACTAATTTCCACTCAAGCCCGGTCGGGTCCGATGATCGAGCCGAGCTTCCAGCCTGCGTCAACGTTTCCGTCGATCGTCATCCGGCCAGCCATAAAGGCTTCGGTTGGGTCTTTGCTGCCGTCAGAAATCTTGCAGAAATCCCCAAATTTGATGTTTACGATTGTTTCGGCGTCATTGTCTTCATTCGAAACGATATGAGGGACATTTTTGGCATCAATATAGATGACGCCTTCGTCGCCAAAGTTGAATTTTACAGTGTGCCCAAAGCCGCTGTCTTCACCGACGCGCTTGCGCATTTCCTGAGTCATTTCTTCAAGTGTTGGTTTAGCCATTTGGATTTCCTCCCATTGAGCAATGGTTCGTTAATAGGTGTTCAACTTGATCACCAATTTCATCCAGAAATCGCATATGTTGGGAAAAATGTCAAATAGAACATCTAATTTTATTGTTAAATGCGAGAAAATGTGCCATATGCGATTGAAATTGAATGCTGTCTGAGCGCGCATTTCCTGACATATTCGCACTCGCCAGGCAGGAGTCCATATCGCAGGAAGGGTTCATCGAATCCCGACTCACGAAAGAAAGGGTGGAGCATTGTCACAGCGACAAAAAATCGTGATTGTGGGTGGCGGACAAGCGGGTGGCCGTGCGGCTCTGGCGGCGCGCGCATCAGACCCAGCTGCCGACATCTCTCTGATCTCAATGGAGCCTTGCGCACCATACGAAAGGCCGATTCTGTCGAAAGCCATGTTGCTGGATGACGAAACCAAGCTTCCTTTTGTCTTTGATGATGCGACGGCCAAGGAACGGGATATTCGTTTGCACTTGGGAGTGTCGGTGACAAAAATTGATCGGGCGACAAAAACCGTTCTTCTCGAAGATGGCGAAAACATAGCTTATGACAAACTGATTCTCGCGACCGGTAGCCGGCTAAGGCGTATCTCGTTGGACGGTGCCGAAGAGGATTGTGTTCACTATCTTCGCAGCATGGATGACTGCAGCAAATTGCGGGATCAACTGACAAAAGGCAAACGATTGACCGTCATTGGTGGAGGGTTCATCGGACTTGAGGTTGCGGCAACGGCCCAAAAGCTTGGGTGCACTGTCACAATCGTTGAAGCTGGTGAAACGCTGTTGCCCCGAGTTGGATCACCCACTGTCAGTACCTTTGTGCAGACCTATCACTCTGACAAAGGCGTGCGCTTTCTGTTTGGTGTTCAGGCCCAGGCAATGGATGGCGAAAACTTGGTATTGTCGAACGGCACGTCTGTTCCCACCGATATGATCCTGGTCGGTATTGGGGTAGACCCCGAAACATCGCTTGCCGAAGATGCTGGATTGACTATCGAAAACGGCATCAAGACGGATAGTTTTGGCAGAACTTCTGATCCTGAAATTTTCGCCATAGGTGATGCAGTTAACCAGATGAACCCTGAATATGATCGTCACATGCGCCTGGAATCTTGGGAAAATGCCAATGTACAGGGTGATGCGGTCGGTAAATCGGTGGTGGGCGAGCTGACCGAAGTCTCCACAATTCCGTGGTTCTGGTCTGATCAGGGCGATCTGAATATTCAAATTCTGGGGCAGTTGGACGCAGAGATGCATTGTATTGAGCGTGCGGGCGAGGATGATGGGCTGACCCTGATTCAGCTTGTCGACAACAAAATCCAAGGTGCGGTTACGATCAATCAGGCCCGCGATATGCCTTTGTTACGGAGAATGATCGCCGACCCGAATTTTCACGGTGACGAAGCCATCTTTAGTGACGATTCCGTGCCGCTCAGGAAGATAATGAAATCAGCACGACGCTAGCGGAGACAAAGTGAGCTCTTTCTTACGAGTGGCTTTTTGTCCTTAGAATTTCACGCTTCTATCAGGAGATATTTCATGAAGCTTTCGGTGTTGTTTGCCGCAATGGCCTTAACCGCCTCGGCTCTGGCATCCACCAGTGTGGCTGACTCGGAAAAATACCTTCTGGCGCCGAAATGGTCACAAATTATATTTAGCTACGATCATCTTGGTTACTCCAGAACAACCGGCATGTTCTCAGGTATTGAAGGTGAGATCGACTTTGACAAAGAGAACCCGGAAGGATCCAGTGTTGCGGTCTGGTTCCCGGTGTCAACGATGTTCACCGGCCTCGAGCAGAGAGATGCGAACTTTACCGTCGGTGGAGATTTTTTTGTTGCGACTGAGAATGATCAGATCGAGTTCAAGTCAACGCATATTGAAGTCACTGGTGAGACAACGGCCAAGATAACTGGCGACCTGACGATGAATGGCTCAACACATCCAGTCACTCTTGATGCAAGAATGAATAAAATGGGTTTCCATGACAAAGAGCAAAAGGATTGGGTGGGGTTCGATGCGACAGCATCCGTGCTACGGTCTGAATTTGGTTTGGGCAAATACGCGCCGGGTGTCAGCGACAAAGTCGACATTTCGATTTCGATCGAAGCTATGAAAGCTGAATAAATTTAGGCGACGCGTTTGACCCCTACCTGTTCTCACTGGATAGGTAGGGGCCGCGGGCCAGTCTTTGTAATCGGATGATTGCCCTAAAAGAGCTTCAGGTTTCAGAATGCGCTCTGGATGAAACTACGAGGCATAGCAATCCCACGACCGAGAGGGTGAAGGGAACCAATTCTCTGGATAGGATTGTGAGCTGGGCATCGTTCGACCCGTCCAGATTGATCCCGGTAAGTCTGGTAATGACAACAAGAGTCAGTGTGGTGGCAACTGCCACCAACCCAGGCTTCAAAAACGACCGAAAGAATACGCCGTAAAGAGCGAACAGTCCCAAACCCAAGTGGAAGCCGCCGAAGTCGACGCGGATGCTGGTGATCCCGTCAGGAGCAAGAGTTGCAGTTCCACTGATGACGGTAGGGTCCATTACGCCAGCAATACCGGCGAGACACATGATGAGCCCACACAACAGCAAAGTTAGTCTTGGAATCCAGGATATTATCTTCCTTGGCATCGTGCTCATTTACATTCCCCATCGAGTTAGAGTTTACGGACGTTGCGCAGCAAGCTCAGCGAGCTGAGTAGGTGCTTGCGCATGCAATAAGAACCGGGCTTACGAAATCCGGTTCTCATAACGTTTGAAGAGCAGGTGACCCGCTTGGTTCGCCTTGGGTTTATGCACCCAGATGCTTTTTGAAGAACTCCAGAGTGGCCGATTCTGCGGCAATAGCAGCTTCTTCTGCACGACCAGAACGGCCCAAACGTGCAAATGCGTGGCCGACACCGTCATGTACAGTTACAGAGCCGTCTTTTGACTGCTCGACATGTTCGGTAATCGCGGTCTGAGCTTCAGGCGGGCAAAGATGATCGTCGGCACCCAAATGGATCAAAAGCGGAGCCTGAGGACCAGTGCTGCTCCCAAGATCCTGACTGATAGCCACTGGATAAAAGCAAACGACGGCATCGGCAGCATTGGACGTCGCCATGCGGAAGGCAACGCGCCCTCCCAGACAATAGCCAACAACACCGATCTTGCCTTGCAGCTTGGCATCCTCGCGAAGAAGTGCAACGGCGGCATCCATGTCGCCAAGGCTTGCCTCGAGGTCAAACCCCTGCATAAACCCCATCGCCTTTTCGCGATCTTCTTCCAGTGCGGCGTTCAGTTCGATATCGCGCTCCTGCCGCCAGAACATATCCGGTGCGATGACATCATAACCTTGCTCGGCAAACCAGTCGGATGCTGCTCGGATATTGTCGTTTACACCGAAAATTTCCTGGATCAGAACGATTCCACCGATAGCGTCGGTCGATGACGGTCTGCTGCGATAGGCTGAAAACGATTGGCCATCAGCTGCAGCAATAGTGATTGTCTTACTATCAATAGCCATAATGTCGTGCTCCGTGTTGAATGTTGAAGGGAACAAGTTCGAGGGGGGTTGTGAGTGGTAGAACGAGGGGGTCTGTGAGTGAGGGGGGGTGTGAGTGGTAGAGCGAGGGGGGTTTGTGAGTGAGTAGGTGTTATGGGGTTGTTCTACTCGATGATGCCCGCTTCTTTGTAATAGCGCGCAGCACCGGGATGTAAGGGTATCGGGGAATCCGCCATGCGTTCCGGCACAAGCGGATAGCTGAGGGGGCTGTGATGTGATGGGATGTGACGGAATTGTTGTTCGATAACCTCGCGAGTTTCGATCAGACACCAGGTCAACAGATGCGCAAGATCTTCGGGCATATCATCACGCACAAGCACGGCGAAATCAGAGAAATTCAACGCGGGCAGATCTTCGGTTTGACCTTCCCAGAAATGAGCAGGCACAACGGCACGGGGCCAGCCGTACTGGGTCTCCAGCTTTGTCAGGGCAGCATCTTCTGCTGGTAAGAACACCAGAGAGCGGTTTGCGACAGCATCCCGCCACCAAGGCGTCATATATGCCTCCTGCAGTAGGGCGTCGACTTCGCCATCACGCATACGGAACACCGATTGTTCGGGTCTGGTATCCGTAATCAATTTACCACCCCAGGACTCCAGAGTGTCGCGGTCGATGCCATGGGCCTCTAGATAACGGGCGGCCGTATAACCGATCAGATTTACACCGTCATCTTCCGAAGTGGCGAGTGTGATTGGTGGTTTTTTCTCACGCAGCTCTTCAAATGTTGAGACGCCATATTTTGGATCGATGGCGAAAACCATGCGGTCTGTTTGTGGAAGAATTGCAAGCGTGCGCAGCCGTGGAAGCGGGCTTCCTTCGAAGATCCCTTCCCCAGCCAGCGCGCCGGGCAACATTTGGACGGGCGTGGCGATGCAGAGATCAACCTCACCGTTAGACACAGCAATCGGAGAGTCAGCACCGGCAATCAGATTCCAAATTGCAACGCGCGATCCTTTTTCGGTGCGGTCGCAGACCTCCTGGCACAGCCATGAGCAGATGCGGTGAAAATTTGCTTGGCCCCAGTCACCAGTAAAGTTCAGGTGAACACTGCGATCAAGTTTTGGCTGTTTGTCCATATTTGGCGCAGTTGTCATCTTAAGGGCATCTCCTGTTGCTTTTGTCTCTTTATAGGATTAATGAATATTTAACAATGAAGAAATTCCCGTAAAGTGGGAAAAATGATAAAGAAAGTGAAGTGCGCAGCTAACTCATTCAAAACAAGGTGAAACTGATCTGAAGCCGAACCTTTGCACAATGACAAGATAGCGCCAAAGCTTGCACGATGTTCGTAGGGTCTATTTGATGATGTCAAAAAAGATCATATATAAAATCATAGCTGACTATGTTATTTGGTCAACACAAAGCATGCCTAGTCATAGGCGTTTGGGCGCAAAAAGGCGCACCAGAATCCAGGCGGGTAGGACGCAGATTTGACCCGCAACAGTTAGCAAACCCACCAACTAGGAGAAAATCATGGCTAAACTTGTAGAACTTGATGAGGTCGTCACATTGGCCGAGCAACTGGGCAGCAGTGAAGGCCCAGTTGTTCTGGTGAACGTATTCTCGATCGATCCGAAAGACGAAGAAGCGCTGGTTGCCGCGTGGGCGCATGATGCCGGCTTTATGAAGGCGCAGCCTGGCTACATTTCGACTCAGATGCACAAAGGTCTGGCCGGTAGCGGAACTTATATGAACTATGCAATCTGGGAGGACGTCGCGTCTTTCCGCAACGCGTTTACCAACCCGGAATTCCAGGCCCGGATCGGTCAATACCCTGAGAGCGCAGTCGTGCGTCCTCACTTGTTCACCAAGATGACCGTCCCAGGTTTCTGCGTGGGTTAATACTCAGTATTGTCATCAATCTTTTGGCCCGATGACTTCTGGTTCTTCGGGCCAAAGGGCCACCATTACCTCTGAAATTCGTGGGGCATTACTAGCCAAGCGATGCGCGAGGAACCGGCAATAGCTTAGTGCTGAGCGGTCCCAACGCGTTAAAGTCCATCACTCTGTCAAAAACCCGTGGCTTCCTGACGATTAGCTTGGCGACAGAGCCAAGGACCTACGGTTGTCAGAATAAGCGCGAATTCGATCGCGAAGCCGATCCCGATCAAAAGCAGGGCCCAGCTTTCGGGCCGAAAGCTTCCCAGGACCAAGATCAAAATAAGTATTGGTAAATCCAGAGCCAGACAAAATAAGGACAAACTGTTGTTTCGAAGTGCCTCGAGCTTTTTGACCGTTTGTCCCTCGCCAAGCATTCTACGACAGCGACGCAGGTCAAATCTTACTTTGACGTGAACCACAAACAGCCAAACCGAAAACAGGCCAACCATGCCCGCCAACCATGGTGTTTCCAATAATTCAACCGGGCCATAGTAGTTCGCAATCAGCCATCCGCCTGATGAGATGACAAACAGGGCCCCCGGCAGGGCGAGGAAGCTATAGGCAATGCCCATGGCCCCAAGTGCGTTCTTGTAGCCAGCCTGTGTTGCAATTCTGCGGGACAGAATGTCTTGGACAAAAACCGAAAACAAACCGGCCGCGACCAGTAGGATTCCGAACAAGTGAGTGAACTTCATAAGCGTAAACAGCATCGGTGTGCCTCGGGATTTAACTAAAGAACTAAAAGCTCAGATTTTGGCGTCTGACTTAATAGTTTGGTGCACTGGTGCGCAAATTTCGCGATGTCGTTCATCAAGTATCAGGATGTCTGTGCACGGCCACGCTTGGGCCTTTTGAACCACATCCGCGCAAAGAGCTTGTCTTTTTGAACGAACTGATGCCAAGCGGCAGCGAAGGCATGAGCGACGACTGCGACCATCAACAGATCCGTTGCAAGGCTATGAACCCTGTACAGGACTGTCTCAGTGAACCCGGCGGGTAGCATCTTGTTGCCTTGAACCACGTGTATCAAATCTGACTCGACTGCGATCCCGGTGCCCGATACGACGACGGCGCCAAGAAGAATATACAAGGCGGTATGCATCCAGCTTGCCAGTCGCACTTGTATATTCAACCCACTTTCCGGCGCGCTTGGTTTCTCTGTTTTGAAACGGACAAGAAGCCGAAGCATAATCAGCCCCAGGATCAAGATTCCGCTGGTCAAATGGAAACTCAGAGGGGCAATGCCTCCCGACAAAAGTGTCAGGATTATGAGAATTGCCATAAGCCAATGCAGCGTAACAAGAAGAGGGTGGTAACGTTCCATTGTTACTTCACCAACTCCAACATGTAGTCGATCGCAGCGTCGATCTGTTCGTCGCTACAGGTGGTGCAGCCGCCTTTCGCTTTATGGTCCTTGGTGCCACGTAACACGATATCGCGCATGCGCTGTTCTGAATCCCGTTGCAGGAACTTTTGCCAGGTGTCCGGTTTCTTGACGTTGGGCGCGCCTGACATGAAGCCTTTAAAGCCGCCCGTGTGGCATTCTGCACATACGGATTGAAAGGTAGTATTATCTGCAACAACCGGGCTGCCAGCGCTGAAAGCGAACACGGTCACCAGCGCGGAAAGCCCCCCGCGAAGTCCAATCTCAAAATCCATTTTTGAACCCTTTCACTGAGCCTGATTTGTGCAGGCTTTTACAAGTTCAGCACATTTCGTGATGCTGTCACCGCCCCAACCGGCGCGGTTTTCGCTATTGATGTTCTGAATAACGCGGTCCGAGATGATGAAGTTGAAGACGCAAGCCTTAGGGTCTTCGGCGGCTGCAGCTGATGGCAGTGTTAATCCGTCCGGTCCGCGCGCCTGAGCAGAACTATAGGTGGCAATGAATTGACGGCCCTGAATTTCCACAGTCGCGGGTTCGCCAATGCAGGTTTTCAGACGTTCGGCAGGAGCACCTTGTAATGCAGCTTTGGCATCCTGAACGGTTTGCAAATAGGTCGCGCCGCATGCAGCCGTGGTGATCACTATGGCTGTGGCTAGAATGAGAGGTGATTTCATCGTCTTAGGTTCCTTTGGTCAGTGCCGAGATTTTAAGCTCGTCGTATTGCCAGATAAGCGAAGACAGTTGCGGCAATCCCGCAGATGATCCGAAGCCAATGCACCTGCAGCCAAAGCTCCAGCGTGTCAGCAACTTCAGCTGTTGGCATACCCCCAGAGGCAAAAGCCGTGTTCGTCGGAACAAAGAATGCGAATGTCAGGATCGCCACGATCATCCAACTGAGTAGCGCCGCAATCCACATTCCACGAGCGGGGCTTCGCCAAAACAAAGCCACGCAGAGAATCGAGCCGAGAAGAGCCGGCATCGATACCAAGGGTATGGTTCGCTGGATGAAAACGTTGTTCACAGCAAACCGGTCCAGGAACTGCTGCGCGTCAAGGCTTTGCCAATAGCCGCCAAGCGTCATTCCAATAAACAGCATCGACCCGGCAAACATGCCCGAGGCTATGATTGTGATCGCTTCCGCCGTGCGGGCCAAGGACATCATGCTTTTACCTTCCGATGACGAAGTCGACCTTTCATGCGAAGACCGTCGCGCATGCTAAGGCTCATTAGCGTGAGGTTCGTCGCACCGGCGACCAGCTCGAGAGTTTGCACCAGATAAAAGGTACTATCGAGTTCTCCGGCTTTCGCTTTAGCGGCCAGAAAAAGGGCTGCAGGAATCAGGATAGCTATGCCGTTGAAGGCGATGATTGGCATCCGGCGGGCCTTGTCCCCAAGGACCCCGCCGCGACGCTTGCCTGCAAGGGTGAAACCCGAGCCGCCAACAGCGGCCATTGCCGGGACGAGAATTAAGAAGCCCCAAGGTATTGTCGTTTTGACCGCGATGATCTGTGCTTCGGTGCCAAAGAGTTCTACGATCACAGTGGAAAGCCAAAAACTGGCGATCATAAGAAAGGCAAGGGCGCCTGCAATCGGGTGAATTTTCTTAGTCATCTGAAGTCTCCTTTCTCGCATAATTACATAGTAAGCTATGTTTAATGGTGTGAGTCTTATGCGAAACGACTCATTGCCAGAACACATATAGCAAGCTATACAATAAATGTATAGTCTACTATGTAAAAGAATCGAAGGAATATGACCTTTTCACGAGAGAATTCTCCGGGATATCTGATTAATCACCTCGCGCGCCTGTTTGCGAACGCGCTGCAAGAGCAAATAAAGCCTCTTGGCCTTTCAACAGGTGTTTTCCCGATCATGGTGCACTTATGGGAAGACGACGGCCTGACGCAAAAACAACTGGTTGAGCGTGTCGGGATCGAACAGGCAACAATGGCCTATACTTTGGCTCGGATGGAGCGAGACGGCCTGATCATCCGTCGGCGAGATACAGAAGATGGGCGCATCCGACAAACATGGCTGACAGAGCATGGTAAGTCTTTGAAAGAGCCAACGCTGAAGCGGGCAAGCAAGCAAAACGAGTTAATACTGGAGGGGCTAAGCGATACTGAGCAGCAGCAAATTGTTGCTCTTATTACCAAAGCTATCAAGGCAAATGGCACGCGAGCTAGATATTGAGACGCGGCCTAAATCGCACCGCGCCCCAATCAGTTAGTTAACTTTGACCAAACCACATGCGCCCGAAAGTGCCGTCTTTTTTGACATAGTAATGGTAAAGCGCGCCAACGACATGAAGCGCTAGCAAAACAAGCAGAAACCGCGCACCGGCCCCATGTGCAAGCCGTGGCGGATAGTCGAAGAAGTTCGGTAACGGTGCAGTTGATCCGCCGAATAGAATAGTCCCGGCGCCAGACATCACGACCATGCCTATTCCGCTGGCGACCATACCCAAGGTAACGATATAGAGCAGGAGATGAACCGCTTTGCCGATAAACACCTGCCAAGCCGGATCAGTTTCCAAATGGGCGGGCTTTTGATCAGCAAACATCCACCACCCGATACGGATAAGTGTGAGCAACAGTACCGAAATACCGATCGGGACATGGACTGAAAGAACCCCTGCCTTCGCGGCGCTGACATCAATGGACGCCGCCCGAAACCCGCTTGCAAACAGCGCAATGATTAATGCTGCGCTGAGCCAATGCAGAGTGATTGCCACAGTCCCATAAGACGTTGTTGTACTTTTCATTTCGATTGCCTCAGTTGAATATCGAGATCACACAGCGCTGTCTTCCCAACCAATGTCGACATGCGACCCATCGCAGAATGGTTTGTTCTTGGAGGCACCGCACCGGCAAAGGACGTATTTATTGGATGACGCGCCCTCAGCCCACTGAACATCCTGCAAGTCAACTCCGGTTACCCGAAAGGGTCCGTTACGCTCGATTGTAATGCCGGGGTTGTCGACGCTGGGTTGCTGTGGCTCGCCACCTGGTTCGCTCCAGGACAACGCGCCGGAAGGGCAGGCTGCAACAATTTCGCGAATTGCATTGGCGTCGCCATTGTCAGGCTCAATCCATGGCTTTCTGCTCGAGTCGAAAACAGGCTTCAATCTGCGGCCGCATTCCCCCGCATGGGAACACAACAGGCGATTGTAGTGAACTGTGATATCCTTGCCTTGATAGGCGGTCAGCTTGTCCGGGGTTCGATCCTTGGACACCGCTGAACTAAAGCCAATACTAGTATGTGAATTGTCGCAGTAAGGCTTGGACTTTGACGCTCCGCAACGACACAAGGCCAAAGATTTTTTCACGGCTACATCGGAACCGTCAGCATCGGTCAATCTGGGGATCTCTCTAGCCAGAAGGGGGCCATCCGGAAGACCGCGGATCGTTGCGGTATTGTCCGCAACGCTAGAACCGCCGCCGATCTTGCCGGTCATACGCAGCCCATCCCGTATATTCATCCCCAGCAGGCTGAGGTTGGTTGCACCGGCAAGAAGTTCGACGGCCTGTACGACATAGAACACAGTGTCAAATTCTCCTGCCGAGGCCTTGCTGGAAAGGAAAAATGCACATGGGATAAGGACGAGAATTCCATTTCCGGCAATGAACGGCATGCGCCTTTTCTTGCCCAATACCAGCTGGTCCGTCCGGTTTTTCCCAAGCGCCATACCAGAGCCGCCCGCAATGATCATCGCGGGTATCAGGATAAACATACCCCGCAAAATCATGGTCTTCACCGATGCAATGGCTTCATGATCAAGGAACAGTTCTGAAAAAACACTCGACGTCCAAAATGTCAAAATTGTTAGAAACGCGATGCCACCGGCGGTGGCATGGATGCGGGTTTTCATCTGGATAGTCCTTCTATGCAGTTGCGCGTGTCGTACATTTGGCTGTGCATAGCCTGCTATATATCATTGCATCCACCGCTATGCAAATCTAAAAGGTTCTATGGAATTTGATCACACGTCTTCGCCCGGGTACCTCATAAACCATTTGGCTCGTTTGTTTTTTGAGGAATTGCGCAGACGTATTGAACCTTTGGGCATAGTGCCGGGACAATTCCCCGCATTACTTGCGCTGTGGCAGAAGGATGGGCAGACGCAGAAGGAACTTGTCGACAAGCTGGACATCGAGCAGGCGACTATGGCGAACACGTTGAACAGAATGGAACGTGATGGTTTGATTTCGCGTAAACATCACCCTACAGACGGCCGCGCAAAGTTCATTTTTCTGACAGAAAAAGCCAAATCGATCCGCGACGATGCCTACGAAGCTGCGACGAAAGTCAACGATTTGGCATTGAAAGACCTTGCTCCGGACGAACGGGAGCAATTTGTGAGCCTGATGCAACGCGTGCTTCATACGTTACAAGATTCAGAGCACTAGAACTGGGTGACGAGAACATACAGCCTATCAAAAGTAGCCGCCGGATCGTCTATGAGGGCTGGCTTTCTTCTGCAGCTTTTGAATGCTGTTGTACTTGGGTAATGGGCGGCCCAGATGTGCCGCCCTTTTTCTAAATAGATCAGAACGCCTTGGTGAAGGCAAAAGTGAGCCCGTTTTGCCGGCGCACACCGTTCAGGCCGAGGCGACCGGAATATGTCAGGTCGAAATAGCCGCCGGAATTCGTCAGATGCGTAATCCCCAGCCCGACAACACCGTAGGTCGGTTCGTCAAGGTACTCATCCAAGTCGTTGACCAACTCATGTTCAAGGCCCAACGTCGCCTTGGGTGACCAAGTTCCTGGTCTCAGCTCTTTTGAGATCCTGGCCTTGGCCCAGATTGTGCTATAGGTCTCGTCCGGACCATCGACACCTGACGCCAGATTGCCAAAGCTGTCAGCAGTCTCTTCGATCCATGCCCGTTGGTACAAAACGCCAAAGATTGGGTTCAACACCCATCCTTGGGGCAACCATTTCAAGTCTGACTTATCAAACCGGCCGACAAGCTCAGATTGGATGTACAGGCGATCATCGTCCTGGTTTTGGGTCAATGTGGCTGTTGGGCTTACCGGCAGCGAGATATCAGTCTCGCCGAACATGTATTCCATCCGAGCCGACATGCCCCAATTTGGATTGAATTGCTTCAAGGCATCCGCGCGCAGACCCCATCCGCCATAGGTCAAATCGGCAACGCCAATGTTTTCGATGTCGGTGTTTTCGTAAAAGGCGCCGAATGCAAGCATCGTATTCACATCAAAAAATTTGACGTACTGAGCATCGAGACGAATGGTGTCGGCGTCTACCACGACGATGCTGCCATCACCATCTGTGGCGACGTATTCAGTCGAAAACCGAATGAAGGAATCCGGCCCGATCATCTTCAACGCATGAATATCAATGATCCCCGAGACAGGTGACGTCTCATATCCGGATGTTGGCCCTCCTGCATGCGCGACACCGGTAACAGCGCGCGCGACCCCAATCCTTGTCTGAGCTATGCCAAACGGTTCATTCGACAGATAGCTTTCCAGCAAGCCAGACCCGCCAAGGTTGTAGATCGCAGCAATCCCAACCGGTAGCTGGCCCTGCTGGCCGCCATCCTGAGTGTCCTGTTCTTCTGCCATTGCCATGGTAGCACACGCCGCCAAGGCCATGCCCATTAGTGGTGTCTTGGTATTCATGAGGTCCTCCCTAGAAATCCCTAAATATGAGTATTGGGAAGCTTATAGAGTACAGAATTCCCAAATACAAAGAAAACACTTTTAAAAATACAGTGTTTTTCCTTTAAAATGATAATTCTGTCATAGATTTTCAAACTGGGGTTGAAGTTCGTCAGGATTGACAACCAAAAGAGAAACTTTGACGCCTTTTGGGGGATGCAAAGCGAGAGATTCGAATTGCTATCTAGCATTCGTAGATCGCGCATAGATTGAAGTCGAATGGACTTTCGTCGCTGTTTTGATGTGCATTCACGCCCAGCGATCAGAAGCGATATTCAGACGGATCCACTCGCCGTCTATTGGTGATGGCGCTCTTCCAAAAGGGCCCGGGCCTGATCTGGAAATACAGCGGAGTCAGCCCCGACATTCAAGTCAAGCGCCGCGCCCCATATGACCTTTGCACGTTCGGAAGGCGTGTCCGATATTGAGGTCTGAGGATCGGACATTCCCCATTCGAAATCAGTTAAGTCACGCCAAACTACATTTAAGTGAACGGCCGCGTGGCTGAAGAGATGATGAAGCGCGCGGGCTGGAATTGTTGCGTATTCATGTATGTCATTTCGCCCAGGGACCGTTGTTTCAAAGCTGGGGCTATCAGATCGAACACGTTCAATCGTTTCGCACATGTCCCGGGCGTGCAAACCGACTGAAGCAATGACATGTCGCCGCTGCCAACCAGGCACAGTGCTGTCCGCTGATAAAGCGGTATCGGGTAGATCATTTAATAAGCGTGCAAAAAATGCGGTGCCGCGGCGGGCTAGAAGCAAGTCTTGCTTTGGTGCCAGATCTGAATCAAATCTGGCGCCAGAACCCATTCTTGCTCGGTGGTCTTGCCGTGCCTTATCGGTCACTCTTGGCCTTCGACGTAGCTGCGCGCGAAGTTGAGCCGTTCCATAATCGGGGCATCCGAAAAACGGAAAAGATCAAATTGTGTTTCCGCCTCCAAGGCCCATGGAACCCAGGACGGGATCACAAACAGGTCGCCGATGTCCAACGCGCGACGTTCACCGTTTATGATGACCGCACCACTGCCTTCGAATACCTGGAACACGGTTGATCCGACATCGCGTCGTGTCTGGGTATTTGTTCCTTCACGCAGACGATGGAATTCGCACCGGATTGTCGACATCACATCGCCTCCGGTCGTTGGATTCACATATCGGATCGCGGCGTGGCCCGGCGCTATGGTTGCCGGGTTTCCTTCGTCTTCCAGCAAAAGCTGTTCTGTCAGCGCCCGGTCCGTGAACTCCCAGCGATATGCGCCGATTGGCGACGAAACGGTGTTCTGCAGTTGCGACAATGGCCGCAGACCTGGGTGGCACCACAGACGCTCTCCTTGTGAGAACCGCGGCGTCGCATAATCGGTTACCCGATCCGATCCGAACTCGAAGAATCCGACATCGTTTTGTTGGCTGAACGGAATGTCCAGACCATCAATCCAGGCCATGGGATTGTCGGTATCGTTGTGATGACCATGGAAGTTCCAACCTGGTGTCAGCAACAGGTCTCCGCGGCTCATTCGAACCGGATCGCCATTGACAACGGTCCAAACCCCTTCGCCTTCGACGACGAAACGAAACGCATTTTGTGAGTGGCGGTGTTCAGGCGCGGTTTCCTTGGGGCCCAAGTATTGGATCGCTGCCCAAAGCGTGGGGGTTATGTATGCGTTGCCGCCAAGGCCGGGATTGGCCAATCCCAACGCGCGACGCTCGCCACCCCGACCGACCGGGACAAGATCACCAGACGCTTCGGCCAGAGGCAGGATCGTTTGCCACTTCCAAACATAAGGAATGGCCTTCGGCTTGGGATGCATGGGCATCAAATCCCCAAGCTGAGTCCAGAGCGGAATGATATGCTCGTCTGCAAAATTCTTGTACAAATTGCGCAGCTCGGGGCTGTCTTCGGGCTGCATTGAATGCTCAACGTTCTCGTGGCTGGTATCGGAACTCAAAACAGTCTCCTAAAGTCTTTCATTATACTGCATCGGGCTGGTTCGGTGGCGCCGCATTTCGGAACGCAGGAAGTGCATCCAATGCTTTGTAAATACGCGATATGTTTGGCCAATCATTCATCGGGATGCCAAATCTCTTATTGTTCCAGATTTGCGCATACAAACAGACATCGGCCAATCCGGGTGTGTCGGACAAGCAATAGATTGATTGTTCTTCCCGAGACGCCAGCGTCTGTTCAAACGCATCAAGTGTGGTTTTCACCCAATGTGTGAACCAGCTTTTCTGCTTTTCCTCATCCGCATCGAATTCACTGCCCAAATATTGCAATACGCGCAGGTTGTTCAGCGGATGGATGTCACATGCAATCATATAGGCAAGCGCACGGTCCTGCGCCTTTCCGTCTGGATCGGAAGGAAAAAGTGCAGGTTCGGGATAAACCTCATCCAGCCATTCGATGATGGCAAGGGATTGGGTCATGACCGTGCCATCTTCCCGTACAAGGGAAGGAACCAACCCTTGGGGGTTCATAGCCAGATATTGGGGACTTCTGGTTTCGCCCGTGCGAAGAACATAGGCGATATAGTCGTAGTCCAACCCTTTCAGGTTCAACACCGCACGCAAACGCGTCGATGTTGAAGACCTGAAGAAGTTATGCAGCTGAAAGTTCATTCAGCGGCCCCGATTGTTGTGGTGATGTGCCCCAGCCCTTCGATGCTGACGACACAGACATCACCAGGAACCATCGATCCAACACCTGCCGGCGTGCCGGTCATGATCAGGTCGCCTGGTTTTAGCTCGATGAAGCTGGACAGGATCGAAACGATTTCGGGAACGGACCAAATTAATTCCGAAAGATCAGCCTGCTGCTTAACTTCTCCGTTGACGGTCAGCTTGATTTCCCCGGTTGACAGGTGGCCAACGGCCGAAACCGGGTGGATCGGGCCAATCGGGGCCGAGCGGTCAAACGACTTACCCATGTCCCAGGGGCGTCCCTGTTCCCGGGCTGCAAGCTGCAGGTCCCGGCGGGTCAGGTCATTGCCGACAGCGTAGCCCCAGACGTGATCGAGGCTGTTGTTCATTGGAATGTTGCGACCTTCTTTGCCGATCGCAACGACCAATTCCGCTTCGTAGTGGAAATTGGCGGTCTCAGCCGGGTATGCGACGGTTTCGCCGTCCATAACCACTGCATCAGCGGGTTTCGAAAAGAAGAACGGCGGATCGCGGTCAGGGTCTTTACCCATTTCGCGTGCGTGTGCCGCATAGTTCCGGCCGACGCACAAAATACGGCGCACTGGCAGACGATCATCGCTGCCAGCTACCGGAAGGGTTACGGTGTTTTGAGGGGGGAAAACGTAGCCCATCTGTTATCCTTTAATTTTCAAGTCCATTCGATCCGTACAACCAATGAAGTTGGTCGCACCATTCGTCGGGTGTCATGTTCGACATTACGTGGTCGCGTACGGCGGCCTGCGCATCGTCCGGGTGATAGATATAGTCGCCGATCAGGCGCGAGTTCATCTGAACACGTGCCGTCCGAACCCGGCGTTGGTTCTGGTAGGTTTCCAACGCGTTCTCGATGTTGTCGCCATAGTTTTCCATGCAATGCGACAAGCAGACAGCATCCTCGAGCGCCATACATGCGCCCTGAGCAAAATACTGCAGCATTGGATGAGCCGCATCGCCCAAGAGAGCCACGCGACCATCGCGCCAGTTGGAAATCGGATCGCGGTCACAAAGCACCCAAAGCTTCCAGTCCTGACCGTGTTCGATGATCTGACGCGCTCGGGGGGCAATGTGTTCAAAGCCCTGCATCACTTCTTTGCGGCTAACGGGTCGACCTGCAATAGGCTCCTGCAGGTCGCGGTGATAGGTGACAACCAGATTGTAAACCTTCCCGCCCTTCAGTGGATAGTGCACGATGTGGCATTTGGGGCCAGCCCACAATGTTGCAGCATTCCAGCGCAGATCTTCAGGCATCTGCTCTGTGGGAATGACGCTTCGATATGTGGTGTGACCTGAAATTCTGGGCTCGCCATCTCCGATCATCTGGGCTCGGATTGGTGAACGAAGCCCTTCCGCACCGATCAGCGCAGCGCCTTTGAATACACCCAGAGATGTCTTGAGGCTGACGGATTTTCCATCCTGTTCGTAACCGCTGACAAGTGTGTTCGTTCGAATGTCGATCAGGTCACTTGCTTCGCAATAATCCAGTAGGACCGAGTGCAGATCGGCGCGGTGAACAACAGCGTATGGGTTGCCCATACGTTTTCTGAAGTCCTCACCCAGTGGGATTGTTGTGATATCATTCCCGTTCTTAGCATCCATTAGACGCAGTGAATCGACATACACGGCCTTGGATCGCGCCTCGTCTCCAACGCCCAGATAGTCAAAAGCGTGAAAGGCATTTGGTCCGATCTGGATACCAGCACCGATCTCTCCCAAAATGGGGGCCTGTTCGACAACGATCGAACGAAAACCCTTGCGGGCAAGACCAGCTGCGGCGGCCAAGCCGCCGATTCCGGCACCTGCAATCAAAATAGGCTCTATTGGCACTGTTGCCTCCTTAGTCACTTTGGCAAGAGGTCACACAGGCAACGCTCTTAGCTATATCCATTTGCCGGAAATGCGCGGCTCGGCTTTGTTACAAGCCGGCGAAGCCCGCACGCGACACCCAGTAATCCCAAGCCCGGGCCAAGGGCATGTCGCCCAAAAGCATCGCGCTGGTTTTGTCGATTTCACCATCTGTAAGATGTTTGAGGGAACCCAGCGCCAGCGACTGCTGAACCAGCGCGGCATTGTCTTTAAGACCGGTCGCAACCATGCAAACTGCCCGGATGTTTGCAGCCACACAGATACAGCCGTGGCCACGCAGCAGGGCAACACTGTTTTGCCCAAGCGCGCGCGAAAGAGAGTGGCCCATATCCATCCGGTCAACCAACATGTTGGTGTCACCAAACTCGTCCTGGCTGTCCCAGGTCGGAACTTCTTTGCCAATGACTGACGACATGTGAAAGATCGGACGCAAGGACACATCATTCATTGTGAACGGAATGATCGAGCGCGCATGATGATGCGCCACCGAGTTCACATCGGGTCGGTCTTTGTAGATCGCCCCATGAATATGTCGTTCGTTATATGGCCGACGATGATCTTCGCCGATAAGTTCACCTTCCAAAGTGAACTCCATGATGTCCTCGCGAGTCACATTGATAGGGCTGCGCGAACGGGACAGAAAATAGCGATCTTTCCGCAGCGGGTGGCGCACGCTGACGTGCCCAAAACTGTCTATAACGTCTTCACGCGCAAGAATTCTATTGGCCAAAACCAACTCGTTAATAGCCGCATCAATTAGCCGAGCGTCGTTTTGTGAGTCGTGATCAAGAGCCATCTACATCTCCAAGCCAAGTTGGGGTGCAAAATAGAAACGCTGACGCCTGATGAAAAATATATAGTACAGAGGTAATTCATATCATATAATAGATATGACAGTGGAAGTTCATCAGAACAAAAAAGTCCAAGGGCGAGGGTCAACAGATGCGGTCACTCATCAGTCAGCTAACACTTCACAAGCTTGAAGTGTTTTGTCACGTCGCCGAGTTAGAAAGCGTTTCGCGGGCTGCTGAGGAATGCAGCATCGCACAACCCGTTGTAACTACGCATATCAAGGCGCTTTCTGAAAAACTGGGGGTGCAGCTTACGCAGCGCAATGGGCGGCGGATAGCGCTGACAGAAGATGGGAAACGCATATACGTCTGGGCCAAGGAAATCGTGTCGCAGACACGAGAGCTTGAGCAGGAACTTCAGGACCGCAAATCCGGCGCGGTTGGGCACGCCTCAATCGCCGCGTCAATGACTTTGGGGTCATACATCCTGCCGTCCATTGTTTCTCAGTTCAAAACGGACCACGAACAGAGTGATATTTCAGTACAGGTCGCGAGCCCAAAACTGGCCAGCGAGCAGGTATTGAGAGGCGAATGTGACTTTGGACTGACGATTGTCGACCAGATTCACGGAATCCGCGGGCTTGATGTAACGCCGTTGTACAATGAAAGATTGATCTTGGCGGGGTCAGATAAGACGACCTTTGTTGGCAATCAGGTGACACCAGAGAAGTTGAAGGACCTTCCATTTGTCACCGCAAGGACAAATACTGCCCGGCGCGATCTCGAAGACTATGCGCTGATGACTCATGGAATAATCAGAAGCAACGTCACACTGGAATTTGGACATGGCGAAGCCATCAAACAGGCCGTCCGGGCAGGGGCGGGCATCTCATTCCTGTTTTGGTCTTCTGTTAAAGACGAATTGGAAAACGGGTCTTTACGAGAGATAAAAACACCGGGGATGTCGCTGGCCTTTCCGATCTATCTTGTTCAACGAAAAGACCGGAACCTCACAGCATTTCAACAAAAGCTGGCCGAGTATATCTGCACAGAGATCAAACGCCTAGATGAAGCGCAGTCGTGAAGCGGCTTCATGCCTGAAATCTGACCTCACAACAACGATCCAGAAAATAGAGTACGCGGGATATGTACGTGTATCTTCGCGACCTAAACCCATCTCCTTGATCCGGCTGTCTGGATGTAGACTCCGTTCCTAGTGAGGATGTTTCGATCAGAGCCTGCGGATTTCCGATCAGATTACGGGCAATTTCAAAGACCTCATGGTACTTTCCTTTTCAACATAAGTTCCATTTCTTTCCCGCGCAGGGTATGTCAGGCCTGACCCAGCGAACCTGGTTCGTGAAAATGATAGAGGTCGTGAAGCAAACTATGGTCGGTGAATTGAGTTCCGAGCAGGCCGTGCGCGGCGCGATCCAGACGCATTCTAGGCGCGTCTGGCGGTTTGGGCTTGCCCTGTCGGGTGCTTCCGATGTGGCCGATGATCTGTTGCAGGCCACTTGCCTGCGTGCACTTGAACGTCACCACCAGGTCACGTCATTTGAGCGGTTGGACAGTTGGTTGATGACGATCTGCCGTTCAATCTGGTTGAATGAGCTGCGTGCCCGCTCGGTCCGAAAAGCGCAGGCACTGTCGTTGACCCCAGAGTCAGAGCTGATTGCATCCGGACCGGACTCGGAAACGAATATATTCGCCGCCGAAGTGTTTACCCAAGTGATGCAGTTGCCAGAAGCACAGCGAGAAACGGTGATGCTGGTCTATGTCGAAGGCTATAGCTACCGCGAGGCCGCAGCATTGCTGGAGGTGCCAATAGGAACGATCATGAGCAGGCTGTCCAATGCGCGACAAAAACTGAAAGTCGTGATGCAGCATGAGGCGGCAGATGCCGTTCGACGGAGTCGCAAATGAAGTTTTCCGATGAAGTTCTCAAAGCGTACCTGGAAGGCAAAGCGAATGAAGCCGAGGCACAGGCGATAGAAGCTGCGGTTGCGGCCGAACCCGAGCTTGAGGCGCGCCTGATGGGGCTTGATCCATTCGCACCGGTGGTACAAGCGGTGTTTGAACATGTCCCGGCCGAGATGCCCCAGGTGGTTTTGTCTGACCCAAATGCCGAGATACAAACCAGTGGCGATCCTCTGCGCCTGTTGGCCGTAGCTGCATCTGTCGCGGTGATTTCTGTGTCGGCCACATATTGGGTAACCAGGCCTCAGCCCATGGGGTGGGCTGAGCAGGCGGCGATCTATCAATCACTATATGCGGCGGACACGATCGCGGGGATGGACAGCTCGGAACAGGCGTTGACAACTCAGTTTGATCAGGCCGAGGCACAGCTGGGTCTGTCCTTGAGACGTGACACTCTTGAGGCGTTGCCGGGGATGGAATTGAAGCGTGCGCAGGTGTTGTCCTTCAGGGGCAAACCGTTGGTTCAAGTGGTCTTTGCGAATGAACAGGGCCAGCCTTTTGCCTTCTGTGTCATCCGTCAGGGTGAAGGCGCGCCAAGCAAGGATTTGAAAGAGGCAGTGCTCAGCGGGTTGGCGACGGCCACCTGGTCCAAAGACGGTTATGGCTATATGCTGATTGGTGACAGCGATCAGACTGACCTGGAAAGTAAGCTGGATATTCTGACCGCGACCTTTGCAAGCTGAGGTGGTGTCAAAAACGCCTTGTGAACCTGCGGAAATACCAGAAATATAGCGGGCATGACCACTACACCCTTCATCCCCGACCCGGATGAGGACGAGGACCCCCTCGGCCCGCGCAGCATCTATGATGATGACGACGCTGATGAGGATGATCTGTGGTTCCTGCCACCTGACGAAGAGGCCGTCGAGGATTTCCTGCCGCCCGGCCCAAGGGTCGACCGCAGTCTTTTGTTTGATCCCAAGGACTGGCGTGCGGCGCAGGCAGATCTGTCGTTTGAACTGGCCGATCTGGCAGTTAGTTTTGGCGCCTTGGACGAACGTTTGCGCGCCGGTCCGGATGGGTGGACACACCGGCTGGCGCTGATGGATGTATCCGATTTGGGATGGTGGACCGGCGACCGGATCAGCGTTGATCGGCTGGCGCTTTGGACCGGGCTTCGCATTGGTGCAACCGGGGATGATGTGCAGGCCCTGTACCGCGCGGGTTGGGCCGTACGGCGGCTAACATCCGGCGCCGCGCCATCGGATGGCGGGTGGGAGATTGGCCTGACAGCCTTTTTAGATCGAATTGCGCAGGGGATTGACGAAGTCCCCGAAGCCATCGCCGATCTTGCCGAAGTCATGCGCAATTCCGAGGGGCTGCACCCGGTGACGCAGGCCGCCATCGGTTTTCATGCCTGGCGGGCCCTGTCTCAAGGCATCGGACAGGATACCGAGGCTACAATCATTGCCGCCCGTCATGCGGCCAAGATGGGGCGGGGCGGGGCTGTGTTCATGCCCTTGGTTCTGTCGGGTCCGGGTGCGTTGAGAGGTGTTGGTGAACCATCAGAAAAGCTTGCTACCTGGATCAGGGGAACAGGGCAGGCGGTATTGTCCGCCTTGCTGCACCTGGACCGGGTCAGCGCCTGGGAGCAACGCGCCAGAGAGACCACTGCAGAGTTGAGCGGGCGCACACCACCAAGACTGATCGACGTGTTTACGGCCTGGCCAATGGTCTCGGCCCCATTGGCGGAAGAGCTGACTAAAGCCTCACGCGCTGCGGTTCAGCGCAACATTGACCGTTTCAGTCGGAGGGGCTTGATCCGCGAGGTGACAGGGCAGGGACGTTACAGAGTTTGGACAGCGGCGCTGTAGCCCAAACAGGGTCATCAGACCAATATGCCCGGTCTGCCGCATTGAATACCTGCTTCCGCAGGTTTTTGCCTGTGCAGATGTGAATGCCCGTCCCATTTTTGCCCCCGCATTACTGGCTAGTGGGAACAGGTCTAAGGGCGGCAAAGTGTTTGGCCGGGTCGTATATATGTCAAAAGTGGTTCTTAAATCAAAAGTTTAACTCGCAATTTGTGAAAACTATTCTTGGTTGACGGTGTGGATGGCAAGCCACCTCAGGCGCAGTACTCCCACGGAGGGTCCGGGCAGTGCTGTTGTCGAACAAACCATCATTTTAAATTGGGCTGCTGAAACATTGTCCGGCCTATTGCCGTCAGCAGAGGATCGGCTAGAGGTAGGTGAACGTGTTATTGGCGAAGGTATGGATCTGCCATCCGATCTGGAGGATTTGGCGCAGGTCGAATAGTGACCGAGAATGCCCCGCTCCGACCCGCCGCCAATTCCGAGGCATGCCGATGCACCGTCTGAAAAAAGGCCTGACCAAATGAAGATCCAGGAAAACCGAACCTTTTCACAGCTCGAGGTCGGAGACGAAGCCCAGCTGACACGATTGTGCACGGTTGACGATCTTTACGCCTTCGCCTCGGCATCGGGGGATCACAATCCTCTGCATCTGGCGGCCTATGACGGTGACGGCGACGGACACCCCGAGGCGGTGGCCCCTGCGCTTTGGCCCGCCGGTCTGGTGGCGGCCGTCTTGGGGAATATTTTGCCGGGCGCGGGAACCCAGACCCGAGCGGCCAATCTGCGGTTTCACGCGATCGTTCTGGCCGGAGATGAGTTGACCGCAGTTGTTCGGGTTACAGAAAAATCTGACGATGGTGATGTTATCTGTACCGCCGAGGTTCGGCGTGTTGGCGACAGCACCCTGGTCCTGAGCGGAGATGTCCGAGTCACGCCGCCCGCAAAGCATATGGAATTCGATTCGATAGAGGTGCCGGGACTTATCGTACAACGCCACCGACATTTCGAAGCGCTGCTGGCGAAAGCCAGACCCCTTGACCCGATGCCAACTGCTGTTGTTGCACCTGAAGAGCCAAACTCATTGGGGGGTGCTTTGCTGGGGTACAGCAACAGCATTATCACGCCGATCCTTGTGGGTGATCCCGGCAAGATCGCCGCCGCAGCCGAGGCACTGGGTGCCGATCTGTCCGGATTTGAAATTATCGAGGCCTATGGCCACCAAGCCGCCGCCCATCGCGCGGTTGACCTGGTGGTTGAGGGCAGGGCGCAAACACTGATGAAGGGGCATTTGCACACCGATGACTTGTTGCGCGCGGTTCTGCGCCGCGAAAACGGGTTGAGAACCGGGCGAAGGCTGTCACATATATTTGTTATGGATGTTCCGGGGATGTCGCGTCCGATCATGGTCACTGACGCGGCCGTGAATATTGCCCCTGACCTCGAAACCAAGGCTGATATTGTTCAGAATGCGATCCATCTGGCACATTCCATCGGGATTGAGACCCCAAAGGTAGGCGTGCTTTCAGCCATTGAGACGATCAACCCGCGCATGGCGTCGTCAGTTGATGCCGCCTTGCTGTCGAAGATGGCCGAACGGGGTCAGATCACAGGAGGGTTGGTTGACGGCCCCCTGGCTATGGACAACGCGGTCGATCTGAATGCGGCACGCACCAAAGGGATTACGTCCGAGGTGGCTGGTGCTGCGGACATTCTTGTCGCCCCAAACATAGAAGCAGGCAATATGGTGGCGAAACAGCTGACATTCATCTCTCATGCCGAGGCGGCTGGGATCGTGGTCGGGGCTGCTGCTCCGATTATCCTGACCTCGCGTTCGGATGATGACGACTCGCGTCTGGCGTCCTGCGCGGTGGCGGCGCTCCATGCATATGCAAGTAAAGGCAAACTCCATGGCTGACCATGTTCTGGCACTGAACGCCGGGTCCTCATCACTGAAATTCGCGCTGTACGAGCTGGTTGATGACAACCGCCCCAGCATGCGGTGGCGCGGACAAATAGAACGTTTAGGTGATGCACCACGCCTATTGGCCCAGTCGGCAGGCGGCAGATCAGTAGATCGTCCCCTGTCGAGCACCAAAAGCCATGATGAAGCAATCCACGCATTTCTTGAAATGGCGCGGGAATATCTTCCTGACATTCATGTGCGCGCAATAGGTCATCGCGTAGTGCATGGAGGAACAGTCTATTCCGAGCCTGTGCGCGTGGATGACACCGTCATCAACATTTTAGAAGGGTTTATTCCCTTTGCTCCTCTGCATCAGCCCTACAGTCTTGCGGGTATTCGCGCAGCCAGCGCTGCCTTCCCCGGAACAACTCAGGTTGCCTGTTTTGACACGGCGTTTCATCGCACCCATCCGTGGGTAAACGACACCTTTGCCTTACCGAAAAGCTACTATGACAAAGGTGTTCGCCGCTATGGGTTCCACGGGCTGAGCTATGACTACATTTCGAGCAAGCTGAAAGAAACGGCACCGGGTCTGTATGATGGCCGTGTGGTTATCGCCCATCTTGGAAACGGGGCATCCATGTGCGCGGTTTCAGGTGGGCGCGCTGTGGCTTCGACCATGGGGTTCTCGGCGCTTGACGGGTTGCCGATGGGCACGCGCTGCGGTCAACTGGATCCAGGTGTCGTGCTGTATATGCTGCAGCAGGACGGAATGACCGCAGAAGAGATTGCCGAAATGCTGTACAGAAAATCCGGCCTGCTTGGCCTGTCGGGGATATCATCGGATATGCGCACATTGCTGGCCGCTGATACGCCCGAAGCCCGAAAGGCAATCGACTATTACGTCTTCCGTATCCGGCGAGAGCTTGGCGCCCTGTCCGCCGCACTTGAAGGGATTGATGCGCTTGTCTTCACCGGTGGCGTTGGAGAGAATGCGGCCCAGATCCGGCAGATGGTGTGTGATGGAATGCGATGGATCGGGATCGAAATGGACCACGCCAGGAATGCCGATGGTGGAACAGTCCTGTCCACGGATTTCAGCCGTGTCCGGATTCTGACGATCCCCACAAATGAGGAGATGGTGATCGCGCGGGCTGCGGTAAATTTTCTGGAATAGGTCTTATTCGTTCGGCGTTTCTTTCCGGCGCCGGGCGTATTTCAGCAGCATGCTCAGCAAGGCCGTGATGGCTTCGGGCGCCAGTACGCCAACCGGGTCGCGGCGAATTCCGGCTACGGTGTTTTGGACCTCGGCCAGGGAATCCCTGATTTCGGATTCAATGTCTTGCAGCGCCATATCCCGAAGTTCGACTGCGGCCGAGGCATCGCCGTGTTGGTTTATCGAATTGGCGAGCAGAACCAGAACCAAAGCAAGTACCAGATTGGTCCCCGCAACAAGTATCGCAGCAACGGGTTTCGACAGGGTCGCGGAAAGCCAGAAAAATCCGGCGAGATTCAGCATGATGATCGCCAGGCCCACCGCCACTCCGGCGGCTATGTAAAACCCGGCCCGTTTCACGGTGATCGCAAGCTGTGCGCGTGCGATCAAGCGTTCAGCGCGCAAAATGACTGAGACATTGCGGGATATGCGGCTCATGGGCGTCTCCTAGCGTGACCGGCCAAGCATGTAGCCTAGGGCAAAAATACCAGCGGCAAACAGAATTGATTTTCTGTGCGGCAGATCTTCGAATTCCTCAAGTATATCGTCAAGCTGTGTGGACCAGGATTCGAGGTTATCTGTAAGCCGGTCGGCGATGGTTTCGTGCGGCGGGGCGTCAGCCCCTTTATCTGGCGAAGCGTTTTTTGCCGTTGGCTGCTTGGCAAGTTGCCGTCGCAACTCTGCGATCTCTGTTTCAAGCTCGGCTTTTGTCACCATTGCTCAGGCTCCTTCCCGGCGGACCACTATCAGCGTGCCAGTATCGCCCATGGTAGACTGATTTTCCGATTTAGTAAAAGGGGCTTATCGGGTTCAAAGCCGGTGCCAGCGCGCCTATGCGCCAATGTCAATAATCCGCAACCAGCAGGAAATCCGGGATGGCGTCTTCCTCGATTGTTGCAAAGCGAGGGATCGACTGTTCGAAGACGTTGTCGGTTCGGTCGTCATTGACGGTAGACACTTCGCCAATCAAACAATCGCCTTTTTCCGCCCAGAACGCGTGCCAGATACCCGGCATCAAGGTCACGCTTTGACCGGGCTTTAGCCGCAGCAGTTCGCCAGGTTGAAGCGTCACAGGGCAGTTGTCGCTAGGCACGGTCACAGGGGTATCGCGGTCAATGCCGCCCTGAGGGTCTGAGGCGTAGATTTCCATCACCAGATCGCCACCGCCCCGGTTGATGATATCCTCGGCTTTGACGATGTGCCGGTGCATCGGCGAAAGCTGCTTGTCCCGCGACACCAGCAGTTTCTCGGCATAGAGCATGCCTTGCCCCTTGTTCAGATCGCTGACATCGCCATTGCGTAGGGTGAACAGGAACAGGCCAAGTTCGTCAAACCGACCCTGGCCATAGTCGGTTATGTCCCACCCAAGCCCGCGTTCACGGATACCGGCGGCCTGTTCGCTGCGCATTTTCTCGGGCGACCAATCCGCAAAGGGCGGCAGCACCGCGCCAAAGGAACGGATAAAGGCCTCGGCCTCGGATTTGATTTCGTTGATGTCTGATCGTTTCATCGGCTTCTTCGTTGGGTCAGAGTTCATGTGCCCAGGGCGGGTTTGCCCCGGCGCGCGCGACAGTTACAGCGGCGACTTCCGCCCCTTTCGAAAGGGCTGCGCGCAAGGCGTTTGCTGGCAATGTGCGCAATTCGGGTTTTGTTAAGTGGCCTGATTGATCTAGGGCGGACAAGACGCCTGCGTTGAAAGTGTCACCGGCGCCAACGGTGTCGACGACCTCGACCTTTTTTACGGGAACAGAAACGTCGGACCCGTCCGCAAGATACCCGATCGCGCCTTCGCTGCCCCGGGTGACGATCACCACCGAAGGTCCTGCCTGCAGCAACAGCGGAACTTTCTCAGCAAGGCTTTCTGGGCCCGGAATGATCCAGTCCAGATCTTCGTCCGAGACCTTGACGATATCCGCTTGCGCAATCATGCGGTTCAGCCGGGTGCGATACCGGGTCTGATCCCGGATGAAATCCGGGCGAATGTTTGGGTCTAACATGACGGCGCGCTCTGATCCAAAGCGGTCAAGCACCGCCGCATAGGCATCTGCGCAAGGCTCGCAAGCCAGACTGATACCGCCCAGATACAGCGCCGAGACCGAGGGCAGATGGGTTGGCATATCCTCTGGCGTCAACATCCGTCCGGCCGAGTTTTCATCGACGAAACTGTAGGCTGCCTGCCCATCCTTGAGCTGTACAAATGCCAATGTTGTCGGGCGGTCCGAGTGGATTACTCGGTCGGAGTCAACATGGCTGGCCTTGAGGGCGGTCATAAGCTGTTGCCCGAACATGTCAGAGGAAAGCCCGGTCAGCAGACCCACCGGCGTATCCAATCGACCCAGGGCAATAGCCGTGTTGAAAATCGCACCGCCAGAATGGGGCACAAACCCCAGTTCGCCCGAGATCGTGGGCGTCTCGATCATATCGATCAGGGCTTCACCACAGCATAGGATCATGCCGGGACCTTTCTGTTTCTGAAACGTGCGGTCAGACTACCGCCTTAGCGCATTTTTACAGAAATTGTTAGCGCCAACAATGCCAAATTCATCCTGTTCCGAGACATACAGGTTCATGGATCGGCGCAACTCGCTGAACCGGCCTCCGGCATTAAAGGCGTCTCGGAAGGCGTCCTTGAACAGCCAGCGGTTCTTTTCGGCCACGCCGCCCACAAGGAACACGCCACCGGCAGGCATCATGACGACCGCCAGATCGCCCATGACCGCGCCTAGATGTGTGGTGAACATATGCGCGGCCTTGACGGCATGGGCATCGGTTCCGTCGCGTGCATCCTGAAGGATATCGCGCGCGGTTCTGGGCTCGGCCTTTGCCCGACCCCCTGCCAGTTCGATGGCCTGATAGAGGATTGGCAAACCCGTGCCGCTGAGGAACATTTCCGCCTCAAGTGTCAGAGTGTCGTCAAAGAAACACTCGGGGGCCACCTGCCGAGCGGCGTTGAATATTTCGACCTCGTCCTGATTTCGGGGCGAGAGGCCGATATGGCCGCCTTCGCCGGACACCGTGTGATAGCGGCCATTCGAATATAGCAGCGATCCGACACCTAGCCCGGTTCCAGGCCCGACGACCAGACGTGTGCCGGTCGGCGGATGCTTGGCCCCTTGCAAGACTTCAACATTGTCATGGGAAATTTCGGCAACAGACCACGCAGCGGCAGTGAAGTCGTTGATCACAAAGGTATGTCGGGCGCCCGTTGCCCGGGCGATATCATCCTCTGACAGATCAAGTTGGGCGTTGGTCAGCCTGATTGTACCGTTGCGGACAGGTCCTGCCCCGGCGGCGACCACGGCCCTTGGGTCGGTTCCGATCTCGTCGCGCAGGCTGTGAAAGGCTTCGAGCAATTCGGGCAGCTTGCCGGTGGGGTATTTGCGCAGATCTGTCAGCTCACCATTGGTGATAACGCCAAGCCGTGTATTGGTGCCGCCGATATCGGCCACGAGGTTCCAATGGTCGTGCATGGCTCCAGCCGGTTGCGCCAGCGGTAAGGACACTGTGCTTCCCGTCAGGGCGTTTTGTACTGCGGTATAGGACGCCTTGGGTGTGCGCTCCATCGTCTGAAAGTCCACGTCCACAAGGCCAAACCGCTTCTCATATCCCAGCGCCCATTCGTAGTTGTCCAGCAGGGACCAGATGAAGTAGCCCTTGATCGGCACGCCCTGTGCCAAGGCGTTCTGTACCGCCGATAGATGTTGGTTCAGATAGTCGATCCGGTCGCTATCCTGCTGCCGTTCGGGGCTGGCCATGCCATTTTCCGTCACCAGAATCGGCAGGTCCGCGGTGTAATCCTGCTTGGTGCGGGTCAGAAACCGGGTCAGGGCGGCGGGTTCGATCTCCCACCCCATCTGAGTTTTGGGCAGCGGGCCGGCGATTTCCTGCAGACTGGGCCAGGTGGTCTCCGAAGGCGCAATCAACTTGCGGGTATAGTAGTTCAGACCACACCAATCGACCGGCGTACCGATGATGTCGAAATCATCCTGCCAGCCAGCGGGCAGATAGGGCTCTAACCCCTCCAGAACGTTGTCTGGATAGGCCTTGTTGAAAACGCCGCCCAGAAAGAACCGGTTGTAGATGCCGTCATACAGATCAGCCGCGCGGCGCGCTTCGGGGCTGTCATCTGCGGGTTGGGCCCATTCCAGGTTGAAAACCGCGCCCAGGTTGGACATGCCAAGGCCCCGCATCGCGTCGATGGCGCTGCCATGGGCCAGAAGGACGTGGTGCATCGCGCGGGCGGTTGCACGGATGTCGCGCAGACCCGGGGCGTGATGGCCTTCGAAATGGCTGAGCCAGCTGACGCACCACGGCTCATTTATGGGGGCGACGCTGTACATCCGATCGCCGATGCGGCCCATGATGACCTCGGTGAAATCGGCGAACCACCCGGCGATATCGCGATTGCGCCAGCCGCCCAGATCGGACAGCGGCGAGGGCAGCTCCCAATGGTAAAGCGTGGCGCAGGGGCGGATACCGCGTTCCAGCAGCGCATCGGCCAGCCGATCATAGTAATCCAGCCCGGCCTCATTCATCTGACCACGGCCTTCGGGCAGAACCCGCGCCCAGCTGGTCGAAAACCGGTAGCAATCAAAGCCGCCATCGCGCACCAGATCCAGATCCTGCGGGAACCGGTTCAGGTGGTCACAGGCCAGATCCCCGTTTTCATTTCGCACAACATTGCCGGGGGTCCTGGCAAAGGTATCCCAATGGGTTTGCCCTGCCCCTCCCTGTGCGTGGCCTTCGATCTGATAGGCCGAGGTTGCGACGCCAAAGAGGAAATCTTTGGGGAAATCAGTGCGGTTGTATTTCATATTCAGAACCTGTTGGGGGCGGGGCCAGTCGAGCCGCCAACTACCAGCTCGGCCTCCAGCAATCTAGTTTTGGCCGGATCTTCGGGCGCATTTATTCGTTCGATCAGCATTTCGGCAGCAATTTCACCGGCCAACCGAACCGAGGATCGCGTGGCGGTGAAGATCGGTACATCCTGCCCGTTTTTCAGATAGGACAGGTCGTCATCATGGGCGATCACCGAAACATCGCGGCCCATCTGCAGCCCTGCTTCGTTCAATGCCCGCCGAACTCCGATGGCCGAAATCATTGACGAAACCAGGATGGCGGTCGGAGGGTTCTTAAGTTGAGCCATATCGCGCGCTTCGTGGTGGCCATATACCTCTGTCATCTCGGCGCTGCGCATCAATTCAGGGTCCGGTGACAGACCGGCTTGATTCAGGGCCTGCAGGTAACCGGCCCGGCGGCGTTGGGCGAAATCCATATCTTCAAGTCCGTTGATAAGGGCGATCCGTCGATGCCCCAGGTCAATCAGAAACTGGGTGGCGCGCATGAACGAGCTTTTGTTGTTCACATCAACCCAGTCATAGGGCGCGTCAATTCCAGTGGATCGTCCGTGCACAATGAAGGGCGCGCCCATGCGATTGAGGACTTCAATCCGCTGCTCGTTCACCTTGGGGCCCTGCAGAACGACACCGTCCACGGCACCGCGCTGAAACAGGTCGCGATAAGCGCGTTCAATAGATGTGTCGTCGGCGCTGGTGAACATCATGTCATAGCCGTGTTCGGCATATCTACGAGCAGCCCCGGCGACAAAATCGCCAAAGATTGGGTTCACCATTTCATGCTGGGATGAGCTGGGAATCACGTGCCCGATCACGTGTGATCGACCTGTCGCAAGACCCTTGGCTCGGCTGTTCGGGCGGTACCCGTGTTTTGTTGCGGCGGCCTGAACCCTTGTGCGCGTGGCTTCGCTGACCTCGGGGTATCCGTTCAGCGCACGGCTGACGGTTGTTTGGGACAAACCAAGGATTTCAGAGAGCTGCTTTAGGTTCATATTTGTTCAAAGCGCCTACAAATTACTGCGTATTCCTGTTTTTGCGGGCATTTTCTCTGGTGGTCAACAGATTTCACGAACATCTTGTTTGATATTTATATTTATGGGCCTTCGCAAAGCAATCGTTGACAGGTGGAGGCTGTTAGCGCATAAACTCACTCCAGCCAAAGCGCTTTGGATATTCGAGACCAAAGGCGCGAGATATCGTTGGGAGGAGAAATTCATGAAACACTCGCTTTATGCTGGCGTCGCCGCATTTACCCTGATCGGGGGCGTCGCACAGGCCGACAAGGTTACCGTATTCGGCCCGTGGCTGGGGCCGGACCAAGAGAATGTCGAAAAGGTTCTGGATGGGTTCGCGGCGGCGACCGGGCATGAATACGCTTATGTCGGTTCGGACAGTTTTGAATCGCAAATCCGTATTGATGCTGAGGCCGGATCGGCCCCGAATATCGCCGTTTTCCCGCAGCCTGGGTTGGCGGCGGATATGGCCAAATCCGGATTTCTGACGCCACTGGGAGAAGGGTCAGGGGACTGGATTCGCGACAACTATGCCGCCGGGCAATCCTGGGTCGATCTCGGCACCTATCCGGGGCCGGACGGTCAGGATCATCTCTATGGGTTCTTCTATAAGGTCGATGTGAAATCCCTTGTGTGGTTTGTGCCCGAGAATTTTGAGGATGCGGGATATGAGGTGCCGACCACGATGGAAGAGCTGAAGGCGCTTTCCGATCAGATCGTGGCAGATGGCGGCACGCCCTGGTGCATCGGTCTGGGTTCGGGTGGGGCCACCGGCTGGCCCGCGACCGACTGGGTCGAGGACATGATGCTGCGTACCCAATCGCCCGAAGATTACGACGCCTGGGTTGCCAATGAGTTGAAGTTCAACGATCCAAAGGTTGTCGCCGCGATCGAGGAGTTTGGGGCCTTTGCCCGCAACGAAGACTATGTCGCTGGTGGCGCCGGTGCGGTTGCAACGACCGATTTCCGTGACAGCCCGAAAGGTATGTTCAGCTCTCCTCCGCAATGTTACATGCACCGTCAGGCCTCATTCATTCCGGCGTTTTTCCCGGAAGGCACCGTTGTAGGTGAAGATGCGGATTTCTTCTATTTCCCGGCCTATGAAAGCAAAGACCTCGGCAGCCCGGTTCTGGGTGCGGGCACTTTATGGGCAATCACCAATGACAGTCCCGGTGCACATGCGCTGATCGAGTATCTGCAAACACCTGAAGCGCATGAGACCTGGATGGCGCTGACCGGATTTCTGACCCCGCATAAGGGGGTAGATACTTCGGTCTTCTCGGATCCGACGCTGAAAAAGATGAACGACATTCTTCTTGGTGCAACGACGTTCCGGTTTGACGGTTCTGACCTGATGCCGGGCGGCGTAGGCGCCGGAACATTCTGGACCGGAATGGTTGATTATGCAGGCGGTGCCTCTGCCCAAGAAGTGGCGGATGAAATTCAGTCATCCTGGGATGCGCTGGACTAAGCGTCCGGGGTTGGGCAACCCGCACCATCGGGTTGCCCAAGCTAACCGTCACAAGGGAGAAGCGTCATGCATCCGGCATTTCAGGGCCTGCTGACCATCGCAATCGGCGTGTCAGCCTGTGTGGGCTATTTCTACCTGTCTAATCAGTTTCTGGACAAAATTCTGTTCCCGGCGCGCGGTCCCAATGCAGGCCGCAACATCAACCGAGCGAGCATGATCCGCCCATGGCTGTTCCTGTTTCCCGCATTGGCTGCATTAAGCCTGTATCTGGCTTACCCGGTGGTGGAAACGCTGCGCCTGTCGTTGACGCAGCGCATTCCTGGCGGCGGGTACGAGTGGGCGGGCTTGGATAACTATGTCCAGATGGCGCAAGAGCCCAAATTCTGGGAAGCCATGCGCAACAACATGTTATGGCTGATCGTGGTGCCTGCAATGTCGACAGCGTTTGGCCTATTGGTGGCTCAGCTGACCGACCGCATCCGCTGGGGCAACATCGCCAAGTCTCTGATTTTCATGCCGATGGCCATCTCGTTCGTGGGGGCCTCGGTGATCTGGAAGCTAGTCTATGACACCCGTCCGGTTGAGCAGGACCAGATCGGGATGCTGAACGCGCTCTACATCTTTTTCGGAGGAGTAGAGCCGCAGACATGGTTGACCATCCCTTTCTGGAACAGCTTTTTTCTAATGGTGGTGCTGGTCTGGATTCAGACCGGTTTTGCCATGGTTATCCTGTCGGCCGCCCTGCGCGGTATTCCCGAGGAAACCATCGAAGCTGCCATTCTGGATGGGGCCAATCCGTTCCAGATTTTCTTCCGTATCAAAGTGCCGCAAATCAAAACCACCATCCTGGTGGTCTGGACCACGATCACCATCACCGTGCTCAAGGTCTTTGACATCGTGTTTGCCATGACCAACGGCCAGTGGGAAACGCAGGTTCTGGCCAATTACATGTATGACAAGCTGTTTCGCGCCAATGACTGGGGCGTGGGCTCGGCCTCGGCCATGGTGATCATGCTGCTGGTGGCACCGATCCTTGTCTGGAATGTGCGCAATGCGCGCAAAGAGATGGAGTAGGCCATGAGCGATATAGCAGGAACCAAACCCGCCCTTCGCTGGTCTGTCCATGCCTCGGTTCTTTTTCTGGTCGTGCTCTGGGTGGTGCCGACGCTGGGGCTGTTGATCTCATCCTTCCGCACGGCTGACCAGATTGCCACAAGCGGCTGGTGGCGGTCGTTGTTCCCATCCGAGCAGAACCTGACCCTGCGCGCTGCAGCACCTGAAACTCAGGTGCTGGAGAATGGCGTTTACATGATCGAAGGCAACCTGTTTGAAACCGGCGCGCAGGCGGCGATCTCGAAATGGGGCATCAGTTCTCGTGCGATCGATGATTTTGTACCGGGCGATACCGCGGAACTGCGTAAGGGCGGTACTATTACGGTGGATGCCGACGGCAAGTACCGGATGGAAAACACCGAAGAGTTCACCGGCAGTCGCGGCGTGCGCGTCTTTGTGACGGCGGAACTGCCTCCCGAGTTCACCCTGGCAAATTACCACAAGGTCCTGCTTGCTGAAGACAGCACTGACAGTATGGGACGGGCGTTTTTCAACACGCTGACCGTCACGATACCAGCGACGATCATTCCGATCCTAGTGGCCGCCTTTGCCGCCTATGCCTTGGCTTGGATGGATTTCCCCGGTCGGGCGCTGTTGATCGCTGCGGTTGTTGGCCTGTTGGTGGTGCCGCTGCAACTGGCACTGATCCCCTTGCTGAAATTTCACCTGAGTATCGGGATAGGCAAAGGTTATCTGGGAGTCTGGATGGCCCATACCGGGTTCGGGATGCCATTGGCCATCTACCTGTTGCGCAACTACATGGCTGGGCTGCCGCGCGATCTGATCGAAAACGCACGCGTTGATGGCGCGACCGAGTTCCAGATCTTTACCAAACTGATCCTGCCGCTCAGCTTTCCGGCGCTGGCGTCATTTGCGATCTTCCAGTTTCTCTGGACATGGAACGATCTGCTGGTCGCCAAGGTGTTCCTGATCGACGCCTCCGGCCAGACCACGGTGATGACAAACCGGATTGTCGAGCTGTTGGGCACGCGCGGTGGGAACTGGGAAATCCTTGCCACGGCGGCCTTCGTCTCGATCGCTGTGCCGCTGGCTGTCTTTTTCGCAATGCAAAAATACCTGGTCCGAGGCCTGCTGGCCGGGTCCGTCAAATAGAGGCGTCTGATGAACGTGCAGAACACAACAGAACTTTCCAATGCAACCAAGGTGGCCGCTGACTGGTGGCGTGGTGGCGTCATCTATCAGATCTATCCGCGCAGCTTTCAGGACAGCAATGGTGACGGGATCGGAGACCTGAAAGGCATCACCCAGCGATTGGGGTACATTGCCTCTCTGGGCGTTGATGCGATCTGGATTTCGCCCTTCTTCAAATCTCCGATGAAGGATTTCGGATATGACGTCAGCGACTATCGCGATGTTGATCCGATGTTCGGCACGATGGAGGATTTTCGGGACCTGCTGGATCACGCCCATGCCCAGGGGTTGAAGGTGATGATCGATCTGGTTCTGTCGCACACGTCAGATCAGCACCCCTGGTTCAGCGAAAGCCGCGCCAGCCGTGAAAACGCCAAATCCGATTGGTATGTTTGGGCCGATCCAAAACCGGACGGTACGCCGCCGAACAACTGGTTGTCGATTTTCGGGGGCTCGGCTTGGCAGTGGGACGCTCGGCGGTTGCAGTATTACCTGCATAATTTCCTGACCTCACAGCCGGATCTGAATTTTCACTGCGCGGATGTGCAGGACGCCTTGCTGGATGTCGCCAGTTTCTGGCTTGATCTGGGTGTCGATGGGTTTCGTCTGGATACAATCAACTTCTATTTACACGACAAAAAGCTGCGAGATAATCCTGCCCTGCCCGTGGAGCAGCGCAATGCCTCAATCGCGCCGATGGTAAACCCGTATAACCATCAGGACCACCTGTTCTCCAAAAGCCAGCCCGAGAACATTGCCTTTCTGGAACGCCTGCGGGCCCTGACCGATCAATATGAAGGTCGCGCCTGTCTGGGCGAGGTGGGCGACGCACAGCGTGGGCTTGAGATTATGGGCGAATACACCAGCGGTAATAAGCGCATGCACATGTGCTATGCGTTCGAGTTCCTTGAAAAGCGCGCTTTGACTGCCAGCTATGCACAGCAGGTATTTGATCAGCTCGAGGACAAAGCAGGTGATGCCTGGCCTTGCTGGGCATTTTCGAACCATGACGTGGAACGTCACGCGTCGCGCTGGCGTCTGGACGATGCAGCCGCCAGACAGCATGCAGTTTTGATGATGTGCATGCGCGGCTCGGCCTGCTTGTATCAAGGCGAAGAGTTGGGCCTGCCCGAGGCGGACGTGGCCTTTGACGATCTGCAAGACCCGTATGGCGTCGAATTCTGGCCCGAGTTCAAGGGCCGCGACGGATGCCGGACGCCGATGGTTTGGGCTGCGCAGGATGAACAATCGGGCTTTAGCACCGGCAAGCCTTGGTTGCCTGTCAGTGACCCTCAAGCCGAGCGTGCCGTGGACCGGTCAGAGGCTGAGCCCGAGTCCATGCTTCACCATTATCGTCGTGCGATTGCATTCCGCCATGCCCATTCAGCTTTGATGTTGGGGGCGCAAAAGAACATGACGCAGATCGGGACCGTTCTGGCCTTCACGCGTGAAGATCATGCAGAAGAGGTGTTCTGCGCATTTAACCTCGGTACCGAACGTTCTGAAGTAATCTTGCCAGGCGGGAACTGGCGCGTGATCGGAGAAGAGTTGGGTGGCGTCGCGGGAACGGGGACAGTGTCTCTAGGTGCTGCACAATTCTGCCTGCTGTTGAGGGAGAAGGAATAAACCATGTCAGAGCTAAACCTCACAGATGTCGCCAAAACCTATGGCAATGTGGATGTTCTGAAGAACATCAATCTTGAGATTGAGCGGGGCGAGTTGATCGTTTTTGTCGGGCCTTCGGGCTGTGGCAAATCCACCTTGCTGCGCATGGTCGCCGGGTTGGAAAAGATCTCGGGCGGAACGCTCGAGATTGAAGGGCAGGTGATGAACGATGTGCCGCCAGCACAGCGAGGCATCGCGATGGTGTTCCAAAGCTATGCGCTGTACCCACATATGACCGTTCGCGAAAACATGGCCTTTGCGCTGAAGATAGCCAAAATGCCGGTGGCTGAAGTCGGCGCCGCGGTCGATCGGGCGGCCCGCATCCTACAGCTTGAACCTTATCTGGACCGGTTGCCCAAAGCGCTATCCGGCGGTCAGCGTCAGCGTGTCGCAATCGGGCGCGCCATTGTGCGTGACCCCAAGGTTTACCTGTTCGACGAACCGCTTTCGAACCTGGACGCGGCGCTGCGTGTCGCCACCCGGATCGAAATCGCCCGCCTGAAAGAGGCGATGCCGGACAGCACGATGATCTATGTCACCCATGATCAGGTCGAAGCGATGACCCTGGCCAGCCGTATCGTTGTGCTAGCCAACAAAGGGATCGCCCAAGTTGGCACGCCGCTGGAGCTGTATGAGACGCCGGACAACGAGTTTGTCGCGCAATTCATCGGTTCACCAGCAATGAACCTGATGTCGGGGGTCATTACCGCGACCGGCGCACAGACAGTCGTCAAGCTGGACGGTGGCGGCACGGCGATATCAGCGGTACCAACCGAGGCTGGAGACGAAGGCAAGCAGGTGAATATCGGCGTCCGCCCCGAGGATTTTGTGTCCGTGGATAGCGACCCAATCCTTGAAGGGGTCGTAGACTTTACCGAGGCTTTGGGCGAGGTGACGCTGTTATACTTCGCGGTCGAGGATGGGACGGATGCCCTTATTGCCAAGCTTCCGGGCGTTCAGAAGAATATGCGGGGCAAAACTGTGATGGTCTCTGCGAATCCTGACAAGGTTCATTTGTTCCATCAGGGGGTTTCCATGCGGAAATAACCCTTTCCAACACGGTTCTTGACAAGACCCCTGATGCTGTTTCAACTTGATTGAAACGTTTCATTTTGTGGGAGAACCGTGAAAATGCGAGTTTCAGCGCAGTTATACACAGTCCGGCAGGTTGGGGATTTGGCGGCCCAGCTTGACTTGGTGCGTGCCTGCGGGTTCACCGATATTGAAACGGTCGGGTTCCACGATCTTACCCCCAAGCAGGTTACCAATGAGGTTAGACAGGCTGGTTTCACCGTTCGATCGGCCCATTTTGACTGGGAAGAATTTGAAACACGGTTTGATGACATTCTTAGAATGCTTGAAGCTTTGGAATGCCCTGTGGCGGTCATGCCTTGGCTGTCGCCCAAGGCTCGGCCCGGCACCGCCGAGGGGTGGAAGGCAGTGTCGGGCCGGTTGGCGGAATGGGCTGTTGCCTTGTCGGCAAACGGTGTGCGCCTTGCCTATCATAACCACGATTTTGACCTTGTCGATCTTGGGCAGGGCTCGCCATTGGATATGGTCCTGTCGCATGAGACCATTGGATGGCAGCCGGATATCGGTTGGCTATATTCGGCGCTTTCTGACCCCGCTGCACTGCTGAGCCGTTATTCCGACCGGATCGTTTCCGTCCATACTAAAGACGTCGATCTATTGGCCGGGCAAGGCGACGAGCGCTGGCGAAATCTGGGGCAGGGGGTTGTGGACTGGCCTCTGGTCCTGCGTGTTCTGGCTGACAGTCCCTGCGCTGACCTTTTTGTGGAACATGATGAAACTGCCGATCACGCGCAAACATTGCAGACGGGACATGACCTGTTGATGCGAATGCGCAGCGTTGAGGTGACATAGTGGCGCGCGCGACGATCAAGTCGATTGCAAAGCAGACGGGGTTTTCTGTCGGAACCGTCTCGAACGCGCTGCGTGGTGCCGAAACCGTCAAGAAAGAAACGCGGCAGCAGATTCAGTCTGCCGCCGAACAGCTTGGATACCGGGTCAATCTGGACGGGCTGAAGCTGCGGACAAAAAAGTCCTATCGCATCGGCGTTCTGGTCAGCGTGTCACCTGATTCAGATGAAGAATGGGAAGGCGTCGAATTCACACGCATTGTCGCGGGTATTTCGCGGGCTTTGAAAGGGTCGCGTTATGAGCTTGGCGTTCACAGCGTGGCGGGCCTGCAGGGAACGATGGCGACGCTGAAGGAAATCGTTCAGAACGGATTGGCAGACGGGGTGATATTCTCGGGTACGCGCCACGCCGATCCGCGCATTGCCTATCTGCAACAGAATGGTTTCCCCTTTGTCACCATGGGTATGAGCGACAGCGGCAGATCACATGCCTATGTCGATATCGACAGTCAGGCAGCAGGTCACGATGCAACGCAACGACTGCTAGCCTTGGGGCATCGCCGGATTGCCCTGGTGAACCCGCCGGATGACCTGGTTTATGCGACGCAACGTCGAACGGGCTATGCCCAGGCGTTCAGAGCGTCCGGTCTGGCCGTTGACCCGGCCCTGATCTTCAGCGGGCCTACGACCGCGCGAACGGGGTATAATGCCTTTGAAGCTTTGATGCGGCTATCCGATAGGCCAACCGCGATCATCTGCGCGAACGAAGCCATGACCCTGGGTGTGCTTTCTGCTGCCCATGCGGCGGGTGTTGAGGTCGGTCGCGAACTGACCGTGATCTCGACCGATGATCTGCAACTTAGCCGTTATTTTGTCCCTCCGCCCAGCACCTATTACGTCCCTATTGAGGAAACCAGTCGATTGCTGGGTGAGTATATGCTCAAGGCTTTGGACGGGGTTGACCCGTCCGAAACACAAAAAAAGATCAGGGCCATTTTGATCGAGCGGCAACCTGACACAGTCGCGCCAGAAGCGGCGCTAAACACCTGAACCAACAAAGGAGTAACCGGAGATGTTAAGAAACCTATTTGCCGCCGCCGCCCTGACCGCGCTTGCCGCGCCTGCTGTGTTTGCAGCGGATCTTGAAGGGCGCGTACTTAAGATCGGAACAGATGCCACCTATCCGCCCATGGAGACGGTCGATGAGTCCACGGGTCAGATTGTGGGATTTGATGTCGATGTCATGAATGCGATCTGTGAAAAGGTGAACTGCGTCCCGAATTTCGTAAATACAGCCTGGGATGGGATCTTTGCCGCGCTTCAGCAAGGGGAGTTCGACCTCGTGATCTCGGGTGTCTCAATCACTCCGGAACGCGAAGAGAACATGGATTTTTCCGAGCCTTATATCATTGTAAGTCAGGCGATCCTGCTGCAGGTCGACAATGCTGACATGACGTTGGATGACTTCAAAGCAGGTGGTCAGAAGCTAGCCGCGCAGACTGGCACCACCAATGCCCAGCTGGCCGAAGAACTGGTGGGACGCGAGAATGTCAGCCTGTATGACAATTTCTCTGCTGCGATCCTGGCGCTTCAGAATGCTGACGTACAGGGGGTAATCATTGATGGAACCTCGGCATCGGCATATGAACAGGAATTTGCCGGGGAATTGGCTGTAGGCATCACAGGCCTTCAGTCTGATCCACTGGGTATTGTGTTTCAGGAAGGCGACGCAACCGTTGACGCCATAAACGAAGGGCTGGCCGCCATTCAGGCTGACGGTACGATGGACGCATTGGTTGCCAAATACTGGGGCACTGATTGAGCCGTTGAAACCCTTTCTGACCCGGCGGGAAAACCTGCCGGGTCACGCATAACCCGAGGGACGCCATGATCCGCCTAAGCTCGATCCGGCCGAGTAATCTTGTTTTGCTCGCCGCTGCCCCGTTCATCATCTACCTGTTTGCCTCATCCTCGAAATATCTGAGGTCATTGGTTGCCATTTTGGGGATTGGTGAAAATGCGGGGCCCATTTTTGTTGGGTTTCTTCTGATACTGGCTGTGGCCATATTGGCCTATCTCTCGGCGCGCCACATCCGGTTTCAAACGATAGCGCCGAACTGGTTGAGGGTTGCGGCGGTTTTGGCAATCCCGGCCTCGGTCGGGTTGGCGATCCTTGGACTTGTCCAGCCTCAGGTGCTGATGCCCTTTGCGGAATCCGTCTTCTTTAATGCGCTCAGCGAAAACACGTCTGAGTTCATTGACCGATCTTCGCAACCTTGGGTCTTGTTCCCCGAGATCGTCGCAAAGGTGCAAATGAGATTACAGGCCCTGCTGGTAGGGTTTGCGATGGTGGTTGCGGTGATCCCTCTTACGGCCCGTTTCCCACAATCCATGAAAGTCTATGTTCAGATTGGACTCGAACTGCTGACCGGGCTGGTTTTGTTTTACCTGATGTTTCTGGCGCATTGGCAATTTGCGACCGGGGTCGCGATAACGTTCCGTGCAGCGATCTTTGCCTATATCTTTGCGGCCATTATGGGTCTGGTCTGGGTCGGTTTGCAGTCCTTCAAGCCCAAAGCTCGGACAACCGTTGTCTATGGGTCCATCAGCCTGACACTATTGGCCGTGTCGGCGTTCTTTTTTATGCAACCAAAGGTGAGCTTTGTTCTGGTTGGCAGTACTGAAGCAAGAATTGCCATTGTTCGGGGTACGCCGCAGGCCCAGGCGGATTTGATCCGCTTCGGAGAGTTCGACGGAGGTGAAGGCCAACAGTATCGCATTCGCAGCGCCCCCGATGCCGTCTCTGCACTGGATCAGATTACAACCGTCGACAGCGTATCTGGTGCTTTTGTTCCGGCTGGCGTTCATACGCAGGGCTATCCGGTGATCTGGCAATCCAGTTTTCTGCCAGACAAGTTTCGTACCCCGGCGCTGACTTTTGCGGTTTTTGGGTTTTTGCTTCTGACACTGACGGTCGGAGGCGCACAGCACAAGCTGCATCCGCTGGCTGTAGGGGCCGAGTTTTTTGTCGATACCATTCGCGGCATTCCAATGCTGGTCATCATCCTTTATATCGGCTTGCCGCTTGCCGGTGCGGTCAAGGATGCGACAGGTGGCGGCATCGACATGACCAACATGACTCGCGGCATCATCGCCATTTCCATAGGGTATTCGGCCTATATGGCCGAGATTTTCCGATCAGGGATTGAGGCTATCCCACGAGGTCAGATCGAAGCAGGCGGCTCGCTTGGGCTGTCCCGCTGGCAAACTGCCCGGCTTATTATCCTGCCACAGGCATTGCGCATAGTGACGCCACCTTTGGGCAATGAATTTATCGCGATGATCAAGGATACCTCATTGCTGTCCATCCTGTCGGTCCGCGACATGACTCAGCGCATGCGCGAGTTTCAGGCCTCAAGTTTTCTGCCCTTCGCGCCATTCAACACAGCGGCGATCCTCTATGTCGTGGTGACGCTTGGTTGCGCTAGTTTCCTCAAATGGATCGAACGCCGCAGCGCACGGGAAAACCGATGAGCAGGCTTGAGCTGGGCGTTTGCTATTACCCCGAGCAATGGGACAAATCGCTGTGGCGCGACGATGCTAAGCGCATGGTCGATATGGGATTGGATTGGGTTCGGATTGCTGAGTTTACCTGGGGCCTGATCGAGCCGGAAAGAGGCCGGTTCGAATGGGGCTGGCTGGACGAGGTGATTGGAATTCTGGGCGATGCCGGTTTGCGCGTGATGATGTCGACGCCTACGGCTGCACCTCCGAAATGGCTAGTGGATGAATGCCCTGAGATCCTGCCAGTGGGGCCGGATGGCCGGGTGCGTGGGTTCGGGTCGCGCCGACACTATTGTTTTTCCAGCGATATCTACCTGACCGAGGCCCGTCGAATCACCACGGAATATGCCCGTCGATATGGCGAAAATCCATTTGTTTGTGCCTGGCAGATCGACAATGAATATAACGATCACGATACGGTTCTGAGCTATTCCAACGCCGCTCGCACCGGTTTTCGCAGATGGTTGCAAGACCGCTATGGCACGATTGAGGCGCTTAACCGAACATGGGGGACAGTCTTTTGGGGGTCGCTCTATTCCGATTTTGATCAGATCGAACTGCCTATAAGTTTGGTGGCCAGCCCGAACCCGACCCATGCTCTGGATTTTGCCCGCTATTCTTCGGATCGGGTGCGGGATTTCAATCGTGCTCAGGCGGATATTCTGCGCAGGTTTGCGCCGGGCCGCGATATTACCCATAATTTCATGGCAGGCAGCTTTGAGTTCGACCATCACGCTGTTGCGGCGGATCTGGATGTAGTCGGTTTTGACAGCTATCCGCTTGGCAACCTGTTGGGATCGTCGCTGTCTGATGAAGACAAACGTCGATACCTGCGAACAGGCGCGCCGGACTATCAGGGGTTTCACTGCGATTTGTATCGCAGCCAGGGCAGGGGCCGAATGTGGGTTCTGGAACAACAGCCCGGTCCGGTGGACTGGGCCGAAAAGAACCCCTCACCTGCGGATGGGATGGTCAGGCTTTGGACTTGGGCCGCTTTTGCCCACGGTGCACAGGCAGTGATGTTCTTCCGATGGCGTCAGGCGAAGTTCGCGCAGGAACAATTCCACACGGCGCTTCTGCGATCGGATGGCAGCCCGGATCAGGCTGCGCTGGAACTGGCGCAGGTTGCACAAGAGCGTGCTGCCCTGCCGGAAGTCACCCGGCAGAAGGCAGCTGTGGCAATTCTGTTGGATTACGAATCCATCTGGGCTGCAGATATCCTGCCGCAAGATGACGCATTCCCGAATGCCGGGATTTTCCGGGTTTGGTATGCTGGCCTGCGTGCATTGGGGGTCGATCTGGATTTCGTTGGTCCCGATGATGATCTGACAGGGTATTCATTGATCGTATTGCCGCAAAACATGATCATCTCGCCCGATCTGGCAAAGAGATTGCACCACAGCCAGGCCAAATTGCTGATCGGTGCCCGTGCGGGCAGCAAGACTGTGGACATGTGGACCCCTGAAAATCTCGCTCCCGGTGAGTTGGCCGATCTTGCAGGGATAAAAGTCATACGCGTCGAATCCCTGCCGGATCTGGCGGGTGAATCCGTAAGCCTCGAGAGCACCGGAACCTTTGATTTTAAGGGCTGGCGGGAAGTCATCGAGACCGAAAATCAGGTAATCGCGCATTTCGTAAGTGCTTACAAGGCTGGCAGTCCGGCGATTGTGCAATCGGACCGGGCTATGTATCTGGCGATGATCCCAAACGGACCGTTGCTACGGTCGATCCTTATTAAAGCGCTGACATGGGCGGGCCTTCCGATACGGGAATGTGACCCGGACCTTCGTGTTACACAGCGGGGTGACCTCGGCTTTGCGTTCAACTTCGGGGCTGCCGCACAGGTTCTGCCGGATGACGAAAATCGGCAATATATTGTTGGTACTTCAGAAATCCCATCCTATGGTGTCTCAGTCTGGAAGTGGAAGTAAACCAGAGCTTGCGGACATGATTGCAAACTGGACCTATGAATTCTGCAAACTGTCCCTTTTGGACTGACAGCTTTGCAGCAACCCTCTAGCCTGTGATTGCATAACAATAGGACTGAAAGTCCAACTATGGGAGAATCGAATATGGCCGAACGGAAAAACCTTTCCAGACGTACTATCTTGAAGAGCGCAGGGGCGGCAGCACTTGCTGCACCGCTGTACAGCAAAAGCGCGCTGGCGTCCTCGGGTGAGATCAACATTCTGATGTGGTCCGATTACCTGCCGCCAGCATTCTTGCAGGAATTCGAGACACTGACCGGAATCAAGGTGAACTATACCGGTATCGGGTCGAACGAAGAAATCATCAACAAGATGAAGGCCACCAAGGGGCAGGGTTTCGACATCGTGTCGCCGACCAATAACCGGTCTTTGCAGTGGGAACCGCTTGAGCTGTTGCAGCCATTCGACATGAACAAGGTTCCGATTGATCTGGTGAACCCGGCGATGGCAGCGATTGGTACAGATGCCTGGAACTTTGGCGATTCCGGTGTGCATTGGTTGCCACATATCTGGGGCACCGAAGGCATCGCATATCGGACTGACCTGTGGCTGCCTGAAGGTGATGCACCGTCCTATGGCGATGTCTGGTCCGAGGCAAACGCAGGTAAAACCATGGGCCGCGCGCACTCGATGATGCTGGGCGCAGGCCTGTACATGGAGCGCGCAGGCGAGATGGAGCCCGGTTCCGTCTGGGCCGCCTATGGCGACGAAGATACCATGCGCAAGGTTTGGGGTCAGATCGCAGATTGGTGTATCGAACGTAAGAACCGCATCAAGCTGATCTGGAACGACGCCGACACACAGAAGAACGGTCTGTTGAACGAAGGCGTGATTGTTGGCCAGACATGGGATGGCCCGCCGCTGGCACTTAAATCTGCAGGTGAGCCTGTGCATTATCAGGCTCCGGTTGAGGGGGCGATGGCCTGGGTTGATGGTATGGCAATTCCAACAGGTGCTGCCAATATCGACCAGATCTATGCCTTCATCGACTTTGCCTACCAGGCCAAACCGGCCGGTGTTGCGATCGACAGCCACGGGTACAACTCGCCCGTTCTGGGTGCCGACCAATATTCGGGCGACACCTACAAGAAGAACTTCGCCGAAGCCTATCCGGGCGACTCGCTGGCCAACCTCAATCCGTGGCCGGCCGAAGCGCCCTGGTATGCGGAAACCCGGACCGAGTTCGTCAACAAGTTCAAAAGCGCCTGATAGCTTTTCAAAAAAGTGCCCTCCGCCAAACGCGGGGGGCTCCCAACCCGCACGCCACTGCGTGACGGAACCCATTTGGGTGCGCACCACCAAGCGCATCAATCGGAGATACCAAAAATGAGTGCAGGGGTCGGTGTAGATCTTGAAAACCTGTGGATCCGTTTCGGCGATTTTGTCGCGGTGCGGGACGCAAATGTGAACATAAACGGGGGCGATTTCTTTTCGTTCCTGGGACCATCCGGTTGCGGCAAGACAACGATTTTGCGCGCTGTTTCGGGGTTTCTGGACCCCAGCGAGGGTAAGGTTCTGATCGGTGGTAATGACATGCGCGGCATCGGGCCCAACAAGCGCCCGACTGCCCTGATCTTTCAGAACCTCGCGCTGTTTCCCCTGATGAAAGTCTGGGAAAACATCACTTTCTCGATGGAGATCAAAGGCGCCAGCGCGGCCGAGCGCCGCAAGCGGGCCGATGAGCTGTTGGACATGATCGCGCTGCCGGGCCAGGGCGACAAACTGCCCAGCGAACTTTCGGGCGGTCAGCGTCAGCGTGTGGCGATTGCCCGCGCGCTGTGTGCCGAACCCGATGTACTGCTGCTGGATGAACCTCTTTCGGCGCTGGACCTGAAGCTGCGCCAGCATATGCGCACCGAGCTGCGCGAGATTCAAAAGCGTGTTGGTATCACCTTCATCTACATCACCCACGACCAGGGCGAAGCGCTGACCATGTCGGACAATATCGCCGTAATGCGTGCAGGAGTGATCGACCAGATTGCCGATGGCAAGACAATTTACAACGATCCCAACACGGCATTTGCCGCCTCGTTTGTAGGCGAAAACAACGTCTTCCGCGGCAAGATCAAGCAGGTCATGGGAACTGAGGCGCTAATTGCGACCAACCGGTCCGGCGAACTGGTGGCGCGGATTTCCACCGCCAATCAGGGCAAACTCAAAGAGGGCGATGATGCGATGATGTTCATTCGCCCCGAGGCGCTGGCGATTGCCCCGGACGGTGCAGTGGGCGACCATTTTGTAACCGCCCGCGTGAACCATGAAGAATTCGAAGGTAACGCCTTCAATATTTTCACCGAAGGTGATGGCGGCAAGGAAATTAAGGTATCGCTGCCCAATCTAGGCCAGTCTTTCGATGACCATACCGGGCAGACCATCACGTTGGAATATCAGACCCATAATGCGGTTCTGGTTCCAGCGGGTGAGCTGGCCGCGGAATAAGGGGATAAAAATATGCCCCATTTTCTGAAAGAATTCTTCAACCGCAACGGCACCGGCATGGGATTGATGATACTCGGTTTGGTCCTGTTCTGGACCATCGGCCTGATCATCCTGCCGCAGCTGTCGATGCTGGATTTCTCATTTCGGCCAAACCTGCCCCCGCCCGAGATCGGGGGGCCAAAAGATGTCTATACGCTGGAGAACTACAAATACCTGATCTATGGCCCGGAAGGTGGCAGCCAGGACTATAACGCCGTCGATCTGAGGGTGTTTTTCCGCACCCTTCTGGCCGCGGTATGCGTTACGATTTTCAACCTGATCCTGTGCTATCCGATCGCCTATTATCTGGGTCAGTCCAAGGGCAGTCACATCCGCATCTTTGCGATCATGCTGATCATCCCCTACTGGATCAATGAGATCCTGCGCGCCTTTGCCCTGCGGATCATCTTTGGCGAAACCGGTGTACTGAACACGCTGTTCACTGGGCTGGGGGTCTGGGATATGCCGTTTGATTTCATCCGCAATGACATCGCGCTCTATGCCGGGCTGGGCTATGCCTATATCTTGCTGATGATCTTCCCGATGTATAACGTCATAGAAAGTCTGGATAAAAACCAGATCGAGGCGGCGCGAGATTTGGGAGCCCCCTGGTGGCGTATCCATTGGCGCGTGGTCATTCCCTATGCCAAGCCAGGGATCAGTTCGGGCTGTACTATGGTGTTCATGCTGTCCGCGGGTGCGTTGGCCGCGCCGCAAATTCTGGGCGGGCCGTCCTCCCTGTGGTTCACGCAGCTGATCTATCAGCAGTTCAACGACAACAATGACTGGCCGCAGGGTGCCGCCTACGCCATCGTTCTGCTGGTGACCTGTATCTTGTTCGTGCTGGCCGTAATGCGCCTGTTCAAGGTGAATATGGGGGATATCGGGAAATGAATTTGTCCTTCCTCCGTGTAAGCATCTGGGTCTACCTGGTGCTGTTCTTCCTGTACCTTCTGGGTCCGCTGGTGATCATGTCGGTCACGGCCTTCAACTCGTCCGAATTCCCAAGGATGACACCGTGGGAGTGTCTGACCTTCCAGTGGTTTGGCGAATTGTTTCAGGACCAACGTATCCTGAACGGCATCAAGAACTCACTGATCATCGGCGCCGGAACGGTGGTTCTATCGGTGGCGATGGGTCTTGCGGGCGCGCTGATGCTGACGCAGATCTGGCCGAAACTGCGCGCGACCTACTATACGGTCATCATCGCGCCGATCCTGATCCCGGGCGTTGTTCTGGGTATCTCGACACTGGTGTTCTGGGACCGGATCAACCGGATGTTGGGCTTGGGTGCCGACAGTTTCCTGTCAAACGGGATATTCCTGACGGTGATCGGCCAATCCACCTTTATCGCCAGCTATTGCATGCTGGTGCTGGTGGCACGGTTGCAGCGCTATGATATGGCGCTGACCGAGGCCGCGCTGGATCTGGGTGCAACCCATGCTCAGGCGTTCCGCAAGATCATGCTTCCGTTCATGCGTCCGGCGATTGCCAGCGCGGCAGTGCTGGCGTTCTTGGCCTCGTTTGAGAACTACAACACCACCACCTTCACCTTTGGTGAATACCCGACGCTGACCATCGAACTGGCGCAGAAGGTGCGCTATGGCATCACGCCCTCGATCTCGGCGCTGGCCTTCATCATCGTGGCGCTGACGGTGTTCTTTGCCCTGCTGAACGAGGCCAAGCTGAAGCGACAGGAACTGGTGGCTGCTGCACGCAAGAACGCCACGGTCGAGGAACTGGCGGGCAAGATCAAGCTTCCCAGCTTCTTTGCCGGGAACCTTGCTGCGGTTCTGCTGGTTGTCTTTGCGGTTGCCACGATCACTGTGGTCGGAACCGCAACCGCCTACAATCCGGCTCAGTGTGTCGCAGATGTCAAAGAGCAAAAGCGCCTTGAAGCTGATCTGCGTATTCAAGAGCTGCGCAAGCAGCGCGAAGAACAGCGCAAAAAGCGCGAGGCGGAAGCGGCTGAGCAAGAGGGAGAGGGTGCGCAGGAATCGGCCCCGAAACCCTCGAATAACAGCGGTTTCGGCAATGTGTTTGCGCCGAATACTCTGGGTGACGAAGAAGAGGATTCTGGTACTGAAACGCCTTCGGGCAATGGCGGTGCCTTTGATCCCAACAGTTTGCAGGCGAACTAAGCGCCTCGCAGTTTGCGCCCGCCGGGGTTACCCCTCGGCGGGCGTGTCATTTTCCTGAATGAACACATCACAGGCTTCGATCATCCGGCCGTTCCATTCAACCGGCGCCGAATTGTAGTTGATCAGGAATGTATGCCCGGCCGTCTGGCGTCGCCGCAAACCCTGAGGCATCGGATGCAAGGCAATGCCTGTCAGAGCAGCGGCCATGCTGATCACGCGATCCCATAACGTGTCATCCGGGAACCCGGCCAGATACCACATGTGGTCGGTCCCTTTCAGGGCAGGTGTTCCGTCTTGAAATGTCAAAAGGTCCGGGGCCTTTCCTGACAGGCGGTCGACCCAGTGACGGGCTGCGCCGCCACCATCAACTTCCCGGGTCACCTGAGGGGGCAGGGTTTCCACAAGATCGACAGTGCAATCCAGTGCAGTCAGCCCGGGGCGACCAGTTGCGGGTATCTGAAAGTCCTGCGTGATGGCGCCAGAGCGCGGGCCCAGAACAGCCAGATCACAACCATTGGTCAGGCGTTGTTCCAGATCGGGTCTGATGGTCGCCAGACCCGGTGCAAGGATCACCTTATATCCCGCCTTTGGGATGTTATCCGCAGGCAGGAAATCCACTGACAATCCAGCCCGGCGCAGGGCTTGGTAGGTTGAAAAGACCAGTTTGAAATAGTCGAACCCAGCCCCTTGAGGTTGCGTCGCCCAGGCCCAATCCGAGGCATAGTCGAACAGGATCGCGACATCCGCTCTGGCCTGTGTGATTGCTCCCAGCCCGGCCAGATCATCGGCGGTTTGGCGTGCCTCGGCCAAAGCCGGGGCAGAGCGGTTATCCGGCGTCAGCAGTCCTGCATGCATCTGTTCTTGCGCAAAGGGCGCCTGCCGCCAGCGGAAATAGCTGACCACCTCGGCCCCATGCGCCACGGCCTCAAGCGACCACAGGCGCACCATACCGGGCAGAGGTGCAGGGTTGTAAGGGGCCCAGTTCACCGGGCCGGGTTGCTGTTCCATCACCCACCAACGCCCGCGTCCCACAGCGCGATACAGATCGTGATGAAAGGCCTGCATGTCGGGATCGCCTTGCTGCAGAAAGGCCGACTTATGTGCCTTATCCGCCTCAAGCCGGTCAGATAGAAACCCGATCGGATAGCTGTCCCATGTGGCGATATCCAAATCGGTACCCACTGCGAAGTGGTCGAAATCCAGCACACGCCCCATGTAATTGTGCAGCAAGGGCGCATCGGTCAGGGGCCGCAGCACTTTGACCTGTGCCCTGTTGAAGGCCACCACCTGATCTGAACTGAACCGCCGGAAGGCCAGAACATGGGCCGGGTTGGGTTCTGTTACTGTCAGGTTCGGCAGGTCGATCTGATCAAACCTGTCATATTCCATTGACCAGAACACATTTCCCCACGCTGCATTCAGGGTTTCAATCGTGCTGTATTGACCTTCCAGCCAGTTTTGAAAGGCGTGTAGGGCGGGTTGGCTATAGCTGACAGTGGTGTCGTGGCAGCCATATTCATTGTCGATCTGCCATGCTGCGACATGCGGGTTGCGCCCATAGCGTTCGCCCATGACACGTGCGATCCGAACGCATTCTTCGATATACCCGGTGTGGCTAAAGCAATAATGTCTGCGAGAGCCGAACTTGCGCGGCTGACCCTGCGCATCCACGGCAAGCATGTCCGGGTGTTTGTCCAGCATCCAGCGTGGCGGCGTCGCTGTTGGCGTGCCCAGCACCACTTTCAACCCGGCAGCACCTAAGGTTTCGATTGCGCGATCCAGCCAGTCGAAGTGCATATCATCCGACGTGGGCTCCATCCGGCTCCAGCCGAACTCGCCTATCCGCACCCATGTCAGGCCGGTTTCGACCATACGTGCTGCATCGTCCGCCCACATCGCCTCTGGCCAATGTTCGGGGTAATAGCAAACGCCAAGTTCGGGGTTCATAGGATGACTCTGTGCTCTGCCTGACCTTTGCCTGCGTCGGGCGCGGCAAAGGTCATTCCGTTGGTAGGTTGGGTTTCAATCTGTGCCGCATCCAGCCCTTGGCGAGCGGTGGTGCAGAACAGCGTTGTCAGGTCTGGCCCGCCAAAAGCCGGGCACGAAGTATGGGCCGCATCAAACCCGACCGCCTTCAGGAACCGACCCTCGGGCGAGTAAGCGGCCACGCGGTTGGCGCCCCATTGGGCGATCCAGATATTTCCGCTCGTATCGACCACTGCTCCATCAGGGTTCAACTGGTCTTTGGTGAGGTTGAGGAACACGGTGCTTTGGCCTTCGGGCCAACCGGTTTTGGGGTCCAATTCCCAGCGCATGACCTGTTTGGTGACCGTGTCGGCGAAATAGGCGCAAGAGCGATCGGGCGCAAAGCAGATGGCGTTCGAGATCGTGACATCCGGCACCAGCCGCCGCAGCTCTCCGCGCCAGAACCGATAGATGGACCCTGCGCCGGGTTCGGCGTTCTTGCCCATGGTACCGATCCAGAAACCGCCCCTGGGATCAGCGCGGCCATCGTTGGAACGGGTGACGGTGTTGTCCGCCTCAAGATGGGTGATCAAGCTACGCTCACCGGTTTTCAGACTAAAGCGCCACAGCCCGGTTTCAGAAGCCATCAACAAAGTGTCTTGGTCCACCCAGCCCGCGGCTGAGACATTTTCGGGGAACTGCCAACTTTGCTGTCGTCCGTCCTTCTGGGTCATCAAGCGGTTGCCGGTGATGTCGAACCAGAATAGCTGCGCCCGTTCCGGGTGCCACAAAGGCCCTTCGCCCAGATCGCAGGGACGGTCGTCAAACACGACACTCATTGGGTGGCCTTGTCATAGGCCAAGACGATCTTTCGCGCGCGCTCTGCAATGTCGGCAACGGCCATTCCCGGTTTATACAGGGCCGAGCCGATCCCGAACCCGTCCGCCCCGGCCTTGAGCCAATCGGCAAAGTTTTCGGGGCCCGCCCCACCCACAGCAAAGACAAGCGCGTCCTTGGGCAGGATCGGGCGTATTGCGGCCAGGCCCGAAGGCCCCGCCATCACGCCCGGAAACAGTTTGAGCCCGGTTGCCCCTGCGCTGAGCGCGCCAAAGGCCTCGGTCGGGGTATAGACGCCTGGCCAGCTTTGTATGCCCAGTTTGATAGTCTGCTGTATGACCTCAGCGTCGAAATTTGGCGAGACGATTAGCTTGCCGCCGACCCCGGCCACCGCATCGACCTGTTCGATGGTCAGGACGGTTCCGGCGCCGATCAATGCGCGATCGCCGAAACGTTCCGCCAGAATGCCGATGCTGGTCAACGGATCGGGTGAGTTCAGGGGCACCTCGATCCGGTCTATGCCCGCGTCGATCAGGGCATGCCCGACTTCGGCGGCCTCGGTGGGTTGCAGACCGCGCAGAATTGCAATGATAGGACGGCTCATGCGGTTTGCCTCGTCAGATTTCGGGCCTGCAAAAGACCTGCCAATGTAGATTGCGTGCTGTCGGCTATTTCAACAAATGCACCCTGCTGTTTTAGCGCGATGGCATAGATTTCCGAGAGGCTTTGGTCCCCGATAATGGCAATCTGCTGGCCCAACCAATAGGGACGGGACGCGGCCAGTTCCGCTCCGATCAGATATCCCGACAGACACGCACGTGCTACACCGGAGTCCTGACCCTGCAGCAGATCAGCGGCCCGCAGGCCGAAAAGGCGCGCGGCAAGTTGTTCCGGCCGGGACAGGGTATCCGCCACAGCCTCGGCAAAAGCCGCGTCGTCCCAGCCTTCGCTGACCGTATGTTTCAGGACGGATTGATTGCTGAGTAATCCGAAGATTTCGCCTGTCATGAATGTGCGGAAGCTGACGATTTCATCCGCGCTGACCTGTACCCATTTGGTATGCGTTCCGGGCAGGCAAATGATGCCGTCCCAGTTTGGCCGGTGGGCCAGAAAACCGGCGATCTGTGTCTCTTCTCCGCGCATGACATCGGGGGGGCTTGTTTGCTTTAGCCCGGGTACGACAAAGGCGCGGATACGCGGATCTGTTGCCGGAACGCGGACAGGTGCATCGGGAACAGGAACCGAAGGTACAGCGGAATATGGTGCCTCGACCCAGCCTTGACGCGCACCCACCATACCGCAGGCGACCACATCCATGACCGTATCGCCAAGCCAGCCCTCGATCAGGTTCAGCAATGCTTTTTGAAACCCATCCCGGGGAATTTGGTCCATGCCGCTTGCGGACTGAGCCTGGTCCAGAATGGTGTCACCTTGCATTGCCCATGCCCGCAGATGAGTTGTTCCCCAATCAACAGCGATCCATTCGATTGTCATGTTCTCATCCTGTTACTACAACACCGCCATCAACGGCCATGCATTGCCCGGTCATGGCGCGACTGGCTTCCGACGCAAGAAACAGGGTCGGTGCGATCATATCCTCGGGCGTCAGGTGGTCCTTTAGGCATTGGCGTTCCAGATGTGCGGCCAGATCTTCTGGCGTGGCCCACATGTCCAGCTGTTTCTGTGTCAGAACCCATCCGGGGGCCAGCGCATTAACGCGGATTTTCTGCGGGCCAAGCTCGCGCGCCAACGACCGGGTCATCCCGGTGATCCCGGCATTTGATGTCGTATAGATCGGATAACCGGAATTACCCATCATATAGCTGATCGAGCTGAAATTGATGATTGATCCGCCCTTGTCCTGCATTTGACGTGCGGCTTCTTGGCAGGCAAAGAAATACGCCTTCAGATTCACCTCGATCATCCAGTCCCAGAATTTGGGCGTGGTTTCGTCAAGCGAATGGCGTTTGTCGTTGGCGGCATTGTTGATCAGCACACCAAGGGGGCCATGGGCCTCGGCGGCTTTGGCCATTGAGGCGCGCAGCAGGTCGGTATCTGTCATGTCGCCTTGCAGAAACAGCGGCCCGCGCCCGTGCTTGGCGCGCATCTCATCAACAAAGGCACTGGCGTCGGAGCGCCCGATAAAGGCGACCTGCGCACCCTGCGCCAGAAATCCGTCCGTTAAAGCGGCCCCGACACCAGAACCACCTCCGGTGATAAAGATGGATGCACCGTTCAGGTCGTGGAAAGTGGTGGGTTGGTCCATCAGTGGCTCTCTCTGGTCACAAGGCGGGTGTCTTTGCCGACAAGAAAATCCAGGTCCGCACCCTGATCGGCCTGCAGGACGTGGTCTATGTAAAGCTTGGCATAGCCGCGGGTGTAATGCGGAGCATCCGGTTGCCATGCGGCGCGTCGGGCGTCCAGTTCAACTTGGTCAACCAGCAACTCGAGCGCGCCCTTGCTAGCGGATACACGGATACGGTCACCGGTCTTGACCAGCGCCAGCGTGCCGCCCGCCTGGGCTTCGGGGCTGACATGCAGTATGACAGTGCCAAATGCCGTGCCGGACATCCGTGCGTCCGAGATACGGATCATGTCGCGCACACCGTCCTTCACCAGCTTGGCCGGGATCGGCATATTGCCAACCTCGGGCATGCCGGGATAACCCTTGGGTCCACAGCCTTTCAGCACCAATATGGTCTCGGGCGTCACCGGCAGGTCATCTCTGTCGATATTGGCCTTCATATCTTCGATGCTTTCGAAGACATGGGCCACAGCCTCGGTCTCCAACAGTGTGTCCGTGGCCGCCGAAGGTTTCACAATGGCCCCGTTCGGTGCCAGATTGCCGCGCAGCACACGCAGGCCTGCGGCAGGTTTTACTGGGTCGTTGAAGGGACGGATCACATCGCGGTTGAAACATTCTGCACCTTCGTAATGGGCCGAAATATCCTTGTTCAGAACCGTTTTGGCCGGTCGAAGGAAGGGTTTGAGCTCGTTCAGAACCACCGGTACACCGCCCGCATAGCAGAAATCCTCCATCAGATATTGGCCCGAGGGCATGCAGTTCACCAGCAAGGGGATGTCCGACCCGATCTCAAAATCCTTCAGCGTCAGATCGACGCCAACTCGGCCTGCCAGGGCCAGCAAATGTACGACGGCGTTGGTTGATCCGCCCACGGCCGCATTGGCCAGAATGGCGTTTTCAAAGGCTTCCTTGGTCAGAATGTCCGAGGGTTTGAGGTCTTCGTCCACCATCTCGACAATCCGCTTACCCGTCAGATGCGCCAGCGCCATTCGGCGAGCATCAACGGCGGGCAGCGCGGCGTTGGTGGGCAGGGACATGCCCATCGCCTCGACCAGCGAGGCCATGGTCGACGCGGTGCCCATGGTCATGCAAACACCGGCGCTGCGCGACATGCCGGATTCAGCATTCATGAAATCCTGCAGGGTCATTTCCCCGGCGCGCACGGCTTCGGAAAACTTCCAAACATCCGTGCCCGAGCCGATATCCTGTCCGCGATACTTGCCGTTCAGCATCGGGCCGGAACTGACAACGATAGCGGGCAGATCGACCGAGGCGGCACCCATAAGTTGCCCCGGCGTAGTTTTGTCACAACCGCCCAGCAGAACGACGCCGTCAATGCCATAGGCGCGGATGGATTCTTCGACATCCATGGCCAGTAGGTTGCGAAACAGCATGGCGGTGGGCTTCATCTGGGTTTCGCCCAGCGACATGACCGGGAATTCGACCGGGAAGCCGCCAGCCTCCCACACGCCGCGTTTGACGCCTTCGGCCAGATCGCGCAGGCCGGAATTGCACGGCGTCAGTTCGGACCACGTATTGCAGATGCCGATGATGGGTCGCCCGTCAAAGGCATGGTCGGGAAAGCCCTGGTTCTTCATCCATGACCGGTGAATGAACCCGTCCTTGTCCAGCTTGCCATACCAATGTTGCGAGCGGCGTTTTTTTGTCATTATTCTCAGCCTTGTAATCTTTGGGTCATGCCGCTTTGGCCGGTTTGCACCAGTCTGGCAACCAATCCGCATGTGCGATCAAAAGATCGCTGACCAGATTGCGGATCTGTCGCAGGTCGAGCTCGGCGGCTGTGTGTGGGTCCATCATGGCGGCGTGGTATATGTATTCGGGGTTCTGGTCGGTCAGCGCCCTCACGGTCAGTTCCTGCACGTTGATCTGGGTGCGCATCAGCGCAATCAGCTGCGGTGGGATGTCGGTCACGACCGAGGGTTGCACCCCGTTGCTGTCCACCAGGCACGGCGTTTCCACAGCAGCCCCCAAGGGCAGTTGCGGGATCTGGCCGGTATTGGGCAGGTTGCCATAGGCAGTATAGGGCGTATCGGTCACGATTGCGTTCATCAGGTCCGCCGCGAATTCGTGGCTGCGGCACACCTCAACCGCACGCCCGTCGGTCAGGGTCTTGGCCTGTTCTTTCCAGTCCTCGACCTGCTCGACGCAGCGGGTGGGATATTCATCCAGCGGGATCGAGAACTGCTCGATCAGATCGTCGCGCCCGTCCTTGATGAACCAGGGCACATATTCGGCCAGATGTTCCGAGCTTTCGGTGCAGAAATAGCCCAGATGATCCATCACTTCGTATCGGACCTTGTTGGGGCAGCGTGGCATCAATAGGGGCGGTTTCGGCAGTTGTCCACCGGCATATCCCTGTCGGAGCGCAGGATAGAGATCGCGGCCCTGATGCTCGAGCTTGAGGAAGAAAGCCACATGGTTGACGCCTGCGACCTTATAGCGAAACTCCTGCTTGGGCAGCTCCAGATCATGGGCCAGTTCCTCGACCGTGTTTTGCACCGAATGGCACAGTCCTACATGTTTCAATGTCGGAAACCGTTCGGCCAAAGCCCAGGTGTTGATCGCCATCGGGTTCACATATTGCAACAGCGTCGCGTTGGGGCAGAGCTGCATCATATCCTGCGCCACGTCCCACAGAACCGGAACGGTGCGTAACCCGCGCATGATCCCGCCCACGCCCAGCGTATCGGCGATGGTCTGACGCAGGCCATATTGCTTGGGGATCGCGAAATCAGTCACTGTGCAGGGGTCATACCCGCCGATCTGAAAGGCGGTAATCACGAAATCCGCCCCCTCCAATGCGGCGCGCCGATCGGTATGGGTGGTTATGGTAGCCCCCGTGCCGACCGAGTGCACCATGGCGCGGGCCACAGATTCGCTCTCAGCCAGGCGCTGTGTGTCGATATCCATCAAGGCAAAATGGCTGTCGGCCAGGGCGGGGGTCAAAAGGGCATCGCCCACGATATTGCGCATGAAGATCGTGGAACCGGCCCCGATAAAAGTGATTTTGGTCATCAGGCAAACCTTTAGCTTGATGTTATTTTACGGCACCGAGTGTCAGGCCCGCGATAAAATGTTTCTGCATCAGGAAGAACATAGCAACCGGTGGCAGCGCCGCGACAATGGAACCGGCACTCATCAGCTGATAGGCGGCGCGGAACTGCGCGTTAAAGCTGGTGATCCCTGCGGTTACAGGCTGGCTCTCAGCACCTTGCGTCAGCACTACTGCCCAGAAATAGTCGTTCCAGATGAAGGTAAAGATCAGCACACTGAGCGCCGCAATGGCGGGCTTCATCAGCGGCAGCACCACGTACCAGAAGATACGCCATTCACTGATCCCTTCGACCCGTGCCGCCTCGATCAGTTCAAAGGGCAGGGCGCGGATGAAATTCCGCATGAACAGGGTGCAAAACCCGGTCTGGAACGCGATGTGGAACAAGACCAGCCCGGTCTTGGTGTTGTACAGGCCCAGGTCCAGCGTCAGGTCGCGCACGGGCACCATGAGAATTTGGAAAGGCACGAAATTGCCCGCTACGAACAGGAAGAAGATCCAAAGGTTCGATTTGAATTTGTAGATGCCGAGTGCAAACCCCGTCATGCTACTGAGCGCGACGCACCCGATGACCGTGGGAACGGTGATCAGGAAGGAATTCATCAGATAGCGCGGCATATCCGAATTGAAAAACACCTGCCCATAGTTGAATGCACCCTCAAAGCTGGACGGCATCCCCCAGTAGTTGGCATTGGTGAAATCCGCGGCGGGTTTGACCGAGAACAGGGCGACGGCCAGCAACGGCCCGAGCCACAAAAGCAAGGCCAGCGGCAGCAACGCCTGATAGGTGATCTGCGCTGCACGAGGTTGTTTTTCGATTGGCTTGGGAAACATCTCAGTGCCCCCTTTCTTCGCGGTACATTGACCACAGGAAATAACCGATGAAACACAGCATGATCAGGAACAGGATCACCGCGATAGCCGCGCCATATCCCATGCGGAATCCGTATTCGGACAAGGCGACCTCGAACATGTAATAGGCCAGCACGCGCGATGATCCGAACGGACCGCCCTGTGTCATGATTGAGATCAGGTCAAAGCTGCGAAGCGCACCAATGATGGTGACGACAAAGGCAATGAAGGTGGCAGGGCGGAGTTGCGGCAGGATGATATGCCACAACATCCGCCAGCTCTTGGCACCGTCCAGCCGCCCGGCTTCGATCTGTTCGGGGTCCACAGCGTTGAGGCCGGTCAGGTACAGGATCATGCAATAGGCGGTTTGTGGCCAGAGGCCAGCAAAGATGATGCCATAGGTGACGAAACGCTCGTCGCCCAGCACGTTCACCGGGCCCATGCCAAAGAATCCGAGGAATTCGTTCAACAGGCCGAATGTGGGGTCATAGAACCATGTGAACACTAGGCCAACAACTACCTGAGAAATCACGAAGGGGAAGAAAAACAGGGATTTATACAGGCGGATGCCCCAGACCGTCTGGTTCAGGAACAGCGCAATGAACAGACCCGCCGGAATCGCCGCCAGATAGAGCAGCAACCAGATCAGGTTGTTTTTGAGCGAGATGTAAAAGGCGTCCCGATCCGACCATTCCCAGTACAGGTCTTCATAATTGCGAAATCCGACATATTCTGCAGCCCCCAGGCCGTCCCATTCGTAAAGCGACAGGTTGAAGGACTGAAAGACCGGAATGATCACATAGACCATAAAGAACAACAGGCCCGGGGCCAAAAATAACCAGGGCGCGATGCGCTGTTGGTTTCGGTGGAACCAGCTTTCCTGTTCGTGGGTATCGACGGCGGTCATGGGCGTCCCCGGTTCTGGTAGGCGGAGTAAGGCGGGTTGATACCCGCCTTACGCAGGTCATGGCTCAGGATGGGCTTTGCCAATCCTGACCGGTTCAGTTGTCGTAGATGCGCTGACGCGCCCGTTCGAGTTTGGCCAGGATTTTGTCCGCATTGTCTGGCTTGACCATGAATTCCTGGAAGCCTTCCATCGACGCCTTGGCCATTTCTGCCGGTGCGTCGCGGTCCCAGAACTGGGCGACTCCGCCCGGGCTGTTTGACGACAGCATGGTAAAGCCCTGCTGCAGGAACTTGTCGGCATCTACCGAGGACTGAGCATTGACCGGCAACTGGCCGAGATTCGAGCCATTGTTGATCTCGGTCTGTTCATCCGCAGACACAACGAAGCGCAGGAATTCACGGGCGGCTTCTTTGTTCGCCGCGTTTGACGGGATGTGGAACGTGTCGGTCGGTGCATCTTCGGCCAGTTCGACATCGGGGTTGATGGCAACAAACTGGTAGAAGTCCAGCTGGTCGTCACTCAGGCCCGCCTCACGCAGTGGCGCCACGGCGAAGTTGCCCATCAGATAAGCCGCCGCATCACCGTTGACCATGAAGGGCAGAGCTTCTTGCCAGCTATAGGTCTGGTGGTTGTCGATGAAGGCACCCATATCGATCAGCTGCTTCCAGTTGGCGAAGGTCTGCTTGACCCGGTCATCCTCCCAGCTGATTTCACCATTGGCCAGCTGGTTGTGGAAGTCATAGCCGTTGGTGCGCATGTTCAGGTAGTCGAACCAGCCACCGGCAGTCCACAGGAACTTGGTGCCGATCGTATAGCAGGCGCGACCGGAATCGACGATCTTTTGGCAATTCGCCAGCTCTTCTTCCCAGGTTGCGGGCTCGGTCAGACCCAACTCGTCAAAGATGTCTTTGCGATAATAAACGCCCCACTGATAGTAGGTGTAGGGCACGCCCCATTGTTTGCCGTCGATCGTCATCGCACCTTTGGTTGAGGCCAGATTGTCCGCAATCGCAGGTTCCGCCCACAGGTCCGAGACGTCTTCGAACAGGCCAGCCTCGACATAGGGTTTCATCCGATTCGCCGCGTACCACGTGGCGACATCCGGCGTATCCGCAGTCAAGAAGTTGCGGATCTGGGTTTTGTAGGCCTCGCGGTCGATCACCGTTGTCTCGATGGCCAAATCCGGATGCTGTTGCTGAAATCTGTCGATCATTGCTTCCATCGTGGCCCGGGGTGCCGGGTTCGATGTGTCCAGGAATATCCGCAATTCGCCGGTAAGCTCGGCAGAGGCGGGAACAGCAAGTGCAACGCTCATGGCCAGCGCGGCCGTGGTGCGCTTGTAGATGGAATGCATGGTTTCCTCCCTTAGCTTCCATTTTAGTTCCATATATTGGAACTTAGTTTTATATGTTGAAAACTACACATCGACTCGGTTAGTCTTGTCAAGACCCTCGTGGCTGCGGCCGCAGGTTAATCGGAGGAGACAGAGCGCCCGTGGCAGGTGATGGAACGATAGGGAAAGCATGTGACGTGCTGGATCAGGTGGCCGCGTTTCAGCGGCCAATTCGCTTTGCGGAACTGCTGGAAAGCAGCCGCTTTCCCAAAGCAACGCTGTATCGGTTTCTGCAATCCCTTACCAATCAGGGGATGTTGTCCTATGACCCGGATAGGCAGACCTATGCGCCGGGTTTGAGGCTGGTTCGGCTGGCCCATGCGGCGTGGACGCAAAGCTCACTGGCGCCGATCGCAAGGCCGTTTCTTGATAGGCTCAGCGGTGAAACGGGCGAGACTGTGCATCTGGCGCAGCTTGATTCTGGTCAGGTTCTGTATGTCGATAAGCGCAATGCTGCCCAGCCGGTTGAGATGTATTCACAGGCGGGCAAGGTCGGACCGGCCTATTGTACAGGTGTGGGCAAGGCGATGATGGCCTTTCTGGACGAGGCTGAGCTGAACAAGGTGATCTCACAGCAAAGCTTTCACCGGTTTACGGATAAGACCTTGGCCTCGGAAGCTGCGCTGCGGTCCGATCTAGAGCTGATCCACAGCCGGGGCTACGCCCTGGACGATGAAGAACACGAGACGGGGATCATTTGTGTTGCCTGCCCGATCCGAACGCCGGGCGGGCGGATGCTGGGTGCAATATCGGTGACCGGCTCGACCGAGCGGATGAATTTCGACCAGCTCGAGGCTTGGATTCCCCGCGTGCGCCGGGTGGCCGAACAAATCGCGGCCGAAGCTCAGGCCTGGCGGTTCCCTGAAACACGCCCCGATGGCCAGAAGGACAGGATACAAGCGACATGACCGGAGTAACTCTGAACCAAACGATCAAACGTTACGGCCAGACGCAGGTGATACACGGTATCGACCTCGAAATTGAGGATGGTGAATTCTGTGTCTTTGTCGGCCCATCGGGATGTGGAAAATCCACTTTGTTGCGGATGATCGCAGGGCTTGAGGAAACGACCGAAGGCCAAATTCACATCGGCGCGCGCGAGGTGACACATCAGGACCCTGCGAAACGGGGCGTGGCGATGGTGTTCCAGACCTATGCCCTGTACCCGCATATGACTGTGGCCGAGAATATGGGGTTTGGCCTGCGGATGAACGGCGTGGCCAAAGCCGAGATCGACAGGAAGGTTCAGGAAGCCTCGGGTATCCTGAAGCTGGACCAGTACCTGAAGCGCAAACCCAAGGCCCTGTCGGGTGGTCAGCGCCAACGCGTTGCCATCGGGCGTGCGATTGTGCGCGGCCCCGAGGTGTTTCTGTTCGATGAACCTCTGTCCAACCTGGACGCCGAATTGCGCGTTGAGATGCGTGTGGAAATTGCCCGGCTTCACAATGAAATTGGCGCGACCATGATCTATGTGACTCACGATCAGGTCGAGGCGATGACCATGGCCGATAAGATCGTGGTGCTGCGCGATGGTCGGATCGAACAGGTTGGTGCGCCGATGGATCTGTATCGGGATCCAGATAACAAGTTTGTAGCAGGGTTCATTGGCTCGCCTGCCATGAATTTTCTGGATTGCGACATCGTTGATGGTCAGGTGACTCATCCGGCGATCACTCAGCCTCTGCCTGTCCCAGCATCGGTTCCTTTGGGTCTGTCTCGGGTCACGCTGGGTATCCGCCCGGAACATATTCAGGTTGATCGGTCGGGCGATACCTGCACCGTTGATCTGACCGAGGCGCTTGGCGGCGTCAGCTATTCCTATTTGCTGACATCGAATGGCGACAAGCTTATCGTTGAAGAGCGCGAAGACGAGCGCAGTAAGCAGGGTACACGCATCGGTATTTCGATCCGCCGGGAACGCACCATGCTGTTTGATCCTGAAACCGGTCTGCGGTTGAGATAATCGCCGTTTAGACAGTCAAAAACACCCGCGTCAGACGAAAGGTCCAACGCGGGCTTTTTGCGTCGAATTATGTATGGATTTTGTATCCAATATCCGTTATCGCGTGAAAACGGGCGCATGACGCCTATCTGGACCCCTGTAACTAGAGGATAGCACCGTATGTCGACCAATGTATTTAGCGGTACGATGCCCGCGCTCATGACCCCTTGCTCGGCGGATCGGCAGCCGGATTTCGACGCACTTGTTCGCAAGGGCAAGCAAATGATCGACGCAGGCATGTCTGCGGTTGTCTATTGCGGATCCATGGGCGACTGGCCGCTTTTGACGGATGCACAGCGCATGGAAGGGGTGGAACGTCTGGTGGATGCCGGGTTGCCGGTTGTGGTCGGAACCGGGGCAATCAACACCAAATCCGCCGAGGCCCACGCAGCACATGCGCAAAAGGTCGGCGCTGTCGGGTTGATGGTCATTCCCCGGGTTCTGTCCCGAGGGAGCTCATCAACTGCGCAAAAGAACCATTTCAAGGCAATCCTGTCTGCTGCGCCGGACGTGCCGGCAATTATCTACAACAGCCCATATTATGGTTTCGCAACAAAGGCTGATCTGTTCTTTGCCCTGCGCGCCGAACACCCTAACCTCATTGGGTTCAAGGAATTCGGAGGCAAGGACGATCTGCGCTATGCAGCGGAAAACATCACGAGTCAGGATGATGATGTGACGTTGATGGTGGGTGTGGACACCGAGGTTTACCACGGTTTCGTCAACTGTGGTGCAACCGGGTCGATCACCGGGATCGGAACGGCCCTCCCACGTGAGGCGTTGCTGTTGGCTGCGCTTTCTCAAAAGGCCGCGCGGGGCGATGCCGAAGCCCGGTTACGGGCGCAAGAACTGACCGAGGCCATTCAGGTGCTGTCCAGTTTTGATGAGGGTCCGGATCTTGTGCTGTATTACAAGCATCTTCTGGTGTTGAACGGGGAAGAGGAATACCGCCTGCATTTCAATGAAACTGATGCCCTGACAGATGCACAGCGGAATTATTGCGAACAGCAATACGCGTTGTTTGGGGCTTGGTTCGCCGATTGGTTGAAACTAGGTGGGGTGATCGCAGAATGCATGTGATCGACAGCCACACCGGAGGAGAACCGACCCGGGTCATCCTCGATGGTGCACCAGATCTGGGCTCTGGCCCTCTGGCTGAACGCGCCCGGCGGCTGGACACCGAATACAGGGATTTCTATCGTTCGGTCATGCTTGAACCGCGCGGACAACCGGCCATGGTTGCGGCCTTGTTGGTGGAACCGGTTGATCCAACCTGTGTCACCGGCGTGATCTATTTTGATGTCGATGCTGTTTTGGGAATGTGCGGCCACGGAACCATTGGCCTGACCGTGACACTGGCGCATCTTGGTCGGATCGATGTTGGAATACATCGGATCGAAACGCCAGCCGGAGTTGTCACGGTCGAGCTGCACGATGCAAATACTGTCACGGTCACGAATATCGAAAGCCGCCGCGTTCACAGCGACATTTCACTTCATGTGCCCGGTTTCGGTGAGGTTGCAGGGGATGTGGCCTATGGTGGAAACTGGTTCTTTATCGTCGATCCAAGCCCGCTTTCCGTCATTCCGGCCAATATTCTGGAACTGACCGATAGGGCCGTTGCTATCCGCAAAGCCTCGATCGCGCAGGGGGTTGGCGGTGAGAAGGGTGAACCGATTGACCATGTAATCTTTCAGGACGCATCGCCCGAGCACGCGATTCACAGCCGCAACTTTGTTCTGTGCCCGGATGACAATTACGACCGGTCGCCCTGTGGCACCGGCAGCTCTGCTCGGCTGGCCTGTCTGGCCGCTGAGGGTCTATTGGCCCCGGGGGAGGAAATCGTCCAGCAAAGTGTGATCGGCAGCACCTATCGCTTGTCCTATCAGGCTGGGTCCAATGGCGGTGTCATCCCCTCGATCACCGGGCAGGCCTATGTCATGGCGGAGTCGCGGTTGATTTTTGAAGCGGCTGATCCATTCCGTTCGGGGATTGAGGTATGACCCAGCAGATCGTCGTCATCGGAGCTGGTGTGATTGGCATGACCATTGCGCTGGAACTACAGCGCCGGGGTCATGCCGTGTTGGTCCTGGACAAGGAAGGCGTCGCCGCGCAGACCTCGGCCGGAAATGCCGGGGCCTTTGCTTTTTCCGAGGTTGAGCCTCTGGCAACGCCCGGCATCATGAAAAAGGCACCGAAGTGGCTGCTGGACCCGTTGGGGCCGTTGTCGATCCCGCCTGCATATGCATTGCAGATTGCGCCCTGGATGTACCGTTTCTGGCGCGCGAGCCAGCCCGGTCGCTATGCCGAGCTGTTGGCCGCTCAGGCCAGCCTCATGAAAGTGTCCAGCGCCGCGCTTGAACGGTTGATCCCAGCGGTTGACGGCGAGGCGATGATGCAGCGTGACGGTCAGATGCAGCTCTATGAATCCGAGGCCGAATACCGCGCAAGCCTGCCCGCCTGGGAGGTGCGCCGCCAGCATGGTATCGACTTTGAATTGCTGGAAAGCCCTCAGGCGATTGCCGAAAAACAGCCGGGCCTCAGCCCTCGGTTCACTCATGCAGGATTTACGCCCAACTGGTTGAATACCGTTGATCCCAAGAAATGGGTCGAGCGCCTTGCCCAGACCTTTCAAAGCCGGCAAGGCCGGATCGAGCGGTGCGATATTCAGGCGTTAGTGCCACAGCAAAGCGGCATGCGCCTTGAAACGGCGGAAGGGCCCGTGGACGCGGCGAAAGTGGTCGTGGCTGCTGGCGCATGGTCTCATCACATCGCTAGAACTCTTGGTGACCGGTTCCCGCTTGAAACCGAGCGTGGATACAACACGACCCTGCCCGAAGGTGCATTTGATCTGCGGATGCACTTGTCCTTCTCGCGGCATGGGTTCGTTGCCAGCCGGATCAACAATGGCGTCAGGATCGGCGGCGCGGTCGAGTTGGGCGGTCTGAACCTCGCCCCCAATTTCAAACGAGCCGACACGTTATTGCACAAAGCCGAAGAGTTTCTACCCGGCCTCAAGACCGAAGGAGGCACGCAATGGATGGGGTTCCGGCCGTCGATGCCTGACAGCATCCCGGTCATCGGTATTTCTCCAAATGCGTCCGGCGTGTTCTATGCGTTCGGCCATGGGCATCTTGGGCTGACCCAATCCGCAGGCACGGCCGAACTTGTTGGGGCCATGGTTGACCGTCAGGCCCCCCCGATATCGCCAGCCCCCTTTGCTGCTGGCCGGTTCTGAGGGAGGGGGTCGTGCGCAGCATCAAAACCCTCCACGTCATTTCTGCCCATGCCGAGGGCGAGGTTGGCGACGTCATCGTCGGCGGTGTTCTTCCGCCACCCGGTGATACCTTGTGGGAGCAGCGGTCGTTCATCGCCCGCGACCAGTCCCTGCGCAACTTTGTCCTGAACGAACCGCGCGGAGGCGTGTTTCGCCATGTGAACCTGTTGGTGCCGCCCAAACATCCGAAGGCAGATGCCGGGTTCATTATCATGGAGCCCGAAGACACACCGCCCATGTCTGGTTCAAACTCGATCTGTGTGGGCACCGTGCTGCTGGATAGCGGGATCATTCCGATGCAGGAACCGGTTACACATCTGACGCTTGAGGCACCGGGCGGGCTGGTCTCGGTGCGTGCCGAATGCCGGAATGGAAAGGCTGAGCGCATATTTGTGCAGAACCTGCCCAGCTTTGCAGACCGGATCTCCGTTCCGCTTGAGGTGCCGGGCCTTGGTACCCTGACCGTGGACACGGCCTATGGGGGCGACAGTTTCGTGGTCGTCGATGCAGCGGCGCTTGGGTTCGACATTGTACAAGACGAAGCGCGTGACATTGCGCGGTTGGGTGTAGCGATCACCAATGCGGCCAACGAACAAATTGGGTTTACGCATCCCGAAAACCCGGACTGGAATCACATTTCATTCTGCGCTTTTTGTGGCCCGACCGAGCGGGTCGCAAATGGCCTGCGCGGAAAATCCGCTGTGGCGATCCAGCCGGGCAAAGTTGATCGGTCCCCTACCGGTACCGCAGTTTCTGCCCGTATGGCCTTGATGGCCGCCAAGGGAGAAATGGCGGTCGGGCAAACTTTCCAGGCGGTTTCGATCATAGGCTCGTCTTTCACCGGACAGATCGTCGAGGCCACAACGATCGGGGGGCGTGCCGCGATCATTCCCGAGATCAGTGGCCGCGGATGGATTACCGGTACACATCAACACATGCTTGACCCGGACGATCCCTGGCCGGGCGGATATAAGCTCAGCGATACTTGGGGCGTCTGAATTTTGCCCATTGGCAAGCAGTTTTGATGATTTTCCGCAAACCGTGTCAAAATGCGCGGTCTCTGGCGATTGATCCCAAGCCAAACGTCATTTAAGGGAGGCCCTGTCAATACAGAGTCATCCCGGGACGGCAGTCTTGTTACGTCCCTTACGCGCCACATCGACGTGGCCCCAACTCTTGGATCGCACGCCCCGAAAGGCTTAAAAAGGTAAAAGAATATGGCAGATAAATCGAACTTCGACATATTGTATACCATTGTAGACGAAGCGCCCGAGCTGGCCAGCGCCTCATTCCTACCCATCATTCGAAAGTTTGCATCCGCCGCCGGTGTCAGCGTCGGAACCAAGGATATTTCACTTGCTGGGCGGATTATTTCGACCTTCCCCGAAAAGCTGACAGATGCGCAGCGCATCACCGATGATCTGGCCGCATTGGGTGAGTTGGTGAAGACACCCGATGCCAATGTGATCAAGCTGCCCAACATCTCGGCCTCGGTGCCGCAGCTGGTGGCCGCCGTCGAAGAGTTGCAAGCACAGGGTTATGACATCCCGAGCTATCCCGAAGAACCTGCGACTGACGAAGAAAAAGCGATCCGCACGCGGTATGATGCTATCAAGGGTTCGGCTGTGAACCCGGTTCTGCGCGAAGGTAACAGCGACCGTCGCGCCGCGCGCGCCGTCAAGAATTATGCCCAGAAGAACCCGCATTCGATGGGTACATGGGCCGCTGACAGCAAGACTAAAGTCTCGTCCATGTCCGGCAATGATTTCTACGCGAACGAGAAATCGGCCACCATCACTGCGGCGCAAGCCGGTGACGCCAAAATCGAATTTGTCGGACAAGACGGCAGTACTACGGTTCTGAAAGACGGCTGGCCGCTGGCCGAGGGCACCGTTGCCGATGCGACCTTCATGTCCGTCAATGCGCTGTCGTCTTTCCTGGCCGAGGCCATCGAAGACACCAAAAAAGACGGCACCATGTTCTCGCTTCACCTGAAGGCCACAATGATGAAGGTCAGCGACCCGATCATCTTCGGCTATGCGGTTAAGGCGTGGCTTGCCCCGGTATTCGAGGCCTATGGCGCTGAACTGGATGCGCTGGGTGTGAACCCGAACTCGGGTCTGGGCGATCTGCTGGAGCGGGTTGCAGGCAACGCCGATATCATGGCCGCCATTGACGCGATCAAGGGCGACCGCCCGTCCATGTATATGGTTGACAGCGACAAGGGTATCACCAACCTGCACGTGCCGTCTGATGTGATCATCGACGCCTCGATGCCTGCCGTGATCCGTGCTGGTGGCAAGGGTTGGGACGAAACCGGGTCCAAGGGTGACACCAACTGTGTGATCCCCGACCGCTGCTATGCGTCTATTTATGATGAATCCGTCAAATTCTTCAAAGCCAATGGCGCGCTGAACCCAGCCACCGTCGGAGCTGTGGCCAATGTGGGTCTGATGGCACAGAAAGCCGAAGAATACGGCAGCCACCCGACAACATTCCAGGCGCCTGCGAATGGGACCATTCGCATCGTTCTGGCCAATGGCGAGACACTGCACGAACACGCGGTTGAAGAGGGCGACATCTGGCGTGCCTGCACCGTGAAGAAGGCTCCGATTGAGAACTGGATTCAACTGGCGATGGACCGTCAGCGTCTGACCGGATCCGAGGCGATCTTCTGGCTGGATGCAAACCGTGCCCATGATGCCGAACTGATCAAATCCGTCCAACCCGCACTGGAAGCTGCTGGCGTGGCGGACAAGTTCCAAATCCTGGCACCGCGTGAGGCGACCCGCCAGTCGTTGGAGACCATCACCGCCGGTAACGACAGCATCGCCATCACCGGCAACGTGCTGCGTGACTATCTGACCGACCTGTTCCCGATCCTTGAGTTGGGCACCTCGGCCAAGATGCTGTCGATCGTCAAGCTGATGCAGGGCGGCGGATTGTTCGAAACCGGCGCGGGTGGGTCTGCCCCGAAACACGTGCAGCAGTTGGTTGAGGAAAACCACCTGCGCTGGGACTCGATGGGTGAGTTCTGCGCGCTTGGCGAGTCTTTGAATTTCCTGGCCGACAGCAAAGGCAACGCCAAAGCCGGAGTTCTTGGCGCCGCTGCCGAGGCCGCAACGCAGGGCATTCTGGACAACAACAAGTCGCCCAGCCGCAAAGTCGGGCAACCGGATAACCGCGACAGCCACTATTGGTTCGCGCGCTATTGGGCCGAGGCGCTGGCCGCGCAATCCGATGATGCTGATCTGGCTGCCGAGTTCGCGCCGATTGCTGCAGAGTTGGCCGCGAAAGAACAGCAGATCCTATCCGAACTGGCCAACGCGCAAGGGGCAGCGGCAGATCTGGGTGGTTACTATCACACCAACCCGACCAAGACTGCAGCAGTCATGCGCCCGAGCGCGACACTCAATGGTATCATTGACGGGTAATCCAGGTGCCCTGTCCTGATTTGGGCAGGGTTCTGAACCTGACGTAAAAACTAAAAAGGGACCGACCCCCAAAGTCAGTCCCTTTTTGAGCGAGTGGGGAGGCCGAAGCCTCTCCGGTGTAGTTGCGTTAACTGTAACAAAACCCTGCTGGCTGGATATTAGGGGTTTCCCGTATATTCATCCGTCTGCTGTGCCGCTGACGATACACCCGCCAAAATCATTGTCCTCCGGCGACGGAAAGGACTATGTCGCCGTACTGAATTCGGGAACAATAGGCCGTACAAGGACGGATTATGCGTGCAATGTGATAGCGCCGTGCGCCCACTAGGCGTTGAAAGAGCGGGTGATTTGCTTTTCGGCATAACGGTGGTAAAAAAATCTGGTTTTGTTTTGTATTCGAGTGTTGTGTGCTGTGTGTATTTATCCTGTTGTTTTTGAGCGTTTTTCATATTCTAGAGGGTCAGGCGATGCGTCTGCTTCCTGCGCTTTTCAGGCCGCCGCAGAAAAGCTTGCCGATGATACGCAAATCGGTTCAACTGAATTCGCCCGGTTTCGCCGTTAATGACGGCAAATGTCGATATCGGTCGAAAGGGACCAGATGGAATGACTGAAAAAACCCGCAGTTCGCGTTTCGGGTCAATCCTATGTCTGGTCGCCGCTCTCTATTTCTTTGGGGTCGTCGCATATGCACTGGTAAATTCAGCGGAATTTGCCAATGGAACAGCGCGGTTGATCCGATACATACTGGCTCCGGGCGCGATTGGGCTGGCCCTGGCCTTGTGCGCGGCCTTCTTGTCGAACGAAGCCAGGCTGACTGTTGGTTTGAGCGCGGTATCGCTTTTGGCGGCTCTGTTTGCATTTGAGGCCTATCTGACCATCAAAATAATCCCCGGACGCCTAGGGCTAGTCGGATTTGTCGGCGATGAGGTAAGCGTCGAAGAATACAAGGAAAACTTGCCTCCGGGCAGGACAATGAAACATGTAAACGATGCGCTGGATACACAACTGCTCGAAACTGCGTATCTGGCCCCCATGCCGGGTGACAAGATGCTATTGTGCTCGGTGTTGGGCGAGCCGGTGACCTACACGCCGGATCGTCTGGGGTTTCGCAATCCACCATCGGTCTATGAAAACGATGTGAGTGTGATGCTGCTGGGTGACTCGTTTTCCGAGGGGTTCTGCCTGAGAGAGGGTGAGCATCTGGCGGATAAGCTGCGTCAGGGCATGCCGAACCTGCTTAACACCGGGCACAGGGGCATTGGCCCGCTGTATCAACTGGCGGTTTTGGGCCGGTACGGGCCAGAGTTCCAGCCCGACCTCACGCTTTTCTCTTTCTTTGCGGGCAATGACTGGCGCAATCTGGAACGAGAGCTTGAGAAGCCATGGTTGAGCGCAGCACTAGACCCGGCTGTAGATTTTGGCCCAATCGAGCATCCGGACCAGTCGGAATTAACCGCACCGGTGATATCCGGATGGTGGGCAGAGACTACTTTATCCTGGGGCGATTACCTGCGGGCGCAACGGGTGTTCAGAAACTTTCTGGCATTGCAGAAAACGGCCGAGATCCTTGGGATTCACTATCCCAAGGCAACTGATGAAAATCCGGTATTTACCGATGTTCTGATGCGGGCAAAACAGATTACATCAGAATGGGATGGTGAGATTGCCATTGTGTATGTTCCGACGGTCAGCCGCTATATGGGTCTGGTCGCCCAGCCCTTTATCCACGACCCGCTGCGAGTATTGGTGAAAGATGCGGCTGCGCAGGCTGGGCTGGACGTGATAGACTTAACGGATGTTATCGAAATGCAAGAGGATCCGGCATCGTATTATGCGCCGGATTCTCATTTCAACGAAGCAGGCGCAGAACTGGCCGCTCGGGCAATTACAGAGGGGCTGCGCCAACGCAATTTGATAGAACAGTAACGAATTGGTGTGTTTTGCCAGGACCGCGCAACAAGCGCGGTAAAGAGGTGTGAAATGAAGATTTTGTCATTCAAGTCGGGTCACGACGGTACGGTTGCGGGTATTGATGCCCAAAACGGCAACCTGCTGTTTTCCTATGAATCCGAGAAAGACAGTTTTCCCCGCAACACGTCAGTCACACCGGATACATTTATCGACTCTGGCCTGTGGTTCCGGGACTTGCCTGATATCCTGGCCCTTAGCGGCTGGTCAACGACCGGAACACAACATGTGACGACCTCGGGGGCAGGGTATTTCGGCATTGGCGAAGATGCTCAGACCGTGGGGAAACGGACGTTTTTTGGCAAAGAGATCGACTATTTCTCATCGACCCATGAAAGGGCACATATCTGGGGCGCTTATGGGATGTCTCCGTTTCGTCAAGGTGAACCTTGTTATGTGTTGGTTTGGGAAGACACGCTTGGCGATTTCTACAAGATTGATGAAGATCTAAAGCTGTCTCATGTCGGTCGGGTGATGACCGGGCCCGGTGCCCGATATTCGTTCCTGAGCGCACTGGTTGATCCCGATTATCCCGTGCTTTCGCGTGAACAACGGCGTGAAGACCCCGGGAGGATGATGGCGGCATGTGCCTATGCAGAGCCCGGTTCACATGACGCGGATGAACATGCGCTGATAGATTATCTTTTGTCAGATCAGCCATTGGCCGAGATTCTACGCAAGGACCGTCTGACCGATTCCCCGTTTTTCAACGTCGGAATGCACAGTCAGCAGTTCAGCAATCTTGCACAGAAACTCTCGGATGCGATTTTTTCACGGTTCCTTGCCTTTGCCGAACAGAACCTGACAGAGGGCTATCCGCTGGTGATTGCCGGCGGATGTGGATTGAACTGCGATTGGAACACTAAGTGGCAGAATTGCGGCTTGTTCCGAGATGTATTTGTACCACCTTGCAGCAGTGATTCCGGCTGCGCCATAGGAACTGCGGTTGATGCCATGCGCCACTATACGGGCCAGGCAAAGCTGGATTGGACGGTTTATTCCGGACAGTCCTTTGTGGATGATAAAATCGACAGTAGCGGCATGCGGGTCAGCGAGCTGCGTCTGAACGATGTCGCGGACGCGTTGATGTCCGGTGAGCTCATCGGTTGGGCCAGAGGGAACTGTGAAATCGGTCCGCGCGCATTGGGCAACCGCTCGATTCTGGCGGCCCCGTTCTGGGCCGAATCCCGCGTGCGCCTGAACAGGGCTAAAAACCGGCCGGATACAAGCCCCGTGGCCCCATCCTGCCTTGAGGAAGATGTCAGCCAGCATTTTGAGTGGGAAAACTCCGCGCCTTATATGTTGCATCTGCAGAAGGTGACCAATCAGAACCTGGCCGCGATCACGCATGTAGACGGAACAGCAAGGGTCCAAACAGTCCGCCGGGATCAGAATGCTTTCTTTTACGACCTGCTGAACGCATTCAAGTCGGCTTCGGGCACGGGTGTATTGTGCAATACGTCACTGAACTTTCGCGGAGCGGGGTTCATAAACAAAACCAGTGATCTGCATCACTATGCAAGATCGGCAAAGCTGGACGGCTTTGTCGCAGGAAACACGTTTTACAGGTTTAACTAGTAATATTGGCGCGCTTGCGGTGTCGCCGCACTTTTGGAGGTTAAGTACTTTGTCGTATGAATCAGGTCTGCAAAACTTTGAAAGACGCCGCCTCTTAGCTTCTGCAACAGCAAGGATTCCGGCCTATTGTCTCTTGTGTGGAAACATTGAGCAAATAACGACAAGAAAACTCGGAAAAATGGCCAAGCTGTCCAATCATTAGGATAAGAATTCGTTCGAACATGGGCGCAGCATCAAAGATTTGTATTTCAGGCGACGGTGATCTTGGTCGCTACAAGGGACGATAGAGAATGGATCAAAACCATATCGCAAACCAATTTGGCCAGCAGCGTCTGGATGGCATATGGCGGATGATTTACCGTCATCTGAAGTTGATCCTCGGAGTGACCGCAGCTGTGATCGTCGGCACGTTTATGGTCGTCAATCAACTGGACCCAAGATACAAATCCCGCGCCGAAATCGTTCTCACATCTCTGGATATGCGCGTCCGCGCCGACAGTGTCGAACTTGAATCCTACGAGCTGACCCGCACTTTGATTGAAACCGAAATCGACATCCTGCGGTCACGAGAGTTTGCGGCAGAGGTCGCCCTGGCGCTGGACCTGTTCGAGAATGAGGCTTTTGCCGGGGCGCAAAACCCCGCAAATCCGCAATCCACATCCGTTATCCGCAATCGTGTAATCGACAATACACTGTCGACATATAACGTACTTCGGCAAGGAGAGAGCCTTGCGATTGAGATCATCTCAACAGCCGAAGACCCGCAGCTGGCAGCCGATATTGCCAATACAGTTGCAGAAACCTTTATCCTTCGCCTGCAGCAGCGGCGGCAGCAAGGTCTTTCATCTTCCATTTCTTTTCTTAAGGACCGCGTAAATGAACTGGGTGACGAACTGACCCGTGACGAACTTCAGATGGCGGCCTTTATTCTTGAAGAAAATCTGGCGGATGAATCCGTGCCGGGTAGGCTTCGGTCGGAACTTGCGCGGCTGAACTCGCAAAAAGATGTGCATGAGATCAACGGAGCCAGCAGCGAAGAGGTCAACAAAATTGCTGACCAGATTGCCGTTGTTGAACAGGCATTACGCAGCCGGACCGGTTCGGAAATAGCATTGCTGCGGATGGAACGCGCGCTAGAGCTTCTTCGGATCCGGTATCAGACGACGATTGAAAAACTGAATGATTTCGAAACCCAGCAACAGTTTCTTGGCCAGGCGGTTCAGCAGGTTTCGGTTGCTCATGCGCCGACTTCGGCATTCTGGCCGAATACCAAAGTCGCCGTCGCAGTCAGCGCGATTGTCGGGTTCTCTCTGGCCTTTGTGATCGCCCTGTTGATGGAGGGCAGCAACACGCGGATCGTCAACGAAAACCAGATCGAACAGCAAACCGATCTGACCAATTTGGGTTTCCTGCCGGATACAGTGATGGATTCGGACACGGATGGTCAGCAGGAGTTGTTGCGCTTTATCCGTGATCAGGGCCGCTCGCCTTATGTCGAGGCGCTGCGCAGTGTTTTGACCATGTGGTTTAACACAAATGATGACGGCAGCATCGTCATGGTTACCTCTGGTGTTCCTGGAGAAGGCAAGACCGTGGTTGCGGTTTCGCTGGCCCTAGTGGCGGGTACAGATGGGATGCGCGTTCTATTGTTGGATATGGATAACCACCGTTGCCGTGCCTCAAAAACACTCGGTCTTACCGGGGCGGCCCCGGTCGAGATCGAGGACGCGCTGAGCGGTGCCGTGCAACCCAGCCAGATTTATGTCGATGGCGAACGGGTACCGGGGGTTTCGTCGATCAGTCTGAACCTGCGTCCAAAAATATCCCGCAAACAGTTGATGCAGCAACTTGGCGAATACGGGCGCATGTTGCGCAATCAGTACGATCTTGTGTTGGTCGATACGCCGCCGACATTGGTCATTGATGACACGATCCGACTTGGACCGCTTGTCGACGGTACGTTCCTGGTGGTGCGCTGGGGGCAGACCACCGAAAAAATTCTCAAGGATGCAATCGAAAAGCTGCGGATGAGCAATATCAAGATTTCCGGTACGATCATGAATGGTGTGAACATGCGGAAGCAAAGGCAATATGGGTATGGTGCCTATACATATCATTACTCGGATGAGCCTGGGAAAAGCAGCTGATTACGGTTCGCAGACCCTTGTAGGATTTGTTAGATTGGTGATTGGGTATTGGTTTTTATTTGCGAAAATGAGGGCACAGCGCCCGCGACGCTTTTGCGGCGTGGTCCAATGACCGGCAGCCGCCAAGGGGCGGAATTGGCCGGTCGTTTGTGCGGCGGGCGGGTGGATCAGACATGACCTCTCAGCCCGGCGCAACCTCAATCCCGACTGCTGTGCTTCGGCGTTTACTGCGCAATCTGAAATGGATCTTTTCCTCTCAGATCGCAGTCGCTTTGCTGGGCCTTGTGTTTCTGCCGGTGGCCGCTCGCGCACTTGGGGCTGCAGGCTTGGGGGTAATGGCAATAGGCGAGGCCTATGCGCGGATCGTTTCCCGGTTCCTTCATCTTGAGCCCTGGCAGGCGGTGATTAGATATGGAAGCACTGCGCTGGAGGAAGAAGACCGCGAACGATTTCGCCGACTTGTCGGGCTGTCGGTCCTGATTGACGTGGTTGGGGGCGTATTGGCCGCCGGCGCTGCGATCGCAATCGCACCGATCATCGCCGGATGGCTGGGGCTGGATCAGGATCTTGCATGGGTGCTGCCGGTCGCATCGCTGGGAATTCTGGTTTCGCTGAGGCCAACCGGGCTGGCTTTGTTGCGGTCCTTCGACCGGTTCGATCTGTTGGCCAAACTGGATATTTTCGCAGCGTCTGTGCGGATGGTGCTGGGGGTGATTGCCTGGCAACTGGGGTTTGGGCTGCCTGGCTTTGTCGCGATATTTGTTGCTGTCAGCCTTTTAGACGGCGTTCTGGCCTTTGCCGCGGGGTTGCGAGAAATGTCGCGGAATGGCTATGGCCGTCCGATGCTTGGAATAAAGCAAACTCTGGGTGAAAATTCCGGGTTTCTGCGCTTTGTTTGGAACAGCAATCTCTCTGTCATCTTGCGTCAGACCACGCAGCGCCTGGACGTGATCATATTGGGTGTTCTGATTTCACCGACGATGGTGGGATATTACCATATCGCGAAACGGTGCGGCGAAGCTGCACTGCGTCTTGGACGGCCGCTAAGCCAGGCGATCTATCCCGAGTTCACCCGGTTTGCCGCCCGAAATGAATTTGACCGTTTGCAAAAAATGCTAACGGGTCTCAGCGCCGGGTTCTGGGGGGTAATTGCCCTTGTCTTGATTCCAGTGATCTTGATGCTGGAACCGATCGTTACTGCGATTTTTGGCGTGGATTATGCCCCCGCACTACCGGTCGTGCGCGTGCAGGCAATCGCGGTAGGTATTTATCTTGGTGGGATACTGCTGAACCCTGCACTGCTGAGCCTGGGGCAAGACCGGGCTTTGGTTCGGATCGGTTTGTTGAACACTATTTTGTTTCTGATCCTCATTGCACCGTTGGTTTCTGTTTTGGGCGTGGTCGGTGCCGCTGTGGCGCATGTGCTGTGTAATTCCGTCTGGCTAGGGCTGTGTGTGTTACACTTGCGGCGTACATTGCTGAACCCTGCATTACACGGAAAGGAGCAGGTGCGCCCATGAGACCTGCATCGGCCCAATCAGTTTCCTTTGGCAAGCCGACCAATGGAATCGGCTATTTGCCAAGCGTAGACATGGCAGCTCTCTATTTCCTGATGGCGGCTGTAGCTCTGGCGCCGATGAACTATCTCAGAGTGGATTTCGTCTATTTCACCCTCTCGGATTTCTTCTTTGTGCTGGCTGGGTTTGTCATGCTGGCAACTGGCCAGCTGCCGGTTAAGATATTCGGGCCCGCAAGCGGGTTCTGGTACAGTTCGTTCCTGTTTTTCACAGGGGGCCTGACCATAGGTTCGTTAATCAACGGAGATCCGACCGAGCTGCTGACCGTGTTTGTTCAGTACTTCTTTTCGTTGATCGTGCTGCCAATCCTGATCGGCAATCGAAGCTTTGATCAGATCGTCCTGCTGATGAAGGCATTTATTATTGGTATGGGCATTGTTGTGCTGTTTGGCATCTATGCAATCAATTTCATGGAAGACCCGACACACCGGTTTGTATCCGCCAATGGTCGGATGCTTTCGCTGGTCGAGCGGGCAAATGAATGCGCGCTTATGCTGGCGATGGCCATCGTTTTCCTGCTTAGCCTGATCCTGCAGAAGCAAAGCAGCCGCATCTGGGGGCTGATCGGGCTGCCAATCCTGTTTTACGGCGTCATCCTGACCGGTTCGAATTCTGGTCTGATCGTGACCATAGTGGGGACTGTCGCCATTATCCTCAGCAGCGGGTCCCCGCGTCATGTTGTGACCCTGATCGTCGGCACGTTGATTGCGGTTTTGGTGGTCCTGAACTTTGGTGAGCTTTTCTTGCCCGAGGTCTTTCGCGAACGAGTTCTGAATGCCGTTCTTGCAGGTGACATTAGTCAGGCGGGCACGTTCTCTGACCGGTTATTCCTGCTGCAAGAGGCTTTCGAGGTATCCCGTGGCACTTTGTTGATCGGGCTGGGTGCAAACCAGTACAGCCTGGCCAGCGAACAGGGAATCGTGGTTCATTCGGCCTATTTGCTGACTCTGTCCGAAGGTGGCTTGATTTCTCTGCTCGGTATGGTCGGCTTTATTTTGGCCAGCATATACTTGGCCTGGATGGCCATTTCTGTCGGCCGCTCGCCATCGGTCGGGGCACTGACCATCGTTGCCATGCTGATGTATGTCGTGCTGCTTGCCGGGGCGACGACCTTTTATGCCCGGTTCTGGAACGTACCCTTTGTCCTTGCCATTGCGCTTAGCGTGTCGCGCCTGCCGGTGTTAGGACCAACGAATACACTTAGGAGAATGTCGTGAAATTATTGCAAAAACTGATGCTTTCTGTGATCGCGGCTTCGGCTTGTTTTATCGGTGCGCTTCAGGCCGAGGAATATGTTCTGGCACCGCAGGACAAGATCAATTTGCGTGCGATGCGTTGGGATCCGGTGGTTGCGTCTTTTGTGAACTGGCAAGGCGTTTCCGGTGAATATGCGCTTTCTTCGGGAGGGATGCTGATGGTGCCTCTGGCCGGCCAGGTTCATGCTGAAGGGCGAACGACCGAAGAACTGGTACTGCTGCTGGAAACTCAGATGCGCACTCGCGTGGGGATGGCAGAACCGCCTCATCTGGCGATCGAAGTCATCGGCCATCTGCCTGTATACATATTGGGGGATGTCCAGATTCCAGGCTCGTACCCCTATCGGCCACAACTGACCGCGCAGCAGGCGATGGCGCTTGCGGGCGGGGAATACCGGTTGCCGTTGCAAAATGACGTAGGAACGAACTTTACCGGATTGCGGGTTCAGGGTGAAGTTCAGTTGTACAATGAACAGATCGAAGCTCTGCAAGCCGAACAACGCCGACTGCTGGCTGATCTGTCAACACTAACCCCGGACGGTGGTGATGCCAAAATTGAACCCCCGCAAGGTCTGCAGGGGGAGATTCTGCAAGCGGATCAACAGGCCCGGGAAGGGCAGGGTGAACGCATCATCCAATTACAGGAAACCCTCAAAGATCAGATCGATAGCCTCGAACGGCAGCTGGAATTGCGCGCAAATCAGATCGGGATCACGCGCAAAGATCTGGATGATGCTCTGGCACTACAGAAAAAGGGCCTTACGGTCAGTTCCCGCGTGTCATCTCTGTCCAACTCGCTGAACGACCTGGAAAGCAAAAGCGTGGATATCGAGATCGCTCTGGGCTTGGCCCGGCAACAGCTGAACCGCGCGCAACGCGATGAGCTGGAGTTGCTTGATACCGCGCGCTCGAATGCGCTGGTGCGGCTGAATCTAGTGCAGATCGAACTCGAGGATTTGCAGACCCGGCTGGGCACCGCGAAAATCCTGCAGGCCGAGCTGGCAGCGCTTGGCCTTGTTGAAGAGGTTGATGCGGTCGAAGAGATCGTGATCGTATACTCGGTCACCCGCGCGGCCGGAGGAGCCGCAACGGCGATTTCGGGTGACACTGTCTTGTCCCCCGGGGATACGCTTTCGGTTTCTCGAACCTTCGTCACGCAAACACAATAGATTTCAGTTCAATGATTTATGGTTTAGCGCTCGGTTCTGATGTCCGGCGCTGAGCCAAAAAGGCGGCAGGCCAGAATGAAAAAGATACGCGTTTTATTTCCCTTTGCAGGTTGGGCAGATCTGGGCGGCAGTCATGTTTCCGCGCTCAAACTTGCGTCCTGTCTGGACCGGGATCAGTTTGAACCATTGGTCCTTTGCCACAACGAAGCTGGGTCGGTTGGGCAGTATGCTCAATCGCTGGGTCTGAATGTCGAAGTTTTGCAGGGCCCCAGGCTTATGGGCCCTCCAAACAACAAAACGGATGCAGATGTTGGCTTTCCGGAATACTGGACCCGGACCTACGGCCAGCTCGTCCGGTTTTTGCGGGACAAAAAGCCAGATATCGTCCACACAAATGAGGGCCGATTGCATGTGAATTGGGTGTTTCCGGCCAGACGGTTGGGGATCAAGCATATCTGGCACCACAGGCAGGATCCGCGCGCGGTAGGCGTTAACTATGTCGCGCCGGTGTTTTCGAACCGCATCCTAAGCGTGTCGTATTTTTCGAAACCCTCGCGCCCGATACGCTCGGTTGACAAAAAGTTTCAGGTCATCCGCAGCCCCTTCGACCTGAGCATTCAGCGCCCGGATCCAGACGCGGCGCGTCGGATGATCCTGAACGAAATCGGTGCGCCGGAAAATGCAGTTCTTCTAGGATATTTTGGCCATCTGGAACCGCGAAAACGGCCGGTTCATTTTGTCCAAAGCCTTGTGGCCATTCAGAAACAGATTGGGGACAGGCCGGTACATGGCCTGCTATTTGGCAAAGTACTCAATCCCGATGACGGGTTGGACACAGGCTCCATGGACGTGGCACGAGAACAGGGGATGGGCGCGCAGATTCATATGATGGGGTTTCGGCAGGATGTTGAAAAGTGCATGGTCGCCATGGATGCCACCCTTGTGCCGGCCTTGAACGAGCCATTTGGACGTACCTTGATCGAGGCAATGCACCTTGGACTGCCTGTTGTGGCCACACGGCACGGCGGCAATGTCGAGGCAATCGATCATGGCAAAACCGGTTTTCTGGTGGATCCAGAAGACCCCAAAGCCTTTGTTGAGCCAATCGTTTCTCTGATCGAGGACCAGGAGCTGAGGCAGCAGGTTACACAAGCGGCCTACCAATATGTGCAGGATAATTTTGGGTTGGATAAACACGTGGCCGAAGTGTCCGACGTGTACCGCGAATTGGTATCGTGATCCCGATGCGGATCGTAGGGATTAGAGGATAATATGGGCCTGGCGAACGAGCGAAAGATAGATTTCCTGATATTCGGTGCTGCGAAATGTGCGACCACCTGGTTGCAGAATTCTTTGACGGCGACGCCGCAGATTTTCATGCCGGATCCCGAGCTGCACTATTTCTCGGATCATTATGACCGGGGGGCGGTCTGGTATCGCGATCAATACGAGGGATATTCAGACCAGAGTATCGTAGGCGAAAAATGCAATACCTATCTGACACATCCAGAGGCGGCCAAAAGGATTGCCCGTGACTATCCCGATGTCAGGTTGATCCTGCAGATGCGCGATCCGGTTCGAAGGGCCTATTCCGACTACTGCATGTTGTATCGCCGGGGCACTGTCGGGGACGACATTCATCGGTATCTGGATCCTGACAAGGCCGGTGATGAAAGGTTCCTGCACAATGGTAGATATGCCTATCACCTGCGCCGTTTCTACGATCTGTTCCCGACAGATCAAATTCTGTTGCTGGCCTACGAAAACACGATCTCACAACCGGTAGAAACCTTACGCCGTGTCGCCGAACACATCGGTTTTTCCGGTGTCGTGGAGCCGCCACTAGAAGAGAGGGTCAAAAACAAAAATACGCCAATCGTGCCCTTGCCTCTGAGGCGGGTTCTGGCGCCGCTTCGACCGTTGCTTGACCCGATCCGGCATACGGGGCCGTTAAAGGCGATTCGCAAAGCGGTGGCGCGGCAGGTGGAGTATCCTGAATTGCCGGATGTATTGGCGCAGAAAATGGCCGATTTCTATAGGCCTGACGTCGCCGAGCTTGATGCTATTGATCCGGGTCTCAGCCGCGGGTGGCGCAGTTTCTCGGATTAGACGTGAGCTTAGAATGGGTGTGGATCAGTCGGTGGCAGTGGAGGGCAGCTTGGTATCGCTGTCGATTAGGCCCATCTTCCGCAGCAGGATCGTGTTGATCCGCGCGACGTCGAACTCTTGCTCGGCACGCGCCCGCGCGGCCTGACCCATGGATTCGATTAGGCTCCGGTCTTCAACGAATTTTCTCATCGCCTCCGCCAGCGCCTCTGGATTGCGTTTGGGGACGATAAACCCGTTTTCCCCGTCGCTGACCGCATCGGCGCATCCCGGGGCATCGGTCGTAATGACGGCGCGCCCTGTCGACATCGCCTCAAGAATGGCGCGGGGGATGCCCTCACGATAGACGGTGGGCAATACGAAGACCGAACATTCCTTGAGAAATGGCCGAACATCCTTGGTTTCGCCTAGATACTCGATATGCCCCTGCTGGCCCCATTCTTCGAGCTGCTGTGCGTTGACCGAGTCCGGGTTGTCATCCAGCGGACCCAAAAGCTGACAGCGCACATCAGGGAATTGTTCCCTAAGCTGCCGGGCGGCTTCGGCATATTCGAACACGCCCTTGTCACGCAGCAAACGTGCGATCATCAGAAACACGGGTGGATCCGTAGGCTGATGGGATTTTGCGTATCTGGCGAGATTGACACCGGAACCGGGCACAATCGACAGCGCGGCCTGAGGTGCCAGCAAACGTCTGCTGCGAAACTCCTCGGCGTCGACCGAGTTGTAAACCAGAACTTCGTCGGCACCTTTCAATCCGAACCGGTAAAGGCCTGTCGCCACCGCTCTCAGCACTTTTCGGCGCAGGGTCAGTTCGGCATCCGCAAATACATAACCTAACCCGGTACACATCGCGAACCGCCGCCGAACGCCGGTCAACCGCGCCGCAAGGCCGCTGAAGATGATCGGCTTCATCGTATAGGCAAAGACGATATCGGGCCGTATTTCCCGGCAGATCCCGATCAGTGTGAACAGGGTGGACAGATCCTGAAATGGATTTAACCCCGCGCGCGCCATAGGGATTTGCCGAAATGTCACGCCGATCTCGGCTAGGGCTGCTTCGGTGGCCGCATCGTTTTCCGGTGCGCAAGCAAGTACGTCTGCGCGTTCCGCAAGCTCTTTCAGCAGGTCATAACGAAAATTGGTCAAAGAGGTCGTAAGATTGCCGACAAACAGAACTTTTGGGCGTCCGCCAGTTGTCGAACCACGTTCGGCAGGTACGGCCTGGGCACCGGAAGCGGTGTTGGGAAAATCACTCATCAAAGAAACATTTCAAACTTTAAAAACCAAGGTTGAGACGATGCTGATCCATGTCGCCGAAGCTGTCAACGGGGCTGTCACCAAAGCCGATTGTTGCCTATTTTTCACCTCTGACTGTCTGCGGCCTGATTGTTGAAAAATCACGCTGTTAAGTGACCTGGAACCTTGCATAAGCAATCGATTCAGGTCAGGTTTCGCCTGCCGCGGCACAAAAAGATATTTCCGAAACTGCGGAGTTTGTTTCCAATTCAGGCGCTGGCCGCCAAAAATTTGTTAATTGTTGAGTTTGCCTGACCTCCTCGGATGGTTTGGCGTGAGGTAAAGAAATGATCCGGAAATCCTGCTGTCTAAATTTGAGCAATAATAGGCTTGGCCCATCTTCCCTCGGCTATCCTCTGGCCGCTTATCTGAAGGGAAACAGCTGATGCCCAAATGGCCATTCTTCGAAGAAGATGAAATTGATGCTGTCAGCGCAGTGCTAAGATCCGGTTGCGTGAATGCCTGGACCGGCCCCGATGTCAAAGAGTTCGAACGTGAATACAGCGCCTATACCGGCGCGCAGCATGCGATCGCTATGGCAAATGGCACGGTCACTCTGGACGCCGCGCTGCTGGCGTTGAACATCCGACCCGGAGACGAGGTTATCGTCACACCGCGTAGCTTTATCGCGTCTGCCAGTTCGATCCTTCTGGCCGGTGGCAAGCCGGTATTTGCAGATGTGGATCGCGAGAGCCAGAATATCACCGCAGAAACGATTGCACCGGTTCTGACCGACAGAACCGTGGGGATTATCGCAGTCCATCTGGCCGGGTGGCCATCGGATATGGCGGGTCTCATGGATCTGGCGCGCAGTCGGGACCTCTGGGTGATCGAGGACTGTGCGCAGGCGCATGGTGCCATGATCGGTGACCAGCACGTGGGAACCTTTGGCACCTGCGGCTCGTATTCTTTCTGTCAGGATAAAATCATCACAACCGGCGGTGAAGGCGGCATGCTGATCACCGATGATGATGAACTGTGGTCCAGGGTCTGGAGCTATAAGGATCACGGCAAAAGCTATGATCAGGTGTTCAACAAAAGCCACCCTCCGGGGTTTCGATGGCTGCATAGTGGTCAGCCGGGCACCAATCTGCGGATGACCGGGCTGTCCGCCGCCATCGGGCGCATTCAGCTGGCGAAACTGGACGGTTGGCGCGCCCATAGAGCCAAAAACGCCGAGATTCTGGCGCAGGCTCTTTCCGGTTGCGCTGCGTTTCGGGTTCCCGTGCCGCCTGCCGAACTGACACATGCCTATTACCGGTTCTATGCGTTTGTGAGGCCCGAGGCTCTGGCCTCGGATTGGAGCCGCGATCGCATCATCGCCGAGATTTCAGAGGCGGGTTTCCCTGCGTTCTCGGGCAGTTGTTCCGAGATATACAGAGAAGAGATGTTCGCCCGCCTTGGCATCGGCCCGGGTGATCCCTTGCCGGTGGCGAAAGAGCTTGGAGAAACCAGCCTGGCATTTCTGGTCGATCCGACCTGGTCGCATCAAGACGTCGCCGGCCTGGCCGAACTTGTGCGCGAAATCGGAGATCGGGCGCGTGCATAGGCAGTTCACACCGCCGCATCCAGGTCGTGTGTCTAAAGGTTCCGGCCCGGTTTGTCAGTTTCGGGTGTTGAACCGATGATCATGCATGTCATCACCGATTTTTCCGGTCAGGGCGGGGCCCAGGCGATGCTGGCGCGGCTGGTTGCCAAATCCGGGGATCGGGTATTGGTGGTGTCGCTGACGGAGGTTTCGGACAGGATCAAAAGCCAATGTGCAAATCCAAACGCCGTTCTGATCGGATTGAATGCCAGATCACTGTCGTCCATGCCCCGCGCGATATTGCAGATATCGCGTCTTATCCGTCAGTATAAACCGCAGGCAGTTCTGTGCTGGATGTACCATGCGATGGTCATCGGGCTGATTGCCAGCTGGATATCAGGTCGAAAGGTGCCAATTTACTGGACGGTGCGGCAGGCTTTGGACGATACCAGCTCATTCACGCGCAGCACGCGGATTGCCGTTGATCTGTGTCGGCGTTTGTCGGGCAGGTGTGCAGGGATCATTTATAACTCGCAACGCGCATTGGATCAGCACACGAAGAACGGGTTTGCTGCTGCGCGGTCTTGCGTCATTCCGAACGGTCTGATCATGCCTCAAGCCTCTGTGGTGCGGAGCGACCCGCCCAGGGTTTTTGGGATCGCGGCGCGGTTTCATCCACAGAAGGATCACGAAACCCTTTTCCAGGCTCTGTCCCTGGCGCTGCGGTCAGTCCCCGATCTGCGCATCATCGCGGCCGGAGAGAATATGTCGCCTGAAAACTCCGAAGTACAATCATTGCTGGCGCGCAATAACCTGACTGCGGACAATGTAGAGCTGTGCGGCGACCTGCATGATATGGCTGCATTCTACAAACGGATTGATGCGCTGGTGCTTTCATCCCGAACCGAAGGGTTTCCGAATGTCATTGTCGAAGCGATGAGCTATGGCCACCCCGTTGTGTCGACGGATGTGGGTGATGCGGCGGTGATCATTCGCGACTGCGGATTGATCGTACCGCCCCGCAACGCGGAATTGCTTGCAGACGCTTTGGTCCATGCCGCAAATTGGTCGGCCCCGGAGTATCTGGAAAAAAGAGAAAAAGCCCGGGCGATTGTGGCCAATACCTACCAGCTTGACCGCGTTGCCGCGCAGTATCGGAACATTTTGGAGAGCGGCAGTCTTGATCCCGAAAAGATTGCCTCTCAGCCAGAACAGAAGGGGATCTGAGCGATGTGTGGCATCACCGGATTTATCAACTTTGGCACCGTTGATCGGTCTCAGGCCTCATCCGTCCTTGTCAGGATGTGTCAATCGATTGAACACCGTGGCCCGGATGGAACCGGGTTGTTTGTGGACCCAGATCAGGGTGTGGCCCTGGGGCATCTGCGTCTGGCCATTATTGATCTATCGGAAACCGGGGTACAGCCGATGGATTCCGCCGATGGCCGGTTCACCATTGTGTTCAATGGTGAGATCTATGGCTATCTGGAATTGCGTCAGGAATTGCAGGATCTGGGCATAAGCTTCAGGGGCACATCCGATACCGAAGTTTTGCTGGCGGCGATGCAGCTTTGGGGTATCCGCAAGACACTGGACCGCGTCCACGGGATGTTTGCCATTGCCGTGTTTGACCGGAAAACCCAGAGCGTGACACTGGCGCGCGACCGGATTGGCAAAAAACCTCTCTATCTGGGCCTGGCTGGGAAAACCGTTCTGTTTGGGTCCGAATTGAAGTCACTGCGCGCGCATCCGGAATTTGGACCGGCAGAGGTGGACCGCGCAGCCTTGGGATCGTTTCTTCGGTTGGGATATATTCCTGCCCCGCGCACGATTTACCCAAATGTCCTGAAACTACCTGCGGGCTCCATGGTCGAGATCAAACTTGACACCCCACCGGCCTCGCTGGATGCGCTTCTGCAAGGGATCGAGCGGTTTTGGGATATCGAGGCGGTAGTCACCGAGGCGCGCGCAAACCCATATCCCGACGATGAAACAGCAATAGCTGAAATCGAATCCGAACTGCTGCGCGCGGTGGGCGAGCGGATGGTTGCGGATGTGCCGGTTGGGACCTTCCTGTCGGGTGGCATCGACTCGTCGCTGATCACCGCGATGATGCAAGAGCAGTCGAACAGAAAAGTGCCCAGCTTTACCGTGCGTTTCGATGACGAAGACACCAACGAAGCCGAGCATGCAAAGGCTATCGCCGAATATCTTGGGACGGATTATCACGAGGTGACGGCGACGCCGGAAATGGCGTTTCAAGCCATCGAAGGTTTGCCGCAAGTGTTTGACGAACCCTTCGCCGACCCGTCACAACTACCGACCCTGCTGGTTTCGCAACTGGCGCGCCAGCAGCTTAAAGTCGTCATGTCCGGCGACGGCGGTGACGAGTCGTTTGGTGGCTATGCCCGCTATGTGCGGATGCAGGCCTTTGAACGCCTGAAGGGCAAGATGCCTGACCTGGCGATTCAGGCGCTGTCGCAGACGCCGCAATCGGTGCTGAGCGCTCTGGTGCCTGTCCTCAAGCCATTCGCCCCAAGCAGCATGCGTGACGATCTGAGCGCGGATCGTCTGGCCAAGCTGGCGCCGGTTCTGCAGGGGCGAGAGTTCCAGTGCCGCTATCAGGCCCAGTTTTCGATCTGGTCCTCCGGTATGCTTGGAAAGTCCGGCATCCCGCTGGGCAATGAGATCGGAACGCATGATTTGCCCGCAGGATTGAGCCGGTTGGACAGCATGATGTTGTTGGATTCACTTTATTATCTGCCGGATGATATTCTGGTGAAAGCTGACCGCACGTCGATGTCGGTCGGGCTTGAGATGCGCGCCCCATTGTTGGACTATCGCGTTGTAACGGCCGCCTGGCGTTCCTCGGCTTCGCTTCGGTGCGACGGGAAGGCTGGCAAGGTGGCGTTGCGGGAGCTTTTGAAAAAGCGGGTTCCGCAATCGCTGTACGACCGGCCAAAGCGCGGGTTCGGTATCCCACTCAACGCTTGGCTGCGCGGGCCCCTAAAGTCCCGTGTTTCCAGCATTCTTCTGGATGGGAACGGGCTTGAGGGTTTTGTGGACAAGGCAGCGTTGGAAAAATGCTGGGCCGAGCACCAATCAGGCAAACGCAACTGGGGTGCTCAGCTGTGGACGGTCTTTATGTTCCAACTATGGTCCGAAGCGTGGATGCGCTGATCGCAGCTTGGCGATTTTGCGATCAGGTCAGTCAGATAACCGACCTGACCAAGACAAAGCCCTCAGCCGCGGCCCGGTGAACCGTCGCGCCACGCAAAGTTGCCAACGCTTTCAAGCTCTGAACCGAACGCTCGTGCGGGGGCTGTTTGACCTGGCTTGCAAATAACTGGAAGGCTTCCAGTTTACGCTCCAATGTATCCGAAATGTCCACAAACATGTTTGGCACGAACGGCGGCGTCAGATATGGCGCGTTCCAATTTGTCTCGGACAGCGTCTCATAGGCCGCGATCGTCGTCGGGTATTTGTCCTGATAAGGTCGGCTTGCCACCAAAGTCGAAAGGAAACTCAACTGGTGGTCCAGATGGATGTCGCCGGGATGCGGCGCCAGGATGACACTTGGGTCGAGGTCACGGATCAGCGTCCCCAGACCTGCGTTCAGGTCACCATGGGGGTGCTCAGCCAGTTCGGCGGCAGGGAAGTCCAGCCAGTGCGTATGCGTCACACCAAGATGCTCATGTGCGGCCCGGGCTTCGGCCTGTACATTGGCGATCTGTTCCGTGCTGAACCGGGGCGACCGACCCGTTGTGACAATCGCGATATGGACTGCGCGACCTGCATCTGCCAGTCGTGCGATGGTGCCGCCAGCCCCAAGGACTTCATCATCCGGGTGCGGAGCAACCACAAGTACCGGTCCGTCCTGTCCGTCAAAAGGTGTCAGCGCTGTCATTCGGAATTCCTGAGCTTTGAGTGCAGATCGGGCGGCGCATCGGCGCCGGTCCAGTTTATGATGTCCAGACATTTCCCATCCCCACAGGCGACCGTAAACCGGTTTCCTTTGATGGCCTGTATCTGACCAGGCAGGCCGATATAGTAGCCCTGCAGGGCGGTGTTCTGTACACCCAGCAGGACCAACTTCTCACCGGATGCAGAATACGTGTAAGCGCCGGGATAGGGCGGCCCGGCTGCGCGTATCAACCGGTTAATCTCTGCCGCCGGTCTGGTCCAGTCGATCAGGCCGTCCTCGGGCCGCCGCCGCGCACAAAGGCTGATCCCGGTTTCCGGTTGCGGCGCCGCCGGGATGTCACCTTCGGAGATTTGTGTCAAAAGCTGAGGCAGCAGCTGCGTCAGGGCCTGAAGCGCCCGGTCATACAGCTCGCGCGCTGTTACCGTGTCGGGATCGACCGCATATCGAGCTTGCGCCGCAATCGGGCCGTCATCGGCCCCTTCGCCAAGCCAGAACAATGACGCGCCTACATCGGTTTCGCCCAATATGACAGTCCAGGGGATTACACCGCGCCCGCGCAGACGGGGCAGAGCGGATGGGTGAAACCCGACGCATCCGATCTTTGCCTGGGCCCGAAATTCCGGCCCGCATATCTGAGACCACCCGATGACCAGTATCAGATCAGGTTTTACGGCTTGAATGGTTTTGATTGTTCCGGCCGAGTCACTTTTGGCCGTATAGTGGACAGGAATATCATACCGATCTGCAGTGGGTTTGAGATCTGCAAAATCAGAGTGCCGGTGGGACAAGTCCGGCGGTAGTGTCACCACCAAATCCGGTACAAACCCTCGGGCACATATGGCGGATAAGGCGACATGCGATCCTTCGACCGCCCCCACAAATACCGTCTTCATGCAGGTGTCTCCTTTCGGCTGTCCAGCCAGTTGTCTGCGGCCTGAATTCGGTCAGGGCGTTTATGCTCTCCGGCCAAGGCTACCATAATGGTTTCGAACAATATCTTCAGATCAAGCGATAGTGACCGGTGCGCGACATACCATAGATCCAGCTTTAGCTTCTCGTCATTTGAAAGCGCGGTATTGCCGCTGACCTGAGCCCACCCTGTCAGGCCGGGCCGAACCGTGCAGCGCACCCGCCCATTGTCTCCAAACTCTTCGATGGTTTCGGGAAGCAGGGGACGGGGGCCAACAAGGGCCATATCTCCGCGCAAGATGATCACAAGCTGGGGCATCTCATCCAGCCTTACGCGGCGCAGAAGCTTGGTGGTTTTTGTCTGACGTTCCGAATCTGGCAGCAAAGCCCCGCTTTGATCGCGTGTGTCGGACATTGTTCTCAGCTTCCAGATGCGAAAGACGCGCCCGTTGCAGCCTGCCCGCCGTTGGCCAAAAAACAAAGGCCGCCCAACCGAAAACAGCACAATCACACAACCCGCCAGAAAAAAGGGCAGCGCGATCGTGCCCGCGATCAGGCAACACAGTATTTCGAGAAATCTGTTCATATTCAAACCCAAGAACTGTAGCTGAAAACTACGAATATCAAACCAAGAACCAACATCTCTCCGGATCATCCTGCTGGCCGGATCCAAGTTCCGGCGCACTGATACGAAGTCTGGGCTGAGTTGATCCCAAATCGATTCTCGATTCAAGCGGCAGAGCTGACCGGCACCCTGACTATGCGGAAATTTTTCCAAGCATGCGCCAAGTTCACAAAGCCTTTGTCAGGAAAACCGGCCTGCGACTCATTAGAGGATTGGCCGAAAGGAGTTGTCATCTTTGTTGCGTCTTGGTTCACAATGCCCCGATAGGGGCTTATTGTGGATCGATTGGGCAATATTGAGACCCGGACAGCGGCCCCCGAAGATTTCATCGGATTGAGAAAATGACTGTAATTTTCCCCGTGAGATTAGCATTTCTCTTGTTTACGCTAGGTCAATCGGCGCTCAAGTCAGCCGAAACAGGGAGGAAATTCTGCAACCCTCAACAAAATATCAGTCAAAGAGTACTTCAGAAAACGCTGCAATTCGTTAATGAAGTGTGAAGAAATTACTTTTGAGGGCGCGGAAACGTATGTTAGCGTTGAAGGAGATTGAAGAAATTGCGCTAACCGGCGAACCAGAGGAACAATTTTGTTACTTGCGCGAATTATTATTATTAACGAGTGAAGTGAGTGTGTTCAACTTGGGCGATTGAGACAAGCTCAAGTGAAGGGGGCAAAACAAAGATACGGGTACAAGGCTTTCGGTTGATCATTTGATCGCGAGCCTTTGGTTTATATAGGACAGCTGCAAGCGGTCTGTGAGTGATCAGTTGGGAGCTGTGGCAATGTTTTGATGCTGCAGGATCCTGTTGGGTAACGATGTACGAGTAATTCTCGACCGGAATTGAGCCGGTGATGAGATAAAGGGGTGAGGTAAATGGTTTCGGGTTTTCATTGCTGGCAAACGCAGATTGTTAGTGAGTTGCGTGCCAATCATCGATTAGTCTTTGGAGACATTGTTGCTTCGTCTTTCTCAGCCGTAGTGGCAATCAATCTTGCGAATGGTGGAACGGTAGCGCAACAGATGGCGCCAGCCATGTTCCCGCTGATGCTCTTGTCCAGCCTGATTGGACTGGCGGTTTTCCCGCTTGCGGGCATGTACCGGCGCCACACACGCTCGACATCACTGCGAGACATTCGTCTGATCCTGCGGGGATCGACAATGTTGGTCCTGTGCCTCATGGCTGCCAGTGCAGTTTTCGAAGTGACCAAGGCTGTACCCTTCGCGGCCTTCATTATTCAGCTTGGCTTGATGATCCTTCTGCTCAGTGCCCTGCGTGTAGTTGCCCGTAGCCGTGAGCTGAATCGTCAGAATGCGCGGTTGATGGCCGAACATCAGGACAAGGTTCCGGTGCTTTTGGTTGGCACGGGTGCAAGTTGTGATCTGTTTGTCAGGTCTTTGCGGAATACGCATTCCAAGTATCAGCCGGTGGGCATTATTGACGATGCGCGCAATACCATGGGGCTGTATTTCCACGATGTTCAGATTATCGGATCTCTTCTGGATGCCGATCGCGTGGTCGAGCGGCTTAAAGCCTGGGATCATTTGCCCAGACGCTTGTTCCTGACCGAACCGATCACGCATTTTGAAAGTGACGGCATCCGCAAGCTGACCAGCTGGTGTGAATCCAACGGTATCGCTGTCTCACGCGTGCCGGGTCTTGGGGAAGAAGGCCAGGATGCGGCCAACGGTTGTATTATCAACCCGGAAGAAATTCTCGAGCGGCCACAAAAAGCTGTCGAACGCTCGATGTTGCGCGAGATGTTCCGTGGGCGCCGCGTATTAGTGACCGGTGCTGGTGGTTCGATCGGTAGCGAACTTGCACGTCAGATAGCCTCTTTCGATCCGGCGGAACTGGTGATGATCGACCATTGCGAGTTCAACGCCTATTCCATCGACATGGATTTGTCGCAGAACTTTCCAGATGTTCCCCGGCGGATGTATATCGCAAGCATTCGCAATGCGTCGCGTGTGAATGACATCTTTGAACGTCATCGCCCCGAGCTGGTGTTCAATGCCGCCGCCCTGAAGCATGTTCCGATGGTTGAGATGAACCCCTGCGAGGGCGTTTTGACCAATGTGATCGGAACCCGTAACGTCGCGGATGCGGCCCGGAACTATGGTGCCATCGCGATGGTACAGGTTTCCACGGACAAGGCTGTAAACACCACCAATGTGATGGGTGCAACCAAGCGCGTTGCTGAGTTCTACGTTCAGGCGCAGGACCGTGTAACCAACGGAACCGAGGAAGAAACCCGGTTCTTCTCTGTACGGTTTGGCAATGTTCTGGGGTCGTCGGGCTCGCTAATCCCGCTGTTTCAACGTCAAATCTCGAACGGTGGTCCGCTGACCGTGACCGATCCCCGGATGGAACGGTACTTCATGACCATCCGTGAGGCCGTGCAACTGACTCTGGTTGCGGCCGCCAGTGGGTTGAAAATGGAAAGCAGCCACGGAGAGATTTTCGTTCTGGATATGGGTCGGCCGGTCAAGATCGTGGATTTGGCCGAACGGATGATCCGCCTCGCCGGGCTAAAGCCTTATGAGGATATCGACATCGAATTCATTGGTATTCGTCCAGGCGAAAAGCTGTTCGAGGAATTGTTTGATGCGTCTGAGAAGCGCCACGAATGTGGCATTCCGGGCGTCGGATCCGCGCGGCCCGAGGGCATTCCCGTCGCCCGCCTGCGCGCCATGATCCGGAAACTGGAACAGGCTGCGGCAGAAGGTGACGAACTGGCAGCCAAGCGCCTGCTGAAAGAGCTCGTGCCAGGGTATGGTGCAAATGGCCTGCGTCCGGTTCCGATTTCGGAATTCTCGTCTAAGCCCATTTTCAAAAGCGCTGGCACAAACGCAGCAAATGCGGTCAGTCAGTCTGAAGGAGAAAACCCGGAACTGCTGCCCGCTGGCAGCTGATTTAGCATTGTTTTTTCTGGTGTCGGTTATTTTGCCGAATTTGGTTTCTGTGTTTAATATTTCCGCCGAAAGGGCCAACATTTGATGGCGAGGCTTAATATACGCTCGGCTTTTGCGCCGTCAGAGGAACGTGCGCAGGTGGTACGGTTTATCTGGGCCGGCCTGATCAACACGGCGTTTGGCTACAGCGTGTTTGCCCTTTTGATTTTTGCGGGCATGCATCCACAGCTTGCGCTTCTGCTTCAGTTTATTTTGGGTGTGATCTGGAATTTTTGTATCCACGCCCGGTTTGTCTTTGGCGTGCAAGGATACCGCCGTTTCCCGCTATATGCGATGTCTTATGTCGTGCTGTATTTTGTGAATGCGCTGCTTTTGCGCGGTTTGATGCAGGTTGGGCTTGATCCCTATCTGGCACAGGCGGTCGCATTGGGGCCGGTTGTCATATTGTCTTACCTCATGATTTCGCGTGCGCTTGGCCGGGGTCAGGCGTTGGATCGGAGGGGCTGAGATGAGCGATGCGAGAATATCAAGCTTTAAGGGCACCACCCCGTCAAGTACGCGCATGGGTGCTATGCTTGGGATCGTGACCGCTGGTCTGGGGCTTGTGTTGCTGATTGCCGGTTTGTTCGGCCGCCTGATGACCTATGATCTGCGCCGGGATGAGCTGATGTTCGTCCCTCCGGCACGTTTGCTCGGAGAGTGGGAGCTTTATTCGGACTTCTTCTACAATCACGTCCCTTATTCGGCGTGGTATTATCTTGGGTCCGGCATTCTGTTCGATGAGTTCGGCCTGTTGGGGTCCGCTCGGATCGGCCTGTTTCTGGCCTGGCTTGGATTGATCGCTGCGACTGGCTGGGTAACGCTGCGCTTGTCGGGATCGCCGGTTCTCGCCGTCTTTTCAGTTATCGGCATCGTGACATGCGAGCTGTTTCTGACCGGTGCCGGTATGGCCGCAACCAACAATCTGTTGCCACTGCCATTTGCGGTCATCGGGCTTGGCCTGTTTTTGATCGAGACGTCAAAGCCCGCGCCGCGATTTTTGACGCTGGTCCTATCGGGCGTCGCATTGTCTATTGCGGCGGGGATGAAGGTCAGTGCGGTACTGTTTATTCCGCCGATTGCTCTTGCCGCATTCTTGTTGCCTGCGGATGTTTCGATGGCACGACGACTGAAAGCCGTGGTCCTGCCGCTGCTGATCGGAGGGTTGATCGGGGCCTTGCCCCTGTTTGCCTTCCTGCTCGCTGATCCGGGCGTCTTTCTGGCGCATGTCTTGGGGTTTCACACCGGACCACATGTCGCCTATTGGGAGGCCAACGCCGCAACAGAACCGGGGCTGGCCCTGAGATTGTCGGGCAAGTTGATGCTGGCCCATTCGGCATGGGTGGCCGGAGTGGGCCTGGTGATGGTTATGGCCATTCTGTCCGTGCTTTGGATTATCCTGCGTGGTGGTGCGCGTGTCGACGAAATGCAGCCCTCGCAACTGCGGCATGGTGGTGTTGTTCTGGCGATCATTATCCTGACTGCCTCAATGGCTTTTGTCCCAACGCCCGGTTTTCCGCAATATTATATCCAGCCTCTGGTCTGTCTGCCTCTGCTGCTCGCGGTTCTGTTCCGTCGGCTTGACCCGCCACGGCGGCACGAGGCAGTGCCTGTGCTTGCGGCAGGTATTGTCTTGATGGTCATCCTGGGACTCCCGCGTATCGGTATGGGCCTGGTCTCGCTGACAGAGCCTTCGAAGTTCACCTCTGCCCGTTTTGCCGGTTCCGGCGCTGTCCTGCGGGATGCGGTGGCAGGCAGCGCACTGCCTGATGGTCCGGTCGCGACTTTGCTGCCGATCTATCCGCTTGAGGCGGGCCTGAGCGTTTATCCAGAATTTGCAACGGGGCCATTCGCTTACCGAATTGCACCCTTCACGGATCCGGAACTTGCCGGCAAATACGTGATGGCAGGCGCCAACGACTTACCGGCCCTGTTTGCAGATAACCCGCCTTCGGCTTTCCTGCTTGGATACGATTCCGTTCTGGAAGCCCCATTGTTGAGCTATGCGCGGGCAAACAACTACCGCCCAGTCGAATTATCAGGTCTGAACAACCGCTACGGCCAAGGTGTGGTATACTTGAAAGCTGCAGGGGCTGAACAATGACCAGTGCCTGCGCGACTCAACCTGCCTATATTTTTCCTGGGCGGGCCCATTCACATGACCATCAATTCTATTGATCGAATAAAGGAAGGATAGACAATGAAAACGGTACTTCTGGCTGGTGGACTAGGCTCGCGTCTGGCCGAAGAAACGGTTTCCATTCCCAAGCCCATGGTTGAAGTGGGCGGGCGTCCGATCATCGCACGCGTGATGGATATCTACAGCCATTTCGGGCATCGTGATTTTGTTGTGGCTGCCGGGTACAAAGCATTGCTGCTGAAGCAGTTCTTTGCCAATTATCACCTGATCGCCAACAATATATCGGTATCGTTGGACACTGGGGAATTGCAACTGGTCCCTTCTGCTCCGGGCGGGTGGAATGTGTCAGTGGTCGACACCGGTGCGCATACCATGACCAGTGGTCGTATCCGTCGGCTCAAGGATTGGCTGACTCCTGATGAGCCGTTCATGTGCACCTATTCGGACGGCGTGGGAAATATCGACATCAATGCACTGATTGATTTCCACAAATCACACGGCAAGCTCGCGACCGTAACTGCGGTTCAGCCCCCGGCGCGGTTTGGTAACATCGAGCTCAAGGGCGACAGGGTTGACGCCTTCACCGAAAAGGTCCGCAATCGCGAAACCTGGATCAATGGCGGCTTCTTCGTCTTCGAGCCGGGCGTCTTGGACTATATGGTTGATGACAATGAGCCGCTGGAACAGACCCCGCTGACCCAGATGGCCCGCGACGGAGAGTTGATGGCCTATCGCCATGATGGGTTTTGGCACCCGATGGATACCCTGCGCGACAGGAATACCCTGGACGGTCTGTGCGAAGGTGAAACGCCGCCCTGGCTTAATTTCAACGAAGGTTCGGGCAAGAGCTACCCAGCTCTGGCGATATGAGGTGAACCGTGAGCGGGCAGGTCAATTCTCAGTTTGATGGCGTTTTTGCCGGCCGCCGTGTTCTTGTGACCGGGCATACCGGATTCAAGGGCGGGTGGATTTGTGCATGGCTGAGGCGTCTGGGGGCAGAGGTGACAGGCTTGTCATTGCCTCCCGAACAGGGGCATTCATTCTTTGATGCCTGTTCTGTTGACGGGCTGACCGACAGCCGGATTGCGGATATCCGCAATCGTCAGGCGGTGCTGGATACACTGTCAGGGGTGGACACTGAAATCGTGTTCCACATGGCTGCACAGCCTTTGGTGCGCCGGTCCTATAGGGATCCTGCCGAAACCTTTGCGACCAATGTATCTGGAACGGCCCATGTTCTGGATGCCGCTTTGGGGATGCGCTCACTGAAGGCGGTGGTCGTTGTCACCAGTGACAAATGTTACGACAACAAGGAATGGACCTGGGGTTATCGCGAAAACGATCCGATGGGCGGCAGGGACCCATATAGCGCCTCGAAGGGCTGTACCGAGCTAGTGGCGCAATCTTATGGTCATTCCTTCTTTTCATCAGCGGATGGGCCGCAACTTGCAACAGTCCGGGCCGGGAATGTGTTCGGAGGGGGCGACTGGGGCGAAGATCGGCTTATCCCCGACGTGATCCGCGCATCCGAGGCGGGCGAACCGGTGGTTATCCGCAACCCGCTCAGCGTGCGCCCCTGGCAGCATGTTCTTGAACCGCTGTCGGGCTATCTGGCCTTGGCCGCGCGAATGTATCGGGATGGGCAAAGCTTTGCTGGCGCCTGGAATTTTGGCCCTGATGTGTCGGGGACGGTGGATGTCCGGCAGTTGGCAACCTTGATGCAGGATGCCTGGGGCGACGGAGCTCCACAGTTTTCGATGGCGTCTGCTGAACAGACATCTGCCGCGCCGCATGAGGCAGGTATTCTTCGACTGGACAGCACTAAGGCGCAAACGGGATTGGGTTGGCGTCCGCAACTGACATTGCCCGAAGCCGTTCGCCTGACAGTAGACTGGTACAAGGCCCATGCCGCCGGTGCGGAGATGGGTGGGATCACAAACAATCAGATCGGGTTCTACAGTGACCTGATGTCTTCACGGGATTTCGACCGGGCTCCGGTCGCCGCGCAATAGCGGGTTATTGAGGAGAAAAGAATAATGCGAGTGAATTACGGTCAAACCGTGCATGGCCAGGAAGAGATCGACGCGGTTGTCGAAGTTCTGAAAACGTCCACCCAGATGGGCCCCAAAGTGCGCGAGATGCAGGAAAAAGTGGCTGCTTTGTTTTCCAAACGCCACGGCATCATGGTGAACTCGGGGTCATCGGCGAACTACCTCGCGGTCGAGATTCTGGACTTGCCAAAGGGCAGCGAAGTTATCACTCCGGCCCTGACTTTTGCCACGACGGTTGCTCCGCTTGTCCGTCAGGGCCTGATCCCGACCTTTGTGGATGCCGCGGTCGGGACCTATAATATCGACGTAGACGCGATCGAACGCATGATCACGCCAAATACATCTGCCGTCATGATCCCGTCACTGATTGGAAACCTGCCAGATTGGCGCCGTATCCGCGAGCTGGCCGATGCGCATGGCCTGAAGGTGATTGAAGACAGCGCCGACACGCTGGGCGCGACCATCGACGGTACAAGCACGGGCGTCTATTCCGACGTCTCTACCACCAGCTTTTACGGCAGCCACGTCATCAATGGCGCCGGGAATGGCGGCATGTTGTGCGTGAATGACGAAGAGCTTGGCCGCAAGGCGCTTTTGCTGAGGTCCTGGGGGCGGTCGTCCTCGCTGTTTGTGGAATCCGAGGCCATCGAGAACCGGTTCAACGTCAAACTGGACGGGATCGAGTATGATGCCAAATTTCTGTTCGAGGATCTTGGCTATAACGTTGAACCTTCGGAAATCAGCGCGGCATTCGGGTTGGTGCAGCTGAGCAAACTGGACAACAACATCCGCGTGCGCGAAGAGGCCTTCGCTGCTCATCGCGCCTTTTTTGCCCGCTATGAAGACTGGTTCATCCTGCCTGAACAACTGCCGAACTCGCGCACCGGTTGGCTGGCCTTCCCGCTGACATTGCGCGAAGGTGCCCCATTCACACGGCGCGAGATGCAGATATTCCTTGAGACTTCGGACATTCAAACTCGGCCCGTCTTTACCGGAAACATTCTGCGTCAGCCTGCCATGAAGCAAGTAGAATACCGAGCAGATCCCGCGGGCTATCCCAATTCCGATGCGGTTATGCGCGGGGGTATCTTGCTGGCTTGTCACCATGGTCTGATACAAGCGCAAATCGATTATATGCATGCAAAATTTGAAGAATTTGCATTGAAATTCCAAGGAGCACTGGTCTGATGAACGATCAAAGCATCAATACGTCTGTTCGCACGACCTGCCGGACCTGCCGGTCTGCCAACCTTATGCTTGTGCTGCCGATGGGCGATCACCCGCCCGCCAATATGTTCGCACGGCCCGAGCAAAAGGATGTTCCGCAACCGGCTTTCCCGCTGAATACTCAGGCCTGTCTGGATTGTGGCTTGATCCAGGTTGCAGATCAGGTGCCTGCTGATTTCTTTACGGACTATCTTTATGTCCCGTCCGGTGCGGCAACAATGCATACACATTTCGCCGAACTCGCCTCGGTCGCGGTAGAGCGTGCGCAAGGTGGGCTGATCATTGATATCGGTTGTAATGACGGTCTGATGCTGTCCCATGCCAATGATCAGGGCGGGCGCACATTGGGCATCGACCCGGCGGCCAACCTTGCCAAGATTGCCGGCGAACGGGGCGTTCGGGTCCATGTGGACTTTTTCAACCGCGCCACCGCGCAGCAGATTCGTGAAACCGAAGGGCCGGCCAGCGTCATCACGACGACCAATACCTTCAACCATATAGACGATCTGCACGGCTTTACCGAAGGTGTTCTGGACCTGTTGACAGATGACGGCGTCTTCATCATCGAAGTGCCTTGGGGCAAGATGATCCTCGAGACCAACGAGTTCGACAATGTTTATCACGAACATGTCTCTGAACTGAGCCTTCTGTCCGTCGTCAAACTGGGCCAGTCCGTTGGACTCGATGTAGTGGATGTCACAAAACTGCCGGTTCATGGCGGTTCGATGCGCGTGTTCATGCAACCCGCCGCGCTGAACAAAACCCCGGCGCCGATTGTTGCTGATATGCTGGCTGACGAAGATGCCGCAGGTATGACCAACAAAGAGGCATACGAAGCATTTGCCGAGCGTGTTCACGCGATGCAGGACAGCCTTGTTTCCATGCTGGCCGACCTCAAGGCATCGGGTAAAACGATCGCTGGCTACGGCGCGCCCGCTAAGGGTAACACGCTGTTGAACTACTTTGATATCGGCACGGAAACTCTGGATTTTTTGGTTGACCGGAACACGTTGAAACAGGGCCTGTATTCGCCGGGCAAGCTTATTCCTGTATTGGCCCCCGAAGCGGTCATGGAACGCAAACCTGATTACCTGTTGGTTTTGGCCTGGAACTTCTTTGACGAAATCCGCGAGCAGATGGCTGATTTCGAAGCCGCTGGCGGCAAGTTCATCGTGCCTTTGCCAATGCCAGTAGTTATTCCCTGAAGGGGAAACAATGACGCGCGTATTGATCACCGGAGCCAGCGGATTCATTGGCTCTCATCTGGTTCGGGCCTGCTTGGCCCGGGGCGATGAGGTCGCTGTGCTTACGCGGCCGGGTTCCTCTCGGGACCGTTTGCAAGGTGCTTCGGGAATCCGCTTTTTCACCGATGGGTATTCGGATGTTGCCGCGATCAAACGCGTCGCGAATGCGTTCCGACCCGAGGTAGTTCTGCACACCGCCGCGCAGACAAAATTTGCCGAGACTGATGACCTGGCAGATCTGAATGCCAGTATTTTGCAAAATCTCTCGAGGCTGGTTGCGATCCTGTCGGCTTTGGCCATCTGTGATCAGCCGCCCAAAGCGTTTGTGCGCACCGGATCCATTGCGGAATATGGTGATATCAAGCTGCCCTATGTCGAAACTTCGCGAGAGAACCCGCGAAATTCCTATGGCGCCTCTCTGGTGGCCGGAACGCACTATATTGAAATGGCTCAGCCCCGGCTGCCGTTCAAGGCTGTTACGGCTCGGTTGGCGCTGACCTATGGTCCCGGACAGTCAGAAGATTTCTTCATACCCCACGCCATTGGCCGCCTGTTGCGGAAAGCCCCGGTTTTCCTTCATCGTCCACATGATCGGCGTGATCTGATACATATTGACGACATAGTCGAAGCGCTGCTGCTGATTGCTGACGCACCGGACAAGGCGGGGTCGGTCATTAATGTTGTCACTGGCGATGCTCCGGATATGGCCGCGGTCGCAGGAGAGTTGCAGGTGTTGACCGGAGCAGCTCCGGATATGGTTTCCTCTGCGCCGCCGAAGGATGACCCGGTATTGTTGGTTTCGGATCCTTCACAGATGGCGAAACGTTATGGCTGGTCGGCAAAAATCGCTTTGCGTGAAGGCCTTGAAAGGACGGTTCAATGGACAAAACAGTCACAACAAGCGGAGATGAACGCGTGACTTTGGTTTCAATCCTGATCCCCGCTTTGAACGAAGAAGATAACGTTCGCACGGCCTATGAACGTGTGACCAAGGTGTTTGACGATCTGCCCTCTTATGAGCCCGAGATCATTTTCACTGACAACCATTCCACGGATCGTACATTTGAAATCCTGTCGGATATTGCTGCTGCTGATCCCCGTGTCCGGGTTATCCGATTTGCCCGCAATATGGGATATCAGTCATCAGTTCTGACGGCCTATCGATCCGCAAACGGGGCCTGTTCGATCCAACTGGATTGCGACATGCAGGACCCGCCCGAACTGATCCCGCAGATGCTGGATACCTGGCGGCAGGGATATCACGTGGTATACGGCATTCGCCGTAGCCTGCCGGACGGACCCATCGTCGCTGCCGCGCGGCGCGGCTTTTATGCGTTGATCGATATGATCAGCAATGATGATTTGCCGAGAAATGCGGGCGAGTTTCGGCTGACTGACCGGCGTATTCTGGACGAGCTGCGCCGGGTCGATGATCGCTCTCCTTATGTTCGCGGGTTAATCAGTGGGATGGGTTTCCGCCAGATCGGCTTTGAATATGATCGCAATGCGCGCACCGCTGGCGAGTCGAAATTTCCGTTTCGGGCCATGCTGTCGCTTGCTGTCGACGGGTTGATCAACCACTCGCTTCTGCCCTTGCGCCTTGCCTCGATGATTAGTCTGACGGTTGGCACAGGGACTTTTTTGCTGATGATCGGATATGTGATCGGCAAGCTGTTCTTTGGCCAGAACTGGCCGGGCGGTTTTGCCACGACCACCATCCTGTTGCTGCTGTCGATGACCTTGAATGCGATGTTCCTGGGAATAATGGGCGAATATATTGGGCGGATTTTCCTGCAGTCCAAAGACTTGAATCGACCCATTGTCGAACAAGAGTTGAACCGTCCGGAAACTCTGGATCTGGTACAGCAAGCTGATCGTGTAAAAAGCGCCGCTGAGTGAAAAATGAAACTGTTATTGGTGCAAGCTGGGTTCGGAGCGGGCGGTGCGGAAAAGATCGCCGCAATGATCGCCGCGCATCGAATCTCGGCCGGGGATGAGGTTCACGTCGCCGGGATGGCGACAGAGGATTCTGGTTCCTACTTCGCCTATCCTGAGTGCGCGCATTTACACATGATTCAGCCGCTAAAGATCTCGCGGCGACTGACGCAGGCACGGCGCTACTTGCATATTCGCAAGGTCATCCGGGCTGTGCGTCCCGATCTGATCATCTCGTTTCTGACCAAGGTGAATGTGCTGACCATGTTGGCCGCGCGTGGAACCGGGGTGCCCGTCGTGATCTCTGAGCGGAACAATCCGCTGGTTCAAAGCGGAAATCCCATGTGGCTGAAAGCGGTGAACAGGCTTGCGCGGGGGGCATCCGGAATTGTCATGCAGACCGAACGTGCGCGTTTGGATTTGCCTGCGGACCTGATCCCAAAGGCCAGTGTAATCCCCAATCCATGTGCTCCGCTGGGGGGGATCCACATCGGGTCCGGACAGACCCGGCTTGTGGCTGTCGGGCGTTTGGATCGTCAAAAGGGGTTCGATATGCTGCTGCGGGCAATGCCCGAAGTGCTGCGCGACAACCCAGACATCCGGTTGACGATCTTTGGCGAGGGCCCAGAGCGCGACGCGTTGGAACAGCAGATCTCTGCTGCGAATTTATCGGATGTAGTATCATTGCCCGGCGCCAGCCCAAAACCCGGAGACTGGATGCAAGACGCGGATATTCTTGTATTCCCGTCTCGCTTTGAAGGGTTCCCGAATGTAGTTGCCGAGGCCACGGTCACAGGTCTGCCGGTCATATCGTTCGATTGCGCCTATGGGCCACGGGAATTGATCCGCGACAGGGAAAACGGATTGCTTGTTCCGGCCGAGGATGTTGCCGGTCTGACCAAGGCGATTTTCAGCCTGTCAAAGGATGATGCCTTACTGAATAAAATGCGTCAGAATGCGCGCCATAACAGGGAATGGCTGGAACCGCAGCATGTTCTGTCGGACTGGGATTCTTTGATTGCTAATGTGCAAATCGGAGTTGCTGCCAAAGCCGGCACGGCTAAAGGTCTGACAGAACTTCTGTAAGCTGGTCTAAGCTGGTGACCGTGGCATATGCGGTATGCTGGGTACTGGGTGGAATAGGATCATGAACCGCTCCGGGCCGGAGGATTTGAACCGTCCGCCAGCCTCGGGCATTCGGGGTGATAAAGTCCTTGGCCGGATTGTCTGCGACATAGACCATTCTGCGCGGGTTTTGCGCGGCCAATTCCATCTCTTCATAGGCGCGGGGATGCGGTTTCCCGTAGCCATCCGGCCAGGCACCGGTCGGGCGGATATGCGCAATAAAGCGGTCCAGATCCAGCGCGGCGATCTTGTTGCGCTGCATCTTTTCGGGCCCGTCGGTGATCAACCCCATCGGCTGATCTGCGTTTGTCAAAAACCGCTCGGCGTCTTCGCACAGCGAAATGAGGGGCGGGTGTGATCGGTATCTGGTGATCAGGTCCTGTATGAAAGAATCGGTCGCATCAAGGCCGGTCTGCGCGCAAGCCACATTGAATATGCGTCGTCTTTCCCCCGCATTGTACGCGGCCTGACACCGTTGTCCGAACCCTTCAGCGCCGGTTTTTTCGTGGACCCAACCGTTCAGCCAGTTATAGCCGCTAAATGCAAAATCTCGCTCCAGATACAGGGTGTCGTCCAGATCAAATACCAGCATCAGCCCTGATACACCGCACTGTCATATCGCATCATTTTCACACCATCGCGCCAGTTGTTATGAGCGGTTGACGGTAATTCGGCGACCTCTTCCAAAAGCCACTGTGCGAACTGTGCGCCCGCATGATCGGCCAGAGGGTAGCCACCCCCGAAACGCGCATTGATCTCAAGCACTGCGGGGCCATGTTCTGGGTCATCGATGATCTGAAAACAGGCGACACCGCGCAGATCGGGCAGGGCCTGTGCAATGCCTTCGGCGATGGTTTGCAGATCATTGCGTCGCCTGGTTTCACCCTTTTCAACCTCACCGGCGCGAATTTGAATGCGCAGATGCGGGATCACCGTGCAGAGCTGACCCGAGGCATCTACAAACATGTTGATTGTGTATTCCGGTCCGTTCAGCTTGTCCTGAAAGATCATCGGTTCGGGGAATTCAGAGGGGACATCAGCGAGGGTTTCGAATACATCCAGCCCCCGGCTTGCACTGCCGCCACTTGGCTTTGCAAAGATGGGCCAACTGATGTCTTGTGGCCGCTCTAGCAATTCCTGATGATCCAATGTGCGCGGAACTGGAACCCCGGCTTCGGACAGTTTCTGGATTGTCAGGCGCTTGTCCCGGACAACCTCAATCACGTTCACTGGCGAGACATGGACTCGCGCGCCCAGATTGGCAAAGGCGGGCGCGGCCTGTGCCAGGGGCATCAGTTCCGGGTCGATTGTGGGGATCACCAAGCTGACCCCGTGTTGACGCACAATCTCGAGGATCGAGGTTGCATAGTCGGGGCTGTCACATCGCGGCACGGCGGCGGCGTGATCGGCAAGCGCGCAAGCTGCGCTTTCATCTGGGTTCAGGTCGCAGGCGATGATGGTCAGATCTATATCCAGACGGTCCGCAGCCGCCCTGAAGCATTGCAGTAGGCCAACACGGCGACCCGCCGACGTAATCAGGATTGCCAGACATTTTCGCGCCATGGGAAACTCACCAATTCATAAACAATTATACGTGCTTAACCTAGCACAGGGTGTCTTGCCCTGTGAACGGGGTAGGGGTGAGTTTGCCTCAATATTGTTTTGAGTTGCGGCAATCCGACAGTGCGGACCCTGCCAGAGATATGCAGCAGTGCGGTTCAATGAAAATCCCGGCTTGGAAACAGCCGCTTTGCCTGATCCCGTGGGTGCATTGCCCTGGCAGGATAGCGGGATTTCTTCGGTGTATCATCAGTGCGGGACCCTTCGGTGCTTAGGACCTCTGGTTGCGGGTGCCCCAATTCGGAAAGCTTATGTGACATGTCCTGAACGTCCTGGGCGATCAGGTGCACGATAATCCCTTCACGCTGCAGATACCCTGTGATCCGCAGCAGGCGCCCGCCCATCACGGCCCGGCGGAAACGCTCATAAACCTTGGGCCAGACCACCACATTGCTGACCCCGGTTTCATCCTCTAGCGTCAGGAAAATTATACCCGACGCCGTGCCCGGCCGTTGACGGGTGATAACCAGACCACAAACGCTGTGCCGCCCCAGGGGCACCTCTAACAAGGCGACATGTGTGGTCAGCCCTGGCAGAGAGGGGCGCAGCAGTTCCATCGGGTGGGCCCGCAGGGTCAGGCGGGTGGCAACATAATCCTCGACCACCTCTTCGCCCAGCTGCATGGCGGGCAGGTTGACCGGGGGTTCGTGAACCGTTTCCCCGTCAATCGGATCATTGAACAAGGGCAGAGGTTTGGGGCTTTGAATGGCTTTGACCTGCCAGAGTGCATCGCGCCGGGTCAGCCCCATATCGGAAAAAGCGTCTGCCTCGGCCAAGCGCGTCAGTACATCAGGCCGCAGCCCCGCACGCAGCCACAGCGCCTCTGGATCCTGATAGCCATTGCCGCGGGCGGCCTCAATCCAGCCGGCGTCTTCTTCCCTGAACCCCTTGATCTGGCGGAATCCCAGCCGCAGCGCCAGCGCGCCATCGGGGCGGCGTTCCAGTATATTGTCCCACTCGGAATGATTGACGCAGATAGGGCGGATTTCGACCCCATGCTCGCGGGCGTCGCGCACGATCTGAGCGGGCGCGTAAAACCCCATGGGTTGAGAGTTCAAAAGCGCGCAGGCAAAGATCGCCGGGTGATGGCGTTTCAGCCAGGCCGAGACATAGGCAAGCATGGCAAAGGCCGCCGCATGGCTTTCCGGGAACCCGTAATCGGCAAAGCCTTCGATCTGGGAAAAACACTGCTCAGCTACTTTGATGTCATAGCCGTTACCCAGCATCCCATTGATGAATTTATCCCGGAATGTGCCGATTGTGCCCATTCGCCGGAACGTGGCCAATGAGCGGCGCAGATGGTCGGCCTCTTCCGCCGTGAATCCGGCCCCGACCACGGCAATCTGCATGGCCTGTTCCTGAAACAGGGGGACGCCCAATGTGCGCGCTGTCACCTGTTCCAGTTTCGGGCCAAAGGGTTCGGGGTTTTCCAGCCCATTGCGTCGCCGGATATAGGGCTTCACCATATCCCCTTGAATGGGGCCAGGGCGCACAATGGCAACTTCGATTATCAGGTCATAAAGCTCGCGGGGGCGCATCCGGGGCAGGAAATTCATCTGCGCCCGACTTTCGACCTGAAAGACGCCGATCGCATCCGCCCGGCAGAGCATGTCATATGTGGCGGTGTCGTCCTGAGGCACCTTGGCGATGCTCAGGGTCTGGCCTTCATGCTGTTGCAGCAGGCCAAAGGATTTGCGCAGACAACTGAGCATACCAAGCCCCAGCACATCGACTTTCAGGATGTTCAGAGCATCAATATCATCTTTGTCCCAGCAGATGACGGTGCGGTTTTCCATTGCGGCATTTTCAATCGGGCAAAGCTCGTCCAGGCGTCCTTTGGTGATCACAAAACCACCAACATGCTGGGACAGATGGCGGGGAAAGCCGATGATTTCGCCAATCAGATGAATGGTTTGCATGAGGCGCCGGTCGCTGAGGTCCAGCCCCAGCTCGCGAATACGGTCCAGATCAACGCCGCCATTGCTCATGCCCCAGATCTGGCTCGACAGCCCAGCGGTCACATCCTGCGACAGCCCCATGACCTTGCCCACCTCGCGAATGGCTGCACGGGTGCGGAAATGGATGACAGTTGCGCAAAGACCAGCACGTTCGCGGCCATATTTCTCGTAAATCCACTGGATCACCTCCTCACGCCGCTCATGCTCGAAATCGACATCAATATCCGGCGGCTCGCCCCGGTATCTGGACACGAACCGTTCAAAGACCATGGCGATCTGGTTGGGGCTGACATCCGTGATGCCCAAGAGGTAACAGAGCACCGAATTGGCCGCGGACCCGCGCCCCTGACACAGAATGCCCTGCGACCGGGCATATTGTACGATGTCATGTACAGTCAGGAAATAAGCGGGAAACTGCAGATCCGCGACCACCGCCAGTTCCTTGCGCATCAGCCCGACCACCGTGTCGGGCGGCCCTTCGGGGTACCGGCGCTGCAACCCTTCGTGTGCCAGACGTTCCAGACGCGTTTGCGGATGTTCCCCGCTTGCAATCTCATCGGGGTATTCATACGAAAGCTCCGCCAGATCAAAGCTGCACCTGTCGGCAATCTCCATCGTGCGCCGCAAGGCGCTGGGGTGATGGCGGAACAGCCGGACCAGATCATGGCCGGATTTGAGGCGGCGTTCGGCATTGGCCAATGCGCGTGTACCGATCTGATCAATCGTAATATTTTCGCGCATGCAGGTCAGGGTATCGGCCAGTTGCTTGCGGTGGGCGCGGTGCATCAGAACATCCCCGACCGCCACCATGGGGGCGCAGCTCTTCTGGGCCAGTTGGGCGCATTCGGCCAGGTAGGCCTGATCGCTGCCGTCATAGCGCGGAACAGCGCCCAGAAAAACATGATTGGGAAAGCGCCGTCGCACGGTCTGAATATCTGATGCGGCCTCTGACAGGGTGGTCTGGGGCAGGGCGATCAGGATCATGCCCTTGCAAGCCGTCAGCATGTCTTGCGTATAGAGCTCGCAATCGCCCTTATCTGTACGCCGTTTGCCCAGAGTCAGCAGGCGGGCCAAGCGTTTGTAGGCTGCCAGATCACAGGGCAACGCCACCCAATCTACCGCACTGTCGCGCAGCAGCAGCCGGCAGCCAGTAATTAGTTTAGGCAGAACAGTACAGTCCGGTTTCGGAAGCGCCTGCCTGTGGCCAACCTCTTGCCGGGAGGAGGAATCAACCCGATATTCAGATCTGATTTGAAGGGGCTGTTTGGTCTGTCGTTTAAGCTCTCGCAGTGCCGACCATGCGCGCACAACCCCTGCCAACGAATTGTGATCCGTGATAGCTATTGCCGACAATCCCAGCTCGGCGGCGCGCAGGACAAGCTCTTCGGGGTGGGAGGCCCCGGTCAGAAAGGTGAAATTCGTGGTGACACAGAGTTCGGCATAACCCAGCCCCTGTGCATGGGGCTTTGGCATATGGCGGTGCAGGGCGTCTGTCGGGCGGTTTGCTGTGATCATGCGAACTCTCCCTGTACAAACCAGCCCGGATTCTGAGGCGTGTAAAACAGCCAGAGCCTGCGCCCCTGCGTGGTTTCCACCCGCCAGTAATCCCGCAGACCGGACCGCCAGCTTTCATCCTGATGCCACCACTCGGGCGCGATGCGTTCGGGGCCCGTGGCATGGCCGGTTGTCAGGGGCATGCGTCTCCAGCGGAACCGCGCGGGCGGATGTGGGCCGGTTGCCGCAATCGGTTCGGGTGGAAACAGGCAGAGCGGTCGTGGGTTCAGGCTGCTCCACCCGCTGGAGGGGCTGGAATAGGCGGCGGCCGCGATGATGAAACTGTGCTCGGGAATATGGCTGTCCGCAGGTAGGAAACGTTGAATGTTCTCCAGCCCGACCCGGGTGCCCAGCCGGGTGATCAGATCATCCAGCCGGCTCTTGCTGTGGTCCGACACATGGCTGATTTGTTGTACTGGCAGCGCTTCAACCCCGGTAGCCTCCAACCGCATTTGATCAATGCCAAAGCCAGCATCTATTTCCCCCAAACCGCGTTCGAACAAAGACAGGATACGCTGAGGATCGCGCAGAGGTCGGGCCAGACGCAGTTCAACCAGCTGGCAGTCCTGGTCCACCCGACGCAATGTCATGCAAAGTTTCCGGGCGCCCATCTCTTGCGCCTTCAGCTTGGCGCAGAGCTGGGCCAACAGCCGTTCGGTACCAGCCATCACGTCCGACAGTAATCCGATGGGGTCCGGCAGGGTCATGCGCACCGCGTAATGGGGGGGATCGGACAGCGGCGTGATTGCTTCGGGTTGCGCGCCCAGAGCCTGATCCAGCCTGAGCAGCAGACCGGGACCAAAACGCCGTGTCAGCGGTGCGCGCGGTGCTGCCGCCAATGTACCAATTTTGCGCAGGCCCATGCGCTGTAAGGCGACCGAGGTCTTCTCATCCAGACGCAAGGCCGCCACCGGCAGCAACTTTAGGGCCGTCAGCATATTGCCAGAGGCTGCGACCCCCTCGTTATAACGGGCAAGCGCCCAAGCCGCACCGCGCGTATCCCCCAACCCGATCTGCACCCAGAGCCCTGCGCGCGCAAACCGTCCGCGCATATCAGCCAACATCGCCTCTTCGCCGCCAAAGAGATGGGCTGACCCGGTGACGTCAAGCACCAGCCCATCCTCGCCTTCCATCCCCACCCAGGGGCAATAGCGCGTTGCCCAGCGACGCAGGATGTGCAGGAAACGCATATCGGCCTGAGGATCGGCTGTGCAGCTTTGCAAAGCGGGGCAAAAGGCGCGCGCATCCGCATAGGACATGCCCTGATGCAGCCCCTGTTCCGCAGCCTGAGCGTTCAGGCAATAAATACGATTGGCATTCTGTTGTTTGAGCGTCAGGACAAAGGGCCCATTCACCAGGCGTCGACGCAGAACCCGGTCGCTTGCCAACCGAGGAAACCACAATGAAACGACGCGACGCTGCATTCCATCGAACATGCCAGATACCAATATGTTCTTGATTTGTTCTTTTTATGCTTCCGCTTTTACAGAGTCGAGTCTTTTGGATCAAACGCCAGCAGATAGTGCCACCGGGACCAAGTTGTTTCGGCTTCGAAGGGAAGGTCGGCCCTTTTAGGCATCAAACCGCGGCAGCCATTATTCGGACTCTCATTCTTGTCGCAAAAATCTTTGGATCTTGAAAAAAGACAGGGCCGGTCCAAAGACCGGCCCTGCGACTGTTCATATGTATCGGTATTAGTTCGACGCGGCGTTCAGCTTTTCGTTCTGTTCACGCAGCGTGTCCGAGATGATCGCGTACCATTCGCCGGATTCACGCATTTCGTTCAGGCCCTTGTTGACCATAGCGATGTATTCACGTGCAAACGGGTTGGTGCGGTGAGCAAGGAAGCTCATCGAGGACAGCGTGGAAACATAGGGGTTTTCTACGATATCTTCCGAGGTCAGGCCCATGTCCTTCATGGTTGCGGCGAAAAGATCGACCTCGAACGCGGCCACATCGGCTGAGCCGGTCAAAACGGCATCCAGACACTCGCGGGCCGAGCTGGGGTGAACCAACGTCAGGTTATCGGAATTCAAGCCAACTTCTTCAAGTACAACCATGCTCCAGCCGTCCATACGACACAGGGTTGCACCTTTGAGGTCTTCGAAGGCCGTCGCTTGTGAGTATTCGCTTTCCGGCAGAGTGAAGAAACCGCCGACGATGTCATAGACCGGAACCGAAGCAACAAACTCGTTGCACCGGGATTCAGTCGCTGCAGACCACTCATAGGTGTGATTTGTACAATCTGGAACTGTCCAGGCGATCGAGATGTCGAATGCGCCGAGCGGCAAGAGAGTTTCCAAATGCGAAGTCCAGTCGTCGACAAAGCTGACCGAGAAATCACGGCTGTTGCCGGCACGCTGAAGACTTGTGGTCGCCAGGCGGGTCATGATCCCACCACCACTCAGACTTTCGGTCGTGAATGGCTCCCATCCGTTACCCGCTACCAGCTTGATTGGCGGGGCGTAGACGTTCGAACGTTTCACACTGGCCGCACGCTTTTCTTCTGCTGCGATCAGTTCCTGTGCTGACTGGCCATTCGGCAGACTGCCGTCTTCACAGGGCAAGGACAGAACCAATCCAGGCGCCAGCGCGTTTGGGTTGGTGATGATGTTGCGGTTGGCGTTGAAGATCGGCTGATAGTTCGAGGTGCCATAAGCCGCGATGGCGATGGTCGCCATCGTGTCACCATCCGCGACGGTATAGTTGCTACAGGCCTCCTGTGCTGCGGCAGCTCCGGCGCTCAGGGCGGTGACGGCGGTGGCCGAAATCACGACTTTCTTCAGGTTAAATTTATACATGTCCACTTCCTCCAGACTTTTTTGAGTTTAGGCCAATAAGGGCCTTAGCCATTTTCCATTTGATAACGCAGAGCGGTTGAGACGATGTCGCGCCACTCGCCTGATTGCTGCATGATCGCCAGACCCTGATTAAGCGTTTCAAGGATCGCTTCTCCATCAGGATTATCCTTATGAGTCATGATGTTAAGAGACTTGATCGCTGCCAGGTTGGGGTTTTCTACAATGCGATGCTCGTAACCCAGCCGACCGATTGCCTCGACGGCCAGATGGGCCTCAATTGCGGCAATGTCGGCGGTTCCATCCATCAATGCATGGAAACATTCATCCGGCGAAACCGGGCGCAGCATCGTGATCGCGGGCTCGTACAGCCCCACCGCGTCCATATGCGACAGGGACCAGCCCTCGGGTCGGCAGATGGTTGCACCGGCAAAGTCCGCATATGTCAGGGTCTCTTCATAGCCCGAACCTTCGCGAGCAAAGAACGTGTCCACAACTTCATAGAACGGGTTCGAGAAATTGTAGGTTTCACAACGTGAACGGTCATTTTCAGACAGTGCATCTGCGTCGTCACAATCTGGACGCGACCACGGGAAGGTCGCGTCAAATGCCAGCGTCGGCATCAACAGATCCAGATGTGAAGACCAGTCATTGACGAACTGAATCTTGTAGGACTGTTCCGGCGCTGCGCGCAACATCGCGGTTTCAACAAGATTTGTATATAGACCACGATGCGGCAGAGCTTCATCCGTGAACGGGGAATAGTTGCCGCCAGTGATCAAAATCAACTGACGGTCCCGGATTTCAGGACGTTCACCGGTACCTGCATTGCGGATTAGGGCAGCACCTTCAGCACGCGCGGCCTCGATCTCATCCTTGGCCGCAGCCTTGGCGGCGATGACCGCCTCTGCTTTGGCTTCGGCCACGCGGGACTCGGCTTCGGCGATAGCTTTGGCAGCGCGATCTTCCGCAGCCTTGACAAGTTCGGCGGCCATTTCGGCGGCCATTGCTTCGGCCTCTGTCTGCGGCACGGCAGCTGCGCGCCCGATATCTTCCAAACACGGAAGGGTCAAAACGTCGCCGACGCGGATGACATTGGGATTATTTCCGATTACATCGCGGTTTGCCTCGAAGATGATCCGAAAATCTTCGGTCGAATAGACTGCGATGGTCAGTTCCCGCAGGCTGTCGCCTCGCTGGATTTCATAGGTTGAGCATGCTTCTTGTGCCGAAGCAGCGCCCGTCGCGGCAGCTAGTGCCAGGCTGGATATGATCAGATGGAGTTTCATTGGTCCGGTTGCTTTGCCTCTAGTCGTTTCTTCTGAGTTTGATGACGCCAATCGACGTATTGTCTTGATCCGGGTCGTTCCTGGTTCTCAGTGCCCGCAACAGCGCATCCGCAATATCTTGAGCCAGCGCATCTTCGTTTTCCTCAAGAATTGCCTGAATTTCTGTGTTGCTCAGATATTGCAGCCCATCACTTCCCACGATCAGCACATCCGCGGTGCTAAGACCCAATGGTTCTTCCGGGCAATCGACCTTGGGAATTGCGGCGCCCATTATCACCGAAGTCAGTTGGTTTCGGTCGGGGTGAGACGACGCCTGGTCTGGCGTAAGGGTACCTGCAGCAACCTGAGCATCAATCATCGGAGCCATCGAATGGTCTTCGTTGATTTGGCTGAGGGTACGGTCGCGATAGAGATATAGGGGGCTGTCGCCAATCGAAATCCAGAAGACGCGCTTTTCCAGCAGCAAAACTCCCAACATGGTTGATCCCATGTTGAAATCTTCACCCTGCTCCTCGCAGTAAGTCGAAATCGCGGCATTTGCCTGCATGGCTGCCAAGGGTAAGGCGTCGATCAGCGCAGTCTCAGCCGGAGCGTCTGCTTCAAGTTCGGTATCCAGTGCATCGCGCCAGGCTTTGACCACCAGCTCGGATGCCACTTCTCCTGCCGCATGCCCACCCATTCCGTCCGCGACGATGACATAGCCCGCATCCGCCGCGTCGAACATACGCGACGCGACCGCGTCTTCCTGCGTGTCGCGCTGACCCTGATCCAGGATCAGCGCAAGATCATATGCCGGGGTCGCCAGCATCAATTAAACATCCCGCCAATCAAAGCCGTCATCGCAGAAGGCTGCAAAACGGATTGAGGTTTCACTGATCCGGATAAGATCGCCTGTGGAGAGTGGAACCGTGCTGAGAACGGGTTTGCCGTTCAGGCGCACCAGATTGGCCTTGCCGCCGTGGCCCAGATAGCATTTGCGGTCTTCCGGGTCATAGGCAATTACCGCATGGTTGCTGCGGGAAATCCCAGTGTCGCCAAAGTCCAGCTGGATCGCCTGGTCATCATTACGCCCAATCTGCATCAGGCCTTCTGTCAGCGTAACGCTGGAACCGCGGCCGGGGCCGGAAGTTACAACAAGCCATCCTACCGGGAATGTCGCCTGCGCGGTCTCGGTCTTGGCCATAGCCACCGGCTCGGCTGTTTCCATCAGGTCCTGAACATGCGTATCCGCGCGCTCGAAGCCCAGGAAGGTGGTTTTCACACGGCTGCGTCTGTCTTCTTTTGCCGCAGGAGCAGGCTGAGGTTGTGCCTCGACCTCCGGGGCAGAAGGCGCTTCTGGTTCCGGATCAACTGTCTCGACGACTACGTCTACGACCGGTTCTTCCATCGCCATTTCAGGCGCGGGATCTTCAATCGTGGCTGTCAGTTCTTCGGTTGACACATGCAGTGTCACAACCGGTTCGTCGTCCTTTGGGTCGGCATCAACTGTAACCTCGGTGGCGCTTTGCACTTCGGCGACCACTTCCTCGACGATAATCTCATCGGCAGTGGCTTGTTCAGCTTCGGAGAACACCGGCATCTTGCCTTCGGGTAATAGTTCTTCGCTTTCATCGTAGCTATCAGCAGCAATGTTGCCGCCTGCCAGTGCATTACGAAGTGCGTTGAAATCCGCAATCGGTTCAGCGTTATCAGACTCAGGTGACGCGACCTCCTCGGTTTCGGTCTCTTGAGGTTTGCCGGCACCTTCGAGAAGCCGGCTAAGGGGGCTTTTATATTTAAACATGGTGTCGACACCTTTGTTTCTTGGCACAGGAACTACGTCCCATGGGGCTGCTACTCACCTCTGCACGTTCGGCACACAGGCACTGATGATTGGGAACAAAAAACTCATTTACCTTCTGCGACGGGCCGGTCCCCGTCAGAGTGATGGCTTTCGCTTCACTCTCAGCAAACACACACAGGCAGATCACAATCAGACCGGATCATTACTCCTGTACCAGGGGCATAACCGCACCCGTTTCAGTACCGTTACGCAGAACTGTAAAGCGGGCTTCGGGCTGGTTTTCAGAAACAAGGAGCTGCAAAAGCGCGTCCAGCCCTTCAGGGTTGGTAATGTTCTGACCGGTATGATTTTCCGAGATCAGTACATCGCCTTTGCGCAGGCTGCCTGCTGCGGGTGCGTCTGGTGCAGTGTCAACAACAGTTGCCCAGCCGTTTCCATTGCTGTTCCTGATAGTGAACACATAACCATTCTCGAGACCCAACATGCGAATGGCGGGCAGGGCCAGCAATCCGTTCTGCGCACGGGTTTTTCCGAGTTCCCGATAACGGGCAGTGATGCGGATATACCCATCCGGATCGACCTTCAGGTCATCCAAAATCTGGGCGGCAAAACTTGCATCTGCCTGGACCGGCACTCCATTCACAGTATAAATTGACGCCCCATGCTGCACCCATTCTCCGATCACGGAAGTATCCAGCGTGGGGTCAATGCCGGTCACGACAACGACGCTGCCAGTCGAGGCGCGGCGTTTCGAAGTCTGGAACGGTATTTCCACATCCCAATGAGAATACGCAATCTGCGTTTCTGCCGGTTGGCCAGCAGCAGCGCTGATTTCTACCGGGTCAGCAGCAACCGGGGCTGCCTCGACAGGTTGCGCTTCGGCGTTTTGCGCCGTGAGGGTATCCGTCTGCTCAACAGGTTCTGCGCTTGCGACTTCTTGTTCTGGTGCTTCAGCTTCCGCAGCGGCCGGTTCTGCCGTTTCCACGACCTCTTCCGCAGCGGCCGGTGCCGCCGTTTCCACGGCTTCTTCCGGCTGTTCCGAGGCTGGTGCCTCTGTCTCGGTCACTTGGACCGGCGCTGCTGTCGGTTCGGGGGTTTCTTCGCTGCCACTGAACAAAACGAATCCGCCTGCAGCCAAGGCAACCACCACCGCAGCAGCGCCTGCGATGACTTTACCGCTGCCGCCTGATCCGTTCTTGACGATCGTGTCGACCGCAACCGCGGCCTCTTCTTTTTGTGCAAACTTGGCCAGATCGCCCTCTGACTTATCCTCATTACCCAGGGCAATGTCAGGGTTCCCAGCCAACAAGGCAGTCACCACCGCCTCGGCATTTTCACTTTCGGCTTTGATCCGGGCTTGCTCTTCGACTTCGTCCTTACGGTCCATCGCCACGATGACCGAGACCGGACGATAGGCGAAGGAGTCAAACATGACGCCGGGACCACGGAACATCCGCAGCCAATCCAGGGCCGTTTGCAGACGATCTGTTGCGTGAACTTCCATCGCTTTGTCGACCGCTTCAAGGAACCCATCGGGATAGCCGCTGTACTGACCTGCGAGGGGCGTATAGGGATCATCCTGGCCATTGTTGAAGGCATTCAGTCGGGTTTGCCCGTCGATCGGACGTTCGCCACTGATGGCGTGATAAAGCGTCGCCGCGAGAACATAGAGGTCGCTGCTGGGTCCCTGATCTGCGCCGCGTACATAGAATTCGTGCGGGGAATAGCCGTCTTTGATAACGCGCAAAGTCAACAGGGCAGCAGATTGATTGGCTGCCTGTTCGCGCGCGGCACCAAAGTCGATGAGGACCGGGTCTCCGTTTTGGTCAATCAGAATATTGTCCGGTGAGATATCGCGATGCAGCATTCCGCTTTGGTGGATGAACGAAACGGCCGACAGCATTTTCTCGGTGACTTGGACAATGAAATCCGGGCCCGCGTCGTTTTCGGGGTTCTCGGAATAATCCAGAAGATCGCAACCCCGGATCAGGTCCATTGCGATATACGCCGTGTCGTTGTCTTCAAAGACCTGATGTACGTCAACGATATTGGGATGAACCAGTCGGGCGTGATTGCGCGCTTCCTGAATGAACAGGTCGATGATCGCGCGCAGATCTTCTTTGTGGTCGGGATTGATGGGTTCAACCGCGTCACCATTCCGACGGCACAGAGCGCCCGGATAGCACTCTTTGATCACGACATCGCGCTCTAGGCTGTCGCGGGCCAGGTAGGTAATCCCAAACCCGCCATTGCTGAGGAAACGAAGAATCTCATACTGCCCGCGCAACAGCTTTGCGCCAGGTTCAAGTCCTTCAATCTTAGGTTCGTCGTGCGTTGCACCGACAGCCTGGTTATGGCTCATTTCATTCCGCCCGTTCTAATCGTTTTGCGGCAAAAAACCTGGGCAAATAGCCCGCAAACACACAACCAAAAACAACCGCAGGACACTCAAGTCGGTTAGACGATTCAAATTTGACTTTATTGGGGCCGCCTGATGGCTTCACTAAGGATCGTTTTTGCGATTGATCTATATGTAGTGTTTATTTGACAGTTTATACTACATATAGAAATATATTGTGATAAAATCGAAAGCTAAAAACAAATTCTTAAGGATTGGTCTACAAATTCGAAACAATAGATTCGTAGGAATCGCCTCTACGATTCGCGGAATTGCCGCTCAGCCTTGAGCGGAAATTTCAGGTTCCGGTCTTTGGTTGTGCCGATTCAACCCGGCTGCCGGCCCAAGCAAGGTTGTCACTCAGCTGTGCCAGGATGCTAATCGCATCCTTCAGTGGCGCAACGCCGCTTTCGAACTGAAGCAAAAGCAACAAGTCCGTGGCCTTTTCGAACTCACCCGGAATCCAATCCGCCGTCGGGTCAATCTCGCCATCGTTTTCCAGGCGCTCGGCGAAATCCTCAACGATTTCCTGACAGCTTTGCAGGAAAGCCGCAGGCTCCATATTTGAGGTTTCCCGCAGGTCTTCATAGATACTGGCAATTGCGGCAAGCCAGTCTTCCAGGATCGGATTGTCGATAGGGGGTAGCACGTTTTCCAGCGTAGCCTGCATAGAGGGCGCGTCGAGGGCGGCTATGTCCGGCACCTGAACGTCAATCGATTTCAGATAGGGTAGAAAGTGCTGTTCCAGATCTTCGCGCGCCGAACTCAGGTCTGCCTGTCGCCGGTTCGAAGCAATATCAAGCACCTGCTCGGCCAGCCCCTGTCCACCGCAGGTTTCCCAAAGGGCGAAATCCGGTTCTGGCTCTTGCGCCATGGCACGGACAGCCACTGGGGTGCCGATCGGCACAACCGAGCGGAACATATTGCGCTTTTCTTTGTTCAAGCGGGCCAACACCCGGTCAAGCGCGTCGCGTACCGGAGGCAAATCTGTATGTGTCACAGCCAATATGCTGTTTGCTCGCAACTCTTCCGGAACCTTAGCCCAAAGATGGCGTTCCGTTTCGCGCCATGCATTTGTGCCGTTGGTGCACCAGATCGCGCAATCCACAAATTTGAGCAGATCGAGCGTCGGTTTATAGGTATCATCCAAAGCGCCTGACCCAGGCAGATCGTAGAGCGATATCTCTTGCAGGGCAGGGGTGTTCAATCCAACAGAGATAAAGTCGGGTTCGTCTTTGGCGGCTTTTTCAAGTGCAATTCCAGAATAGACCTTAGGTTCCCGGTCCCACCACCCGACAGTTGTTTCGGGGGTTTCGGAATATGCCACAATAACGAGCGGCAGTTTCAGATGTTGCGGCCCGGTAGGCAGAATATCTGCCCCGGCCAGCATGTTGGCCAGGCTGGATTTTCCCGCCCCAAATTCTCCGGCGAATCCAATATTGACCGCGTTTGACAAGCGTTCGGCATGCGCCAAAGCACGGGCGCGCATATCTTCGAGCGCCACGTCGCTCGGCAGGCTTTCGGTCGCGGTCAGAAAGCGCTCGAGCTGCCTCACTTCCTTGTCGGTTCCGGGAAATTCGATCATTCCGCTGCCTCTGCTAGTCTTTCATCTGTTTGATGCTGGCTGAATAGGGTGCCCAGCTCGTCAGAAATATGTTGTGCGTGGTTGAAGGAGGCTTGCGCCTCGGCCCGGGCATTTGTTTCGCCGGTTCCGGCACGATGTTCAAGATGTGTGGCGAGCAGGGCCAGATAATGGTCCAGCACAGTATTAAGCCGCTCGGTCAAATCACCGCGGGCGGTATCCACCAGATCATCTCCGATCATCTCAAACTCCTGAACGATCATGCGTTCGGCACGGGACACGACACTTTTACGCGAAATCAGCCGGGACAACCAGTTTACCCGAAGTTCGACAGTGATGCCACGGGTCAAAGCGGACGTGTCCGGACGGAACCAGCGAACTGCGCTGGTATTCATCCGGTTGTCGGTTGCGTCCTGCCAGCCGGGCAGAGCCCGCAGCGTGGCATTGCTTTGCATGTCGATTGCGTAGAGCTCGCTCAGCATTCTTTGGCGGACAACTTGGGTGGCCCCCTGAACAAGTTCGCGCATGCGGTCACGCAGCGGAGTGAAATTCAGCTCGGTTTCTCCGGTTTTCGACAACAGCGGAGAATCTCCGTTCGGGCCGCGAACAACGCCCGACACGGCCTCGGCCACGGTGTCATCCATTACGCCCCTCAGGTTGGCCAGGACGTCATCCATTTCGTCAATGATCTTGGTGGTCTTGTCGCTGACCGAGTTCCGCAGATCGGCCAATATCCTGTTGTTTTCACCAGCGTCTTCTGCCGAGGTTGTGGTGTCGTTCTCGATCGCGCGCAGATGCGCTTTGGACCGGTCCAATTCACCTTGGGCAAAGCTGTTGAGATGCTGCCAGGCCATACGCAGTTGTTCATCGCGCGGGCCTTCTGTCAGCGCTCGGGTCACATGCCGGCGCAGATCGGGCAACCCGGAGGCGATCATAGCGGCAAAGCGCAAAACACCTTCGCGGCTGATCGGGCCGGGGCCTTGTTTGATCTCTTCGACACCGTCCAGATATTGCTTCATCTGATCGGGGTGCGCGCGCAGCCAGGCCAGGACATCGTCGTGATTGATACCGGCTTCGTCACCGGTCAGGGCGTAATGCGCCCATTGGGCACTGCCGGTCAGCACGTCAATGTTCGAGTTCCCAAGCGCCTTCTCAAGCCCGTCCAGAACATCGGCCCGCACCTTGAACGCATCTTCGGCACCATTTCCCAATTCGTCCACGCGGTTGATAAAAACCACGATCTGGCCCAGCTCCAGCGCTTGCATTAGGCGGAACAGTTTCAAGTCCGCCCGAGAAAGCGCCTGATGCGCCGACAGGACAACCACAAAAAAGTCGGACTCTTTGAGGTATTGACGAGAGATCTCTTCGCGGATCAGCAGAGGGTCATTTACACCGGGCGTATCGGTGACCGTAAGCGGAAATGGGAAATGTCCGATGTCAAAATAGACCTCGGCCTTTCGGGTGATGTCGCTGTAAAGGCCCCGGTCCGATGCCGGATCATGTGTCCCACCCTCGGTCGGGTCATCGCCTGCGCAAACATAACGTGCCAAATCATCCGAATTCAGGTCTTCCAGATCATGATGTTGGCCCAGCAGCTGTTCATAGCTATCGCCCAGCCGAAGCTTGGCGCGGGTCTTCATTGCGTCGACCTGTTCTTCGATCATCTCGCGCTTATAACTGTCCTCGTCATCGGGGAACATGTTGCGCAGCTCTTCGCCTTCGGCAATCAGGGACTGCCACTGACGGTTGTCGAAGAAATGGAACTCGGCACCTTGCGTCCGGCCCGACGGGTGGCCGAAATGCATATCAGTGATTACGGTTGTCCAAGGGTTCACATCCGACGGCAGATATTCGGCCTGTCCGGTAAAACCATTGATCAGTCGGGATTTGCCGGCCTTGATCTGACCAACAAAAGCAATCGAGGGCTTCAGGTTCGAAAGATCACCAATGATCCGAGAGATAAACTGCCCGGTTTCGTCATTGCTGACGCCTTTCATCTCGTTGGCTATACGAAGTAACTCGCGACGATTATTCTCACTCATAACACATACCCTGACTACTTAATTTCACGGATCGAATTCGTTGAAAAATTGAACTGTTGGCACCGGATCATTTTTCCGATCCCGTAACTGATTTCCAAAGGTTTACGACGGCTCCCAGTTTGCGCGCTTCATGAATGGCCAGCGCAAATTGAGACCCGTCATGCAGAACGGCAAGCGCATCCCCTTTGCCCCCTGAAGGCCGCATTACAATCAGCTGAGGATGATCCAGCGCGATGGCGGCGTCACCGTCCCACCCAACAAGATCCTGTGCAAACTGACGAACCAGATCCTGATCGGCGTGCATGGGTTGCCCGACGTCGCATACTCCTTCGAGCCGCGATATGGCTGCACCGTCCAAGGCGACTTCGGCGCGTCCCAATGCGAACCGTTCAGCGCCATCAAAAAACGCGCTGGCAATGGTTCCTGCTGTCGCCTCGGCGGCGGGCGCTGGAATATCTGTTTCTTGCGGGGCAGGCGTGTCGGGAACCAAAGAAACGACCGTCTCGGGCGGCAGTTCGATAGTGCCGCAAGCCTTTGCAATCTCGCTGAAAGTCACGCCGACATCATCGACCTCAAGCGCCGTGTCCGGTTGCAGAGAAAGCAGCTCCAACGGGGCAGGGGCTGCTGCAATATCGGACACCAATTCGGCCAAGCGGGTCGCAAGCTCTTCACGCGGAGTAGTTTCAAAATCCGGTATCATGCCCGAGCGGACCCGGAAAACATCAGTTACCCGCGAGCTGTTGACCTCCATTGCCAGACAATCACCATTGGCCGCGGTAAATTCCAGCCGACGCGGCAAAATGGTTCCGCGAATTGTACGCAGGATCTTTTCACGACGAATCTCAGCCGTCTCAGCAGCTAATGTAACCGTCGGATTCAAACGGGCGACCGACAACCGCCCGATGTCTTCGAGCATGTCCAGTATGTCAGTATCCATCATGCCGTGACCCCCTCTGGTCCCGTTATACAGCGGCCGTAACCGGCCCCAGGCTTATGTGCGATTTAGTAAGCGCCAGCCCCACATTGGCACTGTCGCGACAGATGTAGCAGACCACATGGTCCGGGTAGTCCGGGGTCCGCAGGAAAATATTCAGCCGATCCTTTGAAAACACTGCGATTTCGCCAAACCCAGGATTTTCCGTATCGTCGGCGTCGGTCGAACGCAGCAGATTCTCAAACGCGATCACACCGTGCCCCTGAAAAAGGTTGGCCACCGCAATGGCCAGAGTATCCAAGGCTTCGGCACTTTCCGAGTCTGTGACATGGGTGCCTAGCAACATACCTGTCTTCATGTCGACATACCCGGCTGCTATGCAGTCGGGTATGGTCGCCATCGCATCGTTTAATGCTGTTTCGATAGACATCAGTTGCCCTGTCTCCTAGGTTTCTCACCGCTAAAGTACATGTCGTTCAACACCCGTGTCTTCAGAGGTATTGGCCATGGGCCGTACCGCGTTATCTGATTTTCGCGCATTGTGTTCGGCCGTGATTTGGTCAAATTCCTCAAGAAATGCTTGAAATACCTTCTTCAACGCTTCTGGGTTGGTGGGCATGTCTTCGCCATCCGTGACCTCGCGCCACATCGCCGCCGCGCTAAGCGGGGTGTCGACGGAAACGTTCACAATGTCTTCAAACGAGCCCGCGATTTCCGGTCTGCTCTCTGGCAGGGCGACAACCTGAGTGTTCACCAGGCCATTGGTTTCCGGCTCTGGTTCGAACTCATCCTCGGCATCATCTGATTGTTCTGCCATCAACGCTGTGATCGAGGATACGGAAAGTTCGACCGGGGTTTCTTCCGGCTCTGCCTGAATGGTCTCTTCGGGCTCCGGAACATCTGTAAGCTGGTCCTCCAAAGAGGCCATGAATGTGTCAGCTTCGTCTTCGTCACTGAACAGGTTTTCTTCTTCAGCAACTTCTGCTTCCGCAGAAAGTGGCTGAACTTCCACAAAGTCAGTTTCATCAATGACGGATACGGCCTGTGGGTCTGCTTCATCATCCTCGGTAGGAGCAACGGACAGATCGGCAACGTCCGAGTCCTCGGGAGTGGTCTCCCGGAAGAACGCCCGCAATTCGTCTTCTTTTTCTTCTTTTACGATCTCGGCGCCCGAGGTCATGTCGGCGCGCAGACGTTCGGCCTCTTGTGGGTCAATGCGCGGGGCACGTTCAACCTCATCGGGGCGCAGTTCGACCCGGGCAGGGCGCACGGGGAATTGTGTCACCACCTCGGGCTCTGTTCCCTTATGCAGCGGATTTACCAGCTTCAGCGGAGCGGTTCCCTGTACATTCGAGAAATTGCGCCGCGGGCGCAGCGGGTGTACCTGAGGAGTATCGGACAAGCTGGTGTCAATTTGATAACGCGCCAGCTGATGAGCGCGGCTGTCCATGATCAGTTCTGTGATTTCCAGGAAGCTGTCGACCATCTTGCCACCGCCACTGCGGGTCCACAATTCGGCGTCCCCACTTTTGTCGCGGGCCATGATGGCATCACGTGCTGAAAACAGGATCGAACGGTTGAACAGGTGACCTGCTTCGCGGTTCACACGACGAAGGACCTTTTGGCGATCCTTGACATCCAAAACGTCTGCACGTGTGACCAGCAGCAATGAATTATGTTGCAACCGTTCGGGCAGGGAAACCCAGGTTGCCCGTTCCGTTTCGCGCCATGCCTGCGTGGCGTGCGTACACCAAATAACGCCATTTGCCTGACCGACAGCCCGTCGCCAGACATCAGTAGAAATCTTGGGGTCGGAAATACCCGGGGTGTCAATCAGGTCGACGGCTTCCAGGATGTCGGATTCCAGAAATATGCGAATAAACTGGGCATCATTCACCCCGACTTGTTCCAGCTGGTCCAGGTCAATGTTTTCGCGAGTTCCGTCAGGGCGTTGTACATAGGCCGACCTTCTACCCCAACTGAACCAAACTGGTGGCAGCTGTGTGGCTGTAACCTGTGTAGGCAGTGCCTCCGAGCGCAGCAGAAAGTTCATCAAGGTTGATTTGCCGGCGCTGAATTCCCCCATAAGTGCGAAAACAGGTTTCCTGCGGGACCATTTCTCAATGCGGTCCCATGCTTTTGAAGAGACGAAGCGGGTTTGTGAATCTTTTGCCATATCGCTACTTATGCTGCCTCGTTACTAAGATCTTTCAGGATATCGCCGAGGATATCGTCGCGGGATTTCTGAGGGGCCAGCCCCTCCATCAGCGCTGCACTGCGACCGGGGTCCTTTTCGGCTGAGGCCGAAATGTTCAACAGAGTCTCCTTTTGCTCGCGCATAAAGTCGGAAAGGGCGGCGCGGACATTTTCAAGAACTGCTGCAATCTGGTTTTCTTCGATATCCTTGGTGATCGAATTCGCCTCTGATGTGATCAGGCGCGTATAATCCGCCGCATAGGCCTCGAAACCATTGCGGCGTTGCCACCAGCGGCGCCACCATGTGCTTTGCAAGTCCAGGGCAATCGTGCGTCCGATACCCAGTGGAGGTGGTACCCGCGGGACGATTGGTGCCTCGATGCTGAACTCTCCCAGATGGTTGCCCAGCAAGCTTTGATACAACGCTTCGATGTCAGCGGCTGCCGCTGAATACAACGCACCAACTTCTTTGCGCATCGACCGGGCAAAGCTAAAATAGGCCGCTTTTTGCAAGGTCCGCAGCCCGGCAGGATCGTACTGCCACGTTCCTTGCTCGCCATTTTGCTCAAGATGCGCGATCAGAGAATCGGTGGCACGTTTGACAAAGTTGGCTTCGGCCGAGTTCAGACGCTCAAGCACTTTCGCGCGCAAGGAAGCAGTAAGTTCAGCGGCCTTTTTTTCATACTCTGCGTTGACCTCGGCCACGGCGTCTTCGGGTGCTACCCCGTTCAGCTCTCGCACGATCCCTTCGCTGTCGGATAGTTTTTTGGCCACGGCGGTCGCCCGGATCTGACTGGCGATGTTGCGCGCCCGGTGGCGTACACGGTCCAGAAGTCGAGTTCCTGCGCCTTCGGCAATGCGTTCATTCATCGCCAGCAATAGGTCGGGCAAACCGGACAACGCCCAAATCTTGTCCAGTGACGGGGCCTGATCGCCAAACCCGGCCGCCAGATAGAACGTGTTCAGGGCTTTCCGGGATTCCTCAGACAGAATATCGGGATTGCCAGTTATCGCGGCCTCGGCCCACAGGGCGCTGCCGAACACGACACTTGCCTTGGTGTCGATATTGTTCTGTTTCAGCGTGTCCAGAATCCGATCCCGAATCTCAGGAACCTGGGTGACCGGATCTGCAAGTTCGTCAATTCGGTTAACGAACAGGATAATCTGACGATTTTCGAACTGAGCGATGATCCGCATCAGCGCCATGTCCATTGTGGTCAGAGCCTGACTGGCTGCCAGAACCACAATGCAGACTTCGGACCCGCGCAGGCTGCGCAGGGTGATCTGTTCACGCACCATAAACGTATCGTTTACACCCGGTGTGTCGCACAGCTTGAGGGAAATCGGGTACTGGGGGATGTCCATGTACAGCTCAGCCGACTTTGTCACATCCGCAAAACGACCGGTCTTGGGGTTGATGTCCGGGTCGTCTTCATCACCCAGACACACATACCTTTGGATCAGTTCCTCATCGAAATAGTCGTATTGATGGCTTTGCCCCAGAATCAGGTCGAAATGCTTACCCAGTCGTTCCTCGGACTTAGCTTTCATTTCGCCGATCTGACGGCGGATATCGTCCATTTCATCGTCGGCGCCGGCCCGATTGGCCAGCTCTCCCAGCCGGCCGCCGCCAACCATCAGATTGTCCCATTCCTCTTGTTCGAAGAAAGTGAACCGGGATTTTGTATCACCCTGGGTTCTGGTGTTGATGTTCAGCGTGGTAACCACAGAGGTCCATGGGTTCACATCCGAAGGCAGCAGGGCAGGGCGTGCGGACAGAATGTTCACAAGCGAAGATTTTCCCGCCTTGACCTGACCGACCAGCGTGACGCTGGCAGTGAAATTCTCCATGCGTGTCTTGAGCGTCGCAAGACGTGCCGAGGAGCGCGCGTCCGCCACCTCTGTCAGTTGGTCAATCTGTGTCGTCAATGCCGACATGGCCGAAGTCATTGGGGTCAGCGCTTCGTTTCCAACAGACAAAAGATGATCGTTACGCGCCATGGTTAGCCTCCGGTTCCTGTAGCGGCGATATGAGGTTCGATCTGCCCGTGAGGTGCGCTAGTCAGCGTATCAATCCGGGCGATCAGGTTCAGGGCGTTGCCCAAAATTGCGGCTTCGGCGCTTGGTGTGATCGATTCATATGCGCGGGCATCGGCCAGCACTTCGATCGAGCTGAAGCAGTCGCTATTTTCCAGGCACGCAACACTGCGCCCTGTTGGGAAACCCTGGGATTTGACCTCGGGCAGGGGCATTCGGGAATTGGCAAGCAAATAATGCCCGCCAGAATGCGTACGCAGCGAGATGCCAAACCCGGTATTCGGGTGTTCGCGATTCAGGGTTTTGAGTTCACCAAGAAAACTTTCGCGTGCAAGACCAATCGCGTCTTGCTCGGCAGATGCAGAGTTCATCATGTTGGTCACGGTAAAGACCCTTGTACTGGAGTTGAGCGAACGAACTGGTAAGACGCCCGAAGGCAAAGACTCATTAACTCCTTTCCACCCATCAACTACTGGCAAGGCGGTCTTATTTTGACGCGAATAAGATTTTTTGGCGTTTGAATTGTGGCGCAAGTATGGCTGCGGAGTTGCCGGGGCCCACTACTAAACTAAAAAGCGTATAAAAATATGAGCATATCAGCTGAAGTTCACAGCGAGCCGAATTTGAAAACTGGCCCCCAAATGGAGTGTAACTATTTATTAAATTATAGTTTTACATACATGTGGTCAGCTCCATATTTGGCAAAATCTTGTCATGAGACAGAATCCATCGCCCAAACAAAGCGCGCTTTCGGGAAAGGCAACAACAACACGGCACAACGTGAGGGTGTTTAAATTTGGCAGGTTCATCAATGGTGAATTTTAACAGGACGCTATGTTTCACATAGTCTTTTTTGGGTCTGCCTGGTCTACGAGATTTCTGTTTTGGGCGGCGTCAGGCAAAGCTTGGTCAGCTGCAAGTCCATTGGCCTTTCCGGTCGGTGTGGTCGTGCGGTCTTTCATATGTTTTCGGGTTGTGTGGTGCCTCTGAGCAGAGGTTGGATTTGCTCTGAAACGGGCATCAATTTTCTTCGTGTAAACTACAATTTCCCTCTCGCACTCGTTCAAAAGCTTTGCTATTGAGCGGCATTCCGGCAGCAGCTGCTGGTCGTGCGGGTGTGGCGAAATTGGTAGACGCACCAGATTTAGGTTCTGGCGCCGCAAGGCGTGGGGGTTCAAGTCCCTCCACCCGCACCATAGTTCAGTGTATTGCATTGATTATATTTTTTAAGTTAGACCCCATAGAGCAACTTTCCCGATTGCCCTGGGACCTTCGCACGAAAGAAGGCGCGCTTCTGACAGCTTTTCGAGACATTTTGGGTTTCCGGTCGCGCAGTAAATATCGCAGAATGAAGATTATGTTAAAATAATGCGGCATCCTTTGAATATCGTCGCTGCAATTCGATTTTAGGCGCTGGCTGCTGGACACAGTTGGTTCCGCCCGCGCTTATCATTGTCCAGCAAGTAGATTGTCGTGTTGAGACAATTATGGGCGGCAGAGTTGACCCATATGAAATCATCCCCCATCCTGAGCTGATCCGGTCACCGGCAAGTATTTTCGCCTGGTGGCCAATTTCTTTTGTTTTTGGCAAGGTTGCATCATGTCTGACGTATCGGAAAAGCAATATGTGCTTGATACTCATCGCCTGCGAAGCCCCAGCCAAACATTGGAAATCGTAACGCCCTATTTGCGTGAAATGGGCATTACTCGAATTGCGAACTTAACCGGCCTGGATCGTATCGGATTGCCCACGGTCATGGTTGCGCGCCCGAATTCCCGATCGGTTTCGGTGTCGCTCGGCAAGGGATTGTCAGTCCCGGCCGCGCAAGCGTCGGGGGTTATGGAAGCGATCGAAAGCTGGCACGCGGAACGGGTAACGGCGCCTCAACGTCTGGCACGATTTACCGATATAGCGCGCGATGCGCCGGTGGTGGATGTTGATAAGCTACCTCGGGTAACTGGTGGCCGATTTGATCCTGATGCGAACAGATTGTGGGTAGAGGGTCAGGATTTGAATTCCGCTTGCGCCCGTTGGGTTCCAATGGAGATGGTCGATACCGATTATACGTCTTTGCCGATGGCTGGGCAGGTAGCCTTTCCCAGAACGACAAATGGTTTGGCATCCGGCAACAACCTGTTTGAAGCCAGTTGCCATGCGATCTTTGAACTCATCGAACGCGATGCCACCACACTGTGGCAATTTCAGTCCGCGCCAGCACGGATCCACCCAGACACTATCGATGATGACAGGTGCAAGGACGCAATAAGCATGATTGAGGCAGCGGGCCTGAACCTGGGCATCTGGGACACCACCTCGGACATCGGAATCGCCTGTTTCCGCTGTACGATCTGCGAGCCGGACGGGCAGAACGGCCACATCGGTATCGGTGATGGCTGCCATCCAGATCGCGCCATTGCTTTGTTGCGGGCCCTGACCGAAGCGGCACAAACCCGCCTCACCTATATCTCTGGCGCGCGTGATGATCTGGACCCAGAAGAGTTTACTGACCAGGCGCAGATAGAAAGATGTGCCTATATTCGCAATCAGATTGACAGCTCGGACGCGACGCAGGATTTTTCGAATGCTCCGACATATGCCACCGGATCATTCCAAGAGGATTTGAACTTGCTGACTACCCGCCTCGAAACTGTAGGTATTTCGCAGGTGATCACGGTCGATCTATCGCGCCCGGAATATGAGATCGCCGTTGTCCGAGCTGTCATACCTGGGCTTGAAGCGCCTCATGACGACCCCGATTATATCGCCGGGGAACGCGCGCAGCGTGTAATGGAAACATACGGATGAGTGTCGTTATTTTTGTGGGCCCGACGTTGACAGCCGATGCTGTGGCCCAATGCTTGGACCCTGTGATCTTGCCCCCGGTCCGGCAGGGGGACGTATATCGCGTGGCACGTGATCGTCCGCGTGCGATCGGGATAATAGACGGCTTTTTTGAGGGCGTCCCGTCGGTCTGGCATAAAGAGATTCTTTGGGCGATGGATCAGGGAATCCCCGTTTATGGCAGTGCCAGCATGGGTGCTTTGCGCGCGGCAGAGTTGGCTGATTTCGGTATGATCGGCGTGGGTCGAATCTTTGAGGATTTCTACAGCCAAACCCTGCGGGATGACGACGAAGTTGCGGTCCTGCACAGCCCGGCAGAATTGGGCTATTTGCCATTGAGCGAACCCATGGTCTCGGTCCGAGCAACGGTTGAGGAGGCGCATAATCTAGGCATGTTGGTCGCTGAACGTGCCGCAGAGGTTCTGCGGATTGCCAAAGGCATGAACTATCGTCAGCGCAGTTGGCCTAACATAATTGACGCGTTAAACGGGCTTTCTGACATCCAGAGTTTTGTGGACTGGCTGCCAAACGGCAAGGTTGATGCAAAAGCGCGTGATGCCATTGAGATGCTTGGGCGTATGGCCGAAGATCTGGCAAACGACCTTCCCTTCCCGGCGACGCAGCAACCGACCGAAGAAACGCTGATGTGGAAAGGGCTGCGTGCCCGAGTGGATGCCGATCAGAAGGCCGATCAGGCGGTTATCGACGAAGTCAGGCTGAACCCGGACATGTATACGCGGCTGCGTGAACGGGCCGCGCTGACTCTGCTGGCGCGGGAAGAGGCTGATCGGCGGGATGAAGAGCCTGACCGCCCTGCCCTGATGGCACAAATGGATGCGCACCGGCAAAAAGCCGGCCTGTCGCGCCGCGCCGCTTTGATGGCATGGCTGGACGAGAATGATCTGAGTGTCGAGGAATACGAGGCGATGCTGGCCGATGCCGCTCGGGTGCACGGCCACATTACCTCTCGGGCTTCGGTCCTTGAGTCATCGCTTTTGCGCGAGTTGCGCCGTGACGGGAGCTATGCCGAATTGCGGGATCGTGCCCATCGCAAGGCACAAAGGGGAGCTGAATCATTGACTGCCCGAGGCGGTCCCGCAAGCAGGCGCCTACCTATGGTTATGTGGTATTTTGAAACACAGCTTGACCAACCAGTGCCGGATGATCTTGAATCATATGCAGTTTCACTTGGATTGGCCGGGCGGGAAGCATTTTTTGATTTGATAGAAGCAGAGTATTTGTTTTGTCACGCGGATGCCGGATTAAATAGTACCGTTGACTAGCCGCCCCAAGGCGGATCCGAGGCGTGGCCTGAAAGGGGGGTATTGTGAACTTACCAGATCACCTTGATGAAGAAGAGCCTGGAACGCGATTTCTGCTGTATCCGCAATCCCCTTTTCTGGAAGAGGACCCACAGCTTGAGCTAGTCGAAATATCGGCCCCGCAGGGCAGTATCGGCCCTGGTCCATCGGGTCCGCGCATGTACACGGTTAACCCTGTCGGAAAGACTACACCCTATGGGGCCATCGTGCCCGGACCGGATGGTCCGGGAATGTATCTGCCGCCCTGGAACGGATATATCCATCCCCCGGCAATGCCTGATGAGTTCGGTAACTTTATCCATATTGGCCCGTCGGACCCGGCTTTTGAGGCAGCGCATCTGTTTGGCTCGGCGCATTTCACGATGGACGTCTGGCAGGGCTATTTTGACCGACCAATCCCATGGCATTTCGCCCGTGATTTTAACCGGCTCGAACTGTCGCTGCTGCCAAGCCTGGACAATGCGCATATCGGTTGGGGTTTCCTTGAAACCGGGGGCACCCATGAACACGGGGACGAATATCGCCCCTACAGCCTGAATTTCGACGTGGTCGCACATGAAATCGGCCACTCAATCATTTACAGCGTCGTGGGCATGCCCACCGACGGAGATGTCTCGGGTGAGTATTACGGGTTCCATGAATCCGCCGCCGATATGGTGGCGCTTCTGGCATCTTTGCATTTTGGCTCGGTGGTAGAGGCGCTGTTGGAAAACACCAAAGGCAATCTCTACAGCTTCAATCGACTGAATCGCTTTGCCGAGCTTTCGGAAAATGCACAGATCAGAACGGCCGCAAACAACCGGTCACTATCGGAATTCGCTGCCGGATGGTCCAGTGAACATGCACTTTCCGAGCCACTGACAGGTGCAATGTTCGACATTTTGGTGGACATCTATCATGAGCGCCTGTTGGTTCATGGCCTTATCACACAGGCAGAGGAAGACCTGTCCGATCAGCTAGAGGATTCACCCGATTACAGCGAGGTCATGCAGGGTATTTTTGACAAGCGATATGCCGAAAACCCCGATGGATTCCGCGTAGCACTTCTTGAGGCGCGCGATTTCCTGGGCACCTATCTGGCCGACGCCTGGAGCATGTTGGACGCCGATATGCTCAGCTATTTCGGTGTCGAAAAGGCCATGCTGGCGGTGGATCAGGAAATTACCGGGGGTGCCTTCCGGCGGATCATCGAAGGAAACTTTCGGATGCGTGATATCGGGGTGGCAACTGCCGGTCCGCGGCTGCCTGACCCTGATGAAGACAGTCACGCACACTCCGTCCGCACGCAGGTTCCAGACTGATGACAGCAAAATTCTTTTTTTTTCGGCAGATTTATGGCATTTAGAGGCGGGGTGATTTTTGAGGAGACACCGATGCGGTCATCCTCGGGATTTAATCGAAGGGGGTTCGGGTGATGGACCCATATTTGGGAGATGAGTTTATGGCGGAATCCTTGCTCAGTTTTTCGGAAGTGTTGATTTACGGCAGAGTTATCGACGATTTGGATTACGACCCTGCGAAAAAGAAAAGCAGAGGAAAAGGCAACAACAAACATCTTGATGAGCAACTCGCGAATTCAGGAAATGACGAAGCCAAATTTGCCAAGATCTACGGGTTTGCCTATGAAGGCACCTACTACGACCTGCCCGAGCCGGTGATTTTCCTGGTTCACGGCGATGGTCAAGATGTCGCCAAAAAGGGCGAGCCACCAAACCAGGCCTCGCGCGCGCCCACGGATCCTTCGATTGGCGGTGTTGCGGCGGCGGACTATCAGGTCGCTGACGGTATCAAGTTCTGGAGCTATGATAAGTCCGATCAGACCATGCGCATGGATGTCATGACAGGCCAGTTCGAACAGGTTCTTCTAGACCTCTATTTTGGCTTTGACAGCCCTGCTATCAGCGGTGCAAAGGTCAGCGGTGCCAAAGTGAGTGGTGCCAAGGTCAGTGGCGCGAAAGTCAGCGGTGCCAAGGTCAGTGGCGCCAAGGTTAGCGGAGCCAAAGTACGCGGCGGCGACTGATCTTCGGACAAAGTCAGCAAAGAAGGCGCGGGATCTCGCGCCTTTTTCCGTTCTAAAATCCCGCTTTTTTCAGCCCTTCGACAAAGTGCTGCGTGTCGTCTTCCAGACGGTCGGGCAGCACCTTGGCCCAGCGTGACAAAGAAAAGTTCGGGTGTGCGGCGCGGTGCTTTTCAGCAATCATGCGTGCCATATCCATGTTGCCCAGCTGCGCATGGCTGGCGGCCAGCATCCGTTGACCCTCGGTTGGATTGTTCATCTTGTTGACGGTTTCGATAACATCTTCATAGCGCCTGAGATTGTAATAGGCGCCGCCGAGGTGCCAGAGATACTGATCCGGAAAGTACGGGTTCAGACGCATGGCCTGTTGCAGATGCGTGATGGCGGTCTCATTTTCCCCCGAATGTGCAAGCGCATCGGCGAAATCCGAATGCATATCCGCATCATTGGGGTTGAGAGCCAAAGCACGTTGGTAAGACTGTAGCGCCGCACTATGTTCCTTGCGATACAGATGGACAAATCCCAGCTCGCCAAATCCCCGCGCGTCTGTCGGGTCCAATTCGATCGACCGCTGTGCCAAAGACAGCGCCTGCTCGAATGCACTGCCTGGATCTTCGGTCCACGAGTATCGCCAATCCAGATTCAACGTTCGGGACAAGGCGGCGGCGGCACGGGCATAGTTGCCGTCCCTTTCCAGCGCAGATTGATAGAAATTCTGTGCCTTGCGGTTGTCGTTGCGCGTGTATTTGAAGATGTGCTGCTGCCCCTGCAGGACAGAGCCATATGCCTCCAGATCTGAAGGAACGGCCTGAACCATAACTTGGCGCTCATGGGATTCGATCATTACGGCCGTGGCCGCGACGATACATTCAGTCACCTCGTCCAGAATATCAAATATATCGTCAATGTTTCGATCAAACCGCTCACCCCAAATCGTGCGTTCAGTGTTTGCATCGACCAGTTCCGCAGTAATGCGGATTCGACTGGAAGAGCGACGCACACTGCCACGGGCGATATACCGGACATTCAGCTTTCTTGCGGCTTCCTTCGGTGGCATGGACTGCGCCCTGAAGAAGAATGATGAGTTTCGGGCGATGACGAAAAGGTTTCTGAATTTGGAAAGGTTCAGAATGATGTCGTCGGTCAGACCATCGGCAATCCAGCCGTCAGACTCATCCCCGCCGCTGATGCTGAACGGTAGCACAGCGACCGACGGAGTGTCCGGGCGTTCCAACAGATCGACAATAGCGTCGGGACGCATAGTGCCCGCCAAAGTAGCACCGGCAACCTCGCTGCGGACACAGTAGGTTGAAACCGGCGAAAGAATGTTCTTCAGATGCTGCGGACCAAGAAATTCGTACCCATACCGCAACCGGTTACAAACCTGATCATACACCGCAGAGCTGACATAGACCCGCTCGGGTTCCGCAATTTCTTGCAATCGCGCTGCAATGTTGACGTTGTCGCCATGAATTCCACGCTCATCTATCAGGATCTCTCCAAGATGGATGCCAACGCGAAACTTGATTTGCTGTTGATCTGATCCTGAATCGTTGTGCTGGGCAGAAATTTGGTGCAGCTCAACACCAAATTCGACCGCGCTGGTCGCTGTTTCAAACAGGGCCAGGATGCCGTCACCGCGCACTTCGACAACACGCCCCTGATAACGGGCACATGCGGCTTCGATCTGCGATAGAAGTGTCTTCAAAGCGTTGTAGGTGTCGAGTTCGTTCTCACTCATCAGGCGAGAATAGCCGACGACATCTGCAAATAAGACTGCACCCAGCTTCTGAGTGATTGATGAATTCGGGTTAACTGTATTCACTGGCGGTACTCGATTCCTGAGTTCTGAACGAACCCTAACTTTTGTATAACAAAAAAAGATTTGAAATGATTGGTAATAACGTCTCTTAGTCCGACCCAGTCTCTTGCGGGGGCCAACACCAGCAATCCGAGGCATTATTGCCAAGCTTAACGATGGTTTCACCGCCCAATTCTTTCGCCAGTGAATTTCGGTTTTCGAACCAATCGCTGCTCAGCAACCCGACCACAACCATATCGTGAAATTGACCATCTGCAAACCAGGCCTGACGCATCGACCCCTCGATCTGGCACCCCAGTCTGGCAACCAAGTCTCTGCTGCTGACATTATCCGCCCTATAATACGACGTCAGCCGGTTCAGCCCCAGTTGTCGAAAGGCGAAATCGGCGACCAAAGCCGTCGCTCTGATACCAACCCCATGGCGGCGCACCGAATGATCGACGAACATCGCAACGACAGCATCGCGATTGATCGGCGATATCCCCTCGAGGCCGCTCATGCCGACCAGTTTTCCCGCCGAATTCTCAACAACGAACCAACACCTGCGGCCGATGGCTGAGCCGGTGAACATGTCGCTCCAGCTTTCCTCTGTCTGTGCAAGATTAAGAGGGATGCGGGACACGCGTTCGAATTTGGCTAAATCCTCTACATTTTGAAACCAGGGCAGAATTGTCTCAAGATCGGATTTTTCCAGAGGACGCAGGACATAGGTCTTGTTGCTGGGCTTTTTTTTCACCGGAATTTCAACCTTCAATAAACATCAAAAAAATAACCCGTAGAGGATAGCATGAAAACGCCACAAACAGAAAAGATGATTGTTGCAACCCAGTAAAACAAAAATACCGGCCCGCCGATCGGGCGAACCGGTCCGTATTAAGCTGTCAGGCTCTTAGTCGTAAAGAACTGCCGCGATCTTCGGATCGTCAATATTGGAAGCATCGTAATAGTAAAAGCCTGTGTCGATTAAGGCCGGGACTTCTTCGCCTTTCATCGCCGCGACGGCCGCCTTGACCGTTTCATAGCCGATACCAACCGGGTTCTGGGTGATTGCCCCGGTCATCAGACCACTTTTGATCGCGTCTTTTTGGGCTTTGCCGCTGTCATAGCCAATGATGACAAGGCCCTCGGTGCCCAATTCCTGAACCCCGTTCACGACACCAATGGCAGAGCCTTCATTGGTGCCGAAAATACCATCCAGATCGGGGTTTGCAGTGAGGATCGCTTTTGTCACCTCGGTTGATTTCAGATGGTCTCCCTGCCCGTACTGAACGGTGACAACCTCGATATCAGGGTATTTTTCCGCAATGCGGTTCACAAATCCATCGCGGCGGTCAATGCCAGTGCGGCTGGTCTGGTCGTGGGCTACCACTGCAACTTTGCCTTTTCCACCAATCTTTTCGGCCATTTTGTCAGCGGCAAGCCCCGCTGCAGCTAGGTTGTCGGTTGTGGCAGTAGAAACAGGAATATCACTGTCGACACCGCTGTCAAAAGCGATGATCGGGATACCCTTGTCATTTGCCTGCTTCAGCAACGGAATGGCGGCCTGACTGTCGAGTGCGGCAAAGCCGATGGCTTTTGGATTGTTTGCCAGTGCTGCGGCCAGCATGTCGATCTGACGGTCGACCATCGTTTCGTTGTCCGGTCCTTCGAATGTGATTGTGACGTCAAACTCTTCGGCTGCCTGTTCGGCGCCCTGCTTTACCGCCTGCCAGAATTGGTGCTGGAACCCTTTGGATACCAGCGGAATATAGATTTCTTCCGCCATGGCCATCGAGGCCGGAGCTGCGAGGGTGGCTGCGCTGAGCGCCCCCAGAACGAAACGACGTGTTAACATGATATTCTCCTCCAGTTGGTCGTTATCTTCTTTGGTCCTAAAAATTGTTCACCCGGTCTTTTTGCGCCGCGCCATGTCGGCATAGACGGCCAGAATGATGATCGCGCCGGTGACAACGGTCTGCCATTCCTGCGCGACAGACAGAACGCGCAGCCCATTGGTCAGGACAGCCATGATAAGCGCGCCGATGAGTGTTCCCAGGATCGTGCCGCGCCCGCCGGACAGAGAGGTTCCACCAATGACCACAGCCGCGATGGCCTCAAGTTCGTATCCCAGCCCCAAAGCGGGTTGTGCCGAGTTCAGGCGCGAGGCGATCAGGATGCCGCCGATGCCGCAAATTCCCCCGGCCAGCGCGTAGATTCGCATCTTCCAGGCGTCGGTGTTGACACCCGACAAGCGGACCGCCTCTTCGTTTGATCCCAAAGCGAACGTATAGCGGCCCAGAACAGTGCGGCTGAGGATATAGGATGCTGCAACCGCGACCAAAAACAAGATCAGCACGCCGTTCGGGATAGGCACCGAGGGGATGATTTCTCCGATCAGAGACCCGCGCGAGATCTGATCGAAACCAGGCGTGTCATTGAAATAGATCGGTCGTGTGCCCGAGATAACCAGCGATAGACCCTTGAGGATCAGCATCATGCCCAGCGTCGCGATGAAGGGCGGGATTTTCATTTTGGCCACAAATGTGCCCGAACACAGACCACAAAACGCACCCGCTGCAATGGCTGCCGCAACACCCAAAAGCAGGGGCATGCCGAGATAAGTCAGGGCTACGCCCGCAATCACGGCGCAGAAGGTCATCAAAGTGCCAACCGACAGGTCGATTCCGCCCGTGATGATCACCAGAGTTGCGGCAACGGCCAGTACGCCGTTGACCGAAGTTGCCTGCAGAATGGCAATCATGTTCGAGGTTTGCATGAAGTTCGGCGATGCGATCGAAAAGCCGATCAACAGAGCGATGAGACTGGCAAAGGCCAGCAGCTTTTGATACGCGCCGCTTTCCGACAGGCCCGCCAGGGGCTTTTTCTTGTCTATTTCCGTTGCTGTGGTCATGTTGCTGTCCCTGTGACCTGCATCGCCGCCGTGCGTTGGGTGGCCAGATGCATGATGTCTTCCTGAGTGGTGTTGTTTCCGCCGGGCAGAATTCCGGTCAGCCGGCCTTCGCACATGACGGCGATGCGGTGGCTGAGGCGCATGATTTCCGGCAATTCGGATGAGATCACGATGATCGTCTTTCCCTGCGCGGCCAGTTCTTCGAGCAGTTTGTAGATTTCCGATTTTGCACCGACATCAATACCGCGCGTGGGTTCGTCAAAGATCAGGATGTCGCAATCTCGCAAAAGCCATTTTGCGATGACTACCTTTTGCTGATTGCCGCCGGACAACAGGCGCACCTCTTGCACATCCGAGGGTGTGCGAATGCCAAGCTGGGCAATATAGCCCTTGGCGGTCGAGCTGATTTCGCCGTCGTTTAGTACCCCGGCAGCACTGGTGAACATATCCATCGAAGCGAGAGCGATATTGTCGCGGACATTCATCCCGGTGGCGAGGCCGAAATGCTTGCGATCCTCGGACAGGTACCCGATCCCGGCGCGCACCGCGTCCTGGGGTGAGCGGATGGGAACGCGGTGCCCATGCACGCGGATTTCGCCGCCATCTAAGGGATCAGCGCCAAAGATTGCTCGGGCCACCTCGGTCCGCCCTGCCCCCATCAGCCCGGCAAACCCCAAGATTTCACCCTTCCGGACCGAAAAGCTGACATCTTTCAGATCCGTGCCTCGCGACAGTCCTGCGACTTCCAGAGAAACCTCGGCATCGCTCAGGTCCGGCACATTCAGAGGGTCTTCGGATACTTCGCGCCCAACCATCATCGCAATGATCTTGCTGATCGGCGTGTCACTGGCACCGACAGTGCCAACATATTCACCGTCGCGCATGACAGTCACACGGTCGGCGATTTGTTTCAGCTCGTCCATTTTGTGGCTGATATAGACAATCCCCACCCCCTCGGCCCTCAGGCGGCGGATGATGACGAACAGCTCGGCAATCTCGGCGTCGTTCAGGGCCGCGGTCGGTTCGTCCATGACCAGAACCTTGGAGCGATAGGACAGCGCCTTGGCAATTTCGACCATCTGCTGCTTGGCAATGGTCAACCCGCCGACCGGCGCTTTGGGATCGAGATTCAGGTTCATCGCCCCGAAGATTTCGGCGGTTTGAGCGTTCAGCGCAGCCTCGTCCAGGCGACCAAAACGTTTCCGGGGCTCGCGTCCGATAAAGATGTTCTGCGCTACGGTCAGATCATTCATCAGGCTCAGTTCCTGATGGATGATCCCGATCCCGAGGTTCTGAGCTTCACGCGGGGATGTGGGACTGGCTGATTTGCCTTGAATGGCCAAGTCGCCGCCATCGCGCTGATAGATCCCGGACAGGATTTTCATCAACGTACTCTTACCCGCCCCGTTTTCCCCCATAAGCGCGTGGACTTCGCCCGAAAACAGATCGAACTGCACGGATTTCAGCGCGTGCACACCGGGGAAATACTTTTCGATCCCCTTCATTTCGACCAGTTTTTCCATCTCTCCTCCCATTTTGCCCCTACCTCTGACGAACCTGCGGCTACATAACAGCGCCGATTTGCCAGGGGACAAATTCAACGCCCCCAAAACCAAGCTCTTCGCTTTTTGTTTGTTCGCCCGATGCGACACGGATCAACATTTCGAACAACTCTTCGCCCTTGGCCTCGATACTGACCCCGTCAGTGACGATGTCGCCGCAATTCAGATCCATGTCTTCGGACATGCGGGCGTACATTTCCGAATTTGTTGCCAGCTTGATGCAGGGCGTGGGTTGATATCCGGAGACCGACCCCCTGCCCGTGGTAAACACGATCAAATTGGCACCCGCCGCCACCTGACCAGTGACTGAGCAAGGATCGAACCCAGGGCTGTCCATGAAGACAAAGCCCTTTTTGTCGATAATTTCGCCAAATCTGTAGACGTCGCGCATCGGGGCTGTGCCCCCCTTGGCCACTGCACCCAGAGACTTTTCAAGAATGGTCGTCAGTCCACCGCGCTTGTTTCCGGGGCTTGGATTGTTGTCCATCTCGCCGCCATTGCGCTTGGTGTAATCTTCCCACCAATGAATACGGTCGATCAGTTTTTTGCCGATTTCCAGCGTTTCTGCGCGCCGGGTCAAAAGATGCTCGGCGCCATAAATTTCAGAGGTTTCCGATAGGATTGTTGTTCCGCCATGGCGCACAAGCAGATCAGAGGCATATCCAAGCGCCGGATTGGCAGTGATGCCGGAATAACCATCCGAGCCACCGCATTGCATCCCGACCGTAATCGCACTGATCGGAGCGGGCTTGCGCACCGCCTGATTGGCCAGCCGCGCGATCCCCTCCAGCTCGGCAAGCCCGCGCTCGATCGTGCGGCGCGTACCGCCTTCGTTTTGGATGGTCATATAGCGCAAGGCACCGTCCTCGCGGATGGGGCGGCCATCAACCAGACTGGCCACTTGCATGACCTCACATCCCAGCCCAATCAGCAGAATGCCGGCAAAGTTCGGGTGCTGGGCGTACCCGGCCAGGGTGCGCATCAACGTAGCATAGCCGTCATCCTTGGACGACATACCGCAGCCCGTGCCATGCACGATGGGCACCACCCCGTCCACGTTGGGATATGGGTCAAGCAACCCACGTTTTAAGGCCGCTTCGGCGATGAACCGGGCTACTGAACCCGAACAATTCACTGTCGTCAGAATTCCGATATAATTGCGCGTGCCAACCTTCCCATCGGACCGGTGATACCCAAGAAAACTCCGCTCTTCGTCGATATGCGGCAAAGGAGTATTTGCGGTCGCATGGGCATAGTCCTGCTGATGGGCCCCCATACCAAGATTGTGGACATGGACGTGATCTCCGGCTGCGATATCTGCCTTTGCCTGACCAATGATCTGACCATAGCGAATGACGTTTTTTCCGGCAGAAATTGGGGTAATAGCAATCTTGTGCCCACGCAGAACCTGATCCCGAAGCGGGACATTCAGCCCGGAAGGCTGCGTGCCGATCTTCAGATCTCGGAGTGCAATGACGATATTGTCGTCCGGGTTCAACCTGACTGTATCGCGCGCTGCGGGCTCAGAAGCCTTTATTTTCTGATCTGGTTGCATCATTTTCCTGTTTGCTGATCCCGACTGCTAATCGTCGGACACGCACTTGTCAACTAACATGTTAGTATGCTAGGTCACCAAATATGAATAAACCACAGGACATAAACGCTCTGCACCTGCGCGATATTTCTACGTCTGAGGGCTCGTTGTCTCAGCGCGTTTACCTCTCAATCAAGCATGCAATCCTGTCGCTGGACTTCGCGCCGGGCGACAACCTCAGGAAGGCGCCGATATGCGAACGCCTTGGCGTTTCGCGTGCGCCCGTGACCGAGGCGATTGCCCGACTTGCTTCCGAGAGTCTGGTGGATGTCGTGCCCCAATCCGGCACGCGCGTATCCTATTTCTCGATGTCCGAAATTCGCGAGGGCATGTTCCTGCGTGAAGCACTTGAACTTGCGACGGTCGCCAAAGTCGCGCGCGATTTGACCGAGGATCAGCGCAAGATACTGGGCCGCAACATGCGTCTGCAAGAGCTGCTGATCGAAGATGAAGATGTCCCCGGCTTTTACGAGGCGGATGAAGAATTCCACGGCCTGCTGATGAAATTCACAGGATTCAACAGGTTAAGCGACGTCGCGCAAACCGTTTCACTGCAAGTGACCAGAGCGCGAATGCTGCTGCTGCCTACCCCGGGCCGGGTGGTGGAAACGCTGGCCGAACACCGCGCCATTTTCAACGCGGTTCTTGAGAGAGATGAAAAAGCTGCACAGGACGCCATGCAACGTCATCTGGGGCAGTTGATGCCTCGGATTCAACGCTTGCAGCAGGAACAGTCCCACCTTTTCACGGACTCCCCTCATCCAATACGCGAGGCAGGATGACAGTTACCGCAACAGAGCTTCTAAATGGCCGCACGGCGCGACCCGTTCCGCTGACTCGGATGGGTTTTGGTGGCGCGCCTTTGGGGAATCTCTATCGCAAAGTATCAGACGAGGATGCGCAGGCTGCGCTGCAGGCAGCCTTTGATTTGGGTATCCGATTTTTTGACACCGCACCGCAATATGGGTTGGGCCGCTCCGAGCAACGATTTGGCCAGGCTATTGCCCGGTTCGGACGCGAAGAGATTCAACTTTCGACCAAGATCGGGCGTCTGCTGCTGGATTGCGCACCGCATCATGTCACACCCGAAGCCTTTGTTGATGTGCCGCAGAAACGTATCGTTTTCGACTATACCTATGACGGGGTCATGCGATCCTACGACGCCAGCCGCGACCGGTTGGGTGTCTCATGCGCCGATATCCTGCTTGTGCATGACGTCTGTGCGTTCAGTCAGGGCAGTCAGGAGGCATCTGATGCCAAGATCCGGGAACTGTTCGATGGCGGCGGATACAAAGCTCTGGTCGAACTTCGTGAAGCCGGTGAAATTGCCGCCATTGGAGCCGGTGTAAATGAATGGCAGGTCTGCGAAAGATTATTGGGCTTGGGCGACTTTGACGGGTTTCTTCTGGCAGGCCGTTATACCCTGTTGGAACAAGACGCTTTAGACAGCTTTCTACCCCTTTGCGAAAAGCGGGACGTGGGCATAATTCTTGGCGGGCCGTACAACTCGGGTATCCTGGCAACCGGCGCTGTTCCCGGTGCGAAATACAATTATGCTGATGCTCCCGAGGACATCCTTGCCCGAGTTCGCCAAATCGAGGCTGTCTGCTCAGCCCATGATACGCCACTGATCGCTGCTGCCTTGCAATTTGTCCTTGGCCATCCCTGCGTCAAAACCGTTGTCCCCGGCGCGGTGAATGCTGCCGAGGTGCAGGCCAATGCGGCCCTGCTCGAACGTCAAATCCCCGCTGCGCTTTGGTCTGATCTGTGTTCGGAAGGATTGATCCGTTCCGACGCCCCCCTTCCCGGAGAGGCTGCCTATGCTGCGTAATATTGATCCCATCCTGTCGCCTGACCTGTTGTACACCCTGCGCGCTATGGGGCATGGCGATGAAATCGTGATTGCGGATGCGAATTTCCCCGGCTCCAGCTCTGGGCCGGGCTGCATACGTGCCGACGGGTCAAGCGCCAGCGAAATTCTAAGAGCTATTTTGTCTGTCATGCCGTTGGACACATTTGTGCCTGACCCGGCCCTGACCATGCAGGTTGTTGGCGATCCGGATGCTATACCTGAGGCCATAGCCGATTTTCAGACCATTATCAGCAAAATAGCGGACCACCCGGCCACGATACAGGGCCTTGAACGTTTCGCCTTTTACGACCGGGCGGCCACAGCTTTTGCGATCGTGCAAACCGGCGAACGTCGGCTGTATGGCAACATCATCCTGAAAAAGGGTGTTCTTGGATGAAGATCGACGCCCATCAGCATTTTTGGACATTGGCGCGCGAAGACTATGGCTGGCTGACACCGGATCTGGGGCCGATTTACACGGATTTCGCGCCCGCGGATCTGGCCCCATTGCTGAAAGGAGCGGGAATTGACGGTACGGTCTTGGTACAGGCTGCGCCGACAGCTGCTGAGACCGAATATCTGCTGTCACTCGCCGAGCAGGCCCCGTTCATAAAAGGCGTTGTCGGATGGGTTGATTTTGAGGCCGCCGACGCACCGGAACAAATCGCACGACTGGCTGCCCACCCGGTTTTTGTCGGTTTGCGCCCCATGGTTCAGGACATTCCCGACCCATTATGGATGCTCAAGGATGGGCTGACACCGGCTTTTGACTCTCTGCAACAGTCAAACCTTACCTTCGATGCGCTGACCCTGCCGCGACATCTGGGGCCGCTTCAACAGCTGCTGGATCGGCACCCACATATGCGCACGGTGATTGATCACGGTGCCAAGCCCCTGATCCGGGAGGGAGTCATGGAGGGCTGGCAAGAAGACATGTCGACATTGGCCCGAAATACAAATGCCTGGTGCAAACTTTCCGGGTTGGTGACCGAGGCCGGGGCGAATTGGACGGTAGAAGATTTGAAGCCCTATGTGGATCACCTGCTGAACACATTCGGGCCCTATCGCCTGATCTGGGGCAGCGACTGGCCGGTTTGCACATTAAACAGCAGTTATGAACGATGGCTCGAGGCGACCGATACGCTGTTAACCGGTCTGTCACCACACGAGCATCAGGCGATACGGGGCGGTAATGCTGCCCAGGCCTATGACCTCAGGAACTAGATTGATCTTTCCGAGGCTGTATGCCGATGGGATTTTGCCGTCGTGGTTCCCCGAAGCTTGGATTTTAGAAGGAGAGTGAAATAGATATGATATCATCCGAAAACCTTGGCCGTCTGGCTGGAAAAACTGCTCTGATCACCGCCGCGGGACAGGGCATCGGGCGTGCAACAGCCGAATTGTTCGCCGCCGAAGGTGCACGGGTTTTTGCCAGCGACATCAATGATACCTCTCTGGCAGAGTTGCAAAATATCCAAGGCGTTACGTCGGTAAAACTTGACGTAACCGATGCGGCGGCAGTGCAGGCCTTCGTCGCGGACACGCCCCCGTTGGATGTTTTGTTCAACTGCGCAGGATATGTGGCTGGCGGGTCCATTCTGGAATGTGATGAACGTGACTGGGATTTCAGTTTTGAGCTGAACGTCAAATCGATGTACCAGCTGATCCAATGTGCCCTGCCAACCATGCTGGAACATGGTGGCGGGTCTATCATCAACATGTCTTCGGTCGCCTCTTCGTTGAAGGGCGTTCCAAACAGGTTTGCATACTGCGCCTCGAAAGCCGCCGTAATCGGACTGACGAAATCGATCGCAGCCGATTTCGTCACACAACGCATCCGGTGCAATGCGATCTGCCCCGGCACTGTCGACAGCCCCAGCTTGCACGACCGGTTGCGCGCAACTGGGGATTACGAGAAAGCAATGACTGATTTTATTGCGCGGCAACCCATGGGCCGCATCGGAACCGCAGATGAGATCGCGGAACTTGCGCTCTATCTGGCCAGCGATGCCAGCAAATACACAACCGGACAGCCCTTTGCCATTGATGGCGGCTGGACGATCTGAAGCAAATGAGGAATGTGAAATGAAATTGCTACGATACGGCCCAGCAGGCGCGGAAAAGCCGGGCATAGTTGATAAAGACGGCACTATCCGGGACCTGTCGGGGATCGTCGCCGACATTGCCGGGGAAGCGCTTAGCGATGAAACCCTTGCACAGCTGCGCGCGCTGGATCTTGAAACCCTGCCACCCGTCGATGCCGACAGCCGTATCGGCGCCTGTGTTGGACGTGTCGGCAAGTTCATCTGCATCGGTTTAAACTTTGCCGATCACGCGGCCGAAAGCGGCATGGACCTACCTGCTGAGCCGGTGGTCTTTTTCAAAGCGACATCCGCCATCATAGGCCCCGATGACACCGTTGAAATCCCCCGCGGGTCAGTCAAGACCGATTGGGAGGTGGAACTGGGCGTCGTCATCGGAAAAGAAGCAAAATACATCTCGGAGGATGAAGCACTGGCCCATGTGGCAGGATATTGTGTGATCAATGACCTGTCAGAACGGGATTTTCAGCTGCACCGTTCAGGTCAGTGGGTCAAAGGTAAATCCGCAGATACGTTCGGCCCAATCGGTCCCTGGCTGGTGACACGGGACGAAATCCCTGATCCCCAAGACCTGCCAATGTATCTTGAGGTGAACGGGCATCGGTATCAGGATGGCTCGACCAGAACGATGCATTTCAGTGTCACAGCGGTGATCTCGCACCTGTCGCAGTTCATGTCACTGCAACCCGGCGACGTGATCTCGACCGGGACACCCCCCGGTGTGGGTCTGGGGCAAAATCCGCAGGTTTACCTCAAACCTGGAGACAAGATGGAACTGGGGATCGAAGGTCTGGGGGTTCAACGTCAGAACGTTATACAGGGATAGTCCCTGGGACCTATCAAGTGGTGCTCATCCAGTTATTCCGGGTGGGTTTCCTCGGACCAGGATCGCCGGAAATTATGCGGTGAAATTCTAAATCGGTTCCGGAAATGCACAGAAAGCCTATCCGTACTGGAAAACCCGGATGCAAAGGCTATCTCAGAAACGCTCAGGTTTGTTTCATTCAACAGGGCAAAAGCACGGTCCAGCCTGAGTTCATTGTAGAACCGTCCCGGTGACATGTTAGTGTGCTGCCTGAACAGCCGCTCCATATGCCGCCGGGACAGGGACGCCTGATCCGCTATCGCCTCGAGGCTGAGCTGCGTTTCAATATTTTCGCGCATGATTTGCACCGCTTCGATCAATTTGGCATTTCGCGTGCCCAAAAGCGCCGAAACCGGCGATACCTGTTTGCTGCCGCCTTCTCCCAGCCTTCTGTGCAGGCACATTTCCGAAACGTTGTTCGCCAAGGCGTTGCCAAACAATTCCTCGATAACTTCAAGCATCATGTCAGTGCTGGCGTGCCCGCCCCCGCATGTTCTAAGTTTCCCGTCAATTTCATAGAGGTTCTGGGTCGGCTCCATCGTTGGGAAGTTCTCACAAAAGCCAGGCCGGTTTTCCCAATGGACGGTAAAGTTTCTGGTTCCGATCACGCCCGCCTTTGCTAAGGCAAATGCACCGGTACAAATCCCACCGAACTCACATCCATGCGCCTTTTGTCGCCGAATCCAGTTCAAGACATTTGTGTTGAAAGACCTCATCGGTTGCGTTCCGGAACACACAAAGACAAACGCTCCCTTCTCCAGGTCATGAACCGAGTGATCCGCCTGAACACGTATGCCGTTGGAACAGGTCACGGGTTCTCCGTCGGTGGAGAGCACGTACCATTCGAACAGCTGCTTTCTGGACAGTTGATTTGATATGCGCAGAGGCTCAATCGCGGCACTGAAAGCCAGCATCGTCGTGTTGGGTAAAAGCAGAAAATAGAAGGCCTTGGGCGGCCCGTCATAGGAAACGTCCACGGAAATTGCGCCTTTTGGCAAAAAGCGCGGATTATCCATACGATCCTCTTTCATGTTTAATCCTTATAGAACGTGACCATTTTTATTGTGGCAGCCGAGGCGGCTTGAAATCAATCAACACTTTATATTCATTAGTGAATGCAAGGCTCTTGGAAAACCGGCGTCTATTTTGTATTTTGGATACAAAATTACACCAGCAGAGACTGTAACAATGCCAAGAACCCGCGCAATTCCCAGGCAAAGTTTGCCCGATGTCATCACAAATGACCTGCGCGAGCGTATTCTAAGCGGTGAGATGGCAGAAGGTGAAGCCATCCGTCAAGAAGCCTTGGCAGAAGACTATGACGTGTCACGCATGCCCATACGAGAAGCGTTAAAACGGCTTGATGCAGAGGGTCTTGTGCAGCTGACCAACAATCGCGGCGCTGCGGTGACAAGACATTCGCTGTCAGAAATCGGTGAGATATTTGACCTGCGGATAATGTTGGAGGTCGATCTGTTCAGGCGTGCAATTCCACAGATGACCGAGGCAAATTTTGCCGAATGCGAAAGGTTTCTGGACGAAATGGAAACGTCCTACGAAGCCTATGATGTCGGGCGGTGGGGTGGTTTGAACTACGAATACCACAATGCGCTTTACGCTGCAGCAGGCCGTGGGATCACCAATGATATACTACAACGGATCAATCTACAGTCCGATCGCTATGTCCGTATGCACCTGAGCGTTATGGAACAACGCGAGCCCGCGAAAAAGGACCATCGCCAACTGCTGACGCTGGCCGAGAATGGGCAAGTTGAGGAAGCCTGCGCGCTGTTGACCCAACATATTGGGCGTACAAAAGACCATTTGCTTGCGATGGTCACCGCAACGCGCAGTTCCGAGAGCTAACCTAACCCAGCGGATGCAGGCATGCAGCCTGATGGGTTGTTCCTTGCAGATCGGGTGGTGCCGCACGGCATTCGTCAGTTGCCAGCCAGCATCGCTGAGCAAAGGCACATCCCTTGGGGATATTCATCGGTGAGGGCAACTCACCTTCCAGCTTGATCCGTTCCTTACGCGCCTCGGGGTCGGCACGCGGTGTCGTCGACAACAACGCTTTGGAATAAGGATGCCGGGGCGCCGCGAACAACTGTTCTTTCGGAGCTTTCTCGACTGCGCGCCCCAGATACATGACGATTACGTCATCAGCGAAATGCTTCACCACCGACAGGTCATGCGAGATGAACAGGTAGGCCAGGTTCAGACGCTCTTGCAGTTCAACCAGCAGGTTCAGGATTTGTGACTGGATCGAAACATCCAGCGCCGATACCGGTTCATCCAAAACCAGAACCTTGGGGTTCAGCATCAGGGCTCGGGCAATCGCAATCCGCTGCCGTTGGCCGCCCGAAAACATGTGGGGGTAGCGATCATAATGCTCGGGGCGCAGACCGACAAGATCAATCATTTCGCGCGCGCGAGTTTCCCGTTCCGCAGCGGTCAAATCGGGCCGGTTGATGATCAGAGGTTCCTGCAGGATCTGACCGATCCGTTGTCGCGGATTAAGCGAACCATAGGGATCCTGAAACACGATCTGCACGTTTTTGCGCATCTCAGCCCATTTTGACGGGGTGATATCGACGCCGTCGATGGTCAGTGTTCCCGAAGTGGGCTCTTCAATCATCGTTACGACGCGAGCGAGGGTGGATTTACCGCACCCGGACTCTCCTACAATGGCCAGCGTCTTGCCAGGCTCTAGGGCAAAATCCACACCGGAAAGGGCTTTGACCGTTGCCGATTTCGACAGCAATCCCCCTTTGACCTCATAGTGCCGGGCCAACGCGTTTGCCTGAACGATCGGGGCGGTCATGCCAATTCTCCAGCGGTGATTTCCTTGACGTGGTGACAGCGGGCCTTGCCGAAATCTGCTCCATGCGGAGCGGGTGGCGTGTTCCGGCACAAGTCATCGGCGAATTGGCATCGCGGGCTGAACAAGCAACCTTTGGGACGGTCAAATTGACCAGGAACAACACCTGGAATCGTCGGCAGCAATTTCGAAGTTGCCCGTTCAGGCAAAGCGTTCAGCAAAGCTGAGGTATAAGGATGGCGCGGTGTGCGGAACAGATCGCGTACCGGCTGTTCCTCGACCTTTTGACCGGCATATTGGACCTGAACCCGCTCGGCGGTTTCTGCCACAACACCCATGTCATGGGTAATCAGAACAAGGCCCATCCCCTGCTCATCGCGCAATCGGACCAACAGATCCAGAATCTGCGCCTGAATTGTTACATCAAGCGCGGTAGTGGGTTCGTCCGCGATCAGAAGTTTCGGGGTGCAGGCAATCGCCATCGCGATCATGACCCGCTGATTCATGCCGCCCGACATCTGGTGAGGAAACGTATTCAGACGGCTCTCGGGTGCCGGGATACCCACCAGGTCAAACAGCTCAATCGCGCGCTGATGACGGTCTTTGCGGTTGAGCCCAAGATGGATACGCAGTGCTTCTTTGATCTGGAAACCGACCGTGAAACAGGGGTTTAGCGAAGACATCGGCTCTTGAAAGATCATGGCAATATCTTTGCCGATGATCTTGCGCCGATCCCGTGCCGAGATTTTGGTCAGGTCGCGACCCTCAAAGCTCATTTCATCTGCAGTGATTGTCGCCGTCCATGGCAGCAACCCCATCAGCGCCAGCATTGATACGGATTTCCCCGAGCCGCTTTCCCCGACAATGGCCATCAACTCGCCCTTGTTGACAGACAGATCAACGCCATCCACAGCGCGGAACTCACCCGACGCAGTAGCAAACTCGACCGAAAGATTTCGGATTTCCAACAGGCTCATGTCGTCAGCTCCGTTTCAGCTTGGGGTCCAGCGCGTCGCGCAGACCGTCGCCCATCAGGTTGATTGCCAGCACCGTAACCAGAATGGCCAGGCCCGGGAAAGTTACCACCCACCAGGCGCGCAGAATGAATTCGCGCGCTTCGGCCAGCATTGTGCCCCATTCCGGCGTGGGCGGCTGCGCCCCCATGCCCAGAAAGCCAAGTGCCGCAGCATCCAGAATCGCGGTCGAGAAGGACAGCGCCGCCTGGACAATGATCGGCGCCAGACAGTTCGGCAGCACGGTTTTGAACATCAGGCGTGCCTTGCTTGCACCGGCCACACGGGCCGAGGTCACATAATCCTTTTGCCGTTCGGCCAGAACCGAGGCGCGGGTGAGGCGCACGTAATGTGGTTGAAACACAATGGCGATGGCGATCATTGCATTGGTCAGAGACGGGCCCAGAATGGCGACCAGAACCAGTGCCAGCAGCAGCGACGGAAAGGACAGGATAATATCCATCACGCGCATGATCATCGTATCGACCCATTTGGGTGCAAACCCGGAAAGCAGGCCAAGAACCACACCGCCTGACACGGCCACACAAACCACGACGATCCCGACAAAGAAGGAATAGCGAGATCCCATAATCAGCCGCGACAGCATATCCCGGCCCAGCGGATCAGTTCCCAGCGGGAAGGCCCAACTGCCGCCTTCCTGCCATGCCGGAGGTTGCAGGATATGCTCGCGAAACTGTTCGGTTGGATCGTAGGGGGCCAGCAAAGGTGCGAAGGCAGCGCAAAAGACAAAGGCCGCGAATACCCACAGGCCAATCACCGCGCCGCGGTTTTCACTGAAATAAAACCAGAATTCGCGCAAGGCGCTTGGGCGGTCTTCGGTTTTGGGTGCGTTTGCAGATAGTTCAGCCATCACCGCCTCCGGATTTTTGGATTGATGATGCCATAAAGGACATCGACCAGTAGATTCACCAGCATCACGATCACGGCGATCATCAGAAGACCGCCCTGCACCACCGGGTAATCGCGCCGGAAGATGCTGTCGACCATCCACTTGCCGATACCCGGCCAGCTAAAGATCGTCTCGGTCAGAATTGCACCAGCCAGCAAAGTTCCAACCGACAGGCCGATCACCGTAATCACGGGGATCAACGCATTACGCAGAGCATGCAGCCCGTTGATCCGAGTGGGTGACAGGCCTTTTGCCCGCGCGGTACGAATGTAGTCCTCGCCCAGAACCTCAAGCATCGCCGAGCGCGTCTGACGCGCAATGACAGCCAGCGGGATCGTCCCTAGAACTATCGTTGGCAGAATCAAATGCCGAACAGCCGACGTGAATGCCCCGGGTTGCCCCGACAAAAGACTGTCGATCAGCATAAAGCCGGTCACGCTGGGGAAGTAATACAGAAGGTCGATCCGGCCCGAAACAGGCGTCCAGCCCAGGTTGCCCGAGAACACGATGATCAGCAGCAGCGCCCACCAGAAGATCGGCATCGAATATCCCACCAGCGCAGATGACATCAGCGCCCGATCAAAGAATTTGCCCCGGTTGACTGCGGCAATGACACCGGCGGGCAACCCAAGGGCCACCGCGAAGATCATCGCGCAGATCGACAATTCCAGCGTCGCTGGGAACAGGGCAAAAAACTCGTCCCAGACCGGTTTCTTGGTGACAAAGCTTTCGCCCAGATCGCCCTGCATAACGCCGGTCAGATAGTCCCAATATTGTTGGAGGACCGGCTTGTCGAAGCCCAGTTTGACCACCATTTCCTGATAGCGTTCCTCGGACATTCCGCGTTCGCCGGCCATGACGATGATCGGATCACCAGGCAAAACGCGAATGAACATGAAAGAGATAAGCGTTACACCCAGAAATGTCGGAATGAACATACCGAGACGAGAAAGAAAGTAGCCAAACATCAGCGACCTATGATTGTGAGATCTTTGGGAAAGTGGGTTAGCGACCGACAGCCATCCCCTGTAACAAGCACGTCATCTTCTATGCGCACGCCGAAATTGTCCAGCGCGTAAAGGCCCGGCTCGTTTGTCCAAACCATGCCCGGCAGGATTTTCTGGTCGTTTCCACGCATGATATACGGCGCTTCGTGAACGTCGCGGCCCAGACCGTGGCCCGTTTTGGTGCGGATCCGATCGGCATAGGGTGACGCTTCGAGAACGCCGATCACGGCATCGTCGATATCATGCGCCGTGACACCGGGACGGCAGGCTTTGAATCCTGCCAGATTGGCGCGCAGAACGGTGTCATAGACCGCCCTGCCCTCGTCCGAGACCTCTTCGACAAAGAACGTGCGGGTGATGTCGGCGGCAAACCCATGTTTGCGGGCTCCGAAATCAAACAAAAGCGCATCGCCCGGTTTGATCTGGTAATCCGCCCGCGCCTTACCATGGGGCCGCGCCGAGTTATCCCCGGCGGCAACAATCGGCGAAAATGCCAGCGAGGCGGCGCCTTCCGCAAACAGCGCCTGAATCAAGGCCTGTTCAATCTGCAATTCGGTCTGACCGACGCGCACATCCGCAATCACGCGCTCTAACGCGCGTTCAGAGATGTCGATCGCGGCTTGAAGCGCTGCGATATCGTCTTCTGTCTTGATAATGCGCAAGCCAGAAATTTCACGCTCGGCATCGACAATCCGCAGGTCCGGTAACGCGTTGGTAAACGCTTTCGACACAAAGACTCGCATCACCTGCCCTTCCACAGCCAGCGATGTCAGCGGCATATGCTTGGCGAGGGCTGCAAAGGCGTCATCATACCCGGTCTGGTCGAACCAGTCGAAAACGGCGCCTTCAAATCCAACCAGGTCCCAACTGCCGAGCTCAAGGTTGGGAACGATGGCCGCAGGAGAACCTTCGCCGGGGACCACGACCACAAAGGGCCGTTCGTGGCTCATGAAAGGTTTTCCCAATGCGCGGGTGAAATTCGGGCCGGGCACAAGGGCCACGGCATCAACTGACATGTCCTTTGCCAGTTGACGGTACTCGGACAAATTCGGCATCAGGGCCGACCTCCAATAAGAAACCGGAGCCGCCACGCGGGCGGCTCCGGTCGGTAAGTGATGAATTATTCGACGCTCACACCGTAGAAGATGTGGCCGCCCAGCGGGTGCACTTTATAGCCCTGCACTTCGTTGCGCATCGGCATAAAGACCACCGAGTGTGCGATCGTTGCCCAAGGCGCCTGCTCTTTGAAGACCACCTGAGCGTCTTCGTACAGCTTGGTGCGTTCGGCCTGATCAGTGGACTGCTTGGCCTTGAGAATCAGCTCTTCGAAGGGCTCGTGGCACCACTGCGCCCGGTTCGAGGCTTCGCGTCCGTCACAACCCAGCAGAACCGCCAAGAAGTTGTCTGGATCGCCATTGTCACCGGTCCAACCCAGCAGAACGGCTCCGTCACGGTCCAGATCTTTCGAACGCGACAGGTATTCACCCCATTCATAGGACACGATTTCGACGTCGACACCAACCTTGGCAAAATCCGCTTGGATCAGCTCGGCCATACGGCGTGCATTCGGGTTATAGGGACGCTGTACCGGCATAGCCCAAACCTTCATCGACAGGTCGGATACGCCTTCGGCTTCCAGCATCGCCTTGGCCGCTTCGGGATCATACGCGTCATCGGTGATGGCGTCGTTATAGCCCCACATGGTTGGCGGGATCGGGTTCTTGGCAACTTGGCCCGAGCCCTGGAACACGACGTCGATGATCGCATTCTTGTCGATCGCCATGTTCAGCGCCTTGCGGACCTTCGGATTGTCGAACGGTGCCATGGTGGTGTTGTAGGCGAGGTAGCCGACGTTCAGGCCTTCCTGCTCCAACATGTTGATATCTGCATCGTCCTGCATCGCTTGAATGTCGGCCGGGTTCGGATAAGGCATGATATGACATTCGCCCGCTTTCAGCTTTTGATAGCGAACCGATGCATCCGGCGTGATCGCGAAGATCAGGTTCTCCACATCCGCAGGGGCCTTCCAGTAGTCGGCATTCTGCGCATAGCGGATCACCGCGTCTTTCTGATAGGCTACAAACGAGAACGGACCAGTCCCGATCGGTGCTGTGTTCAGCTTCTCAGGCGTACCCGCGGCCATCATCGCATCCGCATATTCCGCAGACAGGATCGAGGCGAAGTCCATCGCCATGTTGGCCACAAAAGGCGCTTCAGGCTTGGACAGGGTGAACTTCACTGTGTAGTCGTCGACTTTTTCAATCGACTCGACCAGGTCCGGCATACCCATGCCCTGGAAATATTCCCAGGTACCACCAGACACCTGATTATAGGCATGGCCTTCATCCTTCTGGCGCATGAACGAGAAGATCACGTCATCAGCATTGAAATCACGCGTCGGCGTGAATTCGTCATTCGAATGGAATTTGACGCCCTGACGCAATTTGAAGGTATATTCCAGACCATCATCGCTGGCCTCAACGCTTTCCGCCAGACCGGGGATAACATTGGTAGTACCGGTCTCAAACTCGAGCAGACGGTTGTAAATCGGGTGTGACGAGGCATCAAAGGTTGTCCCTGCGGTAAATAGCGCCGGGTCAAAGCCTTCGGGTGATCCTTCCGAGCAATATACCAAAGTATTTGCTTGGGCAGCAGCACTGGACAACGCAATCGCTGCAGTTGCGGCCATCAATCTAAGTTTCATGAGTTTCTCCCAGAAATGTTTTTTCTTCAGATTTTCGCGTTGTTCTAATTTCTAGTCAGAACAATCTTTGATGACTGTCACCGCCGCGAAATCCCTGCCCAATGTATCCAAAATACAAAATCCATTGTCAACTGAGTTCACCGCCCAGCGATCAGGAAGTAAAAAAGAGGGCAGGTACAGCGTTATGATTTGCCTGGTCGGGCCTGTTTTCTAACTGATTTCGGTTCTTTGGCGATTAGAGCCAAGCAGTGGCGAAGCCACCGGGCAGGAGCGTCCGAACTCTTGAATGCCATCAATCCTAAATGCCGCGGGCTTCAGGGATCGACCTCCACATCCATATCTTGAATCGAGTCGATCCGACCCAAATGTCAGGCGCCGTAACGGGCCATGAACATGTCGACAGCCTGCAGCGCGACCTCTTCAATCTCAGCCTCTGAAAAGCTGCTTTGAATGCCGAATGTGGATCGGGGCCAAAGGCGGACCTTGCACAATTCCGAAAACTGTTCAGCGGCAAATTGAAGGTCCTCGATAACCAATTCGCCTTTATTCACCGCTTTTTGCAGATATTCTGCAAGTTGCCGGGTGCCATTTTGCGGCCCCGCCTCATAGAAGGCGCGGCCAAGTTCGGGGAACCGATCTTGCTCGGCCACGCAGATGCGGAACACCTGCTGCGCAAAATCCGACACCAGAAATGCGGCCAGCTGGGTCGCAGCGATGGTCAGCACCTCGCGTGCAGGTTTTGTATCGTCAACCATCGAAACGACATTCTCGGCCATACGGCAGCATTCGTTCTGAGCGACCTCCATGAAAAGAAGACGCTTATCCGGGAAATAGCTGTACAAAGTCGCCTTGGAAACACCCGCCGCGCGCGCAATGTCATCTACGCTAGCTCCTTCGAAACCATCTGCCATGAACACCGATCGGGCTCCTTGCAGGACCTGATCAAATTTTCGGCCTGTTCGCAAAATGGCAGTTGCTTCGGACATGCGCTCTCCTTCAGGGGTGGATTCGTCGAATCTATAAACTGATCAGTTCAGATACAACGATTCGCATAGGATTTCGGCCATGGGCAGGCGGGATTATGGTAATTTTTCCGTTAGGTCAGTCCGCGTAGTTCGTTCGGCGGGGCCTGATTGGCCAGGGGTTGCCGCCAGAGAAAACCGTGCTAACACTCTGGCCATGGCTGATATTTTTCTGCGTACGCTGCCGTTCTTTGCGATTATCGGCCTGGGGTATTGGGCTGGGCGCAGTCGGTTCTTCTCGGAAGAAGCCACGGCCTATCTGACGAAATTCGTGTTCTATTTCGCACTTTCGGCAATGTTGTTCCGCTTTGCCGCCACCCTGCCCTTTGCCGAGATATTCGACGGCAGATTGGTCGCGGGCTATCTGCTGGGAACGCTTACGGTTTATGCTCTGGCCAGTCTGATCGCGTGGATGCGCGGCCTTGACATACCAACCTCTGCCGTCGAGGCCCAATGCGCTGCGATCGGCAATGTCGGCTTTCTGGGGCTGCCGATGCTTGCGCTTTTGTTCACCGAAGCAGCAATCGGCCCGGTCATGCTGGTATTGACTGTCGACCTTGTGGTGTTTTCCTCGCTGATCGTGATTTTGATCAATGCCGGACGCGATGGGCGGCTGACGCCGGCAACATTTCGGTTGATTGGCCTCGGTTTGCTCAAAAACCCGATGATCGTATCTATTTCAGCGGGGCTTTTGTGGTCAGCCTTCCAAATTCCCGTGCCCGGTCCACTGAACGATTTTCTGACAATCCTGGGCGGGGCAGCCACTCCGGGAGCCTTGTTTGCGATAGGGGCATCGCTCGCCAGCAAATCCGCCGAGCGTGTTCAGATCGCTGCCTGGCTGAGTTTTTGCAAGCTGATCATTCATCCGCTCTGCGTTGCTGTCTTCGTAATCTGGCTGATCCCGGCGGAAGGCTTCTCGGCTTCGGTTGCCATTGCAGCGGCAGCACTGCCGGTCGCTGGGAATGTCTATATGCTGGCGGCCTATTACGGGGTCGCACCCCATCGGGCTTCGGCCGCAATTCTCTTGTCTACCGTGGTCAGCATCCTGACACTGCCGCTGGTGATTGCCATAGCCGGAACATTCTAAGCCACAGATAGGGAAAATACTCGCTGGCCGCAGGAACACAGACTTTACGCACGGACCGAGTAACGATAGCCATGGCGCGAACCTAACGTAAGGACGGAACCAAATGGAAACCCTTTCGGAAAACGCTTGTTTCGGAGGCGTCCAGGGCGTCTATCGCCACGCCTCGGCTGCCTGCCAATGCGACATGACTTTTGGACTGTTCCTGCCCGCCGAGGCAAAGGACGGCCCGGTTCCGGTTCTATGGTATCTGTCTGGTCTGACCTGTACCCATGAAAACGCCATGACCAAGGCCGGGGCGCAGGCTTGGGCCGCGGAACAGGGTATCGCCCTTGTTTTCCCTGACACATCCCCGCGCGGCGAAGGCGTTGCCGATCACGAGGACTACGATCTGGGCCAGGGCGCGGGGTTTTATGTGAATGCCACGCAATCACCCTGGGCACCGCACTTCAACATGTGGGACTATGTGGCCGAGGAATTGCCGGCTCTGCTGGTTGAAACCTTTGCAATCGACGCAGACCGCCAGGCCATTACCGGCCATTCCATGGGCGGCCATGGCGCCCTGACATTGGCAATGAACCTACCGGGCCGGTTCCGATCGGTTTCGGCATTTGCACCGATTTCAAACCCAACAAGCGCCGATTGGGGCCGCAAACAACTGAAGGCATATCTGGGCGATGACGCGGCCAAATGGGCCAAGCACGACGCATCGCTGATGATGAAGAACACCGGTTTCGACGGCCCTGTCCTGATCGACACCGGCGACAATGACCAGTTCATCGACCTGTTGCGCCCCGAGGCGCTGGCCCAGGCGATAGCCGAACGTCGCCAACAGGCAGTTTTCCGTCTGCAGCCCGGCTATGACCATTCTTACTTCTTTGTGTCGACCTTCATGGAAGACCACATCACTTTCCACGCCGAAGCACTGTATGGAGACTGAGGCATGAGCAAATACGACTATGACCTGATCATTGTCGGGTCCGGCCCTTCCGGTCGTTCGGCGGCGATTCAGGCAGGCAAGTTGAAACGCCGGGTGCTGGTTATCGACCGCAAGGATCGGTTGGGTGGGGTCTCGGTCCATACCGGGACCATCCCGTCAAAAACTCTCCGCGAGACAGTGCTGAACCTGTCTGGCTGGCGCGAGCGCAGCTTTTACGGGCGCTCGTACCGGGTAAAGGATCAGATCCGGGCCGAAGACCTCAAGGCTCGGCTGCACATGACGCTGGACCATGAGGTCGATGTGCTGGAACATCAGTTCAACCGGAACCACGTGGAAACCTTAAATGGTCTGGCAAGATTTGTCGGTCCCCACGAGATTGAGGTTGCAACCGACGCAGGCGAAACCACACGTCTGTCCGCCGCAAAGTTCCTGATCGCCACCGGAACCAAGACCTATCGTCCCGATTATGTGCCCTTCAACGGGAAGACCATCGTCGATGGCGATGATTTTCTGGAGATGGCCGAGATACCGCGCTCGCTATGCGTGATCGGGGCCGGTGTAATCGGTGTGGAATATGCCACGATGTTTTCCGCGCTTGATGTACGTGTCACCCTGATTGAACCCCGCGAGACCTTTCTGGATTTCATCGACAGCCGGCTGATCCACGACTTTACCCACCAAATCCGCGAAAACGGTGTGGATTTGCGACTGGGCTCTGCCGTTGAAAAGATCGAAGATGGAGGTAGCCACGTAGAAGTGACGCTCGAGAATGGACGACATGTCCGGGCCGAGATGTTGCTGTTTGCCGCCGGGCGGATGGGCGCGACCTCGGCCTTGAATCTGGATGCGGTCGGGCTGACAACCGATCACCGCAACCGGATTGAGGTCGATCGCAAGACCTATCAGACAGCGGTACCGCATATCTATGCGACCGGAGATGTAATCGGACATCCCTCGCTGGCATCAACCTCGCTGCAGCAGGGGCGCGTGGCGGCATGTCACGCGTTGGAGACCCCGACCCTGCCGGAAAGCCCCTGGTACCCTTACGGCATCTATTCGGTGCCCGAGATATCCACCTGCGGCATGTCCGAAGAAGAGTTACAGGAGCGCGATATCCCTTACGAGGTTGGCGTCGCGCGATTCCGCGAAACTTCTCGCGGGCATATCATGGGGTTGGAACATGGCATGTTGAAGATGCTGTTTTCGCTGAAAACCCGCCGGGTTCTTGGTGTGCAGATCGTAGGCGAAGGCGCGACTGAGCTGATCCATATCGCACAGGCTGTATTGAACCTGAAAGGCACAGTGGATTATTTCGTTCAAAACACATTCAACTACCCGACCTTGGCCGAGGCTTATAAGATCGCTGGTCTGGATGCGTTCAACCGGATGCCCATCCCCGAGGAATTCAAAGTCAAGAAGAAGCCTGCCGAGAAACAGGCAAAGAAAGCGTGACAACCCTGTACATAGACGCAGATGCCTGTCCAGTGAAGGCCGAGGCCGAGCGTGTAGCGACCCGACATAAGATTCCGATGGCTCTGGTATCGAACGGTGGCCTGAGGCCTTCGGCCAATCCTCTGGTACAGGTTGTGATCGTGTCCGCAGGTGCGGATGAGGCCGATAAATGGATCGCAGAGCGTTGTGGTACAGGGGACGTGGTTGTGACCTCTGACATTCCTTTAGCCGCGAAATGTGTTGAAGCAGGTGCGCGTGTATTACGTCACAACGGCGAGGCCTTTACCGCCGCCAATATTGGCCAGCAACTGGCGATGCGGGACCTGATGGCAGACCTGCGTTCGGCAAACCCTCTGGGCGCAGGGGGCGGTGGCAAGCCTTTTGGCAAGGCCGATAGGTCCCGGTTTTTGGATGCGTTGGAACGGGAATTGCGGGCGGCACTAAGGGCGTGACCCTCCCGCCCGTCACAGACGCATTAGAGATGCGTCCCCTCCGGTTGGGCCGGGCAGCGCTGCGCGCTGCAGTTTCTGTCTTGAAAAGCGCAGCAAGGATTGATTCAGTCAGCCCCAGCAGAGATTCTAAGAAGGATTATTCATGCCAATAGAAGCGGTGGTTTTCGACATCGGGAATGTCCTGATAGAATGGCAGCCAGAACGCTACTACGATGCGGTTATTGGTGAAGACCGTCGCCGGGCCATGTTTGCCGAGGTTGACCTGCATGGAATGAATGATCTGGTTGATCAGGGGCATCACTTCACGGACACCATCTATGGCTGGGCTGATAAATATCCCCAATGGCGGGATGAAATCCGGATGTGGCACGACAAATGGATCGAATTGGCCACGCCCGAAATTCCCCACTCGGTACGACTGCAACGTGCGCTGCGGGCCAAAGGCATCTCGGTCTTTGCGCTCACAAATTTCGGGGTGCAGAATTTTGAGTATGCAACCACGGTCTATCCATTCCTCAACGAGTTTGACCGGCTGTATGTTTCAGGTCGCATGCAGACAGTGAAACCGCATGTCCCGATTTACGAGATGGTCGAAGCCGATTGTGGTCTGGCGCCCGAGACGTTGTTGTTCACCGACGACCGGATCGACAATATCGAAACGGCGCAGGCGCGAGGCTGGCAAACGCATCATTTTGAGGGCCCGCTAGGATGGGCAGACCGGTTGGTGGCAGAGGGGCTTTTGACCCGCGAAGAGGCCCGCTAGATTAGGCTGCGACGGGTAGCGGCCGGTTCTCGCGGATGGGAAGGTGAACGATGGCGCTGAAGGCGCCGATGGCCACGCCGATCCACCAGACAAAGGTGTAATCTCCGTACTGGTCATACATGCGGCCGCCAAGCCAGACGCCAAGAAAACTGCCGACCTGATGGCTGAAGAAGATGATGCCGTAAAGCGTACCCATGTAGCGCAACCCATACAAATGTGCGACGAGCCCCGAGGTCAGTGGAACCGTTGCAAGCCAGAGCGAACCCATGACCAATGAGAATACAACGACCGTGATTGGCGTGATCGGCAGGATTATGAAAGCCGCCGCTGTAAGCGTGCGGGCGGCATAAATAGAGGCCAGAAGGTATTTCTTGGGAAAGTGCATTCCGGCCCACCCCGCCAGCAATGTCCCTCCGATATTGGCCAACCCGATCAATGAAATCGACACAGCCCCTAATGCGGAAGTTGTCGTTATACCAATGGAATCCAGTATTCCACCCGGCTGAATCGGGCCGCACATTTCGGTAACGAAAGCGGGAAAATGCGCTGTGATAAAGCCAAGCTGATAACCACAGCTGAAAAATCCCAGGAAAATCAGGGTATAAGACGGGTCCCGGAAGGCCTTGCCCAGAATTTGCCCCATGCTTTCTTCGATTTCGGCTTTGGTTGCGGCTTGGGGCGCGCGCATGAAGGGCAGAGTCATGACCAGTGCCAGGATGGCAACGGCAAACACGATGAAAACCTGTTGCCAGGGCATAAAAGACAAAAGCCATTCCGCCGTTGGAGCACCCAAAACCTGGCCAAAGCTTCCTGCCGCTGTCACGACGGCCAGAGACATAGAGCGGTTATGATCAGAGGACGCCCGTCCAACTACGGCAAGCACGACACCAAACCCCGTGCCGGCAATCCCAAAGCCCACAAGCCAGGCGTACATCTGATGCTCGAAAGGGGTAACGGACCACGCCGACAACACCATGCCCGATGCATAGGTCAATGCCCCGAGCACAATCGCACGGCGATCCCCCACCTTCTCGGCGATGGCGGCAAAAATGGGTTGTCCAATTCCCCAAGCGAGGTTCTGGATCGCAATCGCCATCGAAAAATCGGAGCGCAGCCAGCCGAATTCAGTCGCAATGGGGATCTGGAATACGCCAAAGGATGCCCGCACTGCAAAACTGACTGCGATAATGATGCAGCCGACGATCAAGATCGGATTTAGCAGGCGCGCGTGTTGGGGCATTGAATCCTCGGAATGGCCGAGCCGCGACGGTACCCAAATTTGTACCGTGGTCAATTCAGGAGTTTTGACGCCGCGGATAAGCAAAATTGATGCATCTTCCAAATGCCTGCTTTTCAACGCCCAGAGGTGAAGGTATCCCTCGGGATATGTCAGATTTGATATCGCTTTACGAGACACGCATCGCCGATGGCACTTTGACGCGGGACGATGCGCAAGAGGCTGTCCTTCCGCATTTCGAACGCATTCGCGCGGCCTTGGCTACCCCGGTCAAGCGTGGTTTCTTTCGCAAGACACCCCCGCCGCCCCAGGGACTTTATCTGTGGGGCGGAGTTGGTCGTGGCAAGTCGATGTTGATGGATATGTTTGTCGACGCGCTTGGCGACATCCCCGCCCGTCGCGTCCATTTTCATGCTTTCATGCAGGAAATCCACGCGGGAATGCATAAAGCTCGTAAGGACGGAGTTGAGGATGCGCTTGCACCGGTCGCGGACTCGGTTGTTAAATCCGTAAAACTGCTGGCATTTGACGAGATGCAGATCACCGATATCACCGATGCGATGATCGTCGGGCGGCTGTTTGATCTTTTGCATGCTGGCGGGGTCGTGGTCATCACCACATCCAACCGGCACCCGGACGAATTGTACAAGAACGGCTTGAACCGCCAGCTCTTTTTGCCATTCATCGCGCATATCAAGGAACAGCTTCAGATATGGGAGCTGGTCTCGCCCACTGATTACCGACAGAACCGTCTTGAAGGTGCGCCAGTCTATTTCACGCCGATCGGCCCCGAGGCTCGACAGAATATCCGATCCGTCTGGAACGATCTCGCGGGCGGCGCGGCGGAACCGCTGGTGTTGCAGGTAAATGGCCGTGCTGTCGAATTGCCGGCCTTTCGGAACGGGATAGCCCGAGCAAGCTTCTATGATCTGTGCGGACGGATGCTGGGCCCTGCAGATTATCTGGCCGTTGCCGAGGCGGTCAAAGTTCTGGTTCTGGAGGACATCCCGCGCCTGTCCCGGAATAATTTCAATGAGGCCAAGCGTTTTGTGACGTTGATTGACGCCTTGTATGAGGCGCGGGTTCGCCTGATCTGTTCGGCGGCCGCAGAGCCCGAGATGTTGTATGTCGAGGGTGAAGGGACGTTCGAGTTCGAACGCACTGCCTCGCGACTGCGCGAGATGCAAGCCGAAGATTGGGGGGCATAGGGGCGCTGCCCTGTCACGTTTTGCGCGCCTCCCTCAAGGTATTTCGGCCAGGTGAAGACCTATCCATTTTCGCGTAGGATGTTGCCCGCCAAATAGAGTGACCCGCAAATCAGGATACGGGCCTGAGGGTCTTGGTCTGTGATTTTCTGCAGGGCCGCGGATACACTCTCTGCAGTGTCGGCTTTCAAGCCAACCTGGTCAGCAGCCTGCGCCGTATCTTCAGCGCTAAGCGTCGCGGCCTCACCCGGTATCGACACTGCGGTCAGGCTTTGAGCCTGCGTGGCAAGCGGTGCAAGATAGCCAGCGACATCTTTGGTGTTGAGCATTCCGCAGATCAAATGTGTCGGAGATTGCGGTAATTTTTTCAGCACTTCAGCAAGCGCAATTCCCGCGGCGGCATTGTGCCCACCATCCAGCCACAGCTCGGCCTGTGCGGCCTGTTCAACAAGCGGGCCGGATTTCAGACGCTGCATCCGTGCTGGCCACTCGGCCTTGGTAACGGCGGCCTCATAGGCCTGATCACCAAGTTCGAGATGGCGCAATACCGCTATTGCCGCACCCGCATTCTGAATTTGATGTGCGCCAAGCAGGTTGGGCAGCGGCAGATCCCGCAGCCCGATTTCGTCCTGATACACAAGACGTCCGTTTTCCTCGGTCACATGCCAGTGCTGACCGTGTACCAGCAATGGGGCGCCCAGACGGGCCGCTGTATATTCGATGACCTCAAGCGCTTCGTCCTGCTGTGGGCCGACGATACAAGGGACGCCCGGCTTGATGATCCCGGCTTTTTCGGCAGCGATCTTGCCCAACGTGTCGCCTAGAAACTGTTCATGGTCGATGGAAACCGGCGTGATAACCGTCACGGCGGGTTCGTGCACCACGTTTGTTGCATCCAGGCGCCCGCCAAGGCCGACCTCAAGCAAGGTATAATCAGCCTGTTTGCGGGCAAAGGCCAGGAGGGCCGCACAGGTCGTAATCTCGAAATAGGTGATGTTCTCACCACCATTGGCGGCATAGCACTCATCAAGGACGTTTGTCAGTTCGGCTTCCGAAATCAACTCACCTGCCAGCCGAATACGCTCGTGAAACCGGGCAAGATGCGGAGAGGTATAGGCGTGAACCGTTTTCCCCGCCCCTTCCATACCGGCGCGGATCATAGCCTGCGTAGACCCCTTGCCATTTGTCCCTGCGATATGAACGACCGGAGGCAATTTGGTCTGAGGGCTTTCCAGTGCGGCAAGCAAACGCCACACCCGATCCAGCGTCAGGTCAATGATCTTGGGATGCAGCGCCATCATCCGATCAAGGATGACGTCTGACGATGGCGAAGTCATTCCTGATCCGCGTCTTTCTCTGGGGCTTCGGGGGTGGGCGCGGGCAAATCACCTTTGACCGCAGGAGGCTGATTCATCAGCATGCGGGTAATCGTGATCAATTCGTCACGCATTTCGGTACGCTTCGTTACCCGGTCCAGCATTCCGTGGTCCAGCAGGTATTCTGCGCGCTGAAATCCTTCGGGCAGCTTTTCCCGAATGGTCTGTTCGATCACGCGCGGGCCTGCAAAGCAGATTAGCGCATTGGGTTCCGAGATATGGACGTCGCCCAGCATCGCATAAGAAGCGGTCACGCCTCCGGTGGTAGGATGGGTGAGTACAACGATATAGGGCAGTTTTGCCTCTTTCAGCATCTCAACCGCCACGGTGGTTCGCGGCATCTGCATCAAGCTCAGGATGCCTTCCTGCATCCGAGCGCCACCCGCTGCCGAGAACAGGATCAGCGGGCGTTTCAACTTAACTGCCTCTTGCGCGGCCGCAATGATGGCATTGCCGACATACATACCCATCGAGCCGCCCATGAACGAGAAATCCTGGGCCGCTGCCACGATCGGCGTACGTCCGATATCACCTTTGGCGACCAGCATCGCCTCTTGCTCGCCAGTTTTCTTCTGCGCTGCTTTCATTCGGTCGGGGTATCTCTTCTGGTCCCGGAACTGCAGCGGATCATCTTTGGGAGCGGGAACATCGACCTCGGTAAATATACCACCGTCAAACAGGTGCCCGAACCGGTCGCGCGGAGTGATCGCCATATGATGATCACATTGGGTGCAGACATTCTGGTTTTCCGCCAATTCGCGGTGGAACAGCATCGTGCCGCATTCGTCACACTTGTGCCAAAGGTTTTCGGGGACTTCCCGGCGTGAGAAGATCGAATTAATCCGGGGACGGACGTAGTTTGTGATCCAGTTCATGTCGGAACCTTGCTAGTACGGCGTTGACGTCACATAAGACGCTACGGAAAGAATTGCAATCAGCGCCTGAGCGCAAGGCGCGCGATAAACCAGCTGACAATCATCACGGCAAAATCCACATATAACCATTGCCGCAATGTCAGAGTATCGGTCATATCAAAGGGCAGTACAAATAAGGCAAGACCGCTGAGGGTGTCAGGTAGCGAGACAAACAAGAGCGCTATGACATTGTTGAAAAAATGCAGCGCTATGGCCGGGCCCAGGGTTCCCGCCCGCGCGGTCAAATCCGCAGCCAAAAGTCCAAACAGACCAGTCCACAGCACCAGCAACTCTGCATTGCCGCCCGCCGCATCGGGCGAATAGTGCCCCACCGCGAATAGAAGCGACGGTACCCCCATCCAGATGATCGGAGAACGGAATCGCGCCGCCAGGCTTTGCTGCATATATCCGCGGAAAAGCAGCTCCTCTGCACTGATTTGGACAAACACAGCCAATAGCGACAGAGGCAGGAATACCAGCCAAACCGAAAAGGACAGGTTTTGAACAAGCGGCGCGTCCATAATGACGTGCGGCACGGTTACGATAACCACGCCAAGCACCATCAGGGCGCGCAGCACAAGCCAGAACTGTCTGGCCGCTTTGCCCCGAGTCCCTAAAATAGAACCCAGGGACCGTTTCTGAAACTGTCGCGCTGCGGTCCACACACCAAATGTGACAAACCCAAAGCTTGACAGCAGGATCACCATCGAGATCGGGGTCGAGCCGTTCATCAACCCGCTGGCCCATTCCTGCGGTCCGGCCACGGTTACGACTGCAAACAGGATCAGATTGAAGACGGTTGCAACGACTACGATTGTTGCCAGGCCGGCCAGCAGGCGCCACAGCTGTGGTTTGTCGCGTGCGTCGGCGACCAGTTGCTCATGCGGGGCGTAAGAGGGCGCGCGGATTTCAGACATTCTGGTGGGAACTTTCGGTCTGGTCCTCATCATCGAAGAACAAGGTCGATGCTTTGGTGGCGTTGATCTTTTCCGAAATGGTTGTCAGGTATCCGGCAACTGTTTCAAGCAACTGAACCGCAACGCTTGCATCGCTTTCGATCACCGCGCGCAGTTCCACTGCACCAATCCGCAGGAATGAACAGTTTTCGCCTGCCACAAGATCCAACTGCCTGGTCTCACCGGTGATAACAGACAGGTCACCGATCAGGCGCCCGGGTTCAATGACAGATATGGACCGGGTCGAACCGTCCTCTTCGTGCCACATCAGCTTCGCATGACCCGAAATGCACAGATAGGCCGCATCCGGCGCCTGCCCACGAGAGAAAATGACCTGACCAGCGGCAGCATCATACCACTGCGCCGAAAACGCCAGCAATCTCTGGTTGCGACCGTCGATATTGGCAAAAAGCGGAGTTGACGAGATAATCTTCAGCTTGCGGCTGAGGTCAGCGGTGGTGCCGGATTCTTGTTCGAGCTGCGTTTTCGAGACACCGTCAATGCGGCCATCCTTGATTTCAACAAACAGATCATAGGCCTCGGGATGGGCGAAACTGTCCTCCATGAAAATCATGATGGAATCGGGCAGCAGTTCGCGCAGTTTCAACCGGGTGCGTAAACGGCTCTCAGAGTCATGGCTGGCCAACGCTTTATCCAGGATTAGCAAATCCGGCCGTTTAATCCCGGCGCGCGAGAAGGCAATTCGTTCCTGAAAGACGGTTGTCAGATTGTTCCCACCCAGCCCTGCGGACAGATCATAGACGATGGCCGCTGCCTGTCTGCGCAGACCAGCGGCATTGATCACTTCGGCAACCACATCCTCTATCTCGTCAGCATGAGCTCCAGCCGTCACAGACACCCGCCCGAAAAGCGCATTTTCCATAACCGTCATACGCGCGATGTATGTGTCCGGTGTGACCGGTACAAATATCTCCTGCAGGCTTCCACGTAACCTTTCGCCCTGTTCAGTGCGGATTTTCAGAATCTTCTGTTTGTATTCATCCGGGAAATCAGGGCCAATCTGTTCGGCGGTCAGCAGGAACGGAACAGTCAGAAGAAAGGCGTGTTCGCGCTGCGATAGCTCGTCAACTCCTTTTGCCTTGCGCTTGTCTTCGATCGCCAGCAGCCGGTGGAACATATCCTTGCTCAAGCCCAGGCGCAGAAAAAGCGGATGGTCGGTTCCGTCCCGCCCAAACGCATGGTTCAGCGTTTCCAGAACAGCGCTTGAGATACTCAGAGCGTCGTCATCAAGCTCATGTGTACGCAGCATCTGCATGAACCGATTATCGCCGGCCAGAATGTCCGGCGAGATTTCCTGCGATGGTGCCGCATAAAGAAGGTTGCCGCCCAAAGGCACAGTTGGGTTGAACCTGTCCGGATCGAACCGGTAGACAAAGCGGTCCAGATCTTTTTCCACCAACTTGTCATGGATGGGGCCACGGAGGTCGATGATATTTTGCACAAACTCGGGATGCTGATCCGGATTCAACTGGCTGCGCAGGGTGCGGCGGAACATGAATTCATCCGTTCCCATCGCCTCGACCAGCTTGAACCACCAATCCTGGATGTCGTCAGTGTTGTTGAGCCCGGCCAGACCGGGATCAATCCATTCATCTGACAGCGAATCCACCGAGTTCCCCGCTCGCGCGGCCTCGATCTGGCGGCGGCTAGGGGCCCTGGCGGCGTCGGCTTCATGCTGAGGGCGTGTTTTCAGGGGCATCATCAGGTTGTCCCCAATCGACCCATCAAACAGATATGGTCGAGAATAGGCATATCCGATCCGCGCCGCGATGACGGATTGGTGCAAAGATTGGATGTCATGTCCGGCAATCGTGACGTCGCCCTGAACCGGCAGCAATTCGCGGGTCAGCAGCTGAGCCAATGCCCCTCTTTCGGCCGCATTCGAGGATTTGATGGCCACGCGGGCCCCTTTGGGTATGACGAGGTCTATATCCTCGAGAACAGTTTTCCCATCGTTATCCCGAACGGTAATATTCTGCAGCTTGATCTCGCCAGTCAGATGCGGAATGGAATCAGGCTCGCCCTCGAACAGCTCTTCGGGCACCATGTTGTCGGGTGCGAAGCGTTCGGTCACGATTTCCCACCGCAACGACATGTCCTGAACCTGATTGTAATAGGTCAGCAGATCCTTCCAAGGTCCGCTAAGATCCTTATATGCTCCCAGTGCCGCCACCAGCGCGCCCACTGTTACCTCGCCCGTGATCGCCAGGTATCCGCCCACCGAATAAAACAGAAACGGGGTCATCTGAGTGATCAGATTGTTGAGAAACTTCATGAAGAACTTTTTGTTATAGATCTTGAATCGGATCTCGAACAAAGTTCCCAAACGATGGCTGAACTGGGCCAATCTGTGCCGCCAGCCTCCGTTGGTGCGCAGATCACTGATCCCGGCTGCGCTTTCGCCGATTTCTGAGCTCAAGCGCCTAACTTCTTGAATTCGGTCTTTGTTCAACAGGTTGATCTGGCGCTGCAATTTTGGAATCAACCAAGCCTGCAGCGGGATCAGCGCAATACTTGCAAGACCAAACCACACGCTTTGCATGAACAGAAACGTCACAATGGTCATCATCTGACCAAACTGGAATACGGGTTGTGCGATCGCATCCCCCATCAGGCCGCCCATCGGTTCAGCTTCGGACGTGATCATCGACACCAACTCGCCCTGACTGGTGGTGGCAAAATAGGATTTCGGGAACCGCAGAGTTCGGTGGATCAGCGTGTACCTCAGTCGGCGTAACATGCGTTCGGCCAACACACCTTTCATGGTGTTGATCCGCATTTTCATCAGACCGCTGGCGATGACCGTCGCCAGAAAGGCCAGACACAGAATCAACAAATACTGCACCTGCGTCACCGTAACTCCTAAGAAAGTTACCGAGCTGCCTGGTGCACCAATCGCATCGTTAATGATCTGCTTGGGCAGCTCCAGTGATGCATAGAGGAAGGGAAAAGAAAACAATGTCAGCAGCAACAAAACCAGTTGCTGTTTCTTGGAATGCTTCCAGATGAATGCGAATAGAGTGGGTTCCATGCCCCGTCTTTGCCTCGGAAATATTGCTATAGGGTTGTAACGGATGGTCCACTGCAATCAGGTGTCAGACGGTACGCACTGACCGGGTCGATTGCAAGAACGGCGCCCTCCGTAACAGGTCACAACTTTGCTGCCTAGCCAAAAGCGTGTTCACATTTTCGGTAATTTACCGACGCTATGATGCAAATCGGCTTTATCCTCGGGTGGATATCCGACAAAAGATGTGTGGAGCAATAGATTGGGATCATGGGCAAGCTACTGGATCGCTATATTCACCGCAAAGCACTGACGCGCTGGCAGCGGGACGCCCGGGCAGCGCCCGAGGCTGTGCTTTCTGAATTGCGGCTGCAGCGTGATGATGCACGTCGCTTGCGATCCGAGCTGGATGCGCTGATCCTTCAGGCCAACAGCCGCCTTACACGGCCTGTGGCGGGATCAACCCATTTCCCGAAACCGTTGGGCACCGACTGGAGCTGGAGGCCCGAGCTGTGGCGCTATCCTCAGCCCCGCCCCGGTGTCGCCTCGGCCCCGCGTAAGGCTCGTATCAATGATGAGGCAACGCTGTTTCACGACTGTCCACGCCAGGAAATCAGCACGCGCCAGATCAGGAACACGCGCAAGCATGATCTGTCACCGTTCAGCTTGGCGGTCGAGGTTTTTGGGTTCGAGGGATCATTTCTCTCTCTCTCTATCGAGCTTCCACAAGAGGCTGTGCAAGAGCTGACGCGGCAGCATCTGATCCGAGTCGATTGCCATATTGAGGCCGAACGCCCACAGGAATTGTTCGCGCGGCTCAATATTCGACACGGCCCAAACGCCGAACAGGTTCTGCGCAAACTTGATTCCACTGGTCCTTCTAACAGCGTGGATTTTGATCTTGCACATTTACAACTGAATGAACGCCGCATGGACAAAGTCTGGCTGGATATCATTCTGGATAATCCTCGGATGAACCGGATAGTGTTGCAGGACCTGACCGTCTGTCGCCACCATCGCGCCGATTTATGAGAACCTTGCCATGACCGATCTGATACTCACATCACTGGGCCTGGAAAATGGCACCTGGATGGGCCACCTGCAGGCCGATACGCAGCCCGAGATCAGCGTGTCCTACCGTGGTGACGCGCTGGATGAGGTTTACCTGTCGCCAGCAGACACCGGGTGGGAGCTTCGTGTACAGGTGCCTGATGTGGCCCTGTCTGACGGGGTCCACAGTTTTGTAATCTCAGATTCCGTTTCAGGGTTTAAACTGGGCGGGTTCTCGATCATTGCAGGAAACGCCGCCGCCGATGACCTGCGCGCCGAACTGGACCTGATGCGGGCAGAGCTTGATATGCTAAAACGAGTCTTTCGCCGGTCTCAGTAGGCGGTAGAAGTGCGGACGAAGTGCGTGCCTATAATTCAGGCGTCATTGTCCGCATACGGTTGGCCATGACCCGATCACATCGAAGAATCATCAATTACCAATGAGGGTTGAAATTTTTCTTTCGGCAGGAGCTTGAAGCGCGTTTCGCCCATTGAGGCCCCAAGCATCCGGTCGCACCGAAATGTCCTTGGTTCGTTTCTCAGACGGTCGATCGCAACGACGTACCAAATGGGATACTTCAACAAGAGATACTGAGGCTCAATTTGCCGGTTGGAAATAACACCGTCTTCTCTTTGATATAGCAGCTCCAAGACCTTCTGATCGACGAAAGCCTGATGAACCGCTTGCACAATCCTTTTTGGTGGGGCGCTCGCGCTGGCTTGAACATAAGTCGAAGCCGTGACGCCTATGATAATACGGGACTTGAGCTGGTTCACCTTGTTGCGTTTCTCGGGTGAAAACGAGGCCACAAGCTGCCGCCTTACCGAAGCCAAGTTCGCAAGCAACATTGGTGATTTCATCTGCTCTGCGACAGCAATGCTGATTAGCAGATCGACCGCCTCAGCGTATGTCAGGTTCATGCGACCAACGCCCCAGTTGCGGTCGAGGCGCACACCTCCTCCACGACCGCGATCAGCGTCTATCTGCATGCCTTGGTCCCGCATAAGCACAAGGTCGCGGGCTATCGTGCGCATACTGACACCATGCTGTTGCGCCAAGTCTCTAACCGTACAATGGGCATCTTGCTTGAGTTGAACCGCAAGCAATTCCAATCGCCTCAGTCTGTTGTGTGTATTAGCCCGTGCCATGAATCAAATAAGACATAAAATGGCACATTAGTCGATATAGCTTGGATCACTGAAACCAATGCCTGACGCAGGCCACTCACTTGCAGGAGCTAAATCGATGAAAATGAATTACTTTGTTGTCGGAACGAATGACATGGCAGCTGCAAGAACCTTCTACGACACACTGTTTTCGCAATCGGGTCTCCAAAGCATGTCGCCTTCAGAAAGAATGACTTACTGGCTTGGAAAGGATTTTGCCTTCGCCGTGGCCAAGCCCTTCGACACGTTGCCGGCCACTTACGGTAATGGAACGATGGTTGGATTTTGCGTTGGTGGCCACGCAGAAGTCAGAAGGCTGCACGCTTTAGCCACAGATCTCGGGGGTGATTGTGAGGGAGCCCCCAACCAACGCGGGCCAAAGTTCTCTGCATATGTTCGAGACCTGGATGGAAACAAGATGTGTTTTTCTGACTAGCTTTTCACAGAGCGGACGTTGGTTGGGAGACAACATAGGTGGCATCGGGCTCTAAACAGCCACCCTATCTCGATCGGCAGCGGCCCCATCAGGAAAAGGGCCGCCTGTTAGGCGGCCCGGTTTCTTTATTGCGATGGCCCGTCCGGGTTGAAGGCTGACAGCCCCTTGAGGATGTCGATGGCATAGGCCAGCTGGTAATCCTCTTCCCGCAATTCGGCGGTGGCTTCGGCCTTGGCCCTATCTTCTTCGATCTGGCGGATTTCATCCTCGCTCAGGCTGTCATTGTTCAGACTGCCACGCAGATCAGCCTCGGAACGGGTGTTCCCATTGGCCTCTCCTTCCTCGGTCTCCGGGGCTGGGCGGGGCTGTTCAACGATGATGTCGGGGCTGACACCAAGCGCCTGAATAGACCGGCCCGACGGCGTGTAGTAGCGCGACGTGGTCAAACGCATCGCGCCATCGCTCCGCAGTGGCATGACAGTCTGGACCGAGCCTTTGCCGAAACTTTTGGTTCCCACAACGATTGCGCGGCGATGATCCTGCAGCGCGCCGGCTACAATCTCGGATGCTGAGGCGGACCCGCCATTGATCAGCACCACAATCGGCTTTCCTTCTGCCAGATCACCCACAGTTGCGTTGAAACGCTCACCATCGCTTGGATCGCGGCCACGGGTTGATACGATCTCACCCTCGTTTAAGAATGCGTCCGAAACCTTGATTGCCTGTGTCAGCAGACCACCGGGATTGTTGCGCAGGTCCAGAACGACACCATTCACCTTGTCGATCCCTCCGGCCTCTTCGATCTGCTCGGCCAGGCCTTCCTGCAAGTTGGGATAGGTTTGGTCGTTAAAGGTGGTCACACGCAGAACCACACTGGTCCCTTCGGTGCGCGCGCGTACTGCCGTCAGTTTGATCGTGTCGCGGATGATAGGCACGTCAAAAGGTTCCTGTTCACCCTCGCGGACAACGGTGATCACGATTTCCGAGCCCACCGGCCCGCGCATCAGATCGACCGCCTTGTCCAGGGTCAGGCCCAGTATGCTTTCGCCATCGACATGGGTGATGAAATCTCCGGCTTCGATCCCGGCCTCATCCGCAGGCGTATCATCGATCGGCGAGACAACTTTGACAAAGCCCTCTTCCTGCGTGACTTCGATACCCAGACCGCCAAACTCGCCACGGGTCTGGACCCGCATCTGTTCGGCATCATCCGGGGACAGATAGCTGGAATGCGGATCCAGCGAGGTCAGCATACCGTCAATGGCCGCCTCAATCAGGTCTTCGGGCTCAACCTCTTCGACATATTGCGCGCGGATGCGTTCGAAAATATCGCCAAACAGATCCAGCTGTTCATAGACACTGGCCTTGTTTTCGGCTTCTTGGGCAAGCAACGGACCGGCGATCTGCGTCGTTACAATCAGGCCTGCTATAGTTCCAGCCAAACCGGCCATCACAAATTTCTTCATACTCGTTTATCCATCCTTGTCGGTCCGAAACCACGATTCCGGGTCCACGGGGCTGTTATCCTGTCTTACCTCTATATAGAGCGTTTCTGATCGGTCAGTTCCAGTGCCATCACCGCTTGTTGACAAAATTGCGCCGATTTCCTTCGATTCTGCAGGCATCAATCCGACTGGCGTCCCCCGGGGAATCACCTGACCGGCTTCTCCGTAGACCTCTTGTAGCCCGGAAAAGACAAATAGAAGCCCCGGTTGCGGCTCGAGGATCACCAGATTCCCCAACTCCAGTAGTGGCCCGCGATACCGTATCGTGGCCGCCGTTGGCGAGGTGACTATTGCGCGCGGTCGGGTGCCCAATACGATACCAGGGCGTTTGACACCGGCCGCATCAGTTTCATTTGCCCGGTGCAGGATGATGCCCTGCGTCGGCAGCGCAATCTGACCCTTGATACTTGATATATCCGCATCCGTTTCGGCGATTTGCCCTTCGGAGATCTGGGAAAGCCCGCTGGCAAAACCGTCAAGCGTTTCAGTCGATGAGATCAGGATAGCAGTGCGGATCGGGTCCTCGACAAAGCGCCGCGGCAAATCCGTTCGGTCTGCGATGGCGGTGCTGAGCTGGGTGCGGGCGTTCTGTACGCCGGTCAGCCCCTCGACCAGGGTTTCCGAGGCGCTTTGCTGCAGCAGTCGCAATGTGCGTACTTCCTGAAGATCACGCGCGAGGGACTGCGCTTTTGCGTTCAGGCCCGGTGTGACCTCGGACAACATCATACCGGCCCGGGCCGAGCCCAACGGCCCCGACGGGTGCAACATCAGAACCGGAGGCGCCGTGGTTTCGATCGTTTGCAATACGCCCAACAGCTGTGCCACATCCTTTTCCCGACTGCGCAATTCGGCTGTTAGCTGGGCTTCGCGTGTTGCCGCCCGTCGTAGGCCATCCCGCATGGCCGACAGACCAGCCTCATAAGCCTGTATGGTTTCGGTCAGGGCACGGACCCGGTCGCGGGCGCTTTCGGCCTCGGTCAACGATACTGATGCCTGCTCAAGCATCTGCGCTGCATTTAATGCAGCGGTCGCGGGGTCGGTCTGGGCAACCGCCCTGGATGCAAAGAAAATCGCCAGAAGCAGCGCACGAAGCGTCATGAAAGCAGGCTCTTTCCAGTCATTTCAGGGGGCTGATCCAACGCCATCAGTTCCAGCAGTGTGGGCGCCAGATCGGACAGGCGACCATCCCGCAAGGACACCCCTGCTGGTCCCCCGACCAACGCCACAGGCACGGGATTCAGCGTATGGGCTGTATGCGGCCCACCGGTTTCGGGATCGACCATCATCTCGCAATTTCCATGATCGGCCGTTACAATCATTGCGCCCCCCACTTTTTCTAACGCGGCGACGACTTGCGCCAGCCCTTGATCCACAGCCTCACAGGCGCGGATTGCCGCTTGCAGGTCGCCGGTATGCCCAACCATATCCGGATTGGCATAATTGGTTATGATCAGATCATAGCCCGCCCCGATGGCTTCGACGAATTTTGCGGTCACTTCGGCCGATGACATCTCGGGTTGCAGGTCGTAGGTCGCCACTTTTGGCGATTTCGGCATAAAGCGGTCTTCGTGCGCCTCGGGCGTTTCCTTGCCGCCATTGAGGAAGAAGGTCACATGCGGGTATTTCTCGGTCTCGGCCAGACGGAATTGGCTGAGCCCATGTTTCGCCACCCATTCACCCAGGGTATTCACGATTTCGCGCTTGGGGAACATCGTGGTCATATAGGCGCTGTGCCCGTCGGAGTATTCGACCATGCCCAGCAGGGCTGAAAGCTGCGGGCGCGGGCCGGTGTCGAAATCGTCAAAGCCGGGTTCGCCAATCGCTCGCAGGATTTCACGAGCCCGGTCGGCGCGGAAGTTGAGGCAGAAGAAACCGTCTCCGTCTGATATGCCGTCATACCCGGTGAGAACTGTCGGGACGATAAATTCGTCCGTTTCCGACTGCTGATAGGCCTGATCCACGGCATTGCGCGCCGAAACAGCGCTGCGCCCCTGCCCTTTGATCATTGCACCATAGGCTTCGCTGACACGTTCCCATCGGTTGTCGCGGTCCATGGCAAAATAGCGCCCGCAGACCGAGGCAACACGGGCGCCGTCGGGCAAGCGTTCCTCAAGCTCTGTGATATAGGTCAGCGCTGATTTCGGGGCCACATCCCGGCCATCCGTAACCGCGTGCAAGGCAACGGGCACACCAGCATCCGTTATCGCCTTTGCCGCAGCAATGATATGGTTCAGGTGGCCATGCACTCCCCCGTCCGAGACCACCCCCAACAGATGTGCGGTGCCACCTGCAGCCTTTACCCTACCGATAAAGTTCTGCAGCGCGGAGTTGGCAAAGAAAGAACCGTCCTCAATCGCCAGATCAATCTGGCCCAAATCCATCGCAACAACGCGGCCAGCCCCAATATTTGTGTGACCGACTTCGGAATTGCCCATCTGACCACTTGGCAGACCAACATCCGGACCATGGGTGATCAGCTTGGCGTGTGGGCCCTTGGCCATGATCGCATCAAATGTTGGCGTGTCGGCAAGGTAAGGCGCATTGGCCTCGGTGTCCTCGGACAGGCCCCAGCCATCAAGAATACACAGGACGACGGGTTTGGGGGCGGTCATTCGGCTCTCCGGGTTTGTTGCTCTTGGTTGGTCTTGTATCGCCTGCCCCGCGCAGGGTGAACCGCCTTTTGCCCTGATCAGGTCAGAATTCATGTTACAAAGGCTATTCCTTGCCGGTATGGTCCAGATAGGGGCGAGCTTTGCGGCCTCTGTATTTCACGGTCAAATCCAGTGGCGCGTCGTTTTCGTCATAGATTCCAATAACCACCCCTCTGCCCCGACTATTGGTGCGCATTTCGATCAGTTGCTGTTCGGAACGTGTTGTGCGCTGCGACGGGCGACGCGCCCAAGTGAACAGATGGTCATACATCTTGGCGATGATATCCGCGTGTTCAGCACTGTTGCCAAGGTCGGTTAGTTCATTCGGGTCGTTTTCAAGATCGAACAGCAGTGGCCGATGCCCGCCTTCGCAATGGATCAGCTTCCAATTCTTGTTGGCCACCATGAACATCACTGCATCCCGAACCGAGGCATTCAGCTTTTCCGCCATGGGCGAGGCGGAATAGTCATACTCACTGACTACCACATCCCGAGGTGTCTCGACCTGATGGCCACGCAAGATCGGCAACAAGGAGTGACCTTCCAGAATGTGACCCGACGCTTCGCCTCCGGCTATGTCCAAGAATGTTGGGGCGAGGTCGATGGACTCGACCAGCGCGTCGCTCACAGTGCCACGGGTCGCCTCAGCCTCGGGGGATGGGTCATAGATGATCAACGGCACCTTGACCGATGCGTCCTGGAAAAAGGTCTTCTCACCCATCCAGTGATCGCCCAGAAAATCCCCGTGGTCCGAGGTTAACACGATCATTGTGTCCTCCATCCGACCCGTCTTTTCCAGCCATGCGAACAGCCGGCCCATCTGGTCGTCGGCCTGCTTGATCAGACCCATATAAGCGGGGATCACGGCGTCGCGCACATCCTGCCGCGAGAACGCCTCGCCAACCTTGGTGTCCATGAATGCTCGGAGCACCGGATGCGCTTTCTGGCGTTCCACCTCAGACCGGACCACGGGCAGGATATGTTCCGGTCCGTACATTGAGGCATAGGGTTCTGGCACCACATAGGGCCAATGCGGTTTGATAAAGCTCAGGTGGCAACACCAGGGGCCGTCATGGGTTTCCATGAATTCGATCCCGCGCCCGGTCAGATAGGGCGTTTCGCTGTCTTCCTCGGCAATATTCGCCGGCTGGGAAGAGTTCTTGAGAAACCAGCCCGACAGAACATTGCCCTCAGCGTCGAGACCTGAATTGGCGAAGTCATGCCAGGGGTTGTCGCTGTCATATCCTTTGGCCGATAGGTATTTGTTGTATTCCTTGGCCCCGTCCGGGTCATAATACCCATCCGGCCCTTCGGGCAGCATTCCGTCATCACGCTCGAACACGTCGAACCCGCATTCGGCCACGCGCGCACCAATCAGACTGTCCGGTTCCAGCCCCAGCCGCGCCATTCCCTCGGCATCCGCACGCATATGGGTCTTGCCCACCAGCCAACAGTCCATCCCAGCTTTGCGCAGATGATCACCCATGGTCATCTCACCCACTTTCAGCGGGATTCCATTCCAAGAAGCCCCATGCGAATGCACATAGCGCCCGGTATAGGTCGACATACGGGAGGAACCGCAAATAGGAGACTGGATATAGGCCCTGTCGAACCGCACACCACGCGCAGCCAGGCGGTCTATGTTGGGGGTGTGCAGATGCGGATGTCCGTAACAGCTCAGATAGTCCCAGCGCAGCTGGTCGAACATGATGAACAGGATGTTTCTTGCTTTGGCCAAATCTGCGCCCCCGTTATTCAGGGACCTGCTTAGCCAATTCCAACCGCCAAACGAAGCGCTAAGTTATTAGGCCTGCCGTTCCATCTGCTCAAGCATCTTTTGGGCGCGTTTGCACTGAAGCTTGTCGCGCAAGGGGCTGTTAGGGTCCACGTCCTTTTGGCAGACCACACATTTATCCGCACCCGAGATCGCATTCAGGCCACCGCAGCTGCCCTTGATGGTCTTACCCATCAACATTACACCCAGCGACATGCCAACCATGATGATCAGCAGCAGAATGAAGGCCAGAATAAAAGTGCTCATCTCAGCTCAACCCGTCAGTTGGTGCCCAACGCCTCTTTGAACGCTGTGCTGTGTACCGTGATATAGGCATCCTCACCGCCTGTCACATCCCGCGAGATGAAATACACGGCAAGTTTATGCGTCTCGGCAAGTTTCAAACCCTTTTCCTGACCCAAGGCCAACATCGCTGTCGCCCAAGCATCTGCCATCATAGCATTTTCGGCCAGTACCGTGACCGAAGTGGTCCGATGCGTGATCGGGCGGCCAGTAGTTGGGTCAATGATATGCGAATACCGCACACCATCTTGTTCAAAGAAATTCTTGTAATCGCCGGATGTCGCCATACCCAGATCATCAAGTTGTACGATCAACTGCAGATTCTGCGCATCGGCCTGGGGTTTTTCGATCCCGATCCGCCAAGTCTCACCCTTGTCGTTTTCGCCTCTTGTGACCAGATCGCCGCCTATCTCGACCATATAGTCTTCAATCCCAGCCGTGCGCAGCGTTTCGGCCACGGCGTCGATGCCATACCCCTTGGCAATGGCGGACAGGTTAATGCCGACTCCGGCATCGGCCTTCGCCAAAGTTCCGGCATCGCGATCCAGTTGCAGCAATCTGGCCTGTCCGACCTTGCCCAAAGCCGCCTGGATGTCAGCATCTGCGGGCACCGGATCTTCCGGTTTGCGCGGACCAAAGCCCCAAAGCTCAATCAGCGGGCCGAGAGTCACGTCGAATGTACCCCCGGATTTCTCGTGCACATCATTCGCGGCATCAAGCACCAGCGCAAATTCATTCGAAACGGCAACAGGTTCAGTGCTGCCCGAGTCCGAGAAGGTCGAAACCTCGGAATTCGGGTCCCAGTTCGACATCTTTGCGTTAACTTCGGCCAGCGTCTGTTCGACCGCACCCGCCAGCGCTTCTTCATCAACATCGACACCGATGGCCGTGATGTTGAATGTCGTCCCCATCGTTTCGCCTGACAGGCGTACCACCTCGGGCTCTTTGTCGAACAAGCAGCCGGAAATAAGTGTGGCGACAGCCAGGACTGGCAAGAAACGCATATGGGTCCCTCCTGAGGAAAAGCGTGCCCGGCATATGACAGCGGCCCCAATCAGAGTCAAACCTGCATCAGGCTTTCAGCGGCAGGAAGCCTAGCGCCAACAAACCGATTCCGGCGGGCACCCCGAACAGCCATGCTTTCTTCTGCCATCCCGGGGCCTGCTGTTTCCAGGTCATGCGAAAATTATGGCCACAAACGACAACCGCAAAAAATATCAGCACGGCAACAGGGGGGGTCAGATAAAAGTTGGACAACGGGCCGGATTTCCTTGGTTTTTGGCAGATTTCCCCGGATTGGGCATTTGTACCCTATACAGGTCATATGGCTGCGGTAAGGTGAAAAGCAAAGCAAGAGGAGATTGCCCATGGCCCCAAGCTCTTACCAGCCACCGACACGCGGCGACAAGGCCGCGGCTGCCTCGCATAGCCAGTCGGTTGAATCGAACCTTTCTCATACACAGACAACAGTCGAAAAGCTGCTTGTTGGCAAAGGGGACGCGGTTTTTTCCGTGCGCCCGAAAGACACAATTCATTCGGTGGTGAATATCCTCAAGGAAAAGCGGATCGGCGCTGTGGTGGTGACAGATCAGAATGGTACGCTTCAGGGTATCCTGTCCGAGCGTGATATTGTGCGCCGTATGGCCGATACTCCGGGCCAGACCCTGCCCCAATCTGTCGAAGATCTGATGACCCGCAGCGTACAGACCTGCGCGCCCGAGGATCTGTTGAACGATGTGCTGAAAACCATGACGGAGGGGCGCTTTCGCCACATGCCCGTCCTCAGCGATGGCCATCTTCGTGGCGTGATCACGATCGGTGATGTCGTGCATTTCCGCCTCAAAGAGCTGGAGTATGAAGCCCTTCGCATGAAGCAGATGATCGTCGGTTGACAGCTATTCCGGCTGCTCGTCGGTTGCGATGAACCGGACCTCGCCGGCGCGAATATCAGTGGCGGTCAACCTGCCACTGAAGAAGGCGCCGGTGTCGATCGAAACAACGCCATTCTCAGCGCGGGGCTCTGACGTGATCGTATGACCATGGACAACCCACTGGCCATCTTCCCGCATCTGCCGTGAGAAATTCGGATGGCCCCACAGGCGGACTTGGCGTGTCTGCTCATCCAATGGCTTGCCCGGGTCCAGCCCTGCATGCACCACGGTGACATTGCCGCTGGTCCAGGTCAGGGGACGGTCGTGCAGCCAAGACAGCAAATCATCGCCCATCGCGCGTCGCAATCTGTCAGCCACCGAGATGGCATCCGTGCCGACCGTGTCTTCATCCACACCGGTTATCCCAAATGAGGCGAGCGTCTGCAGGCCACCGTTTTGCAGCCAAAGCCTGCCGACCCGTTTTGGGTCATCGGTGAACCGCAACAGCATCTCCTCGTGATTACCCAGCAGGCAAATGAAATCATTGCCCCGGACCCGGCTAAGGTGCCGTAACTGGTGCAGCACCTGGGCGCTGTAATTGCCACGATCAATGTAGTCCCCGACAAAGATCGTGGGGCAATCTGGATCCAGCCTTGCCAGCAAAGTTTGCAACAGATCCAATCGCCCGTGGATATCTCCCACGGCATAAAACCTCTGGTCAGGCGCGATGTCAGAAACTGAATTCTGCGCCGCCTGAGGTTTTTTCCACCTGGTTTTGATCCAATCCCACACCATCGCAATTTCCTACCCTGACTGGCGGGCAACAACAATCCGCAAGTGAATTCGGGTTCCGGATTGCCCCAATGGCGCGGTTTGTGGGAAAATCCCCTTGACCTTGAGGGGCTGAAAGTATCCCTGATGTTTCAAACGGTTTTGGTTTGGGTCGAGGGTTAAATGAAGCGCGTATTAGTCACAGGCACAGCAGGGTTCATCGGTTTTCACCTGGCAAAACTACTACTGGCCGAGGGGTTTCAGGTTCACGGCTACGATGGGATGACGGATTATTACGACGTCTCGCTCAAGCAGCGCCGCCATCAGATGCTCTTGCAATCCCCTGGGTTTTCCGCAACCGAGGATCTTTTGGAAAACTACGAGCAGCTTGCAAAGGTCGCTGAGGAGTTCCAGCCCGAGGTGATCGTGCATCTCGCGGCGCAGGCTGGTGTCCGCTATAGCCTTGAGGACCCGCGCAGCTATATCAATTCCAACGTGGTCGGCACGTTCAACGTCATGGAAATCGCGCGCGAGCATAAGGTAGACCACCTTCTGATGGCTTCGACATCCTCGGTTTATGGCGCCAACGAGGTCATGCCCTTTACTGAGGTCGAAAAGGCCGACACACCGCTGACGATTTACGCCGCAACCAAAAAGGCAAACGAGGCGATGGGCCATTCCTATGCCCATTTGTGGAACCTGCCCACGACCATGTTTCGGTTCTTCACCGTGTATGGAACCTGGGGGCGACCCGATCTTGCGCTCTACAAATTTGTGGACGCCATCCTGGATGACCGCCCGATCGATATCTATAACCACGGCGACATGTATCGGGATTTCACCAATGTCGAAGACCTTGTCCGCGGTATCCGACTGCTGATCGACGTCCCTCCGGTGCGGCCGGACAGCGCAGATGAGATTGAAGAAGGTGACAGCCTGTCGCCGGCGGCGCCCTGGCGCGTGGTGAATATCGGCAATGGCGACAAAGTGCGGCTGATGGATTTTATCGAAGCCATTGAGGAAGCTATCGGCAAGAAAGCCATCCGCAATTACATGCCTATGCAGATGGGTGATGTTCCTGCCACTTGGGCGAATAGTGATCTGCTGCAAAAGCTGACCGGCTATCGTCCGCAGACAAATTTCAAAGATGGAATCGCCCAGTTTGTCGAATGGTTCCGCGACTATCATGGTAAGTGACGCATATGCTTGAAACCGACCCCAATTCCCGAAAGATTGCTGTGATCGGGCTGGGTTATGTCGGCCTGCCCCTGGCCGTGGCCTTCGGCAAAACTGGCAAGGTGATCGGATTTGACATCAATGCGGCGCGGGTCGAGGCACTACGCGCTGGCGTAGATGCAACGCATGAGGTTGAGCCACATGATCTGAGCGCGGCGGGCGGCCTGAAATTCACAACCAACCCCTCGGAGATTGCCGATTGCGATACCTATGTCGTAACCGTCCCCACGCCGATCACCGCAGGTAAGCAGCCTGATTTAGCCCCCCTTCTGGCCGCGTCGGAAACAGTTGGCCACGTATTGAAACCCGGTGATTTGGTGATCTACGAATCCACCGTCTATCCCGGCGCAACCGAAGAAGATTGCGTTCCGGTGCTGGAACGCGCCTCGGGCCTGACCTTCAACACGGATTTCTTTGCAGGCTACAGCCCCGAGCGGATCAACCCCGGTGACAAGACCCACCGCATCGCGGACATCTGCAAAGTCACCGCTGGTTCAACCCCGCAGGTCGCTGATCTGGTTGACGCGCTCTATGCCCGGATCATCACCGCCGGAACCCACAAGGCCGAAAGCATCCGCGTGGCTGAGGCCGCGAAGGTGATCGAAAACACCCAGCGCGATCTGAATATTGCGCTGGTGAACGAGCTGGCAATGATTTTTGGGCGCATGGGAATTGATACTGAAGCAGTGTTGCGCGCAGCAGGAACCAAGTGGAACTTTTTGCCCTTCCGCCCCGGCCTGGTGGGCGGGCATTGTATCGGCGTTGACCCCTATTACCTGACGCACAAGGCCGAGGCCATGGGCCATCATCCCCAGATCATTCTGGCAGGGCGCCGCCTGAACGACAGAATGGGCAGCTATGTGGTGTCACAACTGGTTAAACGCATGACCCGTTGCGGTATCAATGTTGGCGCCGCCCGTGTTCTGGTGATGGGCCTGACGTTCAAGGAAAACTGCCCCGACCTGCGCAACACCCGTGTCGTCGACATTATCGAAGAATTGCAAAGCTATGGCATCAGCGTCGATGTCCACGACCCTCATGCCGACCCCAAAGCCGCGCATGAAGAATACGACCTGGCCCTGATCGACCAACCTGAGCCAGGGTTCTATGACGGGGTCGTCCTTGCCGTCGCGCATGCGGAATATCGGGCACTCGATCCTTTGCAGTTTCGAGCCTATGGCAAAGAAAACAGCGTAGTCTTCGACATCAAATCCTGCCTGCCACGCGAGGCAAGCGACCTGCGCCTGTAATCAAACCAAAAGGCCTAAAATGAAACCGGCGCCACAGGGCGCCGGATAACTGATTACCCGCCGAAATCGTCGAGCATGATATCTTCGCGGTCCACACCCAGATCCAGCAGCATGTTGATGACTGACTGGTTCATGATCGGCGGGCCACACATATAGAACTCGCAATCCTCTGGAGCGGGGTGGTTTTTGAGGTATTCGTCGAACAGCACGTTATGGATAAAGCCGGTATAGCCTTTCCAGTCATCCTCGGGCTGGGCATCCGACAGGGCGACATGCCATTCGAAATTGTCGAACTCTTCCGCGAGGCTGTCGAAATCCTCGACAAAGAACATCTCTTTCTTGGACCGGGCACCGTACCAGAAGGTGATCTTACGGTCGCGATTCTCAAGCCGTTTGAGCTGGTCGAAAATATGGCTGCGCATGGGCGCCATACCAGCACCACCACCGATGAAGACCATCTCTCTTCCGGTCTCGCGGGCGAAGAATTCACCGAATGGACCCGAGATCGTGACCTTGTCACCCGGTTTCAGGTTGAAGATATACGACGACATCTGGCCCGCCGGTATCCCTTCGGAACCCGGAGGCGGTGAGGCAACCCGGACGTTCAGCATGATCATGCCCTTTTCGTCCGGATAGTTGGCCATGGAATAGGCGCGTTCGATGGGTTCGGCAACGACCGAGTCGTATTGCCACAGATTGAAGCGATCCCAATCTTCGCGATATTCCTCCTCGACATCGAAATCAGTGTATTTCAGCGCATGGGCGGGGGCTTCGATCTGGATATAGCCACCAGCGCGGAAATTCACATCCTCACCTTCGGGCAGGTCCAGCGTCAGCGCTTTGATAAAGGTGGCAACGTTTTCGTTCGACCGAACCGTGCATTCCCATTTCTTGACGCCAAAGACCTCTTCAGGGACTTCGATATCCATGTCCTGCTTGACCGCAACCTGACAGGACAGGCGGTCACCGCAAGCGGCCTCGCGCTTGGTGATATGGCTTTCCTCGGTAGGCAGGATCGACCCACCGCCGGAATGCACGCGCACGCGGCATTGCGCACAGGTGCCACCGCCGCCACAGGCGGACGGTACGAACAGTTTCTCAGCCGCCAGCGTTTGCAGCAGCTTGCCACCGGCGGGCACGGACACGGTTTTCTCACCATTGATGGTGATGTTGACATTGCCCGTCGACACCAGCCGTGACCGAGCGGCCATGATAAGGGCGACAAGCGCCAGAACGATCAGCGTGAAAAGAACGACGCCAAGGCTAAAGGTTTCCATTGCCGCCCCCTTACAGTTTCACGCCCGAGAAGGACATGAAGGCCATCGCCATCAGACCCGCGGTGATAAAGGTGATCCCCAGACCCTGTAGGCCATCGGGAATGTCCGAATATTTCAGCTTTTCGCGTACGCCCGCCATTGCGGTAATCGCCAGCGCCCAGCCAAAGCCGGAAGACAGACCATAGGTTGTCGCCTCGGCAAAGTTGTAATCTCGCTCGACCATGAACAGCGACCCACCCAGAATGGCGCAATTCACCGTGATCAGCGGCAGGAAAATACCCAGCGCGTTGTAGAGCGGCGGGAAATACTTGTCCAAGACCATCTCGAGGATCTGAACCATCGCCGCGATCACGCCGATATATGAGATCAGGCCAAGGAAGGTCAGGTCCACATCCGGGAACCCGGCCCAGGCCAGCGCGCCCGGTTTCAGCAGATAGGTCAGCAACAGGTTGTTGGCGGGAACGGTGATCGCCTGCACGACCATGACCGAGATCCCAAGACCCAGCGCGGTCGAGATTTTCTTGGACACGGCGATGAAGGTACACATGCCAAGAAAAAAGCTGAGCGCAAGGTTTTCGACAAAGATGGCCTTTACGGCCAGTGAGATAAGCCCTTCCATCAGTGTGCCTCTACCTGCTGGATTTTGTATTCACGTTCTTCGACCTGGTTCGGCTTCCATGTACGGAAGGCCCAGATGATCAGGCCGATGATGAAGAACGCCGAAGGCGGCAACAGAAGCATACCGTTAGGTACGTACCAGCCGCCATTGTTCACAGTCTGCAAGATGGTGACACCGAACAGCGACCCGGCGCCCAACAGCTCGCGGATAAAGCCGACTAGCAGCAGGATCAGCCCATAGCCCATGCCGTTGCCAACACCGTCGATAAAAGATGCGATTGGGGGGTTCTTCATCGCAAATGCCTCGGCACGGCCCATCACGATACAGTTTGTGATGATCAGCCCGACGAAAACCGACAGGGTCTTCGAAATCTGAAAAGCATAGGCCTTGAGAACCTGATCCACCAGGATCACCAGCGATGCGATGATCACCATCTGGACGATGATCCGGATTGAGCCGGGTATCTGGTTGCGCAGCATCGAAATGAACATCGACGAGAAGGCGGTCACGAAGGTCACAGCCAGCGCCATTACAAAGGCCACCTGCAACGAGGAAGTCACGGCCAGCGCGGAACAGATGCCCAGGACTTGCAGCGTGATCGGGTTATTGTCGACAAGCGGGTCGACCAGCATCTCTTTCTTGGTCTGAGACATCAAAACTCTCCTGCTTGCAGTTTGGCCAGGAACCGGGCGTAGCCCGCGTCACCCATCCAGAATTTCACCAGGTTATCGACACCAACTGAGGTCAGAGTGGCCCCAGCAAGCGCGTCGACATAGAAATCGGGACCGGCGGCGGGTTGCGACTTGGCGACGGTAATCTGCAGCTCGCCTGCATCGTCGCGCAATTTCTTGCCATTCCACAGACCTTTCCATCGCGGGTTGTCCACCTCGGCGCCAAGGCCGGGGGTCTCACCATGCTGATAGAACTGCAGGCCGTAGATGTCGTTGCCGTTATTTTCTAGAGCGATAAAACCATATAGCGTCGACCACAGGCCATAACCATGCAGCGGCAGAATCACTTTGTCTAAATCGCCCGCATCATCGCGCAACAGATAGATCACTCGGTACTTGGCCTGACGACCAATACCCGCCGGGTCAGTGTCCAATACTACACTGAGTTCAGGATCACTTGCAGCGGCCTGGTCATCAAAGGTGGCCGGATCGAACTGATCGTCGACAAATTCGCCGGTGGCAAGCTCGAGCACATGCGGCTCGAACGCAGCGAAGGCTTCGGTCACGTCTATGCCCGGCTCGAAGACACCAGCCACCTGCAAAACGTTAACCTGTTTGTCCTTCAGCGCGTTGGCTTCTTGCACCGGGCGCAGGCTGACCGCAGCAGCGGAGACCACCATCGAGGCAACAAGACAGACGGCAACGGCGACGAAGATCGTCTTGCCAACCGAATCCGGCGAGGCGGCCAGAAAGCGAGCCAATGCGCCCTTGGGTTCTTGAGGTTGCGGATCAGACATGGCGACGCGCCCTCCGTTTGATATTGGCCTGCACGACGAAATAGTCGATCAGCGGTGCAAAGACATTGCCGAACAGGATGGCCAGCATCATGCCTTCGGGGAAGGCCGGATTAATCACGCGTATCATCACAACCATCACACCGATCAAGGCGCCATAGATATAGCGGCCCAGGTTGGTGTGGCTGGCGGAAACCGGTTCGGTCACCATGAAGGCCAAGCCAAATGCATACCCACCCAGAACCACATGCCAATACCACGGCATCGCGAACATCGGGTTGGTATCCGACCCGATCAGGTTCAGCAGCAGAGTAAATCCGATGGTCCCGGTCAGACAGCCAACGATCAGGCGGTAATTGGCAATCTTGGTCATCAGCAAGAAGGCCATACCGATCAAGCAGGCCAAGGTCGAGGTCTCGCCAAAGCTGCCCTGAATGGTGCCGTAAAAAGCGCTGGACCATGTGATCCCTTCGGCAGCAAGAGCCTGTACGCCCTCGGCCGCTGACACCGCCAGCGCGGTTGCACCCGAGAACCCGTCAACCGGGGTCCAGACCGAGTCACCCGACATCTGCGCAGGATAAGCGAAGTACAAAAACGCACGACCAACCAACGCGGGGTTAAGGAAGTTCTTGCCGGTGCCGCCAAATACCTCTTTGCCGATAACCACACCGAAGATGATGCCCAAAGCCACCTGCCACAAGGGTGTAGTGGCCGGCATAATCAGCGTGTAAAGCATTGATGTTACGAGGAAACCTTCGTTCACCTCATGACCACGCACGGTGGCAAAGATGACCTCGAATATGCCGCCTGCGACCAGTGTGACGATGTAGATAGGCAGAAAATACATCAACCCGTGCATCACATTTGCAAAGACACTGCTGGGGTCCAGCGAGATACCAAACATCTGCAGCAGAGCGATGCGCCAACCGGCGGCAGAGTCCGGCCCGAGGCTGGCGATAGCCGAGTTGGCCTGATAGCCGGTGTTCCACATCCCCCAAAGGATACAGGGAATGGTCGCGATCACGACATAGGTCATGATCCGCTTCATATCCACGTAAGACCGCGCATGCGGGGCCACAGAGGTCACGGTTTTCGGAGTGTAGATAAAGCTTTCGACCATCTCGTAGATGGGGAAATACTTTTCGTACTTGCCGCCCTTGGTAAAGTTCGGCTCGATCCGATCGAAGAAGCTGCGCAAACCCATTTGGATCAGCCCTCCTTTTCAATCTTGTTCAGGCAGTCGCGCAACGCCAGCCCGTATTCATATTTTGCCGGACAGGCAAAGCCGACAAGGCCCAGATCCTCTTCGTCCAGCTCGAGCGCGCCCAGAGCTTGCGCGGTATCGGTGTCCATCACCAGTAGTGCCCGCAGCAGTTGCGTCGGCAGATAGTCCTGCGGCATCAGCTCTTCGAACGTACCCGTGGGCACCATGGCGCGGCGCCCCCCATTCAGATTCGAGCTGAGCGCGTACAGCTTTTTGGCGAAAGCAGAACCCAGCACCGGCTGAACCGCAAATTTCGAAGGCATCGGGCGGATCCAGCCCATCGGAATCTGGTCGTGGTCCTCACGGATGATGGTCATCTGCCTTGCAAAACGCCCCAGATAAGCCGTTGGGCCATCCGCATGCTGACCAGATAGGATCGAGCCCGAAATGATCCGTGCCGTGCCGTCCACATCAATCTCATCCCTGGTCAGGTCTTCGGTCGACGCTCCCATCACCGTACGGATCAGGCGCGGCTGACGAGCACCCGGGCCAGTCAGGGCGATCACCAGATTAGGGTCCAGATGGCCCGTCTGCATCAGGCGGCCAATGGCGATGACATCCTGATACCCGATGGTCCAGACCTGCTTTTCGCCCGCAAGCGGTTCGAGGAAATGGATGTGGGTTCCGGCCAAACCCGCAGGATGCGGACCAGAGAATGCCGCCGCCTCAACGTCTGGCAGATCGCTACCCGGAACTGAAGCACCGTCCTGCTGGCACAAATAGGTTTTGCCCTCGGACAACTTGGATACGGCTACCAGACCATCCGCAAATGCTTTGCCCGCGTCATTGATGATGATTTCTGCATCTCCGGCCAGTGGTTCGCTATCCATGGCTGTGACGAAAATCGCTGCTGGCTTGGTGCCCGGAACTGGCATCTTGGAATAGGGACGCGTACGGAAAGCGGTCCACAGCCCCGCGGCGCATAGCTTGGCGGTGACACCCTCGGCGCTGTCCGCATCACCAACACCCGAGAAATCGATACCCGTGTCGTTGGCATCCGCAACCTCGATCACAACGCTCTGCAAAACCCGGCGCGCACCACGGTTGATGGCAACGATCTTACCACTTAGCGGGGCGACCATCATCGCCTCGGGTGCGTCCTTGTGACAGAATAGCGGAGTGCCACGTTGAACGTCATCCCCCTCCTGAACCAGCATTCGCGGTTTCAAGCCAAGGTAATCGCCCCCCAAAACCCCAACAGTCTTGAATTCTGGACCCGGATTGATGGTTTGCTCCGGTGCGCCTTGCACCGGCAACTCCAACCCTTTTTTCAGTTTGAAAGTTTGCATGTCGCTACGGTCTTCCAAGCCTCTTTACCTGTGCCGGCTGAGCCAACACCTATCTAGTGTCAGACAATAACGCGAGAATTCCAAGCAGTCGTCGCAAAAGCGTCGAATTGCGACTGAAATCCGCGGCCGTCCCTCTGATTGTGGCCCCTTTACGCGGGGATGATACCAAAAGCAAACCTGTAACCGTCAAAATTCCCTCACGGTATTCACTTTCTTGTATCACTTTCGCTGAAATTGCCTGTCGCGCCCCGATCATGTCCGGTGTAAGCACCCTTGATGGAACAAACGAACGATCTGGAAATTTTTCTGGTAGCAACGCCCGGACTAGAGGCGCCGCTGCATGCCGAGGCCACCGAACAGGGATTCGCCGATGCCAAGGTCATTGCTGGTGGCGTGGTTTGTCGGGGCGGGTGGCCCGAAGTCTGGCGTGCCAACCTTTGCCTTCGGGGCGCAAATAAAGTTCTGGTTCGGATTGGCAGCTTTCCCGCTGTCCATCTTGCACAACTGGACAAACGTGCCAGAAAATTTCCGTGGTCAGATTTCCTGCGCCCGGAAGTGCCGGTAAAAGTCGAGGCGACAAGCCGCAAATCACGCATCTATCATGCGGGTGCCGCGCGCCAAAGGATCGAACGAGCGCTGGCCGAGACACTGGGGACTCCAATCTCGACAGATGCAGCCCTGCGCGTGCTTTTGCGGATTGAGAAAGACATCTGCACATTCTCGATCGACACCTCCGGAGATCCCCTGCACAAGCGAGGTCACAAGACTTCCGTCGCCAAGGCCCCCATGCGCGAGACAATGGCGGCCATGTTCCTGCGCGAATGTGGCTATCACGGGACCGAACCGGTGCTGGATCCCATGTGCGGGTCGGGCACTTTCGTCATCGAGGCTGCCGAGATCTCGTTGGGCCTGCTTCCCGGTCGCACGCGTAATTTTGCATTCGAAAGCCTAAGGAGTTTTGATCCCGACATCTGGTCCGACATGCGCGCCGGGTCACCCTCCCCTGCCCCCGAGGTTCAGTTCTTCGGCTCCGACAGGAATGCAGGTGCGATCGAGGCCGCAAAAGCTAACGCGGAACAAGCCGGTGTTTCGACCAATACAACATTTCATTGCCACTCCGTCAGCGATCTGAAGCCCCCGCAAGGTGCTGAGGGGTTAGTGATCGTAAACCCCCCTTATGGCACCAGGATAGGCGATGAAAAACGTCTGCGATCCTTGTATGGGAGTTTCGGCAAGGTTCTGATGTCACGCTTCAAAGGCTGGCGCGTTGGCATCGTAACAAGCACCCCATCCCTGGCCCATGCCACACGCCTTCCTTTGCTTCCGGCAGGGCCGGTAGTGGATCACGGCGGCACAAAAATCCGACTTTATCGCACTGACCGCCTGATCTGACATGGGGCTAATCACAGGGATTTTGAGCCTGTCCAAAGCCTGTTACTAATCACAAACCAGACCCAGAATCCCTCTTGCACATCCAAACCCTCAGGTATAAATCAGCCGCCACGGTCGGAGTGTAGCTCAGCCTGGTAGAGCACTGTCTTCGGGAGGCAGGGGTCGGAGGTTCGAATCCTCTCACTCCGACCAATAAAATCAATCAGTTAAATACGAATGAACTGCGCCGCCACCGCAGCATACCCGGATTTTGTCCGGATTATTCTGTTTTCAGGGTCTGGTTTCCGAAGAAAAGTGAAAGAAAAACCGCTGAGGGGGCGGCCACCCACCTCAACGGTAATGCAAATTTATCCGCACGAACAGAATACCAAATTCGCAGCCGGTCCGCAATCGCGGGAGGCGCATATGTCTAGGCTCAATCGCTTTGAATGGCTCAAGGCCGTTCTGCAATGCGCTGACCTCAACTCGTCAACTAAGGTAGTTGCCTCAGCGCTTTCGGTACAGTTCGCCAACGACAGGACCGGCCAACTCAATCCCTCACTAAAAACGCTTGATGAGTTCCTGGTCGGAATGTCGCTAGCAACCATCAAACGCTGCCTCAAACAGCTTGTCGAGTTCGGTTGGCTGTTTCGAACTGAAGGGCGTGGCGCAGGCAATCACACAGAATACGACCTTCGCTCCCCAACAAAAATCATCCCGTTTCGCCGGAGGAAAAAGGATGCACCGATGAGCCTTTCAGAAGGGCGAAAGGGTTCGCCCGTGAGAGACAAAGGGCGCATGGGTGATCTTTCCTATATAAAGAAAGAACAATCCATAGAACAAAACCTCGCGCTTGAGCCGGATCTGCCGAATGGTGGGCCATCCGACTCGGCGCGCGTGGGCAGTGCGCAACCCGAATTCGTCTCGCGCCAATCTTTCGGCTGCCGCCAATGGGAGCAGTTCACCGAACGAATGTTTGGTGCTTGGATCGACCGGGTACTTCCTGAAGCCATCGAAAACAACGAGCGCGGCTACTGGCTCCCCGGCAGGTTCCCTCCAACGAACAAGAACGAGTGGCCCGTGTTGCGCAGCTGGCTCATCACCGAAGGCTGGACCCTGTTTGCACCATCGAAGCAGGAACTGTGCCATGCGGTCTGAGCAAAGAGCAAGGCGACCCATGTCATACGCTGGCGCTGCTGACACGGGACCTTGCGAGGGGTGGCAAGCCTCCCCTTCGAACCCCACCGGCGGAGGCACGCCGCCCGCCAAAGCGCCGCTCACCGAGACCTTCGTCTTTCGATGTAGCGTTGCTGAGAAGGCTGAGCTTCGCGCCAAAGCCGAAGCTGCCGGAGTGTCTGCCGCGACCCTCTTGCGCGAAGCCTTGGGTCTGACGGAAGCACGTCGTCGCAAGCCTGCGCCTCGCGTCGACCCCGCTCTGGTCCTGGCACTAGGGCGCATTGGCGGTAACCTCAACCAGGTTGCGCGGGTTGTGAATCGGGCGCTTCTGATTGGTCGGGTTGACATGGATACGCTGGCCGTCGCCCGACAACTGGTTGTGATTGAACGCCAGCTTACCAAGATCCTTGATGAGGCACGACAATGCTGATCAAGTTCTTTCCCAATGGCAAAGGCGCGGGTGCTGGTCCAGTTGGCTATCTCGTCACGCGTGAGGTCTTGGCCTATGACTCCAATCGCGATCTAATCCGCGATGCTGATGGCCAGCCCATGACGGTCATACGCGATCCTTTGCCTGAAGTGCTGCGCGGCGATTCCACCCGCACCGAGGCCCTGATCGACGCCAGTCGCAATCAGTGGACCTACCGCGCGGGCGTCATCAGCTTTGCCAGCGAGGACGCACCCACCGTAGCCCAGCAGGTCGAAGTCATGAACGCCTTCGAGGCACTGGCATTCGCTGGTATGGACAGTGAGCAATTCGACTTGCTCTGGGTCCGGCACAGCCACGAAGACCGAGTTGAGCTGCATTTCTGTACACCGCGTTTGGAGCTGACAACCGGTAAAAGCCTCAACATCGCACCACCTGGCTATCGGACAGCCTATGACAGTCTGCGCGACTTAATGAACAAGACGCACGACTGGGCCGATCCGATGGATCTGGAACGCACACAGGAGGTTCAAGCCACCGTTGAGGCCCCAACTAGGGCACAGGGCCGCGAAGAACTCCACGAATGGATCTTAGACCAGATCAGCATCGGCACCATCACCGACCGCGCAAGCATGGTCGATGCCCTGACCGACGCAGGTTTCGATATCCCCCGCGTAAGCAAAAATTACATCACGGCCAAAGACCCCGACACAGGCGAACGCTGGCGATTGAAAGGAGAGATTTTCCATGACGACTGGCAAGCCGACCCGGCTGAGCGAGAAATTGAACGCGGACTTGGACAAGATCCGAAAAGAGCACGCCGCCTTGATGGATTCTCAATTGCAGAGCTTCAGGAGCGATATTCAAGCATGTGTAACACTCGCGCGGAATACAATCGAAGCCGATACCCGCACGTTTTTGGATTGGAGCGGGACGACCTGGCAGAGTCACATCGACAAGATCAAATTCCTGATTCAGATCTCACCTTGGGCGGTGATAACGGCCTGTATGGTGTTGATCGCAGCAACCTTAGGACTGACTTTTCTGTGGAGCTGGAAACTCTCAACGATAGCCGCCTCGACGCAGCTAGAGAGGTTGGGCATCCAGGCGGTACTTCACGAGGGAGCGACTTATTTGATCCTGCCGCCAGAAACATCAAGCATGCGCACCTGTTCGGTGGCGAGCCGATTGGTTTCTTGCATCAGAGTGGAGCCAAACTAGATGGACCAATCCCTGACAGCCTTGGAGCGAGATTTGCTCGCGTGCGTCGAGCAGTTGGTGACGGCTTGCGAGACCTCCGCCTCGGAATTGCGCAATTTGGAAGAACGCTCGACGACCGGGATCGAGGCCAGGCTAAATGGCTTAACGCAGTGCATCGAGCTGCTGATGAAATCACATCTCAAGTCCGTAGCTACATTGGCCGACTTGCTGACCGAAGAACAGAACTACACCACGCTGGAAGAGAACTTGCAGACGAGTTTGAAGCTAGCGAGAGCCGCCGAAACTCTGCTGCAAGAGAGCTGAATCATGGGCTGCTTGAACGAGACCAAGACTACGGCTTCCATCTTTGATCTGAAGGAATGACGATGCCCACTCATCACGAACGCTTCACCATGAGCTTCCGCCAATCCTGCGCCTGCGGGATTGACTACAGAGAATTTGAAAGAGTCGACTCGCTACCGATAGGCATTCCACTAGTTGCAATTGCAGGGGTTTGGGGCGATTGCTACAACTTACGGTGTCTGTTTATGGACACTGACGGAAATCAGTATTTGCGGAATGTGTTCAGGACCAAAAACGGCTACTTGATACCAGAACTTGGGGTCGATGCGAAAATGATCAAAATAGGCCAAGTTGTTCTAGCCTAGCGCTCAACTGCGTATTCTCAGTGAATTGACGCCTGAATCCCAATAAAACTGCCGCCCAATCCCGTTAAGAACGTGCATCCAGACCGATGACCCTCGATCGCCGTGCCACAGGCTACTTGGCAGGAATGGCCACTCAGCTGCCATTCGCTGCGATTGCAGCACCGAGCACCAAGGATGGTATGAATGCGCGGAAAGCGGATATTCATGAAGTTAGCAGCAAAGGTCTGCAACGAGCCTATTGGCGACATTTTTTCGCCTCGCGTTCCTGACGCTCAAACAGCTTTGCGGTTGGATGATGGACGGCTAAAGTGGAGTTACGGACGAGGGAGAAGTCCAATGCAGACAGTTCATACAGAACGTCACCGCGATTATCTTGGCCCGGTCACGAATACCGACATTTGGGATGAATTTCAGCTGCGGCCCAACGACGTGATTGTTTGCACGCCCCCAAAATGCGGCACGACATGGACGTTGAATATCGTCATGATGCTGATACATGGCAGGGTCGTTCCGGATGCCGGCAACAGAGAAGAAGCACCTTGGCTCGATTGTGGATTTCGCGACCGAAAAGCAATCGCCGCAAAGCAAGCCAGCTTGACGCGTAGGCGCTGCCTCAAAAGCCATACACCCATGGACGGCATCTCATATGGTTTAGAGCCAACCTATATCGTTGTGTATCGTCATCCGATCGATGCCCATTTCTCCTTTCGGAGCCACGTTGAGAACATGAAAGACGCTGGTCCCCTTTTAGAGATGTTCCCTGATGATATCCGGGCAGGCTTCAACAGATTTGTTGAGGAACCAGTGACCGATACGGGCACAGATGATCTTACAGTGCACTCCATTATACGTCACTACCAGCAGGCCAGAGTGCGTGAGGGCAAGGGGAACGTGCATTTCTTCCATTACGCCGATCTGAGCAAAGACCTGCACGGACAGATTGCGCGGCTTGCTCGAATTTTGGAAATCGATCTGCCACCGGAAATTTTGACTGCGCTGACAGAGGCAAATACGTTTGCCAATATGCGCAAGGTAGTCGAAGCCAGCGAAAGACGCTTTCACAAAGATTCGCCCTTCGTGGACCAAGCGAAGTTCTTTGCTTCCGGCACATCCAACAAGTGGGAAGGCCGCCTTAGTGACAATGAACTCGCACGCTACCATGAACGTTGCGCTTCGCTCCTGTCGCCCGAGGACGCTGCCTGGTTGAACTGGGGGGATCAGCGAGAACCGTGAGGCTGTCGTCATTTGATTTGACGCCTCGGTTATACACAAACGCTTAACAGAAACGTCGTCCCGCTCAGCATTGTTATGAAACGCGGCCAGCGAATGGCAGCTTAGTCCGCGTCACAGCCATCCACGAACCAGACAGGAAATGTCCGGTTTGCGCGGATCGCGACCTGCTGCATGAGCGAAAGGCTGAAGTGTGATCAATGGCGGTTCAGGGCTCATTCGACCAATTCGGGCCCGTCGCAGAGAAAGTCCGGTGCGAGCCCAACCTGCTCGTTCTTCAGGTTGCAGCGAATGGCCGATTTCAGTCGCCGTTGACAGGTGCAGACGACATCTGCGCGGATTTGTGAACGACTACGCCGATCGTTACGAGGACCACGCCCAGGGCATCCACACCGCTCGGAACCTGAGTCAGGACACCGGGTCCTGCCGTACCGCGTGGTTCGCGCGGAACTTGATGCCTTGACTGCTTGAGCCGTAAAGCCTGGATTTTTGCCACTTCGCAACCTCAAAGTTCCCGGGTTGGTTCAGCGGATTGGATATATACTTGCAAACTGCATTTAATTGCAGTACGCATTAAATAGGAGTTTACCTCTCCGCAATCAACGCGAAAAACTCTCCAGGGAGGAGATCATGACCTACAAGATGCTCAAGCCTTTGCTTGTGACAGCAGCCATGTTGCCGCTTGCGAGCGTGGCAACGGCTCAAAGCGAAGCTCGTACCGATCTGGTAATCGCTGACCTTGGCCAGCCGGAAACAAACCCTTGGGTTATCAACCGCCATCGTTTTGAACGCTGCGTCGCTGAAGCGCTGGGTGTCGAGCTGAAGGAGTTTGACGATCAGAACTCGGAAGAACAGCACGCGGCGCAAGCTGAATCCATCATCGCAAGCGGCCCGGACGGGCTGATCTTCAACCCGCTGACGTCGCCGGCCGGTATCCAGGTCGCGCGTCTTCTCGAAGAGAATGATATTCCTGGTATTGCCGTCGGTCGACTGGTGGTGTCCAGCTATGACGATGACTATGAAGGTGAGGATTTCATCGCGCAGGTGACCCAGAACAATGACACTTGGGGTCAGGCAATCGGCAAAGCCACCGCAGATCTCGGACACAAGAAAGTCGCGATGGTCTGGAACCAGAAAGGTGTGACTTCTGCGGAAGAAATCTGGGCGGGAGTTCAATCGGAATTGGACGCGGCAGGGGTCGAAGTGATCGCTGAAAGTTGGGATCGTCTGAACCGGGAGAATGGCCAGAAATATGCCGAGCAGTTCATTGCCCGCTTCGGACCCGGCGAGATTGACGCGATCATCGTGCTTGGCGCGGTCGCCGGTCTCGGCAGTCAATTTGCGGTGGAACAGGCAGGGCGTGACGACATCGCCATCATAACCACCGACATTGACGAGCAGGTCGCTCAATTCATCAAGGATGGCAAACTGAGTTTCTCGATCGGTGGCCATTGGATGGTTGGCGGGTTCGGCCTTATCCAACTCTATGACTACTTGCACGGTCACCCGATTGAAGACACCCAGCCGCGGGTCGGCCTCATTCCGGTAACAGCCGACAATGTGGATACCTATGCCAACAGTCTTCTGAACGGATGTATTCTTTCACCGGAAACCGTTCGCAGCCTCAGCAAGGTCCATAATCCCGACGCTGATTTGCCCGGTTTCATCGACGCGTGGCAGGCAAACTGGCAAGACTACGTGCAATAACTCCCCTTGCACGCAGCGAGCCCTCCCCCGGTTCAATGGGTCGGGGGACTAAAAAATCAAACTCTTTTCGAGGTCCGCAGATGAGACTTTTCGGATACGCTCCGGAGCGCGGTGCTGCCGCTGGTGATACAATGCCATTCTACCACGATGGCACGTGGCATCTGTTTTTTTCCCAACCCCCTGTGGGCGCGTGGGAATATGTTGAGCGGGCGCGCGTCTCGACCGCTTATCTTCGGTCAGATGACCTCGTAAACTGGGAGGTGATGCCCGACGCTTTTGGCCCCGGCGCGCACGGTGAGTGCGACGGCGATGGGATCTGGACCGGCTCTGTCATTGAGCACAAGGGCGTGTTTCACTTCTTCTACACAGGTTACAATCGTCAATCTGCTTCACCGCAGTCAATTTGCAAGGCAACATCGACTGATCTCAAGTCCTGGGAGAAATCCGGATCCAACCCGATGATCTTCCCCGATCCCCGCTGGTACGAAACCGTCGATTGGCGCGACCCCTTTGTCTACCGCGACGAAGAGGCAGGGTGCTTCAAGATGCTGATCTCAGCGCGCCTCAAGGAAGGTCCGCAGTTTCGCCGGGGCTGTGTTGCCGTTGCCACGTCCGATGATCTGGAAAGCTGGGAGGTTGGCCCGCCGCTGGCGTCCTCGATGTTGACGCATTGCCCGGAATGCCCGGAAATCTTCAAGTTGGGCGACTGGTGGTATCTGGTTGAAAGCCGCTACTCGGAACGAATGCAAACAGTGTATCGGGTGTCAAAATCCCCGGATGGTCCTTGGGAAAGCCGCAAGCTCGACAGTCTTGACGGGCGTCGATTTTACGCTGCCAAATCGGCCAGCGATGGCGACCGTCGCATGAGTTTCGCATGGATACCGTTCCGCAAGCATCATGGCCCCAAGCGCAGCTGGGTTTGGGGCGGAGAACTGGGCAGCCCGCGCGAACTTGTCTCGCTGCCAGACGGCACGCTGACCTGCAAATTGCCCGATAACGTGGACCAGAGTTACGCAGAGACCGTGCCCCACAAGCTGCGCCCCATGTTGGGAGACTGGACCGGCGATGCAGACCCTCGGTGTGATGCGACAGGATCATACGGATACGCGTTCATCGACGGTCCGAACCGGGATGACGTGTTGCTCGATGTAGTGATTGAACCTGATCCCGCCACCGAAGCTGTGGGTATTCTCATCGAACCCCGAGGCGGCGATCATCTGGACAGCGGTTACAGCCTTTCAATCGAGCCCATGAAGGAGCGCGTCCTGTTTGATCGCTGGCCTGCCGCGATGGATCCACTTTGGGACAGCCTGGTGCTCAATGAGCGGCATGGCATTGAGGTCCGTCAGGAGATCGACAGCCCATTGGTCGAGCGTCCGCTCGCCTTCACACCGGAGGATGGGTGTTACCGGGTCCAGATCCTGCGCAACGGGTCGGCCATCGAGTGCTTTGTGGCCGGGCAGGTTGTTGCATCCTTCAGGGTCTATGACATCTCCAATACCGATGCCTGGGGTCTCTTTGTTCAGGAAGGCTCGGCGAAATTCCACAATCTCAACTTCCGCAAGTAAAGGCCTCGCCATGCCCCTCATAACCCTCAGACAATTGCTTGATTATGCGGCGGATCAAGGATTTGGTGTGCCGGCGTTCAACATCTCCAATATGGAGCAGGGCCTTGCGATCATGAACGCTGCGCGCGCCTGCGATGCACCGGTGATCCTGCAAGCCAGCTTGAATGTTCGCAGGGCCTATGCCGGAGATCGGATGATCGTCGCTATAGTGAACGCACTGGCGTCCATGTATCCCGACAACCCAATCTGTCTGCATCAGGACCACGGCCATGATGAGCAGGCCTGCGTCAGCGCCATCGCTGCGGGGTTCACCTCGGCCATGATGGATGGCTCCCTGATGGGCGACGGCAAGACACCCGCCAGCTATGCCCACAACGTCGATATCACGGCTCGCGTTGCACAGATCGCACATTGGACGGGTGCCTCAATCGAAGGAGAGCTGGGTGTTCTTGGATCGCTTGAAACCGGCGAGGCGGGTGAAGAAGACGGGTCCGGGGCAGAGGGCAAACTGGATCACGATCAGCTATTGACCGATCCCGATCAGGCAGCGGAGTTTGTTGCTGCAACCAAGGTCGATGCGCTAGCGATAGCCTGTGGGACGTCTCATGGCGCTTATAAATTCACAAGGGAACCGGATGGCGACATCCTGGCCATCAGCCAGATTGAGGCGATCCATCGTCGCGTGCCGAATACCCATCTTGTCATGCATGGGTCGAGCTCTGTGCCACAGGGTTTGCAGGACTTGATAAACGCCTCTGGCGGTGAAATGCCACAAACCTGGGGCGTCCCCGTCGAAGAGATCGAACGCGGGATCCGGCATGGTGTTCGAAAAATCAACATCGACACCGATTGCCGCATGGCCATGTCCGGCGCAATGCGGCGCTTCTCCCGGGACAACCCATCGAATTTCGATCCTCGGGCGTTTATCTTGGCCGGGATGGCGGAGCTTGAAACGCTGGTCCGTGACAGGTTCGAGAGGTTCGGGGTGGCGGGCCACGGGCGTAAAATCAAGCCGATCCCAGTTGCAGAAATGGCAAAGCGGTATGCTGATGGCGGGCTCGATCCATCCCGGAAGGCCGCGTGAGCCGGGCGCTGTTCATAGGCCGCTCGGTGATGGATGTCACCGCGCTTGTTGAGGATTTTCCGGGTCCGGACGGGAAGACCAAGGCTTTGAGCAATGATGTGATCCCGGGCGGGTCTGCTTTGAACGCTGCCGTTACGTTCGCCCATCTTGGTGGAACGGCGGCGCTGGCCACATCGCTGGGCGCGCCGGGCCCAATGAAGACAATGCTGACGTCCGATCTGAAGGACAGGAACGTTACGGTGCACGACATCAGTAATGACCCGGACTATCGCATCCCTCTTTCGACAGTTGTTTCAACCCGGAGCCTTGGGGCCAGGATGATTGTCAATGGCGCAGGGGATGAGTGCGAAAAGGTGCGTTCTCAAGAGGGTCTGATCCTGACGGAAGGATACGGGTTGATTCAGATCGACCAGTACGAACGGCATTTTGTTGCGGCGCACGCTGACGCCTTACGTGCGTTTGAAGGGCCAATCATTTTGGATGGCGGCGGCTGGAAAGACTGGTCACCGGATTTTCTAAAGCTGGCCGATATTCCAATTGTCAGCGACGTGTTTTGTCCCGAGGGACTGCGCGCCTTTGCCAATATGTGTGAGGAACTGGACATCCAACGCTGGGCAATGACACGGGGTCACGCTGGGGTCGTCTGGCATGATCAGGGACGACGGGGCGAGATACCCGCTTTGGAGGTGGACGTTGTCGATAGCTTGGGCGCAGGAGACATTTATCACGGCGCTTTCTGCCACGCGTATCTCGAGACCGGGTCATTTGTAGATGCGTTGAATATCGCCAACCAGATCGCGGGTAAGTCATGCACCCATGCGGGTACGCGGAGTTGGATGGATGCCTGAGCACCTCGCCGACTATGCCAGCCTTCTGGGCGCAATTGAAAAGCGGATAAGTGCAGGTCAACCGCCGCTCATTGTAGCAATTGCAGGGCCTCCGGCGACGGGTAAGTCTACGCTGTCCGAGCGGCTGTCCGAGGATCTACGCGCTGCCGGGCACATCGCTGCCTACTGCCCGATGGACGGGTTTCACAAAACAAACGCCCAGCTTGAGGCCGAAGGGCTTAGAAGCGTGAAAGGCCGTATCGATACGTTTGATGGCAACGCGTTTGCCCACGCGGTGGAACGTTTGTCCAGGGGAGATGCGTTTTGGTGGCCGCGATATTCCCGGCACATACATGACCCGGTCCCAGAAGGCGCCAGGATCGAAGGAAACGAGGCCCTTTGCATAGTCGAGGGCAACTACATTCTGATGAATGAAGCGCCTTGGATTCGAGCGGCATCGCATTTCGACCTGCGTATCTTTGTAGACACGCCGGATGAACTCCTGAAGCAGCGCTTGAAGCGACGCCACGAGCGTGGCGGCAGAGGTGAAGTCGAGACGCGGGAAAAGATCACCAAGACCGACATGCCCAACGCGGAGAGGATCCGACAAAGTGCTACATTCGCCGACATCCTGTTTCAGGAGGGCGTCGATGCGTAGCACCCGAGAGTTGATTGCAGGTTGCAAGCAAAACTCGCTATGTTTGAGCCAAATTGAAAAAATTGGGGTTCGGACATGAAACTTGCTCAAAAAGGCTTGTCGATCGAAGGTATTCAAGGCCACAACAGGCGCGCCATCCTTGCAGCTTTGCACGACATGGGAGAATGCTCGCGCAAGGAAATCAGCGTAGCCACCGGATTGGATCAGGCGACTGTCACACGTGCGATAGCACCACTTATTGACAATGGCATCGTTGAGGAAGTGGGACTTGTTCGTGGGGGGCGTGGTCGGCGATCGATCAACCTCAGCTTTGTTGGTTCCGGGCGATACATCCTCTGTCTTAGATTGCAACGCCGTAGCTTTTCCATTGCTGCATTTAATCTGCGCGGTGACCTGCTGGAGACCAGTGAATTCCCCATCGCACGGGACGGGTCCGCCAAGCAGACTTTCAAGGAGATCTCCGAGACACTGGATCGCCAGATTGGCAATTTGAAACAGGTCGATGGCATTGGCGTGGCTGTTCCTGGCCCGTTCCTGGAGCGCGATGAACGTGTCATCCTCATGACTGAAAGCCCTCAATGGCAGGGCTTCGATCTGATCCCCGAGCTGCGCTCCCGCTATCCTGACATTCCTGTTCACTCCACACACGACGCCAAGGCAGCAGCCTTGACTGAATGGCGCCATCATGGCCGGGCGCTGGGGGCCAAGGTCATGTTGTACGTGTCTGCCGGTCAGGGGATCGGCTCGGCGCTTGTCGTGGATGGCCATGTGCACCGGGGTGCGCAAGGTCTTGCAGGTGAATTGGGGCATACGTCCATCAGCGTTGATGGCGAGCAGTGCAAATGTGGAAATAGAGGCTGTCTGGAACTCTTCACGTCGCGCATTGCGCTACTGCGTGCCATACGGGAGCGCGCAGAGAACGTCAGCAGTACAACATTGACTTCAGACGCTGATTTTTCTCAGGTCCTTGACGCATACGCAGCGGAAGACGGGCTTGCCAGCGAAGAGGTGCACAGGGTTGCACGCTATCTGGCGCAAGGCATCACCAACTGCATCAACTTCGTCAATCCGGATTTGGTTGTGATCGGAGATGAATATGCCGGGTTCGGTCAAAGGTTTCTGGAACACATCAAGACCCATGTAAAAGCGACGGTTTTGCCAAGCATCTACGATGCCGTCGACATCGAGCTGAGCCAGCAAAGTGAAGATACTGTGCTGCGCGGGGCCTTTCTGGACGTACTTGCACAAACCTATCTCGGTTCTCCCAGAGCCGAGCCAGAAGCCCTTGTTGCTGAAGCAAGCGGATAGGAATGAAGGAGAACCCACTATGAATGACCAGACGGCTCAACCTCTTCTTTCGGTGAAACACGTTTCGAAGTCATTTGGTGGTGTCCAGGCATTGCGTGACGGCTCCTTTGATCTTCATCGCGGTGAAGTTGTCGCGATCGTGGGCGGAAATGGTGCCGGAAAATCAACGTTGATGAAGGTTGTGGCTGGGGCCCATGTTCCGGACGGCGGACAGATCATCATCAATGGCAAGGAAGTATCCCGGGCTGAGCACAGTGTTTCGCATATGCAGGAATGCGGGATCGAAGTCGTTTATCAGGATCTGGCACTGGTTCCCAATATGACGGCGCCCTACAACCTGTTTTTGGGGCGCATCCCCCGCAAATGGGGGATTTTTGTGGATGAACGAAAGATGCGCGAAAAAACCCGTGAAGCCCTCGCGCAGCTCAATGTCACCACCGTTCAGGATCTGTCGCAACCAATCTCCTCCATGTCCGGAGGACAACAACAAAGTATCGCGATCGGGCGCGCAATTGCCTGGGGGAGCGACATCGTAATCCTTGACGAACCGACCGCCGCACTTGGACCGAATGAAACGGCGGAAGTTGAGCGATTGGTTGAGGATGTGCGCGACAAGCAGGGCACGTCATTCCTTTTGGTAAGCCACAATCTCGATCAGGTGCGCCGCCTGGCTGACCGTATCGTAGTGACCCATCACGGGGTCACATCGCGCGAATTCAAACGCGACGAGATTACCTCGGACCGGCTCGTGAAGGCCATAACTCTCGGCGAATGAGGAGAACGACATGACCGAAACAACCGCCTCCCGCCCATTCCTGACGCCCAAACGCGCCGAAATGTTGCGAGACTATGTGCCTTTCATTGCCATTGTTCTGGTAATCTTGTTGTTCTGGGCGATCTCGGGCGACCGCTTCATGTCGATGCGCAACTGGACGTTCATTGCGCAGCAAACGCCTGTCTTGATGTTACTGGCATTCGCGCAGTTGATGATCGTGACAACTGGTTCAATTGATATCTCCATCGGGTCAAGCCTGGCATTTTCGGCGTTTCTGGGTGCACTTGGAATGCTCTGGTTCGGGGATGTGGGCTTGATCCTGGGAATTGTCGCAGGTGGCCTTGTTGGCATGGTCAACGGCCTGATTATTTCACTGCTCAAGATCCCATCATTTGTGACAACATTGGCAATGCTGATCATCGTGCGCGCCGTTGTGATTATCGCATCAGACGGCACGGCGATTTATATAACGGACGATAGCGTGTCAGGCGGCACCAACATCTCGTCTGTCGCAGCACCTTGGCTTCTGTCGATGGGCAAATTCCCCGCGATCTTCATCCTCGCGGCGATTGTCGCGCTGTTTATGTGGGCCTTTTATGAGAGGACTGTTTTTGGTCAACAGTTGCGAGCCGTTGGAGGCAACGAGAAGGTTCTCCGCCTGGTCGGCATCAATGTCACGACGTTCAAGATCAAGGTCTTTGCCGCTGCAGGGCTGATGGTGGGATTGGCGGCTTGCGTCAACCTGGCAAGGGCAGGAGCGGCGACGCCCCAGGCGGGTCTGATGATTGAGCTCGACGCAATTGCTGCGGTTGCGCTTGGTGGTACGCCGCTGACAGGTGGCTATGGCAGTGTGGTCAAAACAATCATCGGGGCATTGACCCTGACAATCGTCCGCAATGGGCTGACAATCGCGGGCGTACCCCCTTCGTGGAGCCAGGTCGCCTTGGGTGTTTTGCTGATTGCTGCAATCGCTATTTCGCTAAACAGAAGCAAGGTAGACGTTGTGAAGTGACAGCGAATGACATCGTGGTGTGGCTGCCGGAGCTGTGCGCTACGATGCCGAGGAATCAAATATTGGCTGCGTGCACCGTCGACAATCGCAACGGTCAATGGTGTGCACAGAACCTGAGACATGTAACCGTGGGGAAGGACGTTAGTTGATTGCATTTACCGGCGCAACTATCATGCCAGAGGTCTAACATCGCGTGTTCCACAGCGTTGGAGTGATCCCCGGATGAACATGTTCGAACTTCGCGTACCCTTCTTTCTTCCGCTCTGGCGGCGGGTTGCCGTCACACTCTTGAGCGTTGGATGGGCGATCTTGGAGCTTGTAACCGGGAACTTGTTCTGGGCCATTCTGTTTGGCGCGATTGGGACCATCGCGACCTGGCAGTTTTTCCTTTCTGGTTGGCCGGACGAGGCGTCAGATCAAGAGTCTAAAGAGTGAATCCCCGCGGTCACAGTGCCCTTGATTACTGAACGATTGTGTCACGATGTTTCTAAAGCACTGCAAAAGCAGACGTTTGATCGGTCATCATGTAGGGCAGCAAAGTCCCGCGTAGCAGTCGTTCAAGCAAGTTGCAGCGAATGACTGCTTCGAGCCCAACCTGTTCCTTGGATTTTCTCGCTGCTTGCACTCGCAGCGTCAGGAATGCCAAGTGAGCAACAAGTTCGGTGCCGCTATGCAGCGGAAGCAACGGTCATTCATACAGGCTGCAGCGAGAATCACACGTGGAATTCACAAGTCGCGGACGAAGCCGAAACTGGACAACTGCGTGGTTAACCCTAAGCTTTGGTACCTAGGGCCAAAAGATCAAGCAGTTGTCATGGGAAGTCTCCTGTACGTGGTTCCGCCGCGGTCGCAGTAGCGGCGGGTTAGTTCAGAAAGTAAGCCGATATTTCAAAGGGCCGAACGGGCGGCAGTCTCCAAAGCATGGTGCAGAGAGCGCGCGTAAGAGCGCGGGCCAAGAACCGCGTAGTGGCTGGCAGTTTCAAAGCAGATGATCACACAGCTAAGGTGCTCCAGCAGCGCGCGTGTGGCGCTCCCGGGCTCCATCGCAGCCAGATTGACGCCGCTCAAACGTTCAAACACACCCCGGCACGCACCCTCCAGATCAAAACGGCACCAGCCGTCTGTTTGCTCTGTTACCGAGGCTAGGCCCTCCACGGCATCCGCGAGTTGGTAGGACATAAGTTCATGCTCCGGGATTTCTGCGGAGATCAGCCACTGATCCTGCGCAAACCAGCTAGCCGCGTATGAGCCCGCTGCGGCGTGCTTCCCGACCGCAGGCAAAGCTAATCCCAGCATGGCCTCGGCCGCTTTCCGGCCTTCGTCTTCGCGCCCCCTACGCAATGCAAGCGAGGCAAGCGCCCGGTTCGGAACCTCAGTGATTGTCAGCCCATTGAATCGGTCGACACGCGGCGTTTCTCCCCAAAGCGGGGTGATGGATTGAAGATCAAGCACGCAGGCGCCCTCCTTCCGGGTCAAAGAAATGTGTGGGAATGACCTGAGCCTTTACATCGGTTCCCCGCACGGGATCGACTACGCGGATAATCTCGCCCATGCGCTGATCACCGCCTTTGAGAAAGGCCATTCCGATGGAGTGCCCCAGATGTGGCGAGATACAGGCTGATGTCACATGCCCCTGTTCGCTGTCGATATGAACAGGCGCAGTTTCATTCACCAACTGGGAACCGGCGGTTATCACTTCGCTTTGGTTCACGGGCTTCAGACCGACAAGGCGCAATCCATTGGGATCAGTCACCCCCTCCCGCTGGTCCATTGTGCTGCCGATGCTGTCTTTTTTGCGGGACACCATGCGCCCCATACCCAGCATCAGTGCGGTGGCCCTGCCGTCGAGTTCGCGACCCGTCGGGTGGCCTTTTTCAATGCGCATGATGTCGAGCGCTTCAAGACCATAGGGAGCTACTCCAAGATCTTGCCCCAACTCTAGCATTCGGCGCCACAGCGCATCTCCATAACGGGTGGGAACAGCCAATTCATAGGCCAGTTCACCCGAGAATGAGATCCGAAACAGACGTGCCCTCAGGCCGCCGCACAGCGTCACGGAACCGCAGGCCATGAACGGGAATGCCTCGTTTGAGATATCGAACTCAGAGTCCACAATCCGCTGCAGCAGCTCGCGCGATTTCGGTCCGGCAACAGCAAACTGCGCCCAGGCCTCGGTGGTTGAGATCAGCTGCACGTCCATGTCCGGCCACAGGCATTGACGGGCGAATTCCATGTTTCTCAGAACCGCCCCGGCATTGGCTGTAGTGGTCGTGATGACGAAGTGTTCTTCCGCCAACCGTGCAGCGGTGCCGTCATCGTAACAGGCGCCATCTTCGCGCAGCATGATGCCATAGCGCACCTTACCCACTGCCAGCTTGGCAAAACCATTGGCATAGACCCTGTTCAGGAATGACGCGGCATCCGCGCCCTGAACGTCGATTTTTCCCAGTGTGGTCACATCGCAGATGCCCACATTCTTGCGCACGTTACAGGCCTCTCGGTCAGCGGACTGGCGCCAATGGGTCTCGCCCGGCTGCGGAAACCAACGCGCCCGCATCCAGTCGCCAGCAGTGTCAAAGGGCGCATTGTGTTCCCTGGCCCATTTGTCAGTCGGGGTTTCGCGCGTCGGGTGGAAGTGTTTGCCCACCGTGCGCCCGCCGATTGTGCCCAGTGCAACCGGTGTATAGGGCGGCCGGAAAATCGTCGTTCCCGTTTCGGGGATCGATTTGCCGGTCAGCTCGGCCATTATTGCCAAAGCATTGACGTTAGCAGTTTTGCCCTGGTCAGTGGCCATGCCGAGAGTAGTGTAGCGTTTGAGATGCTCGACCGATCGGTAGTTCTCCTGATGTGCCAGCTTAACGTCCTTGACGGTCACGTCGTTCTGCTGGTCCAGCCAAGCCCGGCCCTTGCCATGGGGCACATGGTAAAGTGGCTGGAGGTTATAGGCGCCGTTATCGGCGCGCGGCAGCTTCAATGCGCTGGCGGCGATACCCAGGCTTTCCAGGGCAGCCACAGCTTCTTCCGCCCCGCTGCGCAATGCGTCTTCAGTCGAAAACAGGCCTTTGGCCGCACCCGCCACCGACATGCCAACTGGGATGTTCCGGCCGGGAACGAAAGCTGCAATACTCTCAATCCAGACAGGACGGCCGCCCTGGTGGCAGGTCAGGTGGACGTTGGGATTCCAGCCGCCAGACACGCCCAAGGCGCCACAGGCTAGCGTTTCCTCGTGGCCATCCGCTTGACGGACCCGGATGCTGCTCAGGCCATGCCGCCCCTTGGTGCCGATAACATGCGCGCCACTGATCAGCCGCACATCCGTCAGTGTCGGCGCATCCAGCCGGGCATCGACGATGGCTGTGACATCAACACCTTTTGCCATCAGGTCTACCGCAGTGCGATGGCCATCATCATTGTTGGTGAAGACCGCCACCTTCCGCGCGGGGGTTGCAGCCCAGCGGTTGGCATAGGCCCGCATCGATCCTGCCAGCATCACCCCCGGACGGTCGTTGTCCGGGAAAGCAATTGGACGCTCGGTTGCCCCGGCACAAAGGATCGCGCGCTTTGAATAAACCCGCCACAATGTCTGCCGCGGCTTCCCTGCCACAGGGGTTTGCAGATGGTCCTGCACCCTCTCAACCACACCGTAAACCCCGTGGTCAAAGGCCCCCATCGCCGTGCTTCGCGGCATCAGGCGCACATTGTCCATCGCGGTTAGCTCGGCCACAGTCTGCTCAACCCATTCGACCGCAGGCTTTCCGTCGACATCTTCCTGTTCGACGTTCAGGCGCCCGCCAAAACGGCTATCTTCATCCGCGAGGATGACGTTTGCGCTTGCACGGCCCGCGGTCAGTGCCGCCATCAGGCCAGCGGGCCCACCCCCAATCACCAGCAGATCGCAATGGAGGAAGCCCTTTTCATATTCATCCGGGTCATCTTCCCCAGACAGGCGACCAAGGCCTGCAGCTGAGCGGATGATGGGTTCATAGACTTTCTCCCAGAAAGCCGCCGGCCACATGAACGTCTTGTAATAGAAACCGGCGCTCAGAATATCCGAGAACAAATCGTTCAGGGCAAGCAGGTCGTAACGTAAGCTGCCCTTGTAATTCTGTGAGCAAGCAACCAGCCCTTCGTACAGCTCCGCTACTGTAGCGCGTGTGTTTGGTTCCTGCCGGGCTCCACTGCGCAATTCGACCAGCGCGTTTGGCTCCTCGGAGCCAGCGGTGAAAATACCACGCGGACGGTGATACTTGAACGATCGACCCAGGAAACGCACGCCATTGGCCATCAGGGCAGACGCCAGCGTGTCGCCCTCATACCCCAGATAGGCACGCCCATCGAAATTGAAGTTCAGTGGCTTTCCGCGGTTGATCAGGCCGCCATTCAAACGGTTGGATTGGGTCATTTGCTGCGCCCCTGCTTGCGGGCCACATCGCTGGCCAGTTCGACATTAGTGATTTCATGCGTCACCGTGTTGCGTGTTACGACTAGCCACGAGCGGTCGCCATGCTCGTGATACCAAAGCTCGCGGTGCTCCCCGGCTGGATCATCACGCAGGTAGACGTATTCGTAAAACTGATCCATCGCGTTCCCGGCCTGCCAGTCGGGACGGTCAATCAGGCAAGCATCGCCGAGATAGGTGAATTCCTGCCGGTCACGCGGCCCCAAAAGAGGGTGATTGATAATCATTTGACCGCTCCTTACTGCCGGTTCGGGTTCGGGCCTTGGCCCTTTTCATCAAGCAGGTAGCCGGTCCGGAACCGGTCAAGACGATAGGGCTTGGCAAGTTCATGCGGCTGTTCTGTGCTTAGAAGATGAGCAAAGCATTCGCCGGCTGCGGGTGTTGCTTTGAATCCGCCGTAGCACCAGCCGCCGTTCAAATAGAGACCCTTGATCGGCGTTTCGTCGATCACCGCATGGCCATCCATGGACATATCCTGCAAACCGCCCCATGCCCGCAAAAGACGAGCGCGCGACAGCATTGGGAACAAGGTCACAGCGGCTTCAATCACCGATTCAAAGACCGGCAGGTTGCCCCGCTGGGCGCAGGAATTGTACTGATCCAGGTCGCCTCCCATAACCAGGCCGCCTTTGTCCGACTGCGAAATATAGAAGTGACCTGCGCCATAATTGACTTGGCCGGGAATGATGGGCTTGAGCCCTTCAGACACGAAAGCCTGAAGAACATGGCTTTCGATTGGGGTACGAATGCCCGCCATGTCCATCACTCGGCTGGTATTTCCAGCTACCGAGACACCAACCTTCCTTGCGCCGATGAACCCGCGGGTTGTCTCAATCCCCAGGACCTTACCTTGCTCAATCCGGAACCCCATAACTTCGCAATTCTGAAGGATATCTACTCCGCGCCTGTCGGCCGACCGCGCATATCCCCAGACCACAGCGTCATGGCGGGCGGTGCCACCGCGCCGGTGAAGATAGGCACCCGTGATAGGGAAACGTCCGTCGAAATTCATCGAGGGGTACATCTTGCGCACCTGCTCAGGCCCCAAAATCTCGCCATCTGTGCCTTGCATCCGCATGATGTTGGTTTTGCGATAGTGGTCGTCCCTCTCTGAGTCGTTGTGGTGCACGAACAACAAGCCACGCTGTGAGTGCATGACATTGAAGTTCAACTCCCGCTCCATCTTTTCCCACAGGCCAACACTGTGATCGTAGAAGCGGGTATTTGGAGGCAAAGTGTAGTCACCACGCACAATTGTCGTGTTACGCCCGGCATTGCCGGACCCAATCCAGCCTTTTTCGACCACTGCGATGCTTTTCTCACCATATTTCGTCGCTAGGTAATGTGCAGTCGCCAACCCGTGGCCTCCGCCGCCAATGACAATGATGTCGTAATTGGGTTTGGGTTCCGGATTGCGCCAAGCAGGCTTCCAACCTTTTTGGCCATTCAAGGCCTCTCTAATGACTCTTAGCCCTGAGTACCTCATGGCATTCTTTTCCTTTATGGCATGGGTGCCCATTTGGCACCCAGTTCGTGGAACCGGCCAGTTTCAACGCTGATGTGGGCAATGCCGAATCCCATGTTCTGGAACGCTTAATGCTCATAAGTTAATCGATTAACTTCCAATTCGTCAATCACCTTCAACGCCAATAGGAGTCGCAGTTCAAGTATCGCTTACAGTGCTGGGCGTTCGCCCGGGTGGGCGGACGCGTGCCCGATACTTGCGTATCGGGCGGGTAAACGCGATCAAATGCGACACCCTCCAAAAGACAACTCAGGCAACCAAATGGCGATCTTGTGCCTGATTCACGAATCGGGACGACTACAAAGCTCTTGAATGGTGGCGACAAGTTTCGCATCTATGGCACGGTTGGTTGTATCATTGCGGTTGTTGTGGCGCCTTGCGCCCGGCAGACGAGATCCCGGAATTGCCTCGTATTTTTCGAAAAACTCTTCGCAATGGCCCTCCCAACCTTCACCGGCCAGTAGTGATGGCGAAAATGCCAGGAAAAACTCTCCCCCACGGGGAGGGCCACCATCACCGTTGTCGGCATCTTGCGCTTCATAGCTAAACCGTTCACCGGTCGCACCAGCCGCCAAGAGTTCAACCATCGTTGCAATAGCAGAACCCTTGTGCCCTCCGAAGGGAAGCAAAACGCCTTTCAAGATTGCTGCCGGATCGGTGGTTTCATTGCCATTTTCATCCAATCCGGTTCCAAGGGGGACCGAATGGCCATCTCTTGCGGCAATTGCTACATCGCCGCCGGCCATTGCGGAAGTTGCCATGTCGAATACAAATGGTGGTTTGTTTTTCCGTGGCCAGGCAAAAGCGAGCGGATTGGTACCAAATAAAGGCTTGTTTGAACCATGTGGTGCGACATTTGGCATATAACTTACACAAGCCATCCCTGCCAAATTTTGTTCGGCCAATGCCTCAACTTCTGGCCAAAGGGCGGCAAAATGATGCGTGTGGGTAAGAGTCATTGCTGCGATACCGAACTCACTCGCTGCTTTCGCCAGCGCTGGAATACCTCGCTCGATTGCCAAGGGGGCATACCCATCGTCGCCATTCGCGTTAACAATTACAGGTGATTTGTTGGAAATCTGCGGATCGGCGGCGCCGTTGACCTTCCCACTACGTAGGGATGCCACATATCCGGGCACCCTGAACAAGCCGTGGGAATGAGACCCGTCTCGCTCAGCAGCAACAACCGTCCGGGTCAGGGCCCCGGCGTTTTGAGGGTCGCATCCATTTTGGGTGAATGCTTCTAGTGCGAGATCATGTATCTCACTTAGCGATAGGTTTACGACGGTCATTAGAAAAGCCTCCTCAGCCGGGCACGGAACGAAATCGAAATGTGTAGCGCAGTATTTTTCATGACTTTCTTCTTTTGGTGTTTGGGCCATTGTTCATGGCTGGTGATGTTGCGGAATATCTCAATTCAACGGTCCCAAGTGTTTCGAGAACCGGTGGATGCATGCTGCGCCGAAATCAGTCGCTGGCAATGAGGGTTCTCGACTGCCGCCAAGCTCAATTCCCAAACGCGCTGCGGCCAGCATCTTTCCATAGGTCAGGAAATGTGGAATTCCCTGCATGATAAAGCAGAGAACCGGCAATAGATCGGCATATAGCTTATCGGCCCGCTCTTCGGTCCCAGCAGTGAATTCAGCGAAAATTTCGCTGGTCTTATCTACCGTATCAATCGCCGGGATCAGCCCACTGGCACCCGCGCGCAGGTTGTCAGGTAATTCCAGTCCGCAGCGGCCATTGAAAAGCATCACGCTATCCCCGAGCTCTGACGCAACAGACTCAAGATCGACGGCGTTGCATTCCAGTTTCGCGATGGTGAAATTTTTGTGGTCATTCGCAAGCGCGATCAAGCTCTGGTTGCTTAGTCCGAAGCCAAGGAACTCCGGCGCATTCTGGACCCCAATCTGGCAATCGACCGCCGAGATAATCTCGGAGAAGAAGCCCGCCAGCTTTGCATCGTCCATTTTCTGCGAGGGAGGCTGGAGCATCAGCGCCGACGCACCGCTTTGAATTGCTCGCTTCGAAAACTCAATCTGCTCGGTGATCGTATCGCCATAGACGGTCGCTAAGAGCGGCTTGCGTCCATCAATGCGCTTCGCGACGACTTCAAGGACCTCGACGCGCTCATCGAATGAGAGCTTCGAGACCTCCGTACCCAACCCCAGAATCGCAACTCCGGCAGCCTGGGTGCCCAAAGCCGCATCCACCTGACGCCGAAACGGATCCTGGCGCAATACACCGCGATCGTCAAAGAACGCATAGAGCATTGGATAAATGCCGGGCGATACGACCGCAGGTGAATTGTCTTGCAATGCTATCATGTTACCTCCAAACCATTCTTCTTGTCGTAGGCTTCTGCGGCCCGACCAACGGCGTCCTCGTTCAGGGTAAATCCAAGGCCAGGGGCGGACATGACCGGAATTTTCCCGGCATTTGGCGTCAGATCCGGGCTTTCGACGATGTCCTCTTGCAGGAGCTGCCACATGATCTGATTGCCATCATCCAAATTCGGAACACCCGACGCAGCTTGTATCGAGGCGCAGGTGGTAATTCCGGTCTCCCAAACACCGTGAATACACACGTTGATGTCGAATACCTGAGCTATCGCAGCGACGCGGCGGAACCCAAGAATACCTCCAGTTTCGTGCAGACCCACAGTCAGCAGGCTTGCCGCACCGCTGGAGCACATCGAGTGAGCCTCCTCTAGTGTGTACACGGACTGGTCGGCGGCAATTGGGACTGAGCAGGATTGTTTCAATGCCTTCAATGCCGGAACGCCGGCAATCGCCGACACCGGCTGTTCAACCATCTCGAGATCATACTTGGCGAGCTTATTGATCATCACCTGGGCCTCCATCAAGTCCCAGGCCTCATTCGGGTCGATCCGAAGTCGCTTGTTGCCAATTGCCTTTCTGACAGCTTCGACATTGGCCATATCTTTATCGTTGGTGTATCCGGCCTTGAGGTAAATCACTTCAAAGCCGTCCGACGCCAACTGACCGGCATGTGCTGCAACCTCTTCCGTACTGTCTCCCTGGACAAACCCCATGAAACTCACCGTGTCATGGATCTTCCCACCCAACAGGGCATGAACCGGCAGATCCAACGATTTGCCAAGTGCATCCCAAAGGGCCAATTCAACACCTGCAAACGCAAAATTGCCTATTCTTGGATGAGATTGGCTGGCATAGTGATGTCCAAAATTTTGCGTAAAGAGCTGTTTCATCAAATCGGTGATCTGAGTGATGGGCTGCCCTATCAGGACCGTTTTAGCGGTTAGTAAGAGCGCATGGATCGCCTCTGGGGACGTCATCGTCGGGGCGGTTTCGCCGTAGCCGACGACGCCCGCATCCGTTTCGACCTCAATCAGGATTGTTGTTTGACCAAGATTCTTGCCCATGGCCCAGACATAGGGCGTCTTGAACTTGGAAAAGAGCCGTGTGAGGCGAATATCTTTTATTTTCATGACCTTGTCTTCCATTAGGTTTATCTTCTGTCTAGTGTGATCGAGTTACTGCATAGCTGGATGCGTCCAAGGCTGTTGGCTTGCCCATGATGAGGTCAGCAAGCAACTCTGCCGACCCGGTGGCGAGGGTCCAACCCAGATGGCCGTGCCCGGTATTGACCCAAAGCCCCTTGCTGGATGCTTCGCCGATATAGGGCAAACCGTCAGCACTCATCGGGCGGAATCCAGTCCACGGCTCGCGCTTGCAGCCGTCAAGCGTCTGCGCAAGGTTGGGGTAAACGGATTTGGTCAGGCGATCGAGTTGCCGGATTATTTTGGGGCTTAGAGTGTCGTCATGCCCGGCGAACTCGGCAATTCCAACAGCGCGCAATTTGCCATTTATTGGAACAATCCCGACATGCATCCCTTCGTCGATAACGGGATACGAAGGCAGGTCGTTGACGCCGGTTGTATCGTATGTGACCGAGTACCCTTTCACGGGGCGCACCAAGATTGATCTTGCGTCGTTTGCAGCCAATTTTCTTGTATTGGCCCCAAGGGCCAGAATGGTATTCTTCGCCCGAATATCTCCGATTGTTGTACGCGCGCCGATGACCTTTTCGCCTGACATCAGCAGTTCATTGGCTTGGCAACTAACATGTATTATCTGACCGGAAGCGACGAGGTCATCGCGGAGGATTTGACAGAATTTTCGCGATTCCGCCACCACATCAGCGGAAAAACGAATTCCGCCTGCCAGCTGCGGGGCCAGCGCTTGAAGGTGCGGCTCAGCCTCAACAGTTTGATCAGGCGTTAGTGCCTCCCAATCTAGCCCAACCTCACTGAGGTGACGATTGGATCTGATCTGGGCTTCCAGACCTGGTTGGTCGCGGTAGATTTTGATGGTGCCACATTTTTTGGGTTCGAATTGGTCTGCGTATCCTTTGTAGTATTCCTCAAAGACATCCATGGAAAAGAGCGCCAGTTCGAGCAATCGGCGCGTATGGAGTTCGTGCAGATGCGGCTTTGAGTTCTTGAGAAATTGCAGGCCCCATTTGAACAGGGACGGGATAGCTTTCGGCTTGATCCGCACTGCGGAATTTTGTGTCACGATTGACCTCAAAAGCGTGGACAATATCCCTGGCGAATTCCATGGCATAGTTTGTGAAGGCACCAGCATCGCACCGTTTGCAAAGTTGGCACCAAGACCGACATCCTCGTTGGCCTCCACCAGCACGACCGAGCAGCCGCGTTTGGCCAATCGGTGGGCCGTTGTGATGCCAATCAGCCCACCGCCGATTATGAGCGCGTCCGCCATCACGACTTGTCCGTGATATGAGCGTGGGCAGCGAAATCAAAATTGGCTTTCGGAGCCAGAATTTCAGCCACGACAACCGTCGCCCGGTTTGAAGGAACAGAGTTTTGCATACCAACTTCTTTCTATTCTGGCTGGTGTTTTCGTGTTGCTAGGAGCCGAAGAACATGTTCGGCAACCAAAGAGCGATCCCAGGGATAAATGTGGTGATCAGCAAAGTTGGCAGCCAAGCAAACACGATGAAAATCAGTGTCGGCCAGATCAGTTGTCGGACCGGCACGTCTGTCACTTGCGATCCGAGATACAGAAGCGGTGCCGTTGGCGGCGTGATGTTGCCCATGCCAAGATTAACACCAAGAACTGCGGCAAAGTGGATTGGATCCATTCCAGCTCCAACAGCGATGGGTAGCAGAAGCGATGCGCTCAGGATGATTCCGCTGATATCGTCCATCAGCATACCAATCAGAAGCATGACCAGATTGAGCATCAGGAAAATCATTATTGGGTTATCTGAAATGGAATAGATCAGATCCTCGGCGAGACCGGGAATATCTTCGAAAATCAGGAAGCGGCTGGCGATTAAGACTGTGAAGATCATGACCATGACCACGCCGATCGTGATCGCCGAGTGTTTCATACTTTCATAGAAGGTTTTGAGTGTCAGGCCGCGGTAGACGAAGAAGCCCACCGGAATGGCATAAATTACGGCGACGCCAGCGGCTTCGGTGGGCGTCATGATGCCACCATAAATGCCGCCCAGAATGATCAGTGGCATCAGGATCGCCGGTGTTGCGATGGCTGTTTTACCAGCAAGTGCACGGAAGAAACGGTCCGGAACTTCGGTAACCTGAATTTCGGTATCCTTCCGAAGGATCACGAAATTCACGATGATCAACAGGGTCGTAAGGATCAGCCCTGGTACGACCGTTGCGAGGAAACATTCAAGAACGTTCAACTGACCGACCCAGGCATAGAGCAACTGCGCGCCGCTTGGCGGGATCAATAGGCCTAAGGGGCTTGCACAGATCACCAATGCGCCGGAAATGCCTGCGGGATACCGTGCCTTGCGCAGATGCGGCATGATGATCGAACCGATGCAAGTCAATGTGGCCGCACCACTGCCCGAGATTGCGCCGAACATCGCACTGGCCACGACCGAGGCAGCACTTAGCCCGCCGCGGAGATGGCCGAACATGAGCTCGGCAATCTCAACGATCGGTTTTGCAATTTTGCCCCGCTGCATAATATCGCCAGCCATGATGAAAAGAGGAATGGCCAGCAGGATAACTGAATTCATCTTCCAGTGGCCCGTCGCGAAGAACCCAGAGACATCGTACCCTCCGGTATAGGCCAGAAGGATCAGCACACCGCCAAAGGCCAATGGAACCGAGACGCCGATTGCCAGCAGAACGCAGATAAGGATTATGGCGATGAGGATTACCATGTCACAACCTCCTCCTCATCGGGCTCTGCCCGTCGCGCATTCTCCATGGCCTCGGCATATCGATCGGGGCCCACGCGCAGCATCAGGAAGATCGACAAGGCGCTGTAGAACGCCATGAACACGAACCCCACGAAAATTCCAAAGCGTGGAACAATAAACGGAATCTTCAGGGCGATGGTGGTTTTCCATCCAGGATATGCCGCGATCTCATCCGCAATCATCAGCCAGGCCCAGTAAACAAGTACCAGCGTTATCGACAACTCGATGATCTGGATCACGAGCTTGCGAAGCCACAGCAGTGTTGAATTTTCGGTGACTGTATCAAGAAGATCAGCATTGATCTGCTTGTCGTAGTAAGTGCCAAGCGCACTGCCCAAGAAGAAGATCCAGAAGCAGATCGGCATGAGCCATTCTTCGTAGGCAAAAAGATCGCGTTCCAGAACATAGCGAAACAGCACAACGAAAAAGAATGTGATCGGCAGTATCGGTAGAGCGACGCTCACCAGGACCGACTTGATCCAAACCATCAGCCGAACGAACCGGCTCAGACCGGGTGGCAATGCATCTTCAAATAGTACCATCGAAAGTTCACTCCCCGTTAAGAGGGGGATGCCAGACAATCACGGCATCCCCAATTAATGAGCAACCAAAGAAAATCTTGGTTACTTGGCGGTCAGCTCGTCGATAAGGTCCTGCCCAACCACGTCCGCCAGTTCCGGCCAGACGTTTTCCTGGATGTGGGCAACCATCGCAGCGCGCTCTTCAGGGCTGTACTCAAGAATTTCCCAGCCAGCTTCCTTCAGCTTTTCGACGAAGCCTTGATTGCGGTCCCAGGATGTGTTGATCGCAACGTTGGCGGCTCTCTCGGCGGCAGCCCGGATAACGTCGCGCTGTTCCTGGTTCAACTTCTCCCAGGACTTGCCACTGGCATAGAATGATGACGCTTCGATAGCCGTGTTCACGGGAATAAAGTATTTCCCCACGCCGGCGGCCGCGAAGGTCGAATAGGCCCATTCCGGCGTACAGCAGATCGCTCCGTCGATGACGCCAGATTGAAGCGCTGGCAGAACCTCCGCCCAGTTCATCGTTGTCGTCCGATACCCGAGGCTTTCGGTGGTCTTTTTGGCGACCTCTGAACTCCAGACGCGGATGTTCACGCCCTTATCACCGAAACCGGCATAATCGGTAGGTTTTTCGTTCGCGACAATACCGACCAACCCTTCGCCGGTATTGGCAAGATAGACCAGCCCCAGGTCGTCCATGATCCCGGCCAGGATCTGGTTAAACTTGGAGTCCGGGTTGCCGTAGACCGCTTTCAATTCGTCAAAAGTCGTCACCAACCCTGGCAGGTTCATGACTTCCAGCCGAGGATCGGCCTGAGCGTAGATGAACGCTTGTACAAGGTCGATATTGCCGCGAATGGCATCCTCGATCAGTTCTTCGCCGGATCCCAACTGTGAGGCCGGGAAATAGGAGATTTTCACGCCTACGTCTGCGTCTTCAATCTCTTTGATCATGTTTTCGACAATCTCATGGCCGAAGTGGTTGACTGGATAGGTCCCGGCCAATTTCAGCCTGACCGTGTCGGCGAGGGCTGTTGTTGCAAGTAGGCCTGACAACGCCAGACCCGAGATTATGCCGAATGCATATTTTCCGAGTTTCATAGTTTTCCTCCCGTTGAAACTGCGCTTGCGCTCCGGAATGCGTAAACTGCTTTCCGTCGGTGCCGCTTCAAGTTAATCGATTAACTTTTACAAATCAAATTAAATCGATTAACTCTGACTTCTCATGGGCAACTTGCCCGAAAGAACGTTGGAAATTACTACCCTAGGCAACCATAACCATAGGAAAAATAATAAGAATGCAGAAGCCGACCCTTAGTCAAATCGCAAAACAGTTAGGACTTTCCACTGCAACTGTTTCTTTGGCGATGAAGGAAAACAGCCGAATCTCGGACCAGACGCGCGCCAGGGTCAAAGAAGCGCTGCGCGAATCTGGCTATGTCTATCAGCGTTCCGCGGCAGGATTGAGGAAGTCAAAGACCGACACGGTGGGTATCGTGCTTAACAACGTGTCCGACCCGTCCTTCAGCGAGATTCTGGGAGCGATTGAAGGTGAACTTGCCAAAGTAGGAAAAACGGTCTTCCTGTGCAATACGGATGAAAAAGTGGAGAGACAATCCGAATTCATCAGGAAAATGTCTGAGTACAATGCAGATGGCATCGTCCTGGTTCCTGCGATTGGAACTCAGGCGACCGACCTGGAAGAGATGAAGAAATTCAGCCCCCCAATAGTGTGTGTCTCGCGAGAGATCAGTGGCTATCCCATCGATTCAGTCGTGGCTGATGAGACACTTGCGGGTTACACGGCGGCAAAACATCTGCTTAACCTTGGTCACAGACGCATTGCCGCTGTTGGCGGCACAGTCAATATTTCCCCATTTAACCGTCGCATGAAAGGCATCAGGCAAGCATTTGACGAAGCGGGTCAAGAGTTCGATCGTGCGCTTGTTTTCGAATGCCGCCCTGTTCGTGCTCAGGGATACGAAGCAGCGGCGAGAATTCTGGATGTCGAAGATCCGCCGACTGCTGCCATCGGATATAATGCTATCGTCACCCTTGGACTGAAAGCCGGTTTGCAGAGGTTGGGAAAAAAAATCGGAGAAGATTTCTCGTTGATCGCGAACGAGGGGATCGATGAGTTGCAACACACCAATCCGCCGCTGAGTACGACAAGCATTGATCTGCAAGAGATGGGGAGAGTTGTCATTCAACATCTGCTAAGCCGTATCTCGGATCCGACAGCGCCAACTAAACTCACTCTCGTCCCGACAGAATTGATCCTGACTGATAGCGTTAGCTCACATCGTTAAAGTATGTCGCGTTCTATCGTATTGATTTCGACCAAGTGCAGTATACGGTCTCGTTGGGTTGAGAAGAATGTGGGAGCGGCCTATGTCGCGAACGTGAAAATCACCGGCTCCTCCCGCAAGGCACCAATCCAAGAACTGTTCTCATCATGCCATAGTTGGCCGAGCGGGGCAGTTGCGGCCTATGTTTTTGGTTCAACGATGCAACCGCCCAGTCTTACTTCACTTGCCCCAGGACAGGACGAGCGGATCAATCGGCCGAAGAATATCCAAGAGCCCCGCAAGGGTCTCAGGATGCAACGGTGCAATCGGGTGGCGGCAGCAGTCGGAATTGATCACCCCCCCTCCATCATCGCGGCCTTTGAGGCGCGCCAAAGGCACTGGCGGTTTTCGAAGTTGATCACCGGCAGCACCTGACGGTAGACTTCGGATGCACCTTCGCGGTTGCCTTCGGCGTGCAAAGCCAGAATGGGCTTGATCTTGTCGGGAATTGTGGCAGAGGTCATGGTGCCAGTAGCTCCGGCATCCAAGTCGGCCATCAATGTGATACCTTCTTCACCGTCGAAGGGGCCTTGAATCGCGTCACCGCCTGCAGCAATAAGCTCGCGCAGCTTACCGGTTGCCGGAATGCACTCGATCTTAAAGAGCTTCACCATCTCGATTTCGCGGGCCATCCTGACCAGAAGCGGCACAGTCAGATCATTGCCGGCCATCGGCGCATCCTGCACCATGATCGGGATGCCCACCTCGCCGACCGCTTCAAACTGCTGAAAAATTTGCTCCGGCGTCCCCCGCAGCGTTGTCCCGTGATAGGGGGCATCAGCATCACCATGCTGGCGCCAAGCGATTTCGCGAGACGCGCGCGCTCCACCGCAATCTGGGTTGCGAAGTGGCTGACAGTCACGATCACCGGCACCCGGTGCGCCACATGTTCCAGCGACAATCGAGTCAGCACTTCGCGCTCTTCATCAGACAGCACAAACTGCTCGGAGTATTTCGCAAGGATGCAGATGCCATCGACGCCCGCATCGATCATGAAGTCGAGCACGCGCTTCATACCCTCAAGGTCGAGTGTTCCATCGTCATGAAAAGGGGTCGGGGCAACCGGCCAGATGCCTTTGTACATTTTAGCCATAATATTATCCTTGGACGTTCATTTCAGATCTTGAGGCAGCAGTGCCTCTGGCATGTTTTGGAAGCATACAGGCCGAAGGAAACGTCGGATCGACAGAGTACCCACCGAGGTCGCACCAAAATTTGTCGAGGCCGGATAGGGGCCGCCATGGACCATCGTGTCAGATACTTCGACGCCGGTCGGAAAGCCGTTGACCAAAACTCGCCCCGCCTTGCGCTCAAGGATTGGCATCAAGGCCTGCGCCTGGGCGGTGTCGTCTTCACTCATATGGACGGTGCAGGTCAGCTGCCCTTTAAGTCCCTTCGCAACAGCAGTCATTTCGGCCGCATCTTCTGCTTCGACAACCAGGCCCAGCGGACCGAAGACTTCCTCGGCCAACGCATCATTTGCCAACCACTCACGCGCAGTGACGCGGAAAAGGTACGGCGTTGCATTGCGCAGGACGCAGGTGGTGGTGAGGATTCCCTGCACGCTGGAATTGGCGCGGATCCGGTCGCGCCCATCGCGATAGGCTGCGGCGATCCCGTCAGTCAGCATTGTCTGCGCGCCAACCTGCTCCAATGCCTTGGTAGCTGCCGCAACAAAACGTTCGGCATCTGCGCCCGACTGCACGACGGCAATCCCTGGATTGGTGCAGAACTGGCCGGCTCCCATAGTCAAGGAGCCGGACCAGCCCTCGCCCATTGCCTCAGCACGGGAGGAGAGAGATCGTGGCAGCAGGAACATCGGATTGACTGAGCCAAGTTCGCCAAAGAACGGGATAGGCTCTTCGCGGGATGCGCACAGATCGAACAGGGCCCGCCCGCCACCCAGCGAACCGGTAAAGCCAACCGCCCTAACCAATGGATGCTGAACCAGCGCAGCTCCTACGTTCCGCTTGCCTCCTTGGATCAGGTTGAACACGCCAGGGTGCAGATCCATCGCCTTCACGGCCTTGTCGATGGCTTGAGCCACCAGCTCCCCCGTTCCCGGGTGCGCTGAGTGGCCTTTGACCACTACAGGGCAGCCTGCGGCCAATGCTGCTGCGGTGTCACCCCCTGCGGTCGAGAAGGCCAGTGGAAAATTCGAAGCACCAAAGACCGCAACCGGGCCAATGGGCCGCTGAACCATATACAGCTCAGGCCGCGGCAGCGGCTGCCGGTCAGGCAAGGCGCTGTCATGGCGACGGTCCAGATAATCGCCTTTCAGGATATGCTCTGCGAACAAGCGCAGCTGGCCGACAGTCCGACCGCGCTCACCGGTCAAGCGAGCCTCGGGCAAACCTGTCTCCTGGCTTCCGATCTCAGTGATTTCATCTCCAAGGGCGTCAATTTCATCCGCAATCCGGTGCAGGAACGCCGCACGTTTTTCCACGCCAGAGTAGCCATAGGACCAGAAAGCCTCTTCAGCCGCCTCACAGGCACGTCCGACAAGATCCACCGTTCCGACAGCAAAGCTATGGGCGGAGCCGTGAGCAGGCTGTGATGAAAAAGTGCTGGCGCTGCCTAGCCATTCGCCGGCAATCAGATGTTTTCCGTTTAGCATGAGTGTCTCCGTTCAGAGCAGGCCACGGCGGGCCAAATTGCGCATCAGATGCGAGGCTGCGAAGTCCCAGGGCGGGCATTCGGTAGAAAGGCGCACGGTATTGACCAAAGCACCCAGATCAGAGTTTGAAATGGTCACGACGTCGCCCATTTTGTGCGTGAAACCACCCCCGGGGTGATCACGGTCCTGGGTTGGAGCGAAAAGGGTTCCCATCATCAGCATGAAACCATCGGGATACTGGTGGTGCGCACCATAAGCCTGCCCAACCAGGTCAAGCGGGTCGCGGCTGATCTCGGCCATTGTGCTGTGACCGTCCATCACAAAGCCATCCTCCCCGGTAACCCGCAAATCAAGTTCCGCTTTACGCACATCCGCGATCGAATAGGTTCCATCAAAGAGGCGAATGGCAGGTCCTACCGAGCTGGCAGCATTGTTGTCTTTTGCCTTTCCAAGCAGCAGCGCCGAGCGGCCTTCGACATCGCGAAGGTTCACGTCGTTGCCGAGCGTGGCACCCTTGACCTCACCCCGGCTGTTTATCGCCAGAACCACCTCCGGTTCCGGGTTATTCCAGCGCGACATTGGATGCAGGCCGACGCTTGCACCCCAGCCAACCGAAGACAGCGCTTGAGCCTTGGAGAAAACTTCTGCATCCGGGCCAATTCCGACTTCAAGGTATTGCGACCAGGCTTCCTCGGCGAGAAGCGCGTTCTTCAATTGAATTGCTTGGTCTGACCCGGGAACAATCCCGGTCAGGCTATCGCCTAAAATAGTCTCGCAGCGCCCGCGGATCACCTTGGCCTTGGTAGGATCACCGAGTGCCTGCTCTTCAATCACCCGCTCCAACATTGAGGATACAAAGGTCACGCCACATGCTTTAACTGGCTGCAGATCGCAGGGCGCCAGAAAATAGGGTAATTTAGGATCAGGCCGTTCGACGGAACTCTCCTCGAGCTCGCCCAGCGTGCAAACTGCTTCGCCTGAGGCAGACTTGATCCAGCCCGCCGGATCGTCCTGCTCAAGCAGGTCGCGTACTGTTGCCACTTCACGCGAGGTCACATCGACAATGCATCCGTCGCGCAAGTGGCAAACCGAAGGCCCTGAAACCGCTGGATTCCAGACCCGCAAAACAAAACAGCCCTGGTCAGGCAAACCGATATGCATATTCGTATCTCCAAGTGCTGTTACGCCAGTTTGACCGCTCAGAAGCGCCCGTAGGTCAGGTAGGCTTCTTTCGGATCCGTCCCGCTACGGATAGCCGAGCGGACCTTGTTCTCGGTGTTCATCACTTCCTCGACCTCAACCACGATCTCTTCTGCGATTTCACCTGGGATAAGGATGGCCCCATCAATGTCGGCAATCAGAAAATCCCCGGGCTTAACGACAACGTCACCGATCTGCACAGGGACTTCCATTTTGTCGACCGACCATGCGCCCACCACATCGCGGGCGGTGTAGAAGCGATGGAAAACGGGGAAACCGATGTTACGAATGAAATTGCTGTCCCGACACCCGCCATTGGTCACATATCCGCGCACACCGCGCATCTGGAGCGTCTCGGCAGACAGTTCCCCCATCATCGCGATGTCGTCAGTGTGGCCATTGCAAACTACGACATGGCCAGACGGCGCTGTTGAAAGGAAACCCGTCCAAGCCAGCAGAGCATCATCAGCACTAATCCCAGGTTTTGGTGTTCCTGAAATTGTGAAAACGGGACCAGCAAGAACATGAGTATCGTCAATCGGCCGGATGTCTTTGGGCAGAACAGTATTGTCTATCCCTCTCTCGCGCAGGGCGTCATAAACTGCACCGCTGTAGCATTTTGCAAGGCGTTCGGTGAGAGCGGCTTTTTTGTCATTATCTGTCATGGGTTTTCCTCCAAGTGACTTAATTTACAAGAGTTAGTAGGTGGCCCGGCCGCCAGACAGATCGAATACAGCTCCAGTGGTGAAGGAGTTTTCAGGTGAAACCGCCCAAACGATCATCTTCGCGGCCTCTTCGACTTCCAGGAACCGGCCACGAGGGATTTTGGAAAGCATATAGTCAATGTGCTCCTGGCTCATCTGGTCGAAAATCCGGGTCCGGGCCGCAGCCGGCGTCACGCAGTTTACTGCAATATCGTAGCCAGCCAGTTCCTTGCCCAAGGACTTAGTCAAGCCGATCACCGCGGCCTTGGAAGCCGAATAGGCGGAAGCATTAGGATTGCCGTCTTTGCCTGCGATGGACGCGACATTCAGGATGCGTCCATAGCCTTGCTCTCGCATTCCAGGAACGCAGACGCGGTTCACATAGAATGTGCCGTTCAGGTTAATGTCGATGATCTTGCGCCAAGCTTCGGGATCGTAGGTGTCCAGCGGTTCGTTGGGACCTGCGATCCCAGCACTGTTGATCAAAATCGAAGGAATTCCCGCTGCCTCGCAAGTACGCTTGTAGGCCGCTTCCACCGAAGACAGATCGGTGATATCGCAGTCCACCGCGAAAGCATTGCCGCCCAGAGCAGCCATTGCGTCCCCGTTGCTTGCATCAATGTCCCAGCTGACGACCTTCGCACCTTTTTCGATCAGAAGCCGAGCCGCAGCCAGGCCTATTCCCTGCGCACCGCCGGTTACGATTGCAACTTGGTTTTCCATCACTTTGTCCTCCTGATGAAAATCACGGCTACAGGCAGCCTTCATTCACTGGGCTTGCCTTTTGAGACCGATATGGATGTAGGCCTCGGGAAAAGATGGACCGGGCAACCAATATAGCTGGCCCAGGAACAGCGCCAATGGGGTGAACGGCCTGGCGCCGGGGAGAAGGTCAGCACTGCACAACGTCCTGGCGCTGCACGCCCAGGCCTTCGATGCCGAGTTCCATCTTGTCGCCCGCCTTAAGGTATACGGGCTCAGGCTTGATCCCCATGCCCACACCCGGAGGTGTGCCGGTGGAGATGATGTCGCCTGGCTGCAGGCTCATGAACTGTGACAGGTAAGAGACGATGTGAGCCACCCCGAACACCATTGTGTTCGTGCTTCCGTCCTGGCGGCGCTCTCCGTTCACTTCCAGATACATCGGCAGATTCTGCGGGTCAGAAACCTCGTCGCGGGTCACCAGCCAAGGTCCAATAGGACCGAACGTGTCGGCAGATTTGCCCTTGGTCCACTGCCCTGCGCGCTTGTTCTGGAAATCACGTTCGGAAATGTCGTTGATCACGCAGTAGCCCGCAACATGTTCGAGAGCTTCTGCCTCATCGACATATTTTGCCTCTTTGCCAATTACGACGCCCAGTTCAACTTCCCAGTCGGTGGCCTTCGAGCCGCGGGGGATTTCTACCGTGTCGTTGGGACCGCAAATTGCCGAAGTCGCCTTGGCAAAGATCACCGGCTCCGGCGGCACCTCCAGCCCACTTTCCTCGGCATGGTCGGAGTAATTGAGCCCAATACAGATGAACTTGCCAACACCGCCGACGCAGGGCCCATAACGGTCGACCTCAACGGCAGGCAGCGACGACAGGTCAGCTTCGGCAATGCCGGCCAGGCCTTGATCCGTCAGAACCTCACCGGCAATGTCATCCACCAAGCCGGACAGATCGCGGACAACACCGTCAGCGTCGACGATACCGGGTTTTTCGTGCCCTTTCGGGCCATAACGCAAAAGTTTCATGATAGTCTCCGTTCAGAGGGCCCAGCCGCCGTCGATGATATGGGCCTGGCCCGTGGTGAATCCGCTGGCATCCGAGGCAAGGTAAACTGCAAGCGCTGCAATTTCGTCTGCATCGCCAACGCGCCCCATAGGCTGGCGCGCGATGAATTGCTCCCGCGCCGCCTCGTAATCGCCCGTGGCCCGCAACCGGTCGTGCAGCGATGGGCTATCTACGGTGCCAGGGCAGATCGCATTGCAACGGATGCCTTGGGTTACGTAGTCAGCAGCGATCGCCTTGGTCATGCCGATGACCGCTGCCTTGGACGCGCAATAAACAAAGCGGTTTGGAACGCCCTTCAAGGAGGATGCCACCGAGGACATGTTGATGATCGACCCCTTGCCCTGTTCAAGCATGCCCGGAAGGACTGCCTTACACAGGCGGTACATGGCCTTGGCATTCAGATCGAAGGCAAAGTCCCAATCTTCCTCGGTGCTATCCAGGATGCTGCCGGTATGGACAAATCCAGCGCAATTGAACAGCACATCCAGCCTACCAGCTTCAGGCAGTACCCGCTTGATGTCTTCGGGATCGGTTGCATCCAGTTTCCATGCGGTAATGCCGTCAATCGCATTGAGCTCAGCTAGCGAAGTCTCATTGATGTCTGTGGCAATGACCGAGGCGCCAGCCTGGGCAAAGGCCTCGGCGCTGGCACGCCCGATACCCTGCCCAGCGGCAGTAATCAGCGCGGTTTTACCCTCAAGGCTGAGTTGATACGTCATGTCTTTCCTCCCCGATATTGAGGCATCACTTCGAGAGGAACGGCTCGAGCCGCTTGAAGGCCTCTTCCAGCACTTCTGCCGGCTGCGCGTAGCAGAGCCGCAAATAACCTTCTCCCTGCGGACCGAACGCCACGCCCGGCGCTAGCCCGACCTTGGTCTGCTCAAGGATTTCACCAGCCGCAGCGAAGCTGTCAGTCAGCCCGTCAACTCGGAAGAAGCAGTAGAAAGCACCATCAGGCTCAATGAACTCCACCCGCGAAAAAGCGTTGAGGCGTTCTGCCGTGATTTCATACCCTGCCTGGATTTTGCTCAACAGGCTGGCAATTTCCTCTTCGCCGCCGCGCAGGGCTGCAATACCCGCCTCCTGGACAAAGCCGGCTGTGCAGGACGTGTTGAACTCGGTCAACTGACCCAGCTTCCCCTCGAACGCGGCGGGAGCCACGATCCAGCCAAGCCGCCATCCGGTCATCGACCAGCATTTTGAAAACGAGTTCACAGAGATCAGCTGATCCTCAGGCTCTGCAATCGACAGGAATGAGGGCGCGTGACGCCCATGGCGGTAGAGCCGGGAATAAACGTCATCGGCAACGATCCAGATGCCGTGCCGGCGGCAATGCTCCAACACCAGACGCTGCTCCTCGGCCGACATGGTCCAGCCGGTGGGGTTGTTGGGCGAGTTAATCACCACCGCTTTGGTGCCCGGTGTCAGCGCCGCGATCAGCTCTTCCACGTCGAGCGCCCAATGACCGCCCTTCGGCACGATTGCCACGCTCGCAATCTCTGCACCGGTCGCCTTGAAAGCACCGATGATATTGGGCCAGCCCGGCTCCACTGCGATAACCCGGTCGCCGGGAGTCACAAGAAATTCAGCCGTCAGCATGAGGCCTTGCATTCCGGAAGGGGTGACTGTGACCTGAGCCGGTTTCAGACGGCTGCCCAGAAGTTCGTTGCTATAAGCACAAATCGCTTGCCGCAGCGCCATCGCGCCATTGTTCGGCTGGTACATATGATTGCCAGCCTTGAGCGCGGCAATTGCAGCGTCCACAATCAGTGAATTGGTCGGCCAGGCGCCTTCACCGAACCAGAGCGGCAACACGCCGTCTTGCTTCATGCCAAGCTCTGCAACCTCGCGGATCTTGGAGGCTTCCAAAGCCCGCGCACGGGACGAAATCGAGTTCAATAGTGTTGCGTTGTCCATAACGAAGATGTCAGTCAAAACGGCCCGTCCTGTCGATTGTTAAATCGATTGAAATCATAGGCAATATGCCTATACACTAGGCAATCTGCAATTTGGGACGGGCTTGGATATCAATGCGTGATAAGATCGACGAGCAAATACTTGAAGCGCTGCGCAGGGACTCGCGTGTGCCCGTCACCGATCTTTCGAGGAAGGTTGGCCGTTCGCGCACTGCGGTGCAGGCAAGGCTTTCAAGACTGGAGCAAACTCAGCAGATTCTTGGCTACACAATCAAGGAACCTTCGACCGTTGAAACAGGCGGCATAGGGGCAATTGTACTGATAAACATGGAAATCCGCAGCAAGGGGGAAGCAGCAGCACGCGAATTTGCGACCATGCCAGAGGTTGCAAGTTGTCTAAGAATCGTAGGAGACCACGACTTCGCGCTGCTCATCAATCCCATCGAAAAGCCGCGTCTGAATCTCGTGCTGGAGCAGATCTATAAAATCGATGGTGTCAAGCGTACCGAGACGATCATGGCTCTCTCCAAAGAGTTCTAAACGACTACCGGCTTCTATGGTTACTGAACCAGACCGAGTTTACCGGAGACGTTTGAGTTTGTCATTCTACGGCGATCTTAGCCGCGCAATCTGCGTTGTAGAAGTTCCTTTCTGCTGGTGCGGGTGAGATATACCCGAGCGGGCCGAAGAGGCGCTTTTCGTTGCACCAATTGACCCAATTGAGGGTTGCCATTTCCACGTCTTTCTTGCCACTCCACGGGCCTTCGTGTTCGATGACCTCAGCCTTGTAGAGGGCGTTATCGTAACTGTCCCCGCTACTGCCGACCGAGGCACCGACCTTCGCCTCGTCAAGGCGCTCGGAATACTTGATCGACAGGTATTGAGCCCCGCGGTCCGCATGTCTTCGAGAAAGCACTTGCGCAGCGCGGGTACATAATGTTCCACCATCGGAACCTCCTGTCATCAGATTGAGAAGGTCCCAATCTGATGACAGGTGCGCCAATCTACAAAATCGCAGCACTTCGCTTACAGCACACCGCTCGCCTCGTTCAAGCGCCGCGCAATCTGGTTGACGTTGTTGCCGGTGCGATTGAGCGAAGCCGAAACCCGCAACAGATCAATCGTAGGCCGCGTCCACTATAAACTCGACCCCAAGTTCTGCACGGGCTAGCTTGGCTTCGCCGCAGGCACGGGCTGGCGCGTGACATACGGTTTGACATAGGCCGCAGGCATGAGCCGCACATCATGACCAATTTCGGTCAGCTCGCGCGCCCAGTGATGGGCCGACCCGCAGGCTTCTTTCCCGACAAGGCAACTCGGCAATTTCTCGAAGAACTTAAGCAACTGCTTGCGTCGAATTGTTCGATTGAAAACAATCGCCCCGTCTGCGGTGATGCCGTGAGCTTGGAAGACGTCCTTACCAAGATCCAGTCCAACTGTTGTAACTTCCATGGTGGGGTTCCTTTCCTGTCAGAAGATGACTTCTACAGTATGCCGCAAAGCGCGACGGTTGGCTGCAGGCGCCATCCACCCCATCCGCGTCTGAGTTGTCAGACCAGGCTGCGGCGAAACTACAGTTTCGGTCTCAGCCAAATCCGCGCTGTCGAGCGGCTGCTTCGGTGATTTGCGCTGCGCTGCCACATCGAACGTGCCGCAGATGCAAACGGATGCTGCGTCAGCAACATGCCCAAAGGCCAATGTCTGGAGAGTCCGCAGCCTTGCCATCCGACACTGGAATTTGAACGTCCGGAATGTGCGGTTTTTGACCTACCGCATATGCGAAAGACCGACTCTCGCTAAACGGCAGGAACGGGCTCAACGAGCCTGTCGAGGCGCTGAATATTAGCCTGAAAAAATCTCTTATTTTCAATGATCCTAACAGGACAAACACGCGCTGCAACCAAATGTTGAAGTACAAGTTCCAGGGAATGCAAATCCTAAGCCCGAGCGAAAGGCCGCAGCAGTCTGCAAATAAATCGATAGAACTAAAACTCATGCTTCCATCATACTTTTGAGGGAACCAGTCTATCCAGAAGCATCCGGACTTGAGTTCAAGATTAGATTTCTGTGTTCCAGATAGACTTGGAGAGAGGAGTTTTGCAGAAATTCAGTAGCATCATTGGTTGGGCGCGCAAGTCTTGCTTCTATAAACGCAAGAATACACACAACAACAAGCCCGGCTAGTATCCAAAGGTACGCGAAAAGCCCTAGTAGATCTGGGCTGGTAACTTGAACGGCTATCGGAGGGGTGAGAAGAAGAATTGTAAGCATCAAACCTTTTTTCAACTTCTTCTGCTTCTGCAAATAATCCGTAGATATTTCTTCAACCTCATGCTCCAGCCTACGCACCCATGACAAGTACTCGTCTTCTAGTTGGCCACGTAAATAATGGCCGCAACGACAAAACTCTCTAGAAAGATACTCAATCCCTCCGCAGGCCTCACATTCCGTGGCATTCGGGCAACCTCTAGTCGGCCTAACTCCGTTGGAGCTTCCAGGTTGGTACGGTGCATCAAGTTGGGTCTCTTCTAGGATGCTATCTACCTTGCCCAACACGCCCACTTTGCGCGGCCTCAATTGCTCGGCTTTTCGCAAAACTTCGTTCTCTAACATCAAGCGACTAACCTTAAGATGGTGTCAATTCTGGCTATATCGGGCACTTGGTTAAGGCCCTCAATCGTTTCGGGGCTCAGAGCTTCTTTGAAAAGAAAATCTATAGCGTCCCATTTCTTTTCGGGTGCTACAACAAGGCCGCGATTAATTATTCTGTGCTCAACTGCGATTCCAAGTTTACGATAGGCATGCGCCATTTCCGAATGTCGGCGGCTTTTGCCTTCAGCAGTGTCCCCTTCGAGCATCCAGAGCGGATCGACATCGAATTCTTCATAAACCTTCAGAAGTAGGGTGGCGGTTAGGTCGCGTTGGCCACGTTCATAGTACTGATATGCACTTCGACTGATGCTAAGTCGTTGCGCCATTTCTTCTTGTGACAGACGCGCCTCGGTTCGGACAGCCGCAAGGCGCACCCCTAGGTCAGGAACAGTCATGATGTACCTTTTTGTGGTTGCATTGACCACGATTATGGTTATCTCTATTCAATGTAACCGCTCATAGAGGCATTTAGTTCGTTTTAGGTAGCATTATCGTAGTTTTGTTTCGATCTGAACGCAAAACGAAAATTTTGCCTCGATATGTGTGCAGTCATTGAGGAGTTGAAATTGCAAAAAATTCTCGAGACACCAAGGGAATTAGCTGAACGAGTGGGCATCCCCGTTTCAAACGTTCGCTATCTAATCCGCGAAGACATGCTGGATCATATTTATACAGCCCCAGGCCGACGAAACCCCAAGATTCCCAATGGTGCGTGGGAACGATACCTCGATCAATTTACGGTGAAAGCATGCCCCGCAAACCGACCCCGCCCCGCCTTGCACGCGACCGAAAACGCCTCGCCGATGGCAATTGGTACATCTACTGGACCGAAGGGGGACGCAGCCGTGAGCACTCGACTGGCACTGGGGATCGCGACCAGGCTGAACTCTACTTCGCAGAATGGAAGCTAAGGCGCTTCAGGCCGGATCGCGCGGTCGAGCCACACGAATTCTATGTGACTGACGCAGTTTCGCACTATCTGGCGAAGCGATTTGACGACGTTACTGACCCGGAGCGTTTGGCCAATGCAGCAAAGCCAATCATCAGGTTTTTTGATGGCTATGCCGTGGGCGATATCAACGATGTGCTCATTAAAGAATACTGCCAGAAACGCCGGAAGAGCCGTCGAGACAAGGGGCTGAAGGACGGCACCTTGCGAAGGGAGCTCAGTTTGCTCTCCACTGCTATCCGGCGTGCCGAGGAAGATCAGCTAATCACGCGCAAAATAACGGTCCGACTACCTCCGAAACCCGAGGGTCGTATCCGATTCCTGACATGTGATGAAGCGCTAAGGCTAATCCGGGTATCGCGGAGCTTCGATACGCCTCTGGAGGATGGCGTGCCGACCGAGTCAAAGACTGAGCACCTGACTCTGTTTCTTAGGATCGGATTGCTGACCGGCCAGCGAAAGGAGGCGATCCTATCCTTGCGCTGGTCTGATATCGATTTTCATAGCAACATCATCTACTGGAACCCCGTTGGACGGCGCCGCACGAAAAAGGAACGCCCGAGTTCTAGGCTGCCTGCGCGTCTGAAGAAGCACCTGCTATGCCGACGAAGGCGGTTTCCGGTAGACGAATTCGTAGTCACCCATCGCGGCAAGTCACTGCAGAACGTCAAACGCGCATTTAGGACTGCCGTTGTGGCGGCAGGCTTGGAGACCGAGGGGGACCGAAAAGTCGTTCCACACACTCTGCGGCACACCTGTGCGACCTGGCTAATGCAAAAGGGGGCGCCCAAGTGGGACGCCTGCGGCTTCCTGGGTATGACCCACGAAACGCTTGAGAAGAACTATGGGCATCATCACCCTGATCACCAGAGAGGAGCGGCGGATGCAATCTGATATCCAGATCATTTCCGGATATAGATCGGTACAAACGTGAACAAAGGAACAGTGAAATGATAGTACATTACAATAATTACAATGGGTTAAAGTCAGGCCCGTTCCTTCGGGAGGCAGGGGTCGGAGGTTCGAATCCTCTCACTCCGACCAATAAAGCAAGGTTTCAACTGCAGAGATTTTTTGCTGTTTGACCAAGTAACCTACTTTTTCGCACAAATTGGTTTGAGGATTCACTGCATGAATCCAAGGTGATAGCTGTGTGGTATGAACAGCTTTACCCCACGAAGTCAAAATGACGAACTGGTTGGCCTACAATGAAGCGTTGAAACGGCTCGGCGCAAGGAATGAGGCCCTGCGAGCCTCTAGAAACCTCTGTCGCGCCATCAGGAAAAGTTCAGACAACGATCGTCGCCGGAGGCGCGTCGGGGCAAGATAAATTGTATCAAATTGCAAGGCCGGTCGGAGCCCTTTTGCAGTTGGGACTTTTGAGCGGACATACGCAACGCCCAAGCTGATCGATGAAGTTCTTTTCGAACCTTTACAGAAGTTTCGCCGGTCTATGTGTCGTCCCTCGTGCGGTGAGCCCAAAACAGCAAAAAAGTATGCCAAGTTTTGCTGGCTAACAAATGGCTGTAATGCGGGGCGAAGGTTGGTCCTCAACTTGTCTAAACGCCCCGCGGTGACACTATGGAGCTGAGGAATCCGTGCCGCCTTGGTTTTCTGTGGGCACATGGTCGATAAAATGGGCATCCGAATTGATGTTTATTGTATTGTTGGCGGCAACGCCGTCGCTGCTTCCGATCCAGTGGGATGTTCCAACATTCTGCGTCGTTTCAAGCGGCGAGAGGTTTGCTATGAGGTTAAGAATCTTCCCGGTAACAGTCGTAGAATCCTGGGATGTTCCCACATTTTGCGCCGCCTCCAACGGGGAAAGGTTTGTTATTCGGTTAACAATTTTGCCGGTAACGGTTGGGAATTCCGTTGTTTCAGGCGTGGCGTTCCGAGACATCCCAGTCTGAGTGATATGGGCGCTATGATGGGCGCCGGTACCCGAGTGGTGGCCCGGCTCTGCCATGGCCGTTCCGGTGGACAGGGCAATCACCAGGGTTGGTGCAACAATGAGCTTTTTGATGATGTTAATACGTTCCATTCTTGATCTCCTTAAGTTGCCGATACATTTCAAACCTAGGAACGCGACAGCTTTGGATATTGTGAGAAGAGCTCAGTTTTTTGGCATTTTCTTTCAAGTTGCCAAGCCGCGGATAGGTCGACCAACGTAGCTGCATAGAGCCACGCCTATTCGTCGGACAGATTAAGCTAAGGAAGAGTGGGCTTTGGTTGCCCTGTGTTGGGTCGCTACTGCCTACCTTGTGGCAGCACTTAAACGATTTTTTGGCATGGCTTTTGGACCCTGCGTATTGTTACCTAAAACACAAAACGCCCTGATTAGCAGGGCACTTCAGTCTCGGGCGGCATATGAGCATGAAAGAGGACAAGGTGAGTTCTGACGGCCAATCTTGGAGTGTTCCAGGTTTTGGTGTGCATCACTTAGCCAGGCTTCTGGAAAACCGTGGTTCAGATATTGTTGCGCTTCTGAGATCGACCAACTTACCCGTTGATTGTCACAAAACTCCGCCGGATTTTGTTGATGTTCGCAATGAGCTCCGCCTCTTGGAGCTTGCAGTGCAAGAGACCCGAGACCCCCTGTTTGCGATCACTGCGGGAAAAACCTTCAACCCCAGAAAGACTACACTCCTCAGCTATGTCGTTTTGAACTCTCCGACCGTTGGCGAGGCAATCGAGAAGGCAGTGAACTATGCTCGCTTGGCTCGGGGCTTTGCCAAACTGTCCTTCTATGAAGAAGAACGTGGCATGTTTCTGGAGATAGATTCCATCGCTGAACTGATGCGTTCTGATGGAGCTCACAATGAGTTTCGAATGTCTGCTTTTTTGACCAGCCTTCAAATTGCGGCTGAGACGCCTTTGCCAGTCCTTGAACTACGCTTTCCGCATGAATTGACCGAAGAAAAGCGGACCCAAATCTCCAGTGCATTGTCAGTCAATATCAAGCAGAAACAAAGAGTTCCCGGTATCTTGTTCGATAAAGCAGTGATGGATATCCCGATCAAAGATACGGATCCCGCATTGCTTCTGCACCTTGAAAAACATGTGCAAACGTTGATGAACGATTTACCGCCAGTAATAGGTGAAACAAGTTCTTTGGTGCAGAGCGAGATAATGTCGCGACTGTCTTTTAGCGCTCCAACACAAGATGATATCGCGAAGACACTGGGGATGAGCATCAGCACACTTGGGCGCAAACTTGCCAAGGAAGGCACAACTTACAAACAACTGCTAAAGGACATCCGTGCAAGGCTGGCAGAGCAGTATCTTGATGACCCCAAGCTAAGTCTGTCTGAGATTGCTTTTGCGCTTGGTTATTCTGATCAAGCGGCGTTTAGCAATGCCTACAAGACTTGGACGGGCCAATCTCCGGGCAGTGCTCGAACCGCTTAGGTCGACCTCAGGATGTGCAAATCGGTTAACATTGCAGGCTGGGGCAAGAAAGCGGAAGCTCATCGTCTCAAACGCAGTCCAAAGCATCCGCTGTTAAAGTTCATCCCCATGCATCAGTGCATGAATCACAAGGGTCGGAACTCGATAGTTCTGAGTTCAAATGGAAGCCAGGGCCAGCCGCTTTGGAAGTTTGGTGGTCGTAGCCATCCAACGGGTGCGCCATGGACATTCCAGCACTCAGAACAATGGCGAACGCGGTGACGGAGGAAATCAGTGCCTTTTTCATTTCTTGGTCCCTTTCGGTTGAGCGTGTTTGAAACGCTGTGTGCGCATTCAATTTGGCGATCTGTCGGTCAGATTTATTGCGATGACACATCAAGATTTTGAGAAAAAACATCAACTTTACGCCCGTGGGCGTCGTCATTCCAGCGCCCGCACACGCCCCTGAGACTCTTTCGCCGAAGGTGAGATAGGCCCCAAGATCAGGTCCGTAATTAACTGTGGTCGATGAACAGGAACCGGTTTCTCTGTATCGCGGGCTTCTGGAAAACAGCCTGTAACCGCAAGCCTTGTTTCTTGGTGGCTCTGCCAAATCTGTCGCTCTGTCTGGCGGAATAGTCGTATTTAGCTTTCGCAATTTTTGATTATTGCTGATCATCAGGGTGAATTTGATGTATTCTTGCTGAATGTGCTGGGAATTGACCAGGAGGACGACCCAAACAAAGCGCTTATACAAAATTAGAAGCGACTAGGGAGGAATTTGATGATGTACTATAGGCTAAAGGCGGTCAGGGGCTGTCGGATAATGATAGCTGCGCTGTTTTCTACTCTCTCTTTGAGTAATGCGATGGCGCAAAGTAACTCTGAGAGCGAAACCACAATCCCAGAGCCCGGGCCGTCCATCACCTTCACATCCTGGACCGGCCCTTACATGCGAAGTCAGATGCTTGGGTTTGTGCGCCCTTATGAGCAAGCCAAAAACGCCGATGTGCATGTTGCACATTACAATGGTGGCATCTCGGAAATCCGCGATCAGGTCGAGAGCGCAAATGTGATTTGGGATGTTGTCGACCTTACGCAAGCAGATTCACTGCGCGCCTGCGAAGAGGGCTTGCTGGAGAACATATCTGACATAGAACTGCCTGATGGCATCGATGGTACACCATTTCGCGAGGATTTTGTCGAAGGTGCCCTGAATGATTGTGGCGTAGGAGTCATCGTATGGGGCACCGCATATGCGTATAACAATTCTCAATTCGCAGAAACGCCTCCATCAACCATTTCGGATTTCTTCGACACAGAAACCTATCCTGGGCCACGTGCCATCCGAAATGATCCGACAGTGATCATGGAATGGGCCCTTATGGCCGACGGCGTAGCCCGCGATGATGTGTATCCAGCGCTCGAAACCGAAGAAGGTGTTGAGCGCGCGCTGAAAAAGATGGACGACATAAAAACCGGCCTACAAATCTGGGAAACCGGGCGTGAACCCGTACGCCTGTTGAACTCTGGCGACATTGCTATGTCATCGATCTGGGCCACTACCGGTGCAACGGCCGCCCAGGAAGACGGTTCCGATTTTACGGTCAACATGGACGGCCGTGTGATTGAGCTGGATCTGTTCGGCATACCAAAAGGAAGCCAGAATAAAGAAGAAGCTATTGATTTTATTCGCTTTGCTAGCAGCTCAAATTCGCTGGCCGATATGGTCGGGTACCTGCCAAATGGTCCAACCCGAAAATCTTCGATGACACTCCTGTCGGATGACGTTTTGGAGCGCATCCCGAACGGTCCGGCGTATGAAGACAATCTTTACATTCTGTCGGACGCCGAGTGGTGGGCCACCAACCACGGGCGCCTGGAAGAGGCGTTCCAGTCCTGGCTCGCAACCTCCGCCCGTCAGGGCGCTGCGGGTTCAACACGGTAAGCCGAAACAACAGGTCTAAGAGGTGCAAAATGAGTGATCAATCAACACAGAAACCTGACAATCTTGTAGCAAAGAGCGGCTTGTTCAAAGGTATGAATCCGACGATGGGTATCGCTTCGATGGTGATGATATTGGGGTTTGTGTTTTTCACGATCCGTGATGTTGAAGCTTCAAGTGCGATCTTTGCGACAGGTAAAAACTTCATCATCGGTAGCCTGGACTGGTTCTATGTACTGGTCGTTAACGCGGCGCTGTTTTTTGTAATTTGGCTAATGATCAGCCGGTTCGGACACGTGAAGCTGGGCAAGGATGATGATGAGCCAGATTTTTCAACGTTTTCATGGATTTGCATGCTATTTAGTGCGGGCTTGGGATCTGGTCTGATCTATTGGGGCGTTGCAGAGCCGATGTTCCATATCCAAGGCAGCCCATTCCTAGAGCGGGCGGGAATTGAACCGGGTTCGGTTGACGCCGCGGTTTCTGCGGTAACGATCACGAATTTCCACTGGGGTTTCCACGGTTGGGCCCTTTATGTGCTGGTTGGCCTCTGCCTTGCATATTTCTCGTACCGCCATGGGCTTCCTCTGACTTTGCGCACCGCTCTCTATCCTGTTCTGAAGGAACGGATCTATGGTCCCTGGGGTCATCTCGTCGATCTGATTGGCGTATTTGGTACTATCTTTGGCCTCGCAACCTCATTGGGGTTGGGCGTCACACCAATCGCCGCCGGTCTTGAGGATCTTGGCTGGATGGCAAACACCCAGACAAATCAGTTGATCCTCGTCGCAATCATCACCTGTCTTGGCACGGCTTCTGCTGCATCTGGTGTTGGCAAAGGCGTTCGTATCTTGTCTGAAGCCAACGTTATGGCAAGTGTTGGCCTGCTGCTCCTGTTCATCATTCTGGGACCAACAGCATTCCTGTTGGGCATAACAATATCCGGATTTGGAGATTACCTCTGGACGGTGATACCCATGGGTTTCTGGATCAACGGTGAGCCCGAAAACCAATGGCAGAGCTGGTGGACGATCTTTTACTGGGGCTGGTGGATCGCATGGTGCCCGTTTGTTGGACTGTTCATTGCGCGGGTATCAAAGGGGCGGACGATCAAGCAATTCTGCTATTGCGTTCTTCTTATTCCAACCTCAGTCGTGATGCTCTGGATGGGTGTCTTTGGTGGCGCAGCAGCCGGGGTTGATCTGTTCTACGACGCAGGTGTCGTCGAGGCGGTCAACAATGACTACGCCGCTGGCGTATTCCAAACGGTCAAAGGATTTGGCTACACATGGTTGGTGTACCCGATCACAGTGTTGATTACGGTTCTGCTGATTTCGTGGTTTGTCACGTCTTCTGACTCGGGGACACTCGTGATGTGCACAATGCTGTCGATGGGTGACGAGCATCCGCCAATCAAGTTCCGTGTGTTTTGGGGTATTACCGCAGGCGTTGTTGCCGGTGTCCTAATGCTGGCCGGTGGGTTGAGCGCGCTACAGACAGCGTCCATCGTCGCAGGGCTACCAATCGCTGTGATCTTGTTGTTCATGATCTATGGTATTGTTTCGTCGCTTCACGCTGAGCATCCAGTGCCCGATGTTGAGGATAAGTACGAAATGGAGTTCCTCAACAGATAGGCAGCCATTGTGGTTCAATTTGTCGAGAGGCAGTTACATCTGCCTCTCGACAATTACAGACTTGGGTTTCGACCTGTCCGCGAAGCTTTCTTCGTTCTGATGTGAAGTTTGCCAAACTTTCTGGGAGCAAACGAATACGAAAGAACCTCTGCCTAATGGTTTCCACCAGCATCTCTGCTACCCGCGTGGTACAGCAACTGGATAGGCTTGTCGGCTCTCCATGGTGAGCCTCTCACACAATCTCGACCCGTGAACCAAAGGTACATTGTGGGGGATAGTCCGATCCTGGTCGTGATGGAGCGGTTTCTTTCGCCCATGCCTTCCATTGTCCCTTAAAGGTAATGCCCAGAGCCAAAAAACCAGGTTCGGAATGGAATGCAGGCTAAGTCTTCCGCCGTTTCGGGACAGAATCGCCACCTTTTGTAGATTTGGCCGCTGCGACTCGCGCTCGGTTCTTCTTGCTGCTTGACTTACCTTTGGGTGGAGGTGGACCCTTTGATGCTGTTCGGGCAGATTTGATATCGCCGCCTTTGGCTTCAGATTTACCGCCCTTACGTGCCTTTGGCTTTGCACCAACCGGTTTGAACAAGGCATCTGCCTCGTCTTTCGAAGCACGCTGGCGTTCTACTTTGGCTGATTTGACGGCCCTTGTGGAACGTTCTGCAGGGCTGGAAGGTGCCCGGCCCTCGGGTTCAGGCTTGCGACGTCCATAGGTTGCAGTGCCGCTCCGTTCGGTCGGAGTCGTATCTCGTTTGCTCGTAATCGGTTTGCCTTTTTGCTTTCCGATGGGCTTGGTCCGGCCAGTTGCAGCAAAGTCCGGTGCCGTGTCCAGACGCACGAGATTCTTGACCTTTTCGATCTTCATCTCGGGCCCAACGGCTGTCAGAAACCCTTCGACGCTGGGCTCACGGATCTCGAAATAGGTCACATCATCGGCAATCCGGATGGCCCCAATGTCATCCTTCGTCAGATTGCCTGACTTGCAGATCATCGGCAGCATATAACGCGGCGACGCATTTTGATTGCGCCCCTCGGACAGCGAAAACCAGACGCTGGGGCCAAAGGCCGCGCGCGGTTTCTGGCTTTGCTGATCGACCGTCGACAACTCTTCTGGCGCGGAATGACGCAGCTTGTACTGCCGCAGGTAAGCTGCTGCAATCTGCTCAGGGGTAAAGCTTTCTACCATTTTCTGAACTGCTGCGCGTTCACTTTCCGTAATCTCTGCTTGCCAGTCATCCGATGCGAACATCCTCACCTGATCGCGTTCGGTCACCTCTTCGGCTGACGGGGCTGTCCCCCAATCGGCGGTCAGCTTGGCGAATTTCAGAATACGTTCCGCCTTTTTCCGCGACGCGGGTGCAACCACTAGTGCGCTAACGCCCTTGCGCCCGGCCCGGCCTGTTCGACCCGAGCGGTGCAGCAGTGTTTCATGGCTGTTTGGCAGTTCCGCATGGACCACCAAATCAAGGTTAGGCAAATCAATACCGCGGGCGGCAACATCCGTTGCCACACAGACCCTGGCACGCCCATCGCGCATGGCCTGCAAGGCGTTCGAGCGTTCGCTCTGGGTCAATTCTCCGGATAGGGCGACGACCGAAAAGCCCCGGTTTGACAGGCGCGCGGTCAGACGTGACACCATCGCGCGGGTATTGCAGAACACGATGGCGTTCGGCGCCTCATAATAGCGCAACACATTGATAATTGCATTCTCGCCGTCGCGCGGGCCGACCAACATAGCACGATAATCAATATCGGCGTGCTGCGTCTTTTCGCTGACGGTGCTCACACGTTCTGCATCGCGCTGATACCGTGTCGCCAGATTGGCAATCGCACGTGGGACAGTGGCAGAAAACAGCAAAGTCTGACGGTCTGATGGTGTTTCATCCAGAATGAATTCCAGATCCTCTCGGAACCCGAGATCCAACATCTCGTCGGCCTCATCAAGAACCACGGCGCGAATGGCCGTCAGGTCGATCGAGCCCCGCATGATATGATCCCGCAGCCGTCCCGGAGTGGCGACAACAATATGCGCGCCACGCGCCAACGCACGGCGTTCATCCCGAATATCCATGCCTCCCACGCAGGACGCCAGAAACGCGCCCGCATCGGCGAACAACCAGCTCAGTTCACGCTTGACCTGCAGCGCCAGTTCCCTTGTTGGTGCTACAACAAGTGCCAGCGGTGCGCCCGAGGTTTCGAAAGTCTCAGCGTCACCCAGAAGTCGCGGCGCAATCGCCAGACCGAATCCGATGGTTTTACCCGATCCGGTTTGGGCCGAAACCAGCATATCCTTCCCCTCCAGTTCGGGCCGGGTTACAGCCTGCTGAACTTGGGTTAAGGTGTCATAGCCCTTGCGAGCCAGCGCATTTGCAATGGTTTGTTTCACAGCGGTGGTTCTTTTCATCGGTCAGGAGATGGGATTGTGCGGTATTGCAATCAATGCATCATCCATGGGTAAAGACAGCCCCTTAACGAGTGTCTTGACTATTGTATAGCCACGAACCGGGGCAGATGCGCTGAAAATCCCGTATCCTGTCCGTACTGCTCCCTTTCAGTAGCGGCTTGAGACCCTCGCCGCTTTCGGTTCAATTTGTTGAGACGCGGCAGAAGCGCAGGCTTGGAATAATCAAAACAGGCGTTTTTCTGTAGAGCTTTCAACCGTCTGTAAACCAGCTGTCCCTGTCGGGCTGGCGGTCAACGTGACTACTCCTTCGGGAAATCTACTACAAGCAGTCGGATTCGATAGCTTCTACGACCACGTTTTCTTCGAATTTAGAGCATGACGTTGAGCCAATGGCGCGGTCCCTGTTGCGTCTATGCAGACGCCAGCCGTTTCATCGCGCTCATGAGAGGCATAGCCCGTACACCTCCCTGCCCCGGCACTTCCTTGTCGTTGGCATAGACAAGGATGCGCTCTGAGACGTCCAATTCTTCTGTCGCGATGTGAAACCCACGCGTAACTTTCGCTGATGTCGTCCGCTTGATCTCTATGGCCCAGAGGCCGCCGCGGGGAAGTTTCAACAACAAATCCACCTCAGCCCCTGCTGAAGAGCGATAGAAGCTTGCTTCTGTTCCGCGCGGTGCCGCGGCGATCAGGTTCTCGATACAGAATCCTTCCCAACTGCCGCCGACAACCGGGTGCCCAAGCAGGTCTTCCTGTGTTTCGATCCCAAGAAGTGCATGGGCCAGCCCGGAATCGCGAATATAAACCTTGGGAGATTTGACCAGACGCTTTCCGGCATTGGAATGCCAGGGCTGCAAACGGCGCACCAGCATCAGGTCGACCAGCAAATCAAGATAGCGCGCAACGCTCTGGCCCGATACGCCAAGGTTTCCCGCGAGTTTTGCCGCGTTGAGTAGCCCGCCCTGTTCATGGGCAAGCATCGTCCAAAACCGGCGCAATGTTTCCGCCGGGATGCGCAACCCAAAAGCCGGAACATCGCGTTCCAGATAGGTCCGGATGAAATCCTCGCGCCATGCCAGGCTGGTTTTGTCGTTCTTGGCAAGGAAGCTATCTGGAAACCCACCCCGCAACCACAGCGCAGAGATCGAGTCCGCTCCGGTTTCCGACAAAATGAAAGGCGTCAGCTCGTGATAGCTGACCCGGCCAGCCAAGGATTCTGCACTTTGGTGCAGAAGCGTGTTCGAGGCCGACCCCAGCAGCAGGAATTGCCCAGTCCGATACCCTTGTCTTCGTCGTCGGTCAATCTGACCGCGTAATGCCTTAAACAGGCCCGGCATAAGCTGAACTTCATCGATCACCACCAAGCGTCCAACCTGCTCGTCGAGATAGAGGTCTGGCTCTTCGAGCACCTGGCGATCAGCAGATCTCTCCATATCAAGATAGACAGCGTCACGGCTTTCAGCGATATCCTGCGCGAGGGTTGTCTTCCCAACTTGCCGCGGCCCAAGCAGGACTACGCCCGCCTGGTTCTCGAGAGAGTCTTCGACTGACTTTCTATCACCGCGCTTGATCATACCTTGCATTTATTCCATTTGGTGGAAGATTTACAAGGATAAAATTCCAAATTACTGTCCAGTGAAACCCTATCGTCTCGGCCCTTCACCCCAAAACCATGACACGCAAGTCTGGACCTTAGGTCGAGCATAATCGTGGAAAGCTGCGTCCCATTTGATCAAGAGAAAATTTAACCTGAGTACGTTCTTCTTTCTTAACTAAAAAATTCGAAGAGTCCTCTTTGCGTCCCTCAATTTCATTTCCATTGCCCTGAAGGGCGAAGCCAACTAGGTACTTGCCGCGCACAAACCCCTAAGAATCTGCGAAAAATCAAATCGCAGAAAGGACCAGGATCATGACCATACCGGCAATCAAAAACGCTGACACAGGCACGCTGGCTGGCTCGGGAATGCATATTCTGGTCGATCATTACGGCAGCCTATACCTAACCGACGTTATGCGCATCGAAGAGGCACTGACCCGCGCGGCGCGGGAGGCTGGCGCAACGATACTGTCGGGCAAGTTCCACAAATTTGGCGGGCATGGCGGTGTGACCGGAGTGTTGTTGCTGGCAGAATCCCATATCTCGATCCACACTTGGCCGGAAAATGATTATGCCGCCATCGACATCTTCATGTGTGGCACAACGCAACCGGACAAAGCGGTCGCATATCTTGAGAAGCACCTGCGCCCTGCCCGAGTTGAAATTACGCGCGTCAACCGCGGTTTACCGGAACCAGTAGTCCCAACCGTCTAAGTAGTATCCCATCAATGCGTGCGATTGCAGTGTATTAGGTTCGGCATCGACCCGGTCGGTATCACCGCCAAAAATCTGTGCCGCGCGCCAAACATCATCGTCGAGATAGCTCAACCCATCCGGCAGTTCGATTCTACGGTCGGTCAATGGTTCAAATGTAGCCAGAACAAACCCCCATTCGCCGAAGCTCGGCACGTAGCTGTGATAGGGAACCGCCTGCAGTCCCCGTCCGGGCCTTTGCGGATTGCGGCTGCTCTCGATCGTTTCGGCCACCGACCAAAAGGCCTGCCGAGCAAAGAACGGTGATCCGGCCTGGGTGACAAAGACCCCCTGCCCGCTTAGCCGTTCGGCCAGCAAGCCGTAGAATTGCTTGGTGTATAGTCTGGACAAGGCGATGGATTTGGGGTCTGGCAGATCAATGATCACCACGTCGTAAATCTGGGTTTCCCACTCCAGAAATCTCCAGGCATCTTCGTTGACAACCGTCACGCGCGGGTCGCTGAGAGCATTGTCGTTCAGCTTGGACAGATCTGGATGGTCGCGAAACAACTGCGTCACACGCGGATCAAGATCCACCAGCGTCACAGACTGCACCTCGGGATAGCGCAGCACCTCGCGCGCGGCCATGCCGTCTCCGCCCCCCAAGATCAGAACGTCAAGCGCGCGCGGCGCAAGGGCCATGGCCGGGTGCACCAGCGGCTCGTGATAGCGGTGTTCGTCAAGGGAATCGAACTGGATCGAATGATCCAGAAACAGGCGCACCCGGTCGCGGTACCGGGTGACGGTGATCTGCTGATACGACGTGGCCTCGGACAGGATGACATCATCTTCGAACAGTTCGGCCTCGGCGACCGAGACCAGCCGTTCGGACTGCCACAGTGCGCCCAGCGTTGCCACAAAGGCCACCGCCCAGACTGCCACCTGGACCCGCGTAGCCCATTCCCGAAACACCAGCAGAGACAGGCCAGCCACGGCAAGGTTTAGACCGCCAAAAGCCAGACTCGCCGACATCAGCCCCAGATACGGGATCACCAATAGTGGAAAAGCCAATGAGGCGACCAGCGCTCCGATGTAGTCGACGCTCAGCACGTTCTCAAATCGGAACTTCAGCGCCCCGATCTGTTCAAGCACACGGGCAATTAATGGGATCTCCATCCCGGACAGGATGCCAATGGCAATCAAAGCGCCGTAAAGCGGCAAGGCCACCTGCCCCAACCACGCATAATTCAGAAACAGCACCGGCGCCAAAAAACCGCCAACGATGCCCAGTAGGATCTGCGCCCAGACAAAACCGGAAAACGCATCCGAGACAAAGCGCGACAGCCAAGCACCTACTCCCATCGCCGACAGAAAGATGCCAATTACCAGTGAAAACTGGCGGACGGAATCCCCCAGCAGATAACTGGACAAGGTGGCGGCAATCAGCTCGTAGATAAGCCCGGCGACGGCCACCAGAAAAGTGGCCAGCAGCAACCACGCGGCGCGCGCCTCAACCGCGCGGGGCGGGGTCATGACAAGATGACGGCCGCAATGATGATGGACACCGCTACAAACAGCAGCCCAATCAGGATCGCCAGCGCGATGTTTTGATCCTTTTCGATTTCGTGGACGACCGAGAAGGGTGTCATCCAGTCGATCACCTTCCAAACAACCCACATCAGTGTGACGCCCAGAAGGGTATAAAAGATCGTGCTGATGATTTCTGCAATCTGAATTGTTGTTATATAATCCATTGATTCCTCACTATTTTATCCGATTTGACCGATAGTACCCGCCGCCACCGCTGCCGACCCGAACCGAAGTGTCCAAGTCACGGCTTTCGGCCCAATACCCATGCCACGAGACATAACCCGTGGCGGCCACGGCCAGGGTTGAAATGACGATGAAAATGATCCTGAAGGCTGTCACTTTAATCCTCATCTACCCAGTCTGTTCCTGACCACCGGGCGCGTTGATGTAACCATTGGCGCCCAAACTGGAACAGGAACAGTGCCCCAAACATCCCTGCCAGCGCGAATGACCAAAGACCACTGGACAGTCCGGTAATAACTCTGACTTGCAACTGGCTGAACGGCTGCCCCGGTACATGGCCTACGCCCGACCCGGTCCAAAGCCCCTGCTCTGGCACGTCCAGTGCCAATGTGTAGTCACCCGTGCGATCTGGCCGAAACGTCAGGCTCGCAAATTTGCTGCCTTCACGCCATGTGCCGTCCGAGTCGCGGCCGGTGTAATATTCGATCGTCCGACCCGCCTGGAACACCGGCTCTCCGTCCGGATCAAGCAGCTCGATGTCCAGATAGATCCAACTGTTTTCAACATTGCCCGAAAAGGAAACCTTCGTCAGTTGGCTATTGGCTTCAAGCGGGATTGTGATCTCGGCCGGGAAGTCGCCACGTTTTAGCGCCTGACGCTCTATCGCCCTCTCTCCTGATCGTTGAGAGAAGGAGACCGCCATCACAAGACAGAGGATCGTAAACACGAATGATACGACCAGCAAAAATCTATAGTTTGGGCCCTCGATGAAAGGTTGCAGCGGATGCACCCGATGTGGGTTCAGGTTCAATGAAACCCCAAAAGCTGCTTCGGCCTGCTGTTTCGAAACATAGAACGAGCGATAGGTCTCGCGTTCGGACCCAGTGGTCGAAAACCCCAGCATCGCCGTATCAGACATCGCTGAAATCGTCGTTGTCTTTTCGCCCAGTGAAGGCGTCCAGGTGAATTCGCCCTCGACATAGGTGACCGCGCTTGTGGTGGTCTCGTAATACACAAAGCGCCCATCCTCGGTCGTCACAGAGGGAGGAGATTCCGCTGTTTCAACCCACCGCTCCGACATCCAGGCCGATCCGCGATAGCGTCTGGAAAACACCAGATGCCCCGCCTCAAGCGTCAGCCAGGCATAGCCGTGAGTTGGCGAATAGAGCTGATGGTCTATCCATTGGTAGACCCGTCCGCCCCAGCGCTCGGCATGTTCGATCAGACCAATTATGGTGAACTCGGCACCATACAACGACCCACTCATCCCAATCGAAAGCGGGGTTTCCGGGCGTTTCTGATCCTTGAACTGCCGCAATGTCCGATAGTTGTTCTGTGCATCCAGCTCGGCCCCGCAATACGAACATATCTGCACGATCACCCGGCCACCGCCCAGTACATCCAGACCGGCGCCGCAGCAGGTGCAGTTGATCGAAAGAAGACTTGGATCTCGGGTCATGGATGCCGCTGAACCTTCACGTCAAATGCGTCGTACCACCGACCGTAGAACCAGATCGCATGACCGGGCCAGAATTCGCCGGACAACAAAGCCTCGTCCCCGGCGGAAGCGTTCACGAATTCATGGCTTTCCCCGACCTGAAGCACCTCATCGAATTGTCCACGCAGCGCGATACATTCGGCATATTCAACTTCGGTAACCGTGAATGTGGCCGCGTCGAAATCCAGCGTTTCGCCCAGCTTGAACGGAGGCATGAATTTCGGCGTGTCCTTTTCGGTCAAGCGTTTCTGCCGAACGACATCTCCCTCATCGAGCGATATCCAGCAGGTGCGGCCATCACCATCGACACCGCAGAACTCATCCCAGAACCCCCGCCCGTAGGAATAGCGCGCATGACCAAGAATCAATGTCGACGTTCGACCCAGTTGCACTTGATCGCCTATCCCGAACAAAAGCGGTGCATCGTGCATCTCACCCTGCTGGCCCGCCGATTGAACCTGGACATCATTGATCATCAACGTCGTACCGCAGGACGCACAGGTGGCAACCTTTATCCCTTTCAGCGCAATCGGGGTTTGCGCACCGCAGTTTGGACAGTTCAAAGTCTTCATGCTTTCAAGTCGCGCAAAGAAAATGAAAGTTCAAGCCGTTATTGGTTCTGGAGAATACACGCCCGGTGCCGCCTCGCCCTTGTTGCCAGAATTCAAACAGAACCACTTAGGTGGGACTGAACATGCTGGCGGTTATGTTAGAGATGCCGTCAGCCCCAGCAATCATCTGAGTTAGTCGTGAAATAGGATTTCAGCTGCGTCTTTACTTATGGTTGTGCCCTTCCTGCCCGCAACGATATCCGCCAGATCGGCCAGTGCGCCGATGGCTGCGGATTTGCCGGTAAGCCGCGCAAACTGGGCGGCGGCCTCGACCTTTGGGCCCATCGAACCGGCGGCGAAATTGAACTTGGCCATGGCCTCTGGTGAGGCGGCTTTTATGCCACGCTGAGTATCGGTACCCCAGTCCAGATAGGCACAATCAGCATCCGTTGCCGAAATGAACAAATCGGCCCCGACCTCTCGGGCCAGCAGCTCCGAGGCCAGATCCTTGTCGATCACCGCTTCTATCCCCTCCAGATAACCCGGAGAAGTATAGGCCGTGGGAATGCCCCCGCCACCGGCGCAGATCACCACGGTTTGCCGTTCCAGCAGCCATTTAATCGGCCTGATTTGAAAAATCCGTTTCGGCAGCGGAGAGGCAACAACCCGTCGCCATTTGTCACCATCCGCACGAATTTGCCAGCCCTTGTCGGCGGCCATTCGTTCAGCCTCGGGTTTGTCATATACCGGACCGATGAATTTTGTGGGGTCGTCAAAGGCGGGATCCTTGGCATCGACCTCAATCATGGTCAGCAGCGTGGCCAGAGGCGTCTCGGGCGGCAGACGGTTGCCCAACTCCTGCTCGATCATGTACCCGATCATGCCCTCGGTTTCCGCCCCAAGCACGTCCAGCGGATAGGCCTCATCCGGTTTATAGGCGTTGCCCTGTAGGGCCAGTAATCCCACCTGAGGGCCATTCCCGTGGGTCACAATCAACTCGTTCCCCTCGGCAATGGTGGCCAGCGCCTGAGCGGCGATGGCCGTGTTTTCACGCTGGTTCTCGGCGGTCAGGGCCTGACCGCGCCGCAGCAGCGCATTGCCCCCAAGGGCGACGACGATCCGCATGGCTCAGGCCCCCAATGTGGCGACCAGAACCGCCTTGATCGTGTGCATCCGGTTTTCAGCCTGTTCAAACTGAATACCGGCGGGGCTTTCGAATACCTCTTCGGTGACCTCCATTTCGGTGATGCCGAATTTCTCGTGGATATCTTCGCCCACTTTAGTCTCGGTATTGTGGAAGGCGGGCAGGCAATGCATGAATTTGACGTTTGGATTGTTTGCCGCCGTCATTAGCGCGCTATTGACCTGATAGGGGGTCAGCTGCTTGATCCGGCTGTCCCAGACCTCTGGTGCTTCGCCCATCGAGACCCAGACATCGGTGTGGATGAAATCCACGCCATCCACGGCGGCCGCAGGATCATCGGTGATGGTCAGCGTCGCGCCGTAACGCGCGGCGGCTTCTTCTGCCGGACCGCGGAATTCGTCGGACGGCCACAGATCACGTGGGGCGGCGATGCGGACGTCCATCCCCATCATGCAGCCCGCGATCATCAGCGAATGGCCCATATTGGACCGCCCGTCGCCCACGTAGGCGTATTTGATGTCATGCAGGGGCTTTTCTCCATATTCCTGCATGGTCAGCAGATCGGCCAGCATCTGGGTCGGGTGGAACTCATCGGTCAGCCCGTTATAGACCGGCACGCCCGCATTGGCGGCCAGAGTTTCCGCCAGTTCCTGCCCAAAACCGCGATATTCAATGCCGTCGAACATGCGGCCCAGCACGCGGGCAGTGTCCTTCATGCTTTCCTTATGCCCGATCTGTGACCCCGAGGGCCCAAGATAGGTGACACCGGCACCCTGATCCATCGCGGCCACTTCAAAGGCGCACATGGTCCGGGTCGAGGATTTTTCGAAGATCAGGCAGATGTTCTTGCCTTTTAGATGCTGGATTTCAGACCCCGCATATTTTGCGCGCTTCAGATCGCGCGACAGGTCCAGCAGATAACGCAGCTCACGCTGGTTGAAATCGAGCAGTTTCAGAAAGCTGCGGCCCTTGATGTTAAATGCCATTGGTCAATCTCCTTTTTCAGTAATCGGGTTCAATAGTCCACGGGGTCACGCCAGATCGGGCAGGTCATGCAATGCCCGCCGCCGCGTCCACGCCCCAGTTCCGAGCCCGAGATCGTGATCACCTCGACCCCCGCCTTCCGCAGCAGCGTGTTGGTATAGGTGTTGCGGTCATAGGCAACGACCACGCCGGGCTCTAACGCCACCACGTTGTTGCCGTCGTCCCACTGCTCGCGTTCCTGATTGAATGCGTCTCCGCCTGTCTGAACGATGTTCAGAGATTTGATCCCCAGGCATTCGGCGGCCACATCGAACAGATGTTTGTCATCGCGCCGGAAGTCGATCGTGTCCTCTTTGTTTCCGGGGCGCAGGCTGATGCACTGGATGTCGTTACAGACATCAACATAGGCAGTCGCGGTCTCGCGGTCGCAATGGCTGAACACTGTATCCAGATGCATAGCCGCGCGGCTGCGGGGCATCTGACAGGCAACAACCCTCTCCGCCGCGCCTTTGGCAAACAGAGCGCGGGCGACTTGACCAACCGCCTGCGGACTGGTGCGTTCGCCCATGCCAATCAACACACTGCCATTGCCCCAGGGCATGACATCACCGCCTTCGACCGTGGCCGCGCCGTGATCCTTGTCTGGGTCACCCCACCAGATCTCGAAATCTGCGTCGCGGAACTCGGGGTGGAACTTGTAGATCGCGGTCACCAACAGGGTTTCGGGGCGCCGCGCCGGCCAGTACATCGGGTTGACCGTCACGCCGCCATAGATCCAGCAACTGTTGTCACGAGTGAACTGCGTATTTGGAATCGGTGGAATCACAAAGCCCAATGGCCCCAGATAGCTGCCGAACATACCTGAGGGTTTGAACGGCATATCTTCGACCGCGATGCCGCCGATCAGATATCTGGCCAGATCCTTGGCCGCCATCTCATCCAACCAGCCGCGCAGCTCATTCAGCATACCGACGCCCACCTGATTTTCGGTAATGCGGCGGTCCAGAACCCAATTACGGGCTCCCTTGTCCTTCAGCGTTTCTGCAAGCAGCGTCTGGAATTCTAAAACCTGAACCCCGCGATCCTCCATCTTCATGCGGAAATCGGCATGGTCAGAGCGGGCTTTGTGCACCCAAAGGACATCGTCATATAGCAACTCAGCCGCATTGCCAGGGGTCAGGCGGGAATGGGCCAGACCCGGTTCGCAGACCATCACCTTTCGAAGTTTCCCAATCTCGGAATGTGTGCCAAATCCAGTCATGATATCTCCTTTGATGTAATCGCGCCGGACTGCCAACGCAGCCAGACATGGATGGGCAACCCAGCCAACAGCAACAGGACGCCCCAGAAAACGACGTCTTTTCCAGCGCCGAAAATCGCCCAGAATGAATAGACAAAACCGAGACCCGCCAGCACAAAGGCCTGCGGTGGCAGGCGGGTGCGTTCTTTGCGTTTTGCGCGGATCATTATCTCGGCACCTGCGCACAGCAGGTAGGGAACCAGCGTGGATAGGGTGGCCAACAGAATGATGAATTCAAATTGTTCAGCCAGGGATCGGGTATAGTTCATAGCGATCAAAGCGCTGGCTAGCAGGCTTGAGGAGATCAGGCCAAATGCAGGCGTACCGGTCCGTGACACCCGGGCAAAACCGGCCGGGAACAACCCGTCGCGGGCAGCGCCCAGTGGCACTTGCCCGGTAAGTAGCACAAATCCGTTGAGCGTGCCGAAGGTCGAAACGCAGGCCCCGGCCGCGATGAATACCGCACCGCCAAACCCCCACATCACATGCGCAACATCCGCCAGCGGTGCGTTGCTTCCGGACAGCGTGCCGGATGGCACTACCCCAAGCGCCACATAGGTCGTGGCGATATAGACCAATGCGGCAACACAGGTTCCGACAATCGTCGCAAGAGGGATCGTTTTGGTAGGGTTCCTGACATCGTCCGCCGGAACCGTTGCGGATTCGAGCCCCACAAAGGCCCAAAGCGTCAGCGCCGCGCAGGCCGAGATAGCCGAAATGTTCGACATTCCACTAAGGTTGGCCGGCTGGAAGTTGGCCGGTTGGACATGGGACAGTCCCAGCAGGATCAGCACCAGCAGCGGGGCCAGTTTCATCACCGTGGTCACCACCTGCACAATCCCGGCCTGCCGCACGCCGCGCAGATTGACCCAGGTGAGCAGCCAGATCGCTCCCAGAGAAACCGCCAACCCCGCCAGCGCAGTTTCCCCGATGGCGGGTACCATAAAGCTGAGATAGCCAGCAAAGGCGACGGCAACGGCGGCATTCCCAGACCACAGCGCGATCCAATAGCCCCAAGCAATCAGGAAGCCCGCGAAATCACCAAAGCCCTCGCGCGCATAAGCGTATGGCCCACCGGTATTTGAAGACAATCGCGCCAGTCGCCCGAAGATTAACGCCAGAACAATCGCGCCTCCTGCGGTCAGAACCCATCCCGCCATCGAGATTGGCCCGAACGCGGCCAGAGAAGACGGCAGCAGGAAAATACCGGACCCGATCATATTGCCCACCACCAGCGCGGTGCACATCCAGAACCCAAGGGTTCCTTTGGGTTTAGATCGGGTGTCGGTGGGCATAATGCGACCTCATGCCAACGCGGAAAGGCTGAGCCCGGCCATGATGATGACGATCAGGATCAGTAAAAGCGGCCACATGAAACTGAGCCAGCGTTCATAGGGCACACGCCCCAGGGCAAGCCCGCCCATGACCACCGCAAAGGTGGGGTTAATCAGGTTCACCAAACCGCTGGCTGACTGATAGGCCGTCACGACCAAAGACCGTTCTACGCCGGAAAAGTCTGCTAGCGGCGCCATGATTGGCATCGTCAGAACCGCCAAGCCCGAAGATGACGGGACGAGGAAGGACAACAGCCCCTGCAAGGCGAACATCGCATTGATAAAGGCCACTTTGCCTAAACCATCCACGGCACCTTCTGCCCAATACAAAATGGTATCGGTGATGTTTCCTGCGTCCATGACCACTACGATCCCGCGTGCGATCCCGATCACCAGCGCAACGCCCAGCAAATCCCGGGCACCGTCAACGAAGGTCGAGGTGAATTCCTCTTCCCCGATCCGTGCGATCAATCCCACGACTATCGAGGACACAATGAACAGGCCGGACATCTCGGCCATCCACCAGCCTCCTGCCGCGACACCCCAGATCATCACGCCAAAGCTGGCCGCAAAGATCAAAAGGATCAGCCCATGCATACTCGTAAAGGTCGGAGCTTCACCGCCCGTGCGGCCACCTTTGAGGAAATGCGCCTCATTGCTTTCGCGCTTGTCGGCAACGATGGACAGATCCGGATCGGCTTTGACCTTGGCTGCATATCGCATGACAAAGACCACACAGGCCAACCAGCATGCCAGCAACAGCGCAAAGCGCAGCATTATGCCATTGGTGAAGGGCACCCCCGCCGCATCCGAGGCGATGACTGTGGCAAACGGGTTAATCGTCGATCCCAGCGTGCCAACCCCCGCCCCCAGCATGATGATGGCCACACCCACTACCGCGTCATAGCGCGCGGCAATCATCACTGGGATGATCAGCGCGTAAAAAGCCAGTGACTCTTCGGCCATGCCATAGATTGTGCCCCCCGCAGCAAAGAAGGCCATCAAGATGGGGATCATCCATTTCTCGCGCCCCTTTAGACGCACCATTGCGCGCGCAATCCCGGCGTCAATCGCCCCGGTTCGCGTTACAACTCCCAAAAAACCGCCAATCACCAGCACAAAAAGTGCAACATCAATCGCCCGCGCTTCATAACTGACAGGGTCATAAAACCCCCCGATAGGGGCCAGTACGACATCATAGAACCCCTGCGGATTGGGCTCGACAACCTGATAGCTGCCCGGTGCCGGAACATCGCGTCCCAGGGCTTTGTTAGCGACGCGGTCATATTGGCCAGCGGGAACAAACCAGGTTGCAATGGCGACCAGTGCTATCAACGCAAACAGAATTGTATATGCAGTTGGAAACTTGAGCTTCATGTCATCAAACTCCTAAAAGAGCTGAGATTGGGTTTCGAAACTTCCGGTCCCTTCATACAGTCTCAATATGAGATTTCAAAGGATGAATGACCCCGAGGCGACCTGAACGGTTCTACATGAACGCCATTCGCTGGCGCTGCGCATTGACCTGCATCAATAGAATTCAGGCTGACGCCGGATTCAGGTTGGTCAGTTTTTGCTTTCCTACAGATCGTAAGTTGCTCATTTGAGTGCAACGTTTAGCACCTTGCGATCCATCGCCCCAGTCTGGCAGAAACCCGCTTGAGACTGTGGTGATCATGTTGACATATCAGCCCATTTCCCTGAACCGGGAAGTCGCACATTTGCATTAGGCTTACCAAAGGCTAATGTGCAAGAAATTAAGGCGCAAATGCCCGTATCGAACAGTAACCCAAGGCTAACAACGTGAGCTCTGAAATTCCCAGGTCCCTGCCTGCCAGACATGAGTTGCGCAAGGTGCGCAACAAGGGGCTGTCATTTCTGGCACTGGCCTTCCTGTTCAGCATCTTTGTCAACCTGCTGATGCTGACGGGGCCTTTATTCATGCTGCAGGTTTATGACCGGGTCCTTGCCTCTCGGGCGGTTGAAACCCTCACGGCGCTGTTTCTGATTGTCGCTCTATTATATAGCCTTATGGCCATGCTGGATTTTGCGCGAGGACGTATCGTTGCGCGGTTCGGAGCGAGGTTCCAGTCGCAACTGGACGAGCGGGTGTTCGAGGCAACGCTGCGAAAATCTCTTGTTCCGCAGGCCCGTGCAGCCCCAGCCACTGCCTTGCGCGACCTTGAGGCAATCCAGAACCTGTGTTCCTCACCTGTTTTGCTGGCCGTAATGGATATCCCCTGGACACCGGTTTTTCTGGCAGCAATCTTCCTATTCCACCCGATGCTTGGATGGCTTGCGGTTGCGGGTGGCGCGATCCTGATTGTCATCGCTCTGCTTAATCAGGCGCTCACTCATAGAAAGGTTGCCGCTGCGCAGCAGGCCTCGGCGCGGGCAGGCTCATTCTCGGAACATGCCAGACAAGCCGCAGAAGTTGTCCGCTCGCAAGGAATGCAGCACGACATCTCGCAACGCTGGCTGACCCAGAGGACCGATGCGCTGAGACAGACCATCTCGGCCAGCGATTGGACCGGAAGCTTTACCTCATTAACCAAGTCGATGCGGCTGTTCTTGCAATCTGCCATGCTGGCATTGGGCGCTTTGCTGGTTTTAAGAAACGAACTGTCCCCTGGGGCAATGATTGCAGGGTCCATCCTGCTTGGGCGCGCATTGGCCCCGGTCGAGCAGGCGGTGGGCCAATGGGCATTGGTGGAGCGTGCGCGATCTGCGTGGATTTCACTGAACCGATTCCTGGACACCACCCCGCCCGAGCCGGACCGGACCAAATTGCCTGTACCAGATGCGCGCCTGATCGCCAAAGGACTGACCGTTGTACCACCCGGCGCCGATTTACCGACACTCAGGAACGTTTCACTGAAACTAGAACCGGGCAAAGCTTTGGGCGTGATCGGCAAAAGCGGGTCAGGAAAATCCACGCTTGCCAAGGCCCTGTTAGGATTGTGGAAACCGGCCGTTGGCGAAATCAGGCTTGGAGGCGCTACGCTGGATCAATACGGCACTGATGATTTGGGCCAACACATCGGCTATCTGCCGCAGGAAGTCACTTTGTTCAACGGAACAGTGACCGAAAACATCGCCCGGATGTCCCAAAACCCGGATTCGGAAGCGGTCATCGCTGCAGCCAAAAAAGCCAAGGCACATGACCTGATCCTGACGTTGGAAAAGGGGTACGACACGTTTCTGGAAGGCAATGACAGTCAACTGTCGGGTGGTCAAAAGCAACGTATTGCTCTGGCGCGCGCTTTGTATGGAGATCCTGTCCTACTGATCCTGGACGAGCCGAACTCGGCTCTGGATGCTGATGGCACTGAGGCATTGAACACCGCGATCCGAGAACTGAAGGCCGCGGGTAAATCAGCCATCATCATGACGCACCGACCACAGGCCATTTCGGAATGCGACGATCTTGCTGTTGTTGAAAATGGCCAGGTCGTGAAATCCGGCAGCCGCGATGAGGTGCTAAGCGCCATGGTTCAGAACGCAAATGCGATCAAAAAAGGTCTGGCACGGGTGGGTGAGTAATGCAAAAGCCCAATCATAATGACACGCGCCCTGTTTGGCGCATTACATTTCCTGCTCTGGTCGGGTTTCTCGCACTGGCTATTTTAGTCGGCGGGTTGGGCTTTTGGGCGGTGCAGACCAGGCTGGCAGGCGCCATTGTATCGCAGGGCGTCATCGAAGTTCAAAGCAACCGCCAGGTAGTCGAGCATCCAGACGGTGGCGTGGTCGGCGAGATTTTTGTGCGCGACGGTGACTCCGTCACCGGCGGCGACATTCTGTTACGTCTGGATGACACGTTTCTGACCTCGGAAAAGACCATCGTTGAGGCGCAGCTGTTTGAATTACTCGTCCGAAAGGCGCGGCTTCAGGCCGAACGCGATGGCACTGATCTGATTGTTTTGACATCCGCGCTGAACGACGTACAGAAACAAGAAGACATTGACCCTGAGCTGATCGCCGGCCAGCAACGCCTGTTCGAGGCACGTCTGAATACCCTAAATCAGCAGACTCAGCAGTTGAGCAAGCAACGCATTCAGATAGAAAGCGAGATCGAGGGCACCTTGGCGCAACTGGTCTCGCTGCGCCGTCAGGTCGATCTGATACAAGAGGAGCTGCAGGACCAGCAAAGCCTGCTTCAACGCGGTCTGACACAAGCCAGTCGGGTCTCCGCCTTGCAACGCGAAGAAGCCAGCCTGACAGGTGAAATAGGCAGGCTCGAAGCGGCTGCCGCGCGGCTCAAAGGCCAAATCGCGGCAACCGAGATCAAGATTGTAGAACTGCAGGCGACACGCCGCGAAGAAGCAATCACCGCCTTACGCGATGCGCAATCGAAAATCGCCGAACTGTCTGAACGCAGGCTCTCGCTTGCTGTTCGTCTATCGCGGCTGGATATTAGGGCGCCGGTTTCCGGTACTGTCTATGGAAGCCAGGTGTTTGCACTGCATTCGGTTGTACAACCGGCAGAACCGATGATGTATGTCGTACCACAGGAAATTCCTCTGCTGATTGCCGCTCGCGTAGATGCGATTCATGTGGACCAAGTGTATATTGGGCAGCCCGCCCTCCTGCGATTTCCCGCCTTCAACCAACGCGAAACCCCCGAAATCGAAGGGCATGTTGTCACGATTTCTGCCGATACGTTCACTGATGAGAACACCGGACACACATTTTATCGCGCTGAAATGTTACCTGATGCCAACCAGATCGAGCGCCTGAACGGGCAACGCCTTGTACCCGGCATGCCAGTCGAAGCGATGATCAAGACGGACGAGCGATCCCCGTTTTCATATCTGATAAAACCGATGGCCGATTACTTTAACAGGGCCTTCCGGGAATAGATTCCGTCGTCTTTAAACCGCTTCGAGATTGCCCAACAGGATCGAAGTCATGTCAGTCGTGATCACTCCGTCTACCGCGACGACATCGATACCGGTTTCGTAGGTCACGTTTGAACTTGTGATCCCCGACAAATCGGCATCTGCGTCCAGAAACACCCACTCTGCCTCATGCGCTGTGGGCAATCCGACGGCGATCTGCAAGATAGCTAGCGCATCCAGAGCGTTGATGAGGCCATCTTGATTTATATCGGCCGCAATCAGGTTTTCCGGTGCTGCCTGCCCCCATGTCGGGTCCAGTCCCACGGAAAGTCGCAAGACCTGCAATGCGTCCAGAGCGGTGATCTCGCCGGTCCCAGCCGAATAGGACTTTATGATATCCAGTTCACCGATAAATGTGCCCGAAGGCAGATCCAGATCGAACCTCCCTTCATCGTCGGCTTGGACACTAACCGCGCCGCCCCCTTCCGGGTTGAAACGTATTTCAGCGTTTGACAGGCCGGGATTTGCAGCTTGTGAATCAATGGTAATATCCCCTTGAATGCCTGCCGAACTGTCCGGGTCGAGCCCGCCCAAACCGTTCAAATCCACCGGAATATGGTCTGGCCCGCCAAATCCGGCGCCGAAGACATCTGAACTGGTCAGCGGAGCACCTGACGCCGAAAACACCTGAACCACATTATCCAGATACTCGATCTGCGCACCTTGCGCGGTGGACGTAAAAGTGAGCTGTCCAGGTGAGCGCAGAAATGGATAGTCAAACAGATCCAGCCTGTCCGATCCGACTTCAAAATCGGTAATCGTTGTCATCGCGGTTCCGGTCTGCATCACAAAGATATCAGACCCGGAACCGCCGGTCATCGTAGTGGCCCCAATCCCCGCTATCAGGATGTCATCGCCGCCGCCGCCAAGTAGAGAGGCATCAAGGATGCTGCCACTGAGCATATCGTTCTGCGCGGTGCCAGTGACTGTCCCATAACCGTCCGCGACGATACCCAGGTCAGCGACCGAAAAAGTAAGCTGCGTCAACCCGGCCTCTTCTTGTGAGGCGGCAAAGATCTGAATTTCGTCCCCGACATGGGCCACGCTGAGCGATTCGACATTTTGCAGCCCGGTGCTCAACGTATCGGCAAAACTGTTCAGATAGACCAGTTGACCATCCGGTGTCAGGGTAAACAGTGTCACCCCATCATCGCCTCCCCCGGCCACGACAAACACCTGACCATTCACTTCGACCACGGCCAGGTCCTGAACCGATTCAAAGCGGGTATTCAGTGTATCCAGCACATGATCGGTGGGTATCAACCGGCCATCACCAGACAGCTCCATGACGCTGATCGTGTTGCTTTCGCTGCCAGCAACGATGACCCAGGAATGGCCATGCGCCTGCACAATTTCGACGGCCGTTGGGGCGCCAATGCCCAAAGTCGAGACCCCATCGCCAGAATCTGCGAGGCTCAAGGTTCCCGCGCTGCTGTCCACCAAATAGGTCGTTATCGAATTGCTGGTAGCGTCGGTTGCGACGACAAAATGATCCGACCCGGAGTAAGCGGTCTGGATCGAGTCGGCCTGACCTGCAACGGCCCCCGCAAAGGTCAGTGAGCCGTCTGAGCCGACCGTATAGGTCGAAATCAACCCGCTGCCCTCTTGCGCCACGGCCAGAATGTCGACCGATCCAAAGGAAACCTGCACTAAGGCCGAATAGCCACCCCCACCGCTCAGGGTCCCGGTTTCCTGTAATTCTCCGATAGTTCCGTCTGGAAGGATTTCGTAGCTGACAAGGCCGGTTGCGGACCTGACATCCAGAACGATGTGATCGCCCCCCAACAGAGAAACCGTTACCCCGGAACGTCCAACTGTGCCCGAGATTGTACCACTGAAATATTCTATGTCTTGCTGCTGGGGAACCGCGCCTTCGACGAGGTGCCATACAACAATGCCCCCTCCCTGTCCGGTCAGGCTGTACAGATACGTTTCCCCGTTAAACGTTTCTAAAGCCGTATCGCCGATACCTGAATCGAGCGCTGCGCTCCCTGTTGCAACTACTCCGCCGAACTGAAGCATCATACCAAATCACCCCACGCCAAAATCTGGCTCTTGAACAGGATGATCTGATGCCCGGTCCAATACCAAAGCGGGATTGTGGTGAAAACGAGGAGTTCGGTTTCAGTTTAACACAATTTTTTCTGGTCCGACCGCATGAACATCCGATGGGCAACACACATGAACAAAACGTCGCTGCCCATGATTTCAGCGCGGAAACAGCATGTGAGGGCAAGATGACCAAAACACCTGATATGACACGCAATCCTGCAAGTACCCGGCCCGATGCGGGTCAGCGGCAACAGATACGCAAGTGGATCGACAACAAAATGCGCCGCTGGGTCGGGCGCGGCATCGCAGGCAGCCTAAGTTCGGCCTTGCTTGCCCTTCCTGCGTTGGCACAGGCCACGACCGAAGAACTGGACACCTTCCAATTCGCTGATGCGATTCCCGGCGTTAACAGCGCAAAGCTACTGGCAAATGGCGATGTTCTTCTCAAACTGGAAGATGGGCGCACGATTTTGGTCTCGGCAGAGAATGTTCATATCCTGGACGGCGGCTCCATCATGATTGCCGAAGATGCGGCGGCGGAAGTCGCGCAATTCGCACTGGCCGCCGAAGCCGGGGGAGCCGCAGCAGCCGCTGGTGGCGTTAGCGGCGCCGGTGCTGTTTTGGGGGGCCTTGGTCTGGCGGGTGCAGCCGCAGCAGGAGGAGGTGGTGGCGGCGGCGGTGGAAATGACGAGGCTCCGTCGCCTGCGCCGGATTTCCAAAGCCTGAACCTTGCTGGTCTGCAAGCGAACGCATTGAACAGCGCCAGCGCAAACCTGATGGCGCCGACCGGAACCACAACGGTCGAGGTGACAATCGGGTCACTGACCAAGACGGCAACGCCCAATCCAGATGGCAGTTGGAGTATTTCCCTTACGGCGGTTGAGGCGGCTAGCCTTCCTCAAGGTGTGACAACAGTCACCGTTCGCAACCTGGATGGAGCGGGTGAGGAAGTATCGGTCGAAACGGTAAGATTCGATGTGGACACTCTTCCACCGACGGTCAGCATTACGGGCTTTTCGGACGGGGCCATTCTGAATGCCGCCGAGCAAGCGACTGATCTTACAATCTCGGGCACTTCTGACGCCGAGAGAGGTCAAACAGTAACGGTATCTGTAAACGGGCAGACTTATACTGGGACAGTGAATGGCGGCGGCCACTGGAGTGTTACCGTGCCGGCCACAGACCTGGCCGCCCTGCCTGACGGGGTGACCGTTTCAGTGACTGCCGATGTCGACGACCGCGCAGGAAATCCGGCGATACAGACAAGCGCAAGCTTTGACACAGACTTTAGCGCTCCAACGATCACGCTTGATCCGGTCTCTGGCGGTTCGATTGGCCTGGGGGACATCGGCTCTGACCTGATTGTCACCGGGTCGACATCCGCCGCAGACGGGCAGACGGTCACCGTGACTTTCGATGGCCAGACATATACCGGCACCGCATCGGGTGGCACTTGGAGTGTTACCATCCCCAGCGGCGATCTCGGCTCGCTCTCCACCGGAAATCCGGCCTCGGTAAGTGTTGTCGTTGACGATGTGGCAGGCAACCCATCGGTCCCGGCCACGGCTTCGGTACCGGTCGATCTGACGGGGCCTTCGGTGAATATCGCGCCATTGTCCGTTGGTGCGGTCCTCAACGCTGCCGAAACCGGGTCTGATCTGACAATCTCTGGCACGACAGGAAACGTTCAGGACGGCCAGATGGTGACAGTCACCCTGGATGGACAAACCTACACCGGTACGGTCAGCGGCGGCAGTTGGAGCGTCACCGTCCCTGCAAGCGATCTTGCATCGCTGGCAGATGGGGGCGATTTCACGATCACGGCGGATGTGCTTGACACAGACGGCCTGTCAGCGCCGCAGGCAAGTGTGCCCCTGTCTAAGGATGCCAGTGCGCCAACAGTCAGCATCGACATCTTCTCTGATGGCGCTGTCATGAATGCAGCCGAACAGGGCACTGATCTGACGATCTCTGGCACGACGAATGCTGAGAATGGTCAAACCGTAACCGTTTCCATGAATGGGCAGGACTACACCGCAACCGCCTCTGGCGGTACCTGGTCGGCGACCGTCCCGGCGATAGATCTTGCTGCCCTGTCCGATGCAGCAACCGTCAATGTTACCGCAGATGTCTCTGACGCGGCTGGCAATCCGGCCCTGCAGGCCAGCGGCAGTTTCACAACGGATTTCACAGCACCGGCGGTTTCCATCACCGGGTTGTCGGATGGTGCTGTCATGAACGCAGCAGAACAAGGAACCGACCTTACGGTGTCCGGAACTTCCGATGCGGCAGACGGCACGGTTGTGACCGTAGAAATCGTTCGGCAGGATGGCACAGTTGACGTCACCGGCACGGCGACCGTAATGGGCGGGTCCTGGACCTATACCGCCTCAGCCGCGGATTTGGCCGGACTTCAGGATAGCGAAACCTACGATGTCGAGGCATCTGCTTCGGATGCGGCTGGGAACACAACAGCGACATCAACCAGTTTTGACACAGACTATACAGCACCAGCGGTCACCATCGACCCTCTTTCGGTCGGGTCAGAGCTGGATGTATCCGAAAAAGATAGTGACCTGACGATCACCGGCACAACAGATGCCGCCGATGGGGAAACGGTTACAGTCACACTGAACGGGCAATCCTATACCGGCACCGCCTCAAGTGGCACCTGGTCAGCAACCGTTCCGTCAGGTGACTTGGGAGCGTTGGCAGACAGCACAACCTTCCAGGTTTCAGCGACGGTTACGGATTCCGCCGGCAACATCTCTACCGCCGCCGCCACCCCGTTAACCACGGATTTCCGGCCTGTCCTGACAATCAATGACACCGGAACAAACGGTGCCGTTTCATTGGATGACGCCCAAAACTCAGGAGTCGTTGTCTCTGGCACGTCAATAGGCCTTGCCGCAGGCGAGGCTGTAGATGTGACGTTGAATTCCGTGTCAGTTGGAACCGCTACGGTCGGCGCCGACGGAACCTGGACACTGGCGGTAAGTGCGGCCACCTTTGCATCGGTCGAGGCGGGAGATGATCTGGACTTTGGCGCAACGGTATCTGTGGCAGGTGGACCCGACCCTTTGCCAGTTACGGATGAAAACACGGCCCATGAACCTGCAGCCTATGTGATCACTGAAGCCGGACAAAGTGGATCAACGGTCATATTTGAAATCTACGCAGATCCTGATACGGATCTGTCCAGCGGCCTGGCGATCACAGCCGAACTGGGTTTCGATCCCTCAGTGGTGACGTTTGACACCGGATCAGATGTCGAGAATGGGGCATTCGATTTGTTCCTGACGAACCCGGTGAGTGGATCAGCCGTCAGTTTTGCTGGCGCGGCGACCACCTATTCCGACCTGTCCCAACCCATCGTCACATTCACGATGACAGTTCTAGATGCCTCTGAACCGATTGTTCTGACGTTGACGACTCCGGATGGTGGTCCATCGGTGCTGCAGATCGGGACGTCAGGCGACGACACATTGATTGCAACCGACATCGACAACGTCATTCGTGGCCAGGACGGCGATGACACAGTGGATGTCTCAGGTGCTGGTCGGGACATTGTCGTGTTCGAGCCGGACCCAACAGCAAATGGCGTTGATACGATCACTGGCTTCACGACTGGACCCGCGACTGACACCGCTGATGCGATCATGTTCAGTGGATTGGATGTCGGCAGCTTGCGCGGCGACGGAACCGGTGTGGAAACGCTTTCAGTAGGGGATGCACTAGGCGCGGACACCGGAGTGGTTGGTTTGACGACAGAGCTGAGCGATCTGACGGCTCAAACCATCGAGACAGCGGTCGAAAGCCTTACCGGCGCCGAAGCAGGTGACGAGATCTATGTCCTGGCTACGGATGGAACTGACAGTGTGCTGGTCAAGGTCGACTATTCCGCATCCGATGCGGCGACAGTCGAAACGGTGGCCCATTTCACCGGATTGGATGACCTCAGCGGGCTTACTGCTGACAATATTCTGCATACCGATCCAACCGGGGCCAGTGCCTGACGCTCGACTACGCTGCCGCCCTACGCGGGTGGCAGTACTTTCGATTTTCAAGAGGTAGAAATGGCACAGAATGGCCTAGTTCCGATCAATTTCAACCGTCACCGTCATCGGTATTGGAAGCGTTTCACATCTTATGACTTTGCAGCTGAACGCACCGAGAGCGTGATCGTGGAAGAAGAGGTGCTCCAGATTGCAGCCACTTTTCCGATCGTGTTTCGCAGGACCGGCCCAGAAATTGAACCGATTGCGGTATATTCACTTCTTGCTGGTGAACCCTCGCCATTTGTTTCAACAGAAGGGCGTTGGCTGGCCAGCTATATTCCGTCCGAACTGCGTAGTCATCCTTTTACGTGCCGCCGGCTGGATAGCGGCAGCACCTTTCAGCTGGTCGTAGATGAAGGTTCGGGCCTGTTGACCGAAGAGTGTTCTGACAATCCCTTTTTTTCAGCTCCGGATACGCTCGGCACTGAATTGAAAGAAGTTCAAAACTTCCTGAAAGCGCGCGCAACCTCTCAGATTAGAACAACCGAAATTTGCAAGATGATAGACGCATTTGGGCTGTTTGAGCCTTTGAGCGGCAATTTGGAATTAGGCTCTGCACATAACTGGTTGCAAATCAACTCTGCACGCCTGGAACAGCTATCGGCAAAACGCAAATTTGAACTGGTCGAAACAAAAGGCTTACGCCTGATCTATGGCCATCAGGCTTCATTATCCAATCTCAGATGGCTTTTTCAGGCGCAAAAGCAGATTTCCCAGGCCGGTGCATCTGTAAAATACACCGAAAATTCAGAACTTACCGGTTTCATGAGTGCATTCGCCCAAGCCCAAACCGATGACGTAATCTGGCCCTAATGAAGTGTGAATGACAAATGCCCACATGCGGTCGCTTTTTGAGTTTTCTGATTTCTGCTCTCTCTTTCAGCATAGTATCGGCCTGTACCCAGCCACCTGACATTGCCGGGGTCAAGGCTTCTTTTTCGACCGGGGCCGTGGGTTTCCGCACACATGAACCATCTCAGAAACTGATCACCAGTTCCTTTGGCAAGCGCGTACGGCACGCCGTCGAGACCAGCCCCAACCTGGCGCGATCTATGTCCGCGCTGGATGTGGCAGTAGCCAACCATGACGCGGCAAAAGGGGCCTTTCTTCCGCAGGTTTCACTTGGAATCAACGCCAGATCCGAGCGGGTAGACTCGGACACAGCCAACGTGACCCCTTATCTGCGGATCTCACAGCTCGTTTATGACGGGGGGGCCGCATCCGGTGATTTGACTGCTGCAAAAGCACGGGTTTTTGAAAGTCGCGGCGGCCAGTTATCAACAGCCTCGGCAACCGCTCTGGCTGCGATTGAGGCCTATATAGTGGTCTTGGATTTACGGAAAATCCTGGATATTTCGGTGAAAAATGTGGAAGTCCACCAACAGCTCGTTCAACAAATTTCCGAGAGGGCTGCATTAGGCGCTGGTTCGAACGCCGATGTATTGACAGCGCGGTCGCGGATGGCCGATGCACGGACGCGACTGGCGGATGCAAAAGCCAGAGTGGACCTCGCCGATGCCCGTTTTCGTGAAGTTTTTGGCAGCCCGTCAGGTGATCTGCAACCCCCAGTCAAAGCGCCGACGATCTCACAATCGGATCATAGTATCGTAACGGGAAGCCTGCAGATTCGACGCTCAGAAGCGGCCCTGCTTGCCGCCAAGGCAGAACGTGCTGCCGCTTTGGCGCGCCGTCAACCCGGCGTGAATGTTTCGGCATTTGCGGATCGCGATGATAGCAATGACGCAAATTTCGGGGTCGACCTGTCCTTTAATTATGAGCTGGACTCTACTGGACAGCGCCGTGCCGCCATCACCGCGGCTGAAGCCAAAGTTCGCGAAGCGGAATTCGTTCATCAATCCCTAACGCGAGAAATACAAAGAGAGCTGGACACAATTCGCGCTGACCAAATTGCTGGAGCACAACGGCTTAGAGAGGCGCGAATAGCTGCGCAGGCGAATGCTGACAGTGTTGCAGCGGCGCGAGCGCAATTCACAATCGGACGACGCAGTCTGATCGAAATCCTTGACGCACAGCGCGACTATGTGAATGCACAGGAAAGACTTATCCTAGCCGAACAGAACTATTTCCTGACAGACTACGCAATCCTTAGTTTGACTGGTGACATCCTGGATCTCCTTGGTATTTCAATCAGTTCCGTTGAAGGTTCTCAATGAAACAATTGACACCTGCCTTCGCAACGCCCGAGTTATCGTGCTTTGAAAAATGCCTGATGCACGCTGCGGCCCATCTTGACTGTCCAATCACTTTTGCCGGGATTCTCGCGGCTCAAACAGGCTCGAACGGAGAGCTTACAATCCGCGATTCATTGGAACTGGCACGGCGTGTTGGGGTCCAGGCGGGATACGGAAGAAGGGCTTTGTCAGCTTTTGACAACACTTTGGTTCCTGCGTTGTTGATTCTTGAAGGGGGAAAATCCGTTGTGTTTCATGGCCGAACCTCAAATGGTCGGGTTCTGATCTATGATCCGGAGGTTGGCACGGAAATAGGTCAAATTCAGCAAACCGATCTATCAGAAGTCTATACAGGGTTTGCGATCCTGCTGCGGCGCAATCACCGTGAGGATTTAGCCACGGGGTCCAGTTCTGCTTCGGGCCACTGGTTTTGGTCCGCTATGGCGGCAAATCGTTGGTCTTACACTCAGGTTGCGCTTGCGGCGGCGTTGGCAAATCTGCTTGGTCTATCTACCTCGGTCTTTATCATGGTCGTCTATGACCGTGTTTTGCCAAACGAAGCCACAGAATCTCTGATTGCTTTGACAGCAGGTGTTGGGATCGCGCTGCTTTTTGATTTCGTGCTCAAACTCCTGCGGGCAGGATTCATAGATCGGGCTGGCCAGAAAGCAGATATTTCGATGGGCCGTAGAGTCTTTGACCAGGTCCTCAACATTCGCATGAAGGCGCGCACAGGTTCGACAGGGGCCATGGCCAGCACCATTCGTGAATTTGAGACACTCCGTGAGTTTTTCACATCCGCCACCTTGGTGGCAGTCGTGGATCTACCCTTCATAGCATTGTTTGTCTTTGTCATTTACTTGGTCGGTGGCCCACTTGCACTTGTTCCAGCTCTGGCTGTGCCTGTCGTTTTGCTAGCAGGCATCATCGTGCAACCTATACTTTCTCGCCTTGCCGAGAAAAGCTTCATCGATGGTCAATCCAAGCAATCGGTTCTGGTCGAAACTGTATCCGGGTTGGAGACCATAAAAACGACAGCGGCGGCCCGGCTCATGAGGTCGCGGTGGGAGGCTGCCATACAGCTTCAGTCATCACATGGCGCGCGCAGCAGGGCAGTGACTCAATTTGCCTTGAATCTGACCGGATTTACCCAACAGGCCGCCCAGGTCCTTATCGTTTTCTACGGTGTTTTTCTTGTGATGGATGGTCAGGCAAGCATGGGCGCGCTTGTTGCTTCGGTCATGTTGACCGGGCGGGCTCTTGCGCCTCTTGGGCAACTGGCACAGACCCTGACACGGGTTAATCAGGCCCGAAATGCCTATCAAAACCTTAATGCCTTAATGCAGGCCGACAGTGAACGCCCCGAAGGGCGGAGCTGGATCAGTCGCGATCACTTTGAAGGGAGATTAACCTTCGAAAATATCCAGTTTGCTTATCCCGAAAAACACGACAACGTCTTGTCCGGTGTTTCATTCACCATCTCGCCCGGAGAGAAGGTTGCAATCCTTGGTCCGATCGGCTCGGGGAAAAGCACGGTCGCGCGGCTAATGCTTGGCTTGTACGATCCAGACGCCGGGTCTGTTCAATTGGATGGGGTCGATATCAGACAAATTGATCCAGGTGATTTGCGGCGCAATATCGGCTCTGTTCTGCAAGATATTTGGCTGTTTTCCGGGTCAATCCGCGACAATATCAAAAGCGGCGCAATCAGGCCAAGGGATGAGGACCTGATTTGGGCGGGGCAAGTCGCTGGGGTCGAGGATTTTGTCTCTCGCCATCCCGGAGGCTATGACCAAAATCTGGCAGAGCGCGGTGAGGGATTGTCAGGGGGACAACGGCAGGCGATCGCCTTGGCCAGAGCCTTGATTGGTAAACCTCCGGTTCTTCTTCTGGACGAGCCAACAAGTGCCATGGACGTCAAAACCGAAGCTGAGGTCATACAGCGGCTCAAAAAGGCGACCCCCGACACAACTATGCTGATCGTAACCCATCGAACCAGCCTATTGGAACTTGTCGATAGGGTTATCGTCATAGAGGGCGGCAAAGTACGGGTAGATGGACCAAAAAGCATACTGTCACAGCATTCCGGAAAGCAACGGAGGCATCTGAATGTCGCATCATCATGACCTAGCCTCGCTTGCCCGGGAAATGCGAGGCGGGTCACCGGTCAGGAGTTCATTGCTTCTCTTGGTAATCCTGACTTTCCTGGCGACAGCAGCGTTTTGGGCCCATTTCACTGAACTTGATGATGTCACCCGTGTAGAAGGCCGCATCGTGCCGTCGGCGGATGTTCAGATGATTGAAGCTACGGAGTCCGGCATTCTGCAGTCATTGAATGTCCGAGAAGGCGAGGTTGTTGAAAAGGGGAAGTTGCTGATGGAGTTCGATACCACCCAAATCGACAGCAAGCTCAGCCAAGAGGAACAGCGTGCATATGGCTTGAGAGCCCGATCCCAGCGCCTGCAAGCTGAGATAGACGGGACCGAGCTGACATTTGATACGATCCTGGTCCAAGGTGCGCCGACTGTTGTTCAGTCTGAGACAGCTCTGTTTCAAGGCCGGCGATCAGAGTTGCAGGCAGAAATCTCAATTCTGATGAGCCAACGGAAACAGCGGTTAAGAGAATACGAAGAAGGGCTTGTCGATACGGTGACCGCGGCCGAGACCTTGAAAGTTCTGGCCGAGGAACGGGCAATCATTACCCCCCTAGTAGAACAGCAGATGGAACCCGCCACGACACTATTGTCATTGCGACGCAGCGAGGCTGAGTGGCAAGGCCGCCGGACCAGGGCTGAAGCCGCTACCAACCGTCTGAAGACAGGATTGGAGGAAATCGATGATCGGGTTCGGGCGACACAAAGCAGGTTTCGAAGCGCGGCTTTGACCGAACTTGCATTGGCAACTGCGGAACTGGCTACTCTGGAACCATCACTGCCAGCCTTACGAAACAGAGCGGAACAGGCGCAGATCAGGTCGCCGGTACGCGGCATCGTAAATCGCATTCACCGCACGACCATAGGCGGTATGGCACGGAGCGGTGAGGAACTGATCGAAATTGTACCGCTGGATGAGTCTTTGTTGGTCGAAGCCTATGTCCGCCCCGAAGACATCGCATTTCTGCACCCTGAACAGTTGGTTCGGATCAAGATTACTGCCTATGATTTTGCTCGATACGGGGCCTTGGACGGGCAAATTATCCGTATCGGGGCTGATACCGTGACGCGATCTGAGCGGGACGATGAAGAAGTTTTTGTAGTGGAAATCCGGACCAACCACTCGATGTTGGATGGGAACGGAGTAGCGGTTGAAATTATTCCCGGCATGATTGCCGAGGTGGATATTCTTGCGGGCAAGAAAACCGTTTTGGACTACCTGCTGCAGCCGATTGTCAAAGTCAAAGATCAGGCTCTTCGTGAGTAGTAATTGACCGGGCCAACGCCCATTACTTCTCGATGCCGTTCAGAATCTATGTGGGGCCCCGCCCATTCGGACTGAGCTTAGGATCCCGGAAGCTTGAATTGCTGGTCAAACAGTTGGCGGAACGTCCCGTTATGTTCGATTAGCGCATCAAGGTTGCCTTGTTCGATAACTTCACCGTCTTGAACAACCATAATGGTATCTGCCTGAAGCACAGTTGAAAGCCGGTGTGCGATTACAATGGTTGTTACATTCTCGGTCAACTTGTCCAGCGCAGCCTTAACAAGCGCCTCAGATTCCGCATCCAAAGCACTGGTGGCTTCATCCAAAAGCAAAATCTCGGCATTGCGTAGAATTGCCCGCGCGATCGCCAGACGCTGTTTTTGACCTCCAGAAAGAAACGCGCCGTTTTCGCCTACCTGCGTATCGTACCCATTTGGCAGTTGTGAGATGAACACATCAGCATGGGCAGCCTTTGCGGCCTCAATCACCTCTTCATCGGTGGCACCAGGTCGCGCAAAACGAAGGTTCTCCATCACGGTTGTCGAGAACAGGAACGTGTCTTGGCCCACATAGGAGATCTTCCGGCGCAAAGAGGCAAAACTTACATCGACAAGGTTTTGGCCATCGATTTCGACCTTGCCCTGATCGGGATCATAAAACCGCATGATCAACCCAAAAATCGTGGACTTGCCACCACCGGACTGACCCACCAGAGCTGTCGTCTTGCCTGCCTCGAAGGTCAGGTTCATATCTCGGATTACTTTTTGCTCACCCTGATAGCCGAACGTCACGTTGTTTAGACGGATTTCACCCGGGCCGGATTTCAGCTTTTCAGGGTTCACGCTTTCGACCATCGGGTCTTCCTGATCGAGCAGCTCGAACATCATCCCCACTGGTACCAGGGCCGTTTCAATCACGACCCGCATTTTTGACAGGCGTTTGGCGGGTTCATAAGCCATCAAAAGGGCTGTGATGAATGACATCAGCTGACCTGCAGAAGTCGGTTCGCCGCCGGTAATATCAAGGGTACTGATGATCAGAACACCCGCAATCGCGACACCGGCCAGAAGCTCCATCAACGGGCTGGCAATCGACTGCAATCTGGAAATTGAGTTCGCCCGTTTTTCAACCGACCTGATCGCCCCATTCATACGGTCAGTCATGTTGTCTTCCAAAGCAAAAACCTTGATGACCCGAATGCCCGCAGATGTTTCCTGCAGAACCTTGATGATTTCAGACAGCGCCTTCATTTCTGACTGCATGATCGACCGCACACCTTTGAGGATGTAACGCACACTCAAAAGCGCAACGGGACCCACAAAGAAGAACAGAATTGACAGTACAGGTTCCTGGTAAATCATCACGAAGATGAGGCCGACCAATGTCAGGGCATCACGAACGAAGCTGGTCACCATGACGTCGATAAGCCGCCGCGCGGCCTGAGCGCCATGAGTTACGCGCATAAGAAGGTTGGACGATTCTGTTTCAGCAAAGAAACCAACACCGCGTTTCAGCAGCTTATTGTAAAGCCTTTCCTGTTGCACCGCGATGATCCGGTTTCCCGCACGCGCCAGAAAGATTGACTGGATATAAGAGGCGACAGCCTTACTCAAAAACAAGCCGACGACCGCTGCGGCAATCAGGTAGACTTGCGACTTCATCTCAGGCGTGGTCATCGCATTGACGATGTTCTCCATCATCCATGCGGTTCCCGCAGTTGTTGCTGCGACGACAATCATCGCCACCATGGCAACACCGTACAACCAACCCTGCTTCCGAAGACTTTCACTCAAAAGTCGACCGAGATGGCTGGATCGCCAGTTCGCTAAGGTCTCTTTGATCATTTTACGCTCCAAAACCTTTTCGAATTCGATATCTGATCACGTTTCAACCCAAGTTAGCCTTAGCCAAAGAACCGCGCGGTTGTGTTAGTTATGCCTGACTGTGCCGAGAATCCAGTGCCTGCCGACAGATTATCAACACGCGACCGACAATAACGGGGTGGCGACCGTAATATCTACTTTAGCGCCCCTACGTTCCGACAGCTTATGAGCCCGTTTCACACCGAATGCTAGGTGCACCCAGCTTCGTCATCATCATCGCCAGGCGACGTCGCCCAAAAAGATGTACCCTGCCCCATAGATGGTTTTAATCAATCGCGGGTTCTTGGGGTCCTCGCCCAGTTTTGTTCGCAATCGGGATATTCGCACGTCCATGGCCCGGTCAAAGCTGTCGCCCGCGCCTCCCCCGAGCGCTTCTTGCATCTGCGACCGGCTGATCAATCGTTTAGGACTATCTAGAAACAGACGTAACACCTCGGCCTCGGCGTGGCTGAACGGCGTTTCTGATCCGGAACCATCTTCAAGAACATAGCGGTCGAAATACGCGGTCCAGCCGTTGAATTCTGCGATCTCTGACTGAGGCGCTGGTGCCCGCGATGATCGAAGCCGCGCCCGGATACGAGCGACCACTTCGGCTGGATCAAAGGGTTTGGTGATGTAGTCATCCGCGCCAAGCTCCAATCCGGTGACACGATCCTGTACCTGTGCCCGCCCCGAAATAATGATGACTGCGGCACCTTGTTCCAAAGCCAGGCGATGAACAAGTGCCAAGCCGTCTGTGTCCGGCAAAGACAGGTCGACCAGACACACATCGGGCACCACTCTTTTCAACGATGCTTCAAATTCACGAGCACGGGAAAAACTTTGAGTGCGGAACCCCGCCTCTTCCAGTGTGTCGGTCAGGATACGACGTATCTCAGGCTCATCATCTAAGATGGTTACCAGCGGTTGGTTCATCATGCGGCCTCATTTCGGATTAAGGCAGTAAGCTGCGCTTGTGTGAACGGTTTGCGCAGAACTGGTGCCAAAGCCAGTGCCTGACGATGCAGCGGGTCGGAATAAGGCAGCGATGTCATTAGAATACACGGCAAGGAAGGGTTCACTTTCTGCAAAAGGTCAAGCCCTGTCTCTGCTCCTTCCAGCCGAATGTCGGACAATATCAATGCGATGTCTTCGATCTGGTTCACCAATGAAAGCGCCTCATCGGTTGAGGTCGCCTCAATCACGGTGAACCCCATCTCCACAAGCATATCACGGAAATTCCGACGAAGTTGGCTGCTGTCTTCAACCAACAGAACCAGCCCTTCCAGCGCAGGCGGCGCGGCGCGGTATGGTAACCGAAGAACCACCATGGCGCCGCTTGGTGTATTGCGCAGGCTCAGATTTCCACCGGTCAGTTTGACCGTATCGTAAACCATGGGCAAACCCAAACCCGATCCCTTGTCACCCTTTGTGGTGAAGAAAGGATTGAGTGCCTTGCCAAGCGCTTCTTCCGAAAAGCCCGGCCCTGTGTCCGAGACGGAAATCTCGACCCAGGTTCCACCAATCGTATGCGCGCTGATCGTGATCTGACCTGTTTCTCCGCAGGCATCTCGCGCATTCAGCACCAGATTCAGGATTGCGTCCTGCATCATCCCCTGATCCAACATAAGTGCCACATCCGGCAATGTATTCACGACCGAAAGCCCCATGCCACGCGGCAGTGACGGCGTGGCGAGAATACGCAAATCCTCGAGCAGAGCACGCATATCCGTGGCTTTGGGATGCGGTGTTCGATTGCCGGTCATGCCTGCTATGCGGTTCAGCAACTGCCCGCCGCGTTTAGCAGTCTGGCGCGTGGCGGCCACCAGCTTTTGTGCGCCTTCCGGCAGGTCCATTTTATCAAGCTTGGCCTGCATCCCCAGTATAATTGTCAGCAAGTTTGAGAAATCATGCGCAAGACCGCTTGTCATTTGCGCCGCCATTTCCCGGCGGCGTGTTTGTTGCAGGGCCACACGGGCTTGCGTTTCTTCAGTGATGTCGACTGACATCACATAGACACCGCCTTCGCTGTCGGGCGTGAACGAAACACGGATTCGACGTGAATCCTGACCCTCTGTGAATTCAAATACCGTGGCTTCCCCGTCGTAGGCACGGTTCAGGTTCTGTTCGATCCGCGCAAATGCGGCCGGTCCCAAAGCGTCAGAAATATGCATCCCAAGAATCTCAGAGGGTCGGCCGGGCAAAACCGAACTGAGCTTGCGATTGGAATAATCGTACCGCCCATCGGCATCCAGATGCGCAATATGCGCTGGCATCATTTCGGTTGTCATCCGGGTGCGGGCTTCGATTTCGGTTAACTGACGTTTTGCCTCTTCCAAAGCCGAAATGGTCGACGCTAGCTTTCGGTTGGTCGCCGCCATTTCCTCGGCCCGGGTCAACAATTCGTCCGACAATTCTTCGGAACGCGCCCGCAATAGCGCTTCGGCCTGTTTGGTATCCGTGATGTCGGTATAGACCGTTACCCATCCGCCGTTGGGCAGCGGTGCACCCTCGACCGAGATCACCTGCCCATTCGCCCTGACGCGCTCAATATAGTGCGGTTCAAAAGTGAGGGCTTGACTGACCCTATGTGCGACGATGTCCTCGACATCCTCATCATGGCCATACTCGCCGATGCTCGCCAAAAAATGTATTGTGTCGCGGAACAACGCACCCGGCCGGACCAGATCATCCGGAAGGTCGAACATCACCTGAAAAGGCCGGTTGCAAAGCACCAGCCGCAACTGACTGTCGTAGATCGACAACGCCTGACCGATCAGATTCAGCCCAGCTGTCGTCATTGCCTTTATCTGGTTATCTGTGATGTTCAATCTGCCCCCTCTCTGAAGCTATGCGTAACATCAGATTGATCGCAGGTGTAGCAGAGACAGGGCAACATTCCCGGCTAATGCCTGAGCTTGGATTTTGGCCCCTCTTTGGTGATGGAATGCAGGGAAAGCGTATGGTCCATATTTCGCATACGGTGCCGCAGCATCTCGCGCCCCAACCTGGCCAGGTCTGTTGCGTATTCCGGGTTGCTCGCCACGTTTTCCATTTCGCCGCGACGCAGGTGGTCAAACAAAAGCGGTGGCAGGTTTGCCGCAAACTCGACCAGCGTAAACCGTTCGTCACGCAAGATGGACAGGCATGAATCGCTACTACCCGTTCCCAATTCCTGTTGCCAAAGGGTTGGATTATCCGGCTCGGCAAAGTCAAGCTCGCTGAAAGAAAAGCTTCGCCAATCCTTGGGTCCCTGCCCCTGCAGAAACGGCATCAAAGACCGCCCATCCATAGAATTCGGGATACTCTGGCCCACCCAATCCAAAATGGTTGGCGTGATGTCAATCGACTCGGTCGGTGTCGTCACCACGGCTCCGGCCTGCGCCTGATTGCCTGGCATCCGGATCAGCAAAGGCGTGTGATAAGCTGCGTCATAGACGGTCATCTTACCCCAGCTATGTCGATCACCCAGCATTTCACCGTGGTCAGCTGTGATTACGATCAATGTCTCATCATATTGATTGCTGTCCTTGAGAAACTGGACAACGCGGCCGATATGATAATCGACCTCTGTTGCAAGGCCCAGATAAACAGAGCGCAGCGCCTGAATATTGGCCGTGGAGGGTTGCACCTCATCAAAACCCAAAACGAAATCCGAAGCCGAATACCGCGCCATCGTTGGCCCAAAAAACGGGTGTATTGCCTGTTCATCTTCTGGGCTGACATGACCAACTGGCCCCGGCAACGCGACGGGATCGTACATATCGTTATAGGGAGCGGGTGCGACCAAAGGAGGATGAGGCCGGATATAGGTCAGATGCGCAAACCAGCTTTGGTCGCCGAAGGCCGCGATACTGTCCAGAAAAGCGTTGGTCAAAAAGGCGGTGTCGCTGTCTTCGGCGCGGTACACCGCCGGGTCGTTCAATTTGGACGGCTCACCTGAGGTTGAAACAGGTTTGTGCAGATCCCAGTATGTGTCGAACCTGTAACCTTTTTTCAGCAAGTCGGCGCGCCAAGGATAAGATTCTTCAAGCCGCATTTCCACGACCTCTTCAAACCCCTCCATGGGACGTTCGTAAGATTTCAGGATCGGGTCATTGGCATCGTAAACCCGTGGGTCAGCCGAGGTGTCGGTATACCCGTAGAGCAAGGGCAGATATCCCGCCTTACGCATCTCGGTTGCGATGTTTGGCGTGTCGTGCCGCAAAGGCGTTCCATTGCGAACCGATCTATGATTCATCGCATATTGCCCGGTCAGGATGGACGCACGCGACGGGCCACAAGGGTTAGTAACCGAGAAATGGCGCTGAAACGTGACGGCCTCGTCCATAAAAGCGCGCAAATTAGGCAAATTGACATGCTCGGCCAGCGCGCCGGTCAGACAATCTGCCCGAAGCTGGTCAATCACGACAAACAAGACATTTCCGCGCTGCCGCATTCCCTGCCCCCGATTCCACCAAATAGGTCTCAGGGGCAGACTGTGTCGCGGTTCCGCCGCTTGCGCAACAGATTAGTCCAGCTCGTATTTTGTCTCGTAATTCTCCCTAAGTGCGGGATCCTGATCTTCCTTACGCAACAGGCAGTTCCCGATGGACAGGACCTCGATATCCGTTCCCATGAAACAGCGGAACGCATCGGTGGGCGTGCACACAATCGGTTCGCCGCGCACGTTGAATGAAGTGTTCACCACCAAAGAGCATCCGGTCAGTTCTTTGAACTTTGAAATCAGCGCGTGATAGGCTGGGTTGGTCTCTTGGTGGACTGTCTGGATACGGGCAGAATAATCAACATGGGTCACAGCAGGGATGTCAGATCGTTTGACGTTCAGCTTTTCAATCCCGAACAGAGCGTCTTCTTCCTCGGTCATCTTGCGCCGGATTTTTTCCTGCACATCCGCCACAATCAACATGTAAGGGCTGTCGCCATCCAGTTCGAACCAATCGGCTACGTCTTCGCGCAGAACAGATGGAGCAAATGGGCGGAAGCTTTCGCGATACTTGACCTTCAGGTTCAGCGTTTTCTGCATCGAAGCTGACCGTGGATCGCCCAGAATGGAGCGGGCACCCAACGCGCGCGGCCCGAATTCCATCCGCCCCTGGAACCAACCAACGGCCTTACCGTCAGCCAGCGCCTGCGCCGTCTGGTCAATCAACTCACCATTTTCATAGGTGGAAAACTTCGCACCGGCCGCCGCCAGTTCTTGCGCTATGTCGTCATCTTCATAACGCGGACCAAGATAGGCCCCCAGCATCTGATCACCCGAGGTCACTTGCCGCGGCTGCGCTAGCTCTTGATGCCAGGCCGCATAGGCAGCACCCAGCGCCCCGCCCGCATCACCCGCTGCAGGCTGCACCCAAACATTGTCGAAGGCGCCATCGCGAAGGATTTTGCCATTCGCGACACAGTTCAGAGCAACGCCTCCGGCCATGCAGAGGTTGCGTATACCATGCTCTTTCGCCAGGTCCCGAGTGATCCGCAGCATGATCTCTTCGGTCACGGCCTGAACCGAGGCGGCAATATCCATGTGGAACTGCGTCAGCTGGTCGGTTTCGGCTTTTCGAACCGGTTGGTCGAACAGCTCTTCCATCGCTTTGCTCGTCATGGTCAGACCAGCTGTATAATTGAAATACTTCTGGTTCAGGCGGAACGAACCGTCCTCTTTCAGGTCGACAAGATGCTCAAGGATCAGATCCTTGTATTTGGGGTCGCCATAGGGCGCCAAGCCCATGACCTTGTATTCACCAGAATTCACCTTGAACCCGGTGTAATAGGTGAATGCAGAATACAGCAGACCCAGCGAATGCGGGAAATGCAACTCTTTCACCATGGTCAGCTCATTGCCGCGACCAATACCCACGGTGGTGGTTGCCCATTCTCCGACTCCATCGACAGTCAGCACGACCGCGTCTTCGAAGGGCGAAGGATAGAACGCACTGGCCGCGTGACTGATGTGGTGCTCGGCGAACAGCAGTTTTTCGAGATCGAATTCCGGGTCGATTTTGCGAAGCTGCTTTGCAAGCAGATCCTTGAGAAACAGCTTCTCTCGCAGCCAGACCGGCATTGCCATGCGGAAGGAATTGAACCCGCGTGGCGCCACCGCAATGTAAGTCTCGATCAACCGTTCGAATTTTAGAAACGGTTTGTCGTAGAAAACCACATTGTCGACGTCTTCAAGCGCAACCCCCGATTCGGCCAGCACGTAATTGATGGCTTCTACCGGAAATCCGGGGTCGTGTTTGCGCCGTGTAAAACGCTCTTCCTGCGCGGCCGCAACGATCTTGCCGTCGCAAAGCAACGCCGCTGCGCTGTCGTGATACAGCGCCGAAATACCTAAAATGTATGCCATGTGATCAGAACAACGTGTAGACGAAAGGTGCAATCGCCGAGCCTTGGCTCAACACGATCAATCCACCAAACACACCCAAAACGATCAGAATGGGCAACAGCCAGAATTTCTTTCTGACTTTCATAAATGACCAGAGCTCGGATACGAATGTCACGCCTGGTACTCCCTTGTTAAAATTGCTGTTTCATGCTGCCGGGTTGCTCTTCACGAACAATCCAGTAGCTATCTGATGAACTGTCCAGTTTCTGTGACAGCAGGTCTTTTCCCAACAGGCGCGTAACCAGCCCAAACGGGACAAACGTAGTGATAAACACCAAAAACATAACGATTGGGGCCACAATCGCACCCAAAAGCATGCCGAGTTTGAACCAAAGCCGGTTCGGCACCTTCAGAGTAGCGGGTGCAAAAACTGTCAAAGCCAGAATAACCCCAGCGATAACCATTGGGATCAGGCGCACCGACCCTCCGCCCCACAAGGGCCAAAGAGCGATAATTAAGAAGACAGCGGTGAAGACGTAACCAAAGCCCCGTTCGGACCCGATTTCGACTTCTACCTTCGCGTGATGATCAGACATTGAACACAACCAAAATAACCAAACAAAAAACCTGCGCAAAGAATAACACTACTGGTTGCCGAAACAAGCCTTTTGCAAGCTCACACCATCATTCTTGCGATGAATGCCATCTTGCATCGCCTGATGGCTAAATACTTGAAGCGTGACAAAAACCCGTTGCAGCACCATGCAGATTCACATCAGATACCCCCATGACCCCGCCTACATTCACAACTGACCTGGATACGGATCAGGTTCACCTGCAGATATCGGGTGATCTTCACACCCAATCGCTGGATATGGTTGAGCGTGAATTCGCAAATTTCCATCCCAACGGCGGAACGGTCATAGTTGATTTGACAGGCGTTAAGGCACTCGACACTGGCGGGGCTTGGCTGATTGCCAGCCTTGTCCGCAAGGTGAAGTCCAGCGGCGGGCAGGTCGAGCTGCACGGTGCAACCGCCGCGCATTCCGCGCTGATCGAAACGGTTTCCCGCAACATGCCGGACGAATCCGCCCCTGATCCCGGAAAGCCAGATTTTCTGGATTGGGTGGCACGTGTCGGCGAGCGTACAGTTGGTGGCTGGAAAGACAGCTTGTCGTTGCTTGAGTTTCTGGGCCTGACGCTACATCGGTTGGTCCGCACAATCTTGATGCCGCGGCGTCTGCGGCGGGCTGCGCTGGTATCGCAGATGGAAGAAACCGGTTTGAAAGCGATTCCGATCGTTGCCCTTATGGGTTTTCTGATCGGTGTTGTACTAGCATTTCAGGGGGCCACGCAGCTCAAACAGTTCGGGGCCGAGATATTCGTGGTCGAATTGATCTCGATCTCTGTGCTGCGTGAGCTGGGCATTTTGTTGACGGCAATCATTGTTGCGGGTCGCTCGGGATCTGCCTTTACAGCTTCCATCGGCTCGATGAAGGTGCAAGAAGAAATAGATGCCATGCGGACGCTGGGCCTGGATCCGATCGAGGTTCTGGTCATTCCACGCGTTGTAGCGTTGCTGATCATGCTGCCAATCCTAGGGTTCATCGCCGATATCGCCGCCTTGATTGGCGGCGGACTTATGAGCTGGATCGACCTTGGAGTCAGCCCCGGAATGTTCGTGACTCGCCTCAAGGAAAACACCGGCATCTGGCAATTTGCCATCGGTATGATCAAGGCACCTTTCTTTGCGCTGGTCATCGGTATCATCGCCTGTTGGCAGGCCTTACAGGTTAAAGGATCGGCACAAAGTGTTGGGCAAAGAACCACCGCGTCCGTGGTCCAGGCGATCTTCTTGGTGATCGCGCTGGATGCCATGTTCTCGATCTTTTTCTCGGTACTGGGGGTCTGAAATGGACGGTGTAACCCGCGAACAGATGCCGATTGGCGACACCCAGCGCGAGGCGGTGATACGGGTCCGCAATCTGACCAACCGGTTCGGACCGCAGATCGTGCACCAGGATCTGAATTTGGATGTCTGGCGGGGCGAAGTACTGGGCATTGTCGGCGGCTCGGGCACGGGCAAATCCGTCTTGCTCCGCACCATCGTCGGCCTGAACAAGCCGGCTGCGGGAAGCATCGAAGTTCTGGGCGTCGACGTCCTGAACGGCCCCGAACAAGAGAGGCGGCGCATCGAACGCCGCTGGGGCGTCGCCTTTCAGGACGGCGCGCTTTTCTCGTCGCTCACCGTGTTGCAGAATGTCGTAGCCCCCCTGCGCGAGCATACAGGAATTAGTGAAAGCCTTATGTCGGCGCTTGGCGGTTTGAAAATCAGCTTGGTCGGACTGCCGCAGCTGAGCTGTGGCAAATTCCCGTCCGAACTGTCGGGCGGGATGCGCAAACGTGCCGCTTTGGCGCGCGCGCTGGCGCTGGACCCTGAGATCGTATTTCTTGATGAACCAACGGCCGGTTTGGATCCCATCGGCGCCGCTGCTTATGACGACCTGATTGGCGAGCTCCAGCAAGCGCTGGGTCTGACTGTGTTTATGGTCACGCACGATCTGGATAGCCTTTATGCGATTTGCAACAGGATCGCAGTTCTTGCAGAAAAACGTGTTCTGGTTGATGGTCCGATTGAAGAGATGACCAAAGTCGATCATCCTTGGGTCCAAGAATATTTCACCGGCCCCCGGGCGCGCGCAGCACAAAAAAAGGGTCAGGACAGGTAACACCCATGGAAACCCGAGCAAATTATATCCTGATCGGTGCATTCACCCTGGCTGGAATACTGGGTGCGTTTGGCTTTTTTCTATGGCTGGCCAAATTCGAGGTTTCCCGGCAATACGCCTATTACAATGTACTGTTCGACAATGTTTCCGGCCTGTCTGCGGCAGGTGGCGTCAGTTACAACGGACTGCCAGTCGGGCAGGTAATCTCCCTTAACTTGGATGACGAGCACCCATCCAAAGTGCGCGTCCGCATTGAAGTAGACGCAAGTATCCCGGTGACCGAGGATACCGTCGCCCAGTTACAATCGCTTGGGGTCACCGGGGTCAGCTATGTGGAACTGACCGGAGGTTCGGCATCGGCCAAACGACTAGAGCAGGACAGCCTTATCAAAAGCAAACGCAGCACCATCCAGTCCTTGTTCGAAGGTGCCCCTAAACTGTTGGAAAAGGCGATTACGCTGATCGAGGATATCGACAAGGTGGTGGATGACAAGAACCGCCAGCAGGTATCTCAGATTCTGGAGAACGTATCTTCGGCCACCGGAAGGTTGGACAAAACCCTTGCAGATTTCGAAAACTTGTCCTCAGATTTGGGTGGCGCAGCTAAAGAAATTTCAGCCTTCTCAAAACGCCTCGAAAAATTGGCAGACACCGCAGAAACAACGCTGGAAGCCGGAACAAATACATTAAATAGCCTGAAAACCGCATCCGACACGGCTGTATCGGCCCTAGACAGCGCAAAAGATACTTTTGACGCAGCAGATCGCATCATGCAGCAGGATCTGCAGCCCTTCATCGAACGGGCCTCGACCCTGGCAGACCACCTTACGGTCCTGACCGAAGATGGGCGCGTCGCGCTGGCCACGGTTTCCGAGACTTTCGTGAACGCAAACAAAACGCTTGGCTCCGTCACTGGTGCGATGGAAACAGCAAAGGGCACTTTGACCTCAGCTGAACGCGCATTTGACTCGGCCAATGAGGTGATCAACAAAGATATCGGCGTCGTCATGGATGATGTCCGCAATGCCGCCAACCAAGTGGCGTCCACGGTGACGAAAGTGACAGACAGGCTTGATGATATTTCAGCCGATATCCTCAGCGCGTCCAAATCGGCCTCGGAACTTTTGGGAACGATCGACGGCATCGTTCAGGACAATCGCCGTCAACTGTCCGATTTCATGCGGGTTGGCCTGCCACAATTCACGCGTTTCATAGAAGAATCCCAACGACTGGTGATCAGCCTCGATCGTCTGGTGGACAAAGTTGAACGCGACCCCGCCCGTTTCCTTCTTGGGACCCAAGCCTCGGAGTATCGTCAATGATCAGGCATTTGATAATGACCGCAGTTTTGGCGTCTTTGGGGGCGTGTACCGGACTGGAAACGCTGCGGCAGGCCTCAGAACCCAATGATCTCTATCTGCTGACACCCAAAAGCACGTTTTCTTCTTCGCTGCCGCGCATCCAGAAACAGATCGTGGTCCAAGAGCCAACCGCGACTGCCGCGGTAAATACCGATCAAATTGCAGTTCAGCCGACACCTTTGCAGGTTCAATATCTGCCGCGTGCCAGATGGGTGGATCGCGCGCCGCTGATCGTCCAGGCTCTTTTGGTCGAAAGCTATGAAAACAGCGGACGGGTATCCGCCGTGGGTCGTTCGACCGTGGGGCTTCGTCCGGATTATGTGATTGTTCCCGATCTACGCGAGTTTCAGGGCATTGTCGTTAACCAGGATGGTGAAAGCTCGACCGTACGCGTCGAAGTTCGCATGAATATCAAGATCGTGGACGAGTTCGACGACAAAATCATCGCATCGAATTCGTTCCAAGAGAACGTAATTGCCAAAAGTAACCAGACCGAAGATCTGGTTACTGCCTTTGACGTTGCTCTGGGTAAAACTATGCGGGATGCTGTCGAATGGAGCATTCGTAGAATTAGTACCCATACAGCCAACAACCCTAGGTCATTCTAGTTACTCCCAAGCCCGGGCCTTACTCAGCCAGCGTCTGGGCCAGACGCATCAAGGTGACAGCTTCAGCCCGATATCCGAAAGAATCCTCACCTCGGGACAGCGTGGCCAGATCAATGGCATCCGCATAGGACCAGCCGCCAAGATATTCTCCGCCCCGGAGCAACTGACCAAATCCTGCAATCGCATAGGAAAAGCGGATGTCATCCGTGACTGTCCCTTGTCCGGGTAAAATAGGCTGCTCCATCAGATTGCTTTGATCTTCACCAGGAAGCTTGTAACGCATTTTGAAGAAACCAATTTCCGCTGAATCATCCGATATGGATTGTTCAGCATACCGCAACGGGCCGTTTCTGATCGCATCGGAACCAACTGGCGTGACCTCGTAGATCGCCGTTACAGTGTGACCTGCTCCAATATCACCAGCATCCACTTTGTCATTTGAAAAGTCCTCGCGCTGCAGGGATCGGGTTTCATAACCGATCAGACGGTATTCAGCGATCTGTAACGGGTTGAACTCGACCTGGATTTTGACGTCGTTGGCGATGGGAAAAAGCGCCCCGGTAAGTTGATCGACCAATACTTTTTGCGCCTCAACCAGCGTATCGATATATGCCGCCTGCCCGTTTCCGTTCTGGGCCAGAGCCTGCATGGTGGCATCGTCCAGATTGCCTCGGCCAAAACCCAGAACGCTTAGGAATGTACCACTGTCGCGCTTGCGGGCGATAAAATCCTTCAGGGCATCAGGGTCTGACAGACCCACATTGAAATCGCCATCGGTGGCCAGAATTACGCGGGTCACCTCACCGTCCGCAGCCATACCTTCTGCCACTTGATAGGCTTGCTGCAACCCGGCCTGCCCCGCTGTCGAGCCACCGGCTTCGAGCCTGTCGAGGGCTGAGAGAATGGTCGTCTTTTCGGCTGCCGCGGTCGGTGGCAAAACCTGCCCGGCACTTCCCGCATAGGTGACGATCGAAACCTGATCTTCCGGACTGAGTTCAGACAGCATCAACCTGAAAGACTGTTTCAGCAGCGGCAATTTGTTAGCATCCTGCATTGAGCCCGATGTGTCGATCAGGAAAACCAGGTTCAATGGAGGACGGTCTTCGATCTGGGGCATGACCCCTTGGATGCCGACATGAACAAGCTGCGTCCCCTCATTCCAAGGCGTCGGTGTCACGGTGATCGTAGAACGGAACGGTTCCGCCCCATCAGGCGCCGGGTAGGAATAGGGGAAATAGTTCACCATCTCTTCAACCCGCACCGCATCCTTGGGCGGCAGATGGCCATTCATCAAAGACGACCGAACAATGGCGTAAGAGGCGGTATCTACATCAATCGAAAAAGTCGAAACCGGTTCGTCCGTCGTGATCTTCAGCGAGTTGCTGTCCGCGTTGGCGAAAGTTTCGGTATTCTGTTCCGGCGCGGGAACAGTCTCATGTTGAAGGTCAAATTTCCCGACCGCCGATGCCGGCGCGCGCTGTAAAAGGTCCGCAGCCCCCAGCTGCGCAACGGCCCCCTGCCTCTTGGCGGAAGGTTCGATTGTTTCTTCAATCACAACAGGCGCCTCAACAACTGGTTCTTCGAGATTGGCCTCGGGCATATCCGCCACCAATAGGTCAGACTCCTGCCGTGCGTCGGCGCGGTCCTCGGACCAGGGCAGTGGCGCAACAACCTCGTCGCGCGTCTGCGGCAAGATCACAATCAGAGCCACAGCAGCAACTGCGGTGGTAGCGGTCAGGACACCGCGATAAGAGAGGGCATTCAACATGGCTTTCGCTCCTTCTGTCAGGCGGGCTATGAGGCCGCGCTTGACAGTGGGACGTCGCGCAGAGGTCGATCCTTGGATATTATCGAATTTTTTTTGCGCCTGGCTCAGATTTTCAATCCGTCGCGACGCATCCGGGGTCGGCGTGGCGGCGTCCATCAGCATCTTCAGCTTGTCCAGTTCATCGGTCATTGTGCCAGTTCCTCTTGCCGCAAGGCTCGCAGCCGTTTGCGGATATCTGACATCCTCCAGGACACTGTCCCTTCGGAAACACCCAGCACCTCTGCAGCTTCTGCATGGGTCATCTCATCCTCGAGGGTCAGGGCCAGAGTGTCTTGCAAGTCCTGCGGCAAGGACCGCATGGCCCGTTGCAACCAATCGACAGCCTCGGCCGTTTCCTGCACCTCGGCCCGGCGCATCTGTTCCACATACCCCCAGCCGTGGGCCGCCCGCGTGTAACGGGTCGCGCGACGGCGTGCATCCTCGGCTGCATTGACAACAACACGGTACAACCATGTCGTAAACCGGGCTTCGGCACGAAAACCTACGATCTTTGACGGCAAGGCGGCGCATATATCCTGCGTCAGATCTTCGGCCTGATCCGCGCGTCCTGTCAGTCGAAAAGCCAACCGAAAGACCGTGTCGTAGTGGCGTGCCAATAGCGTGGCAAACGCATCAGCGTCCCCTGCAGCAGCGGCCTTTGCCAGATTCTCATCCGATGTTTTCATGCGCATCACAATGGGTAAGACGAACCAAAAACATCAATCCTTGGCAATGCACACAAAAAAATCAGAAATGATCCGCCGATGCGCGATTCCAGTCCTCTGCATATTCATCCGGAAGCGGAGCCTTCAGCAAAGCGCCTTCTTCAAGATGCAAATAGAGTTCAGCATAAGAGCGATCTCTTTCATCTGCAGTACGCCGAAGGATGTCCGAAGGGTGAAGTTCGGAGACCTTTTCCTTGCCCATGGCGCCCAGCAACTCGCGAAAGCTCTCTAATGTCGCGTCGTGATAGCGATGTACCCGTTGTCTTTTTTGCGGAACATTCACAGCGCGGCCTCGTACCGGATCCTGTGTGGCCACGCCGGAAGGGCATCGGTTTGTGTTGCAGTGAAGCGCCTGAATGCATCCCACTGCAAACATCATTGCCCTTGCCGCATTACACATATCGGCCCCAAGCGCGCATTTCTCGATGATGTCATAGCCTGTGGCGACTTTGCCCGAGCAAATTATGCGAATCTTATCGCGCAAACCCACACCGCGTAGACAGTTATTCACGAAAATCAACGCCTCGTTCAAAGGCATGCCCAACCGGTTGGTGAATTCTACAGGGGCCGCGCCCGTGCCGCCTTCGGCACCATCAATGGTGATGAAATCAGGCAGGATGCCTGTTTCCAGCATGGCTTTGCATATCGCTAAGAACTCGGACGGACGACCAATGCACAACTTAAACCCAATAGGTTTGCCACCCGACATCTCGCGCAGATTCTGAACGAAATTCATCAAGCCGGTAGGTCCGTCAAATGCGGAATGAATTGGCGGAGAGATCACGTCCTGATGCAGGGGAACACCGCGTATCTGCGCAATCTCTTCATCCACCTTGGCCGCAGGCAACACCCCCCCGTGCGAGGGCTTGGCCCCTTGCGACAGCTTGATTTCAATCGCCTTGACGACCTCGTTCCTGGCTCTTTCGGTGAATTTGTCTTTGTCGAACCCGCCATCCGGTGCGCGGCATCCGAAATACCCAGTGCCAATCTGCCAGATGATATCGCCACCTTCGGCCAGATGGTGCGGCGACAGACCACCCTCACCCGTATTATGCGCAAAACCTCCATCCTTTGCCCCACCATTCAATGCTCGGATTGCATTGGCGCTGAGGGCCCCAAAGCTCATCGCTGAAACGTTCAGGCGCGAGGCACTATAGGGTTGGGAACATTGCGGCCCGCCCAGCATCACCCGTTCTTCGCTTTCCGGCACCTGTTTGGGCGCGAGCGAGTGATTGGCCCTGTGGTATCCAACGGTTTGGATGTCGTATTGGGTTCCAAATGCCTGGGTATCAACCTGCCCTTTGGCACGGGAATAAACCAGGCTGCGAATGATGCGATTATAGGGACGGCCGTTTTCGTTGGTTTCAACAAAATATTGCCGTATCTCTGGGCTGACGAATTCCAGCATGTACCGGAAATGCCCCAGAACCGGATAGTTGTTCAGCACGTTATGCCTTGTGGTCAGGATATCATATAGCCCGACCACCGCGTATGGGATCAGGAAAAGCAGCAGCCAATGGGCCGGGGGCCAGAAAAACCCGGCCACGATTGTCAGTGGCAGGCACACGAGGCTCAACACGTAATAGAGTCTGCGTATAATCATTCGTGCTCTCCCACTGTGGCTGTTAGCTGAGTCACCGTGGTACAAATTCGCGATTGCACGCAAGCCTTTACGCCCGAAATCACGTAAATGGTGAAACTTGTGATCCGCCATGCGCAGTTGATCCCGGCCGCGCCAATCGGTATCCCGGATGGCAGGGCAACGCGGGCAGGATCATTGGCTGTGAAAAAATCGCAAACAGCATTGGCCACGGCTCTCATGTTCTGCGCCGTTTTCACGGGTGGCGCGACTGGGTCACTGGTCAGAGAAGCGTTGTCGCTCGGGATCTCGGGCCTGCCGATCCTGACCGAGACCTTTGGAATCAATATAGCCGCATGCTTTGTGCTTGGCTGGTTATACGCCATCCGACACCGGGTACATGCGCACGTCCTGCATCTGGGCGCGGTTGGGTTTTGTGGCGGGTTATCTACGTTTTCCTCATTTGTTGCGGAATTGGAACGTCTGGCAGAGGTCAGTTTCGGGCTTGCCCTAACCGCAGCGGGTTTGGAAATTGTGGCGGGTCTTTTTGCGGCGATTTTGGGTGAAACCGCCGGGCGTCGCTTTTCCCCGCGGAGGTCGTCAGAGTGAGCGATCTCTATCTGCATGCAATGTTTGGTTTAGGCGGCGGTCTGGGCGCGGTTCTGCGGCACTGGATCGCCATTCGAATTCGCCATGACCTGCCCGTTGCAACGCTGATCGTGAACGTCTTTGGCAGTCTGTTGCTTGGGCTTTGGGTCGGGTATCTGGGCGGACCGACGGGCGTCAGCCAGGAGGAACAGCGCCTGGTGTTCGGCTTTTGTGGCGGCTTCACAACTTTCTCCAGCTTTGCCTACCAGTCACTGGAACTGCGGCGCGAACGCACAATCGCTACGGCGGCGGGGAATATCGCGCTGAGCCTTTTGCTGTGTTGGGGCGCGCTGTGGCTTGGGCTGATGGCGATGCGCTGATCCGGTGCAGCCGGACCTACATCGGATAGGTATGCATCCGCACCGCCAGATTCCCCATTATCCAGACCGTCCCAACAATGATGATCAATAGAACCATCGTGGAAAACAGGACCAGGTCCAGGTCCTCGCGGCTGCTGCGTCGACGGTCGATATGCAGGAAATACACCAGTTGAACAATCAACTGCGCCAGCCCCAACAAACCGATCGACAAATAAACGCCCTTGGTCTCGATCCCGAACGTATATGCAATGGTAAAGACCGCCAGTGTCAGCAGCAGCGATCCGCCATAGCCAATCACATATCGGCGGCGTTCACGTCGGTGCATTTCGCTGCGCCTATCCATAGGTCAGCCCTCCGAAATAGACGATCGTGATTATGCCGATCCAGATGAGGTCGAGAAAATGCCAGAACAGGGCCAGACGAACCACCCGTGACATCAGAACGTCGGTTAGACCAAACACACGCAGCTGAATACCCAGAACGATCAACCACAGACACCCCGCAGCGACATGCAGCCCGTGCAGCGGCACAAGCCCGTAAAACGCTGACAGAAACCCGCTGCGCTGTGGAATGCCACCCTTTTCCGCCATAGCCAGAAAGTCACGTATCTCAAGTACCAGAAAGCTGAGACCCAGAACCAGAGTTACCGCGAACCAAAGCACGATACGGGGCCGTGGCAGGTTGTATTTCAACGCCAGCATCGCAAGGCCCACTGTAAGGCTGCTGGTCAACAGGATCAGGGTCTGGGCAAAAATGCTGGTCAGGTCGAACAGCTCATGCGGACCGGGCCCACCCGCCTGCGCGTCGATCATGGTGATATAGATCGCGAACATCAGGCCGAAATAGACCAGATCGCTCATCAGAAAGACCCAGAACCCAAAGGTGACCACTTCGCTGGCCTTGTCGGCACCCGGATGCCGTCGGCCCAAGTTTAGGCCCGGATAGCTGTGTGTCGGCGCGCGTTTCATGTAGTGGCCTCCAGATCGGGACGGGCCAGGCCGCGGTTCTCGGGCGCGTATTCATGATCGCGATTGACCGGAGCCGATGCGCGCACGAGATCAAGCCAGGCTTCATGCTCTTTGCGGACCTGCTCGGCCGGAATAACCTCTTCGGTGTCGGTTCTGAAAGTCCAGGCGATGAAAGCCGCCAACATCGCGGCTGTCGTCGCAATAGCCAGCCACCAGATCCACCAGACCAGGGCAAACATCCAGATACCGCTGAGCACGCACAGACCGAACCCGATCGCCGTATTGCGTGGCATGAGGATATCTTCATAGGCATCAAGGGACGGATAGGCGTTGCCGCGCTCTTTTGCGGCGGCAAAATCATCCCGGTCGGTCACATGCGGAATGATTGCAAAGTTATACGGAGGCGGCGGTGCCGGAATTGACCATTCCAGCGTGCGCCCATCCCAAGGGTCGCCAACCGGAACGCGGGTTTTTTCCCGGTCTCGAATGCTGACCCAAAGCTGGACAATGATCGACAGAAGCGCTGCGAGAATGACCATAGACCCAAGCACGGCGACGATCATATAGGGGTGAAAGCTGGGATCTTCCCAACTGTAAGATCGACGCGGCATCCCCATCAGGCCGACAAAATAAAGCGGCAGGAAGGTCAGCATGAACCCAACGGTCCACAACGCGACAGATATCCGTCCCCAGCCTTCATTCAGGCGGAAACCAAAGGCTTTGGGGAACCAATAGTTGTATCCCGCAAGCAGGCCAAACAGGACGCCAGGCAGCAGCACATTGTGAAAATGCGCGACCAGGAACAGGGTGTTATGCACCTGATAGTCGATGGTCGGATTGGCCAGGATGACGCCCGACAACCCTCCGATCACGAACAGCATCAGGAAAGACAACCCATAGAGCATCGGGACCGAGAACCGGATACGCCCGCGAAACAGCGTGGCCATCCAATCATAGACTTTCACGCCAGTCGGTATGGCGATCAGCATCGTGGCAATCCCAAACACCGCATTGATCAGCGCGCTTTGGCCCATAGTGAAAAAGTGGTGCAGCCAGACCGTGAAGGACAGCACCGCAATCGACATCGTTGCAATCACCAAGGAGTTGTACCCGTACAGGCGCTTGGCCGAGAAGGTCGCAAAAACCTCGGAATAGATACCATAGGCGGGCAGGACCAACAGATAGACTTCTGGATGTCCGAATAGCCAGAACAGGTTGGCATAGTTCATCATGTTGCCGCCAAGGTCATTGGTGAAAAAGTGAAAGTCCAGATATCTGTCTGCGGCCAGCATCAGCGCCGCAACACCCAGCGGCGGCATGGCAAAGACAATCAGGATCGAGCTGCAGATGATCGTCCAGCAATACATCGGCAACCGCATGAACTGCATCCCCGGCGCGCGCATCTTGTAGATCGTAACGGCAAAGTTGATCCCGGTCAGTGTCGTTCCGATCCCCGATACGACGATGGCCCAAATCCAATAATCCGGCCCAACGCCGGGATTGAAGGCCGCACCGGTAAAGGGTGGGTAGGACGTCCAGCCCCCGGTCGAGAACTCTCCGACCACCAGGGAAACCATCAGCATCATGCCCGAGGACACGGTCAGGCCTAGGCTGATCTGGTTCATCACCGGGAATGCCACGTCGCGGGCGCCGATCATCAGCGGGATCAGGAAATTGGCGGCGCCGAACACAAACGGAACGGCCACAAAGAAGATCATGATCGTGCCATGGGTACTGAAAAGCTCGGCGAAATGCTCGGCTTCCAGAAAGCCTTCGCCCGGGCCAGCGGCTTGCTGGGCGCGCATGACAACGCCTTCCAGAACCCCCCGCGCCAGCATCACGATGGCAAAGACGATATACATGATGCCGATCTTCTTGTGGTCGGCGCTGGTCAGCCAGTCACGCCACAGCGGCCCCCACAGACGAAACCATGTCAGCAGCCCCACAACGGCAATGACACCTACAATCACAATCCCAGCCGCGGCATTTGCCACGATCTCATTCGCGTTGGGCGACTGGATCAACCCGGTGATCGGAAAAGCATCCCAGTTTAGACGGCCGAAAAAACCAGTCTCGACATCGGTCATTGTGTTTTCTCCTGACCATATTCGGCAGTGCCCGGTTGCTGATCGGCAGGCAAGGGTGTTGCCCCGTGATAGCGGTGCAGGATCGACTGAAACAGATCACCATCGGCTAGCGTGAAATACAGCGCATCAGTCGGCATCTGATCAGTGCCCAACATGGCCTGCACCTCGTCCCGGTCCGTTCGCATGGCAAGCGTTCGGTATGTTTCAGCGCTCAACGGAACCCCGTTTGCCTGGACATTCTCGGCCCATTCATTGAACTCCTGAGGCGCCATGGCAATGGCTTTGAATTTCTGCTTGGTAAAGCCACGCCCGTTATATTGCGTGTTCTCGCCCTGCATAGTTTCGGGCCTATCGGCGACAAGGTGCAGTTTGGTCGTCATCCCCGGCATGGCATAAATCTGTCCGGCCAGCGCCGGGATCATAAAGGACTGCATCACCGTATCCGTTGTCAGTGTGACAGCCACCTGTTGGTTGACCGGGAGCCCCATCTCACCGACGCTGGCGATGCCAAGATCGGGGTAGATGAACAGCCACTTCCAGTCGAGACCAACAACCTGCACTTTCAGCGCCGGTTCTTCTCCGAATGAGGTCTCGTAAGGGTCCAGCCGGTGGGTGGCTTTCCACAAATAGAATGAAAGGATGGCCACAATAACAACCGGGATACCCCACATGAGAAACTCCAACCGGGCGGAAAAATCCCATTCCGGTCGATAGTCTGCCTGCCCCTCCTTTCGCCTTCGATACCGTATGGCAATCAAAGGCACCAGGATCAGAACCGGAACAACTGCGACCAGTATCAGAACAGTTGCACGTAAAAGGTGGCTTTTCTGAAGGGCGGCGACGGGTCCCTGAGGGTCCAAGAAATTGTTGCTGGCTTCGGCAACCGGCACAAAGCCAAGACCTGCGATAGCGGCAGACAGGACAACCAAGGATGCAAAAGACGGTCTGGAATATGTCACGCCTGTTCATCCTCATTTCAAAATTGATTGGGACAACTATCGGCAGAGTCCTGAAAATTCACAAGGATTTTTACGCAGCTCTGCCTGTTTCCCGAGATTTGATCTTGCCACCCTGATCACAGCGGCAGAAACGCCGTTCTGGTAGGTTGACTTAAAGTAGATCGCGGGTGAGATCATAGGATAATGCGTTGGTTAATCCTTACTCTTGGACTTTGCTACCTGTCGACAAGTGCGACAGCACAGGATCGTGCGGCGATCGAGGCTCAGTTTCAGTCATGGCTGAAACACACGGTCTGGGCGCGGGCGAAATCCGAGGGTGTTTCAAAACGCACGATGAACAGGGCCTTCAACGGCGTCACGCTGAACTGGAAACTGCCAGACCTGGTTCCACCGGGTACGGCAACAGCGGTTCCCAAGGAACAAAAGCAGGCCGAGTTCGGATCACCCGGGCGCTATTTCAACGCTGGTTCGGTTCAGGGGGCCACTTCTGTCGGACGCAAGATGGCCCGGCGCTATCACACGACACTGAAACAGGTAGAATCCGATACCGGTGTACCAGCGCGCGTCATTCTGGCGATCTGGGGCCGCGAAAGCGGATATGGGCAGGTGGCTATCCGGCATAATGCGTTTCAGGTTCTGGGCACCAAAGGTTTCATGAGCACCCGCTCAGAATATTTCACGTCAGAGCTTATCGCCGCGCTCAAGATTGCCGAGGCTGGCCACATACCGCCGGATCAAATGAAAAGCAGTTGGGCCGGTGCGCTTGGGCAACCGCAGTTCATGCCATCGAACTACCTGACTTATGCGGCCGATGGAAATGGCGACGGGCGCGCGGATATCTGGACCTCGGCCGAGGACACAATTTCATCGATCGGAAACTACCTCGACCAACATGGCTGGGTCTCGGGTCGTGATTGGGGGTTCGAAGTAACTGTCCCGTCTTCGGTTTCCTGCACCCTTGAAGGGCCGGATCAGGGCCGTCCTATTCGCGACTGGGCCGGGTTAGGGATCACCCGTGTATCTGGCAAGCCGTTTCCAAAACAAGAAATGCAGGGGCAAGGGTTTTTGATGATGCCCGCCGGGCGCAATGGCCCGGCCTTCATTGTCACCCCTAATTTTTATGTCCTGAAGGAATACAACAAAAGCGATCTCTACGCCCTGTTCGTCGGCCATGTTGGGGATAGGATAGAATATGGCGTCCAGGATTTCCGCGGCCAGTGGGACAAAGTCGGCGGTCTTTACCGATCGGATATAGCAGCCATGCAGCGCGCATTGGAACAGATGGGCCATGACGTCGGCGGCGCTGACGGCCTGCCGGGCTTTCGAACACGCCGTTCTATCGGGCGCTGGCAAGAGGCCACTAATCAGTCCGCCACATGCTTTCCTCAGACCCATATGGTCCGGGCACTGACCCAATAGCGATTCGCGCCAATTTTTGGAAAGCCGCAAAAGCGGACCTTGCGTCAACGCTCAACCGCTTACTCAAGAGCTTCATAAAAATGTCAAGAAACCATCGCGTATCATTATAATATTTCCATTCTCACGTGGAATTTTTTAGATTTCGGCCGCACCTGGCCATTTTGCACGCAAAGGCTTTAACCTTTTTTGAAATAGTGCCACGTTCTGCATCAGTGAAAGGCGACTTTCGCAACTACGTTTCCGACAGCAAACCGAAAGACTGCGACGCGGTGTTCATTGCGATCTGAAAAAGCAAAATTCGAACAAGTCCCGGTCTATCTGAGTCGGACAATCATGGTGGTCAGCGACCATCCTGAACGGATGTGCGTACCTTGCCACCACACAAATGGGAGTAGAAAGATATGAACAAATACATTCGGACATCTCTGGCGGGGCTACTGACCTCGACCATGATCACCGGCGCTGCATTTGCCGCCGGCACCCATCCCGAAACCGGCGAGGCGCTGGCGGATGATCAAACCTTCACCTATCGCGTTCTGGATGAGCACAGTTCGGTTGACCCGCAGGTTGTTGAAGACGTTACCGGTGCGGAAATTGTCCGCGACCTGTTCGAAGGCCTGATGAACCAAGACGAAGACGGCAATTTGGTGCCCGGTGTCGCAACCGGCTATACCACAAACGATACCAAGGACGTTTACACATTTACACTGCGTGATAACGCCAAATGGTCCAATGGTGATCCGGTCACGGCAGGCGATTTCGTCTTTGCATGGAAACGTGCGGTCGATCCCGCTCTGTCCTCGCCTTATGCGTGGTTCATGGAGCTGATGTCGATCGAAAATGCGGCCGAAATCATTGCTGGTGAGAAGCCGGTGGACGAACTGGGCGTAACCGCCATCGACGACCACACACTTGAGGTCAAGCTGAGCGCAGCACTGCCTTATTTCGCGCAAATGACCACCCATTCCACCACCTTCCCTGCCCCGCAGAAGGTGATCGAAGAGTTCGGCGACGCCTGGACTAAGCCGGAAAACATCGTCTCGAATGGCGCCTATGTTCTGACCGAACACCTGCCACAGGAACGCTCGGTCCGTGAGCGCAACGAGATGTATTGGGATAACGACAATACGATTGTCGAAAAAGTCGTGGCCCTTGTCATCAACGACGAAAACGTAGCCCTGACCCGTTACCTCGCAGGCGAGCTGGACCGAACCGAAGTACCTGCTGGTCAGTTCCCGCGCCTACAGAAAGAGCACCCCGAAGAGGCCATCAGCTTCCCGCGCCTGTGCAACTATTACTATACATTCAACCTGTCTGACAGCGGACCGGAAGAATTCAAGAACCCAAATGTACGTCAAGCCCTGTCTCTTGCAGTTGACCGCGACATCATCACCAAGAACGTCAAAGCCGGTGGTGAGCCGCCCGCATATACGTTCGCACCCGAAGCAACCGCCGGGTTCACCGTCCCTGAAGTCGAAATGGCTTCGATGACGCAAGCCGAGCGTGACGAGCTGGCCAAGGAGCTGCTGGCCGAGGCCGGATTTGGCCCCGACAACCCGCTGAGCTTTGACATGGTCTACAACACATCAGAGGCCCATAAGAAAGTCGCAGTGGCACTGAGCCAGATGTGGAAACAGAAACTGGGCGTACAGGTCGAGTTGGCCAATATGGAATGGAAAGTGTTCCTGGAAGAGCGCGGCAACCAGAACTTCGATCTGGCCCGTGGCGCCTGGTGTGGCGACTATAACGAAGCCTCGACCTTCCTGGACCTGTTGCAATCGGATTCCGGCTATAACGACGGCAAGTACAACAACTCCAAGGTTGACGATTTGCTGACCCAGGCCAAGACAGCAGATGACGCAGCACCACTGTATACCGAGGTTGAGCGGATCATTGCACAAGAGACTCCGGTTATCCCGATCTATCACTATGCTGGCGTCTACATGATGGACAGCGATGTCGGCAACTGGCCGGTCAAGAACGTAGAGCAGAACTGGTACTCCAAGAACCTCTACAAGATCGCCGAATAACCTTCCTTAGACCACGCTTTGCCCCGAGGATCACCCCGGGGCAAAGCCAATAATGGGGGCATGAAATGCTTGCCTATATCATCCGGCGATTGCTGATCGCCGTTCCAACGATCCTGTTGCTGATCGTTGCCTGTTTCTTTCTGATGCACTACGCGCCCGGCGGGCCGTTTACCTCGGAACGGCCATTGCCGCCGCAGGTACTGGCCAATATTGAGGCGCGCTATGGTCTGGACCAGCCGCTGTGGAAACAGCTTTGGGACTATCTGTACAACATTGTCGTGCATTTCGATTTCGGCCCGTCCTTCAAGTTCAAGGACCGGGACGTCAATGATATCATTTCGCAAGGCTTCCCGATCTCGCTGACTTACGGGTCATTGTCATTCCTGCTGGCAAGTGTCGTAGGTATTGGCCTTGGGATCGCCGCAGCCATCCGACACAACAGCTGGATCGACTATTTTGCCGTAGGTCTGGGTATCGCTGCGCAGGCTCTGCCGAACTTCATCATGGGCCCGATCCTGATCCTGACCTTCACTTTGTGGCTGGGATGGTTGCCGGGTGGTGGCTGGAACGGCGGTCAGTGGCAATACCTGATCATGCCTGTCATCGCATTGGCCACCTCCTATATGGGGTCGATCGCGCGGATTACCCGTTCGTCGATGCTGGAAGTTCTGAACTCGAACTTCATCCGCACGGCCCGGGCCAAGGGTTTGCCTACCAGGACCGTAATCTGGCGCCATGCGTTGAAGCCCACGCTGCTGCCGGTAGTGTCCTATCTGGGGCCGGTCTTTGTCTATGTTCTGACCGGATCGGTTTTCGTCGACATCTATTTCTCGACCGGTGGTCTGGGGCAGGCTTATGTCGGCTCGGCCCTGTCGCGTGACTATGCGGTGCTGCTGGGGGTCACGATCCTGTACGGCACGCTGACAGTGATCGTGAACCTGCTGACCGACCTGGCATATGCCTGGTTCGATCCGAAAATCCGGTACTGAGGGGCACAAAATGCTAGGAAAATCACAAAAAGCCGCCCATCTGGCCGAGGACATCACCGATTTCACGGCCGTTCAGGGGCGTTCCCTCTGGCAGGATGCGCGGATGCGGTTTGTCCGCAACAAAGCCGCAATGGCGAGCGTATTCATCTTGCTGATGATCGTTCTGTTCACAATCTTCGGCCCATATTTCGCCGTTTGGAGCAATGAGGAAATCGACTGGAACGTGATGGGTGACATCCGTGGCATGGGAATGCCGTCGATCGAGACCGGGCACTTCTTTGGCGTCGACGATCTGGGGCGCGACCTTTACAGCCGGGTCATTCAGGCCACAACAACATCGTTGTTGGTGGGGCTCGTCGGGGCGGCCACCGCGTTGATTGTTGGCACCTGCTATGGCATCGCCGCCGGGTATATTGGCGGGCGCCTTGACGGCGCGATGATGCGGTTCGTCGATATCCTTCTGGCCATTCCGACAACTCTGATCATCATTCTGTTGCTTGTAGTGGCCGGTCGGTCGTTCTTTACCCTGTTCATCGCATTGGGCGCGGTTGGTTGGCTGACCATGTCACGGATCGTCAGAGGGCAGACTCTGGCCCTGAAAAACCGCGAATTCATCGAGGCCGCGCGTGCCGCCGGTGTCAGCGAATTCACCATCATGTATCGCCATATCCTGCCCAACCTGCTGGGCGTGGTAATCGTCTATGCTTCGCTTCTGGTGCCCGAGATGATCCTGACCGAAAGCTTTATCTCGTTCCTCGGACTTGGCATCTCGGAGCCCTATACCTCGCTAGGCCGTCTGATCGCTGAAGGGGCAGGCACAATGGGGTACGGAACCCTCTGGCAGCTGATGTTCCCTCTGACATTCTATGTCGCCATTATCATCACGATGTTCTTCATCGGCGATGGGCTGCGTGACGCTCTGGACCCAAAGGATCGCTGATATGAGCCTGTTCTCTGTTAAGGACCTAAGCGTCCAGTTCGACACCCCCGATGGTGTGGTCGAGGCCGTCAAAGGCATCAGCTTTGACATTAATCCGGGCGAATGCCTTGGTATTGTGGGCGAAAGTGGGTCCGGCAAAAGCCAGACTTTCATGGCCGCAATGGGGCTGTTGCCTTCAGCGGGTCGTGCAATCGGATCGGCCACGCTGAACGGCAAGGAAATCCTGAATCTGCCGATCAACAAGCTGAACCAGATCCGGGGCGATGACGTCGGCATGATCTTTCAGGATCCGCTGACCGCCCTGACCCCGCACCTGCGCGTCGGGCAGCAAATGCGTGAGGTTCTGCAGGTTCACGAAGGGTTGCAGGGTTCGGCCGCTCGGGCGCGCTGTCTGGAGTGGTTGGATCGGGTCCGCATCCCCGAGGCAAACCGTCGTCTGGATCAATACCCGCACGAATTGTCGGGGGGCATGCGCCAGCGTGTCATGATCGCCATGTCGATGTTGTGCAGCCCAAAGCTGCTGATCGCCGATGAACCGACCACGGCGCTGGATGTGACGGTCCAGGCCGACATTCTGGACTTGATGGTGCACCTGCAAAAAGACGAAGGCACTGCCATTGCGCTGATCACGCATGACATGGGCGTGGTGGCACGGATGTGTGACCGCATTCAGGTCATGCGTCTGGGTCAGTTTGTTGAGGCCGGGGACACACGCGAGATCTTCCGCGCGCCGCATCATGAATACACCCGCACCCTGCTTGAAGCGATGCCGCGCATTGATGCCGGTGACGCGCCAAAAGCACTGGAAGAAACCGACGCACCTTTGCTTAGGGTCGATGACGTGAAAGTGCATTTCCCGATCCACGTGTCGGGCGGGTTGTTCGGGCGCAAGGTACCGCTGAAAGCTGTGGACGGCGTCAGCTTTGACATCCGTAAGGGCGAGACGCTGGGCGTTGTGGGTGAATCCGGCTGTGGCAAATCCACGCTGGCGCGGGCGGTTCTGCAGCTGATCGAACCCAGCGGTGGCAATGTCAGCTGGTTGGGCCATCCGATTGTCGGGCTAAAGCGGGCCGAGCTGAACAAGTACCGCAAGGACCTGCAGATTGTGTTCCAGGATCCGCTGGCCAGCCTCGATCCGCGAATGACCATCTCGGCCTCTATCGCCGAACCGCTGAAAACCTATCGCCCGGATCTGACAGAGCGTGAGCGCAAGAAAATGGTCGGCGAAATGATGGAGCGGGTCGGCCTGCAGGCCAACATGATCAACCGCTATCCGCACGAGCTGTCCGGTGGGCAGAACCAGCGGGTCGGGATCGCGCGGGCGATGATCAACAAGCCCAAGCTGATCATTTGTGACGAGGCGGTCTCGGCTTTGGACGTGTCGATCCAGGCCCAGATCGTAGAGCTTTTGAAAGAGCTGCAGCAGGAATTCGGGCTGTCTATGATTTTCATCAGCCACGACTTGTCCGTGGTACGGACAGTGTCAAACCGGATCATGGTACTGTATCTGGGGCGCATCGTCGAATTGGGAGATGGAGAGGTGATCTGTTCGCAGCCTCTACACCCCTATACCAAATCGCTGATCTCGGCCGTCCCGATCCCCGATCCGGATGTGGAACGGCAACGCCAGCGCCTCAAATTGCCGGGAGAGCTGCCTTCGCCGATGGACCCGAAAGCGGCGCTCAGGTTTTTGCCCAGCCGGCTATCGGCCGGTCAGAACGATTATGTTCCACAGCTCAACGAGGTCGCACCGAACCATTTCGTGGCCGAGCATGATCCGCTTGAGACAATCCTGGCGAATACATAAATCCCCTTTCCCCGAGGCCGCATGAACAGCCTCGGGGACAGGTTCGGCTTTGCACGACTTCATGACGATTCTTGGCGTATTCTTGCCAATGAATGGGCGAAGGGCCGGATTGTACAACAAAACACCGGTAAATGACGGGTTTCAAAGGCATCAAACGGCGGTTCGTTTTGACTTCCCCTACCCCCGATGGCACCTTCCTGTCAGATTTTAGACTGCGGCCGCGATGTCATTGATTGTTCTGACTGCGCAGCCTAATAGGAAACCCCGGCCTGCCCTACGCGGTCGGGCAAGAATTGAATTTGAGAGGTAACATGGTACGCAAGGTCACCAAGGCGATTTTCCCCGTTGCGGGATTGGGCACGCGTTTTCTCCCAGCGACAAAATCCGTCCCCAAAGAGATCATGACACTGGTTGACCGTCCTTTGGTTCAATACGCAATCGACGAAGCCCGCGCCGCAGGTATTACCGAATTCATCTTTGTAACTTCGCGTGGCAAATCTGCGCTGGAAGATTACTTTGATCACAACCTCGTTCTGGAACAGGAGCTCAAGGCCAAGGGCAAGGATGACCTGCTTGAAGCGCTGAATGCAACGAATATGGAAAGCGGCGCCATCGCCTATATCCGCCAGCACAAGGCGCTTGGTCTGGGCCACGCAGTCTGGTGTGCCCGCCGTCTGATCGGCGACGAGCCATTTGCCGTAATGTTGCCTGATGACGTCATTGCTGCTGATAAACCCTGTCTGCAACAGATGGTCGAAGCCTATGAGGAAACCGGCGGCAATATGGTCGCAACGATGGAAGTGCCAAACGAAAAAACCAGTTCCTATGGCGTTCTGGATGTAGGCGAAAACGTCGGCTCAGTGGTTCGCGCCAGAGGAATGGTTGAAAAGCCCAAGCCGGAAGAAGCCCCCTCGAACCTAGCCGTTATCGGTCGGTATATTCTGGGGCCGTCAGTGCTGTACAATCTCAACCAAAAGAAAACGGGCAGTGGCGGTGAGATTCAGCTGACCGATGCTATCGCAGAAGACATCTGTAACGGTGTGCCCGTGTTTGGCTATAAATTCGACGGCCAGCGATTTGATTGCGGCTCGAAAGCCGGGTTCCTCCAGGCAACTGTTGCCTTTGCGCTGGCCCGTAGCGATCTGCGTGATGACCTGAGCCAATATCTGAACGAGATAGTCGCCGCCGGGAAGGCCGCTCAATAGCGCCCGCAACCTTCAGCATGTCGTTTCTAAAGTGACAAAGTCCAAGAACCTTCGAGGCAAGCCGCAATGACCACCATCCATCCCATCATACTCTGCGGAGGGTCCGGCACCCGACTGTGGCCCCTGTCGCGCAAAAGTTACCCCAAGCAGTTCGTCCCTCTGATCGGTGATTCAAGCCTGCTTCAGGATTGTGCTGAACGAATGCAGGGACCCAAGGACGCGCCTTATGCCAAGCCGCTGATCCTTACCAATGATGCATTCCGTTTTGTGGTTCCGGAACAACTGGGCGCGATTGGCATAGATCCGGGCCCCATTCTGATCGAACCCGAAGGGCGCAACACAGCACCAGCGGTTCTGGCCGCCGCGTTGTATCTGGCCGCCAGCAACCCGGATGCGATCATGCTTGTCGCCCCATCGGACCATGTCATCCCGGACAAAGCTGCTTTTCATCAGGCAGTTACCGAAGGCGCGCGCGCGATTTCGGATAGTGGGGATCTCGTCACTTTCGGGATCACTCCGGACCGGCCGGAAACCGGCTATGGATATCTCAAGCTCAGCCATGCCCCAGATACGGGCAACACCGCCATTGCGCTGGACCGTTTTGTCGAAAAGCCTGATCTGCAGAATGCCCAAGCCATGATCGCCGATGGCAGCTATCTTTGGAATTCGGGGATATTTCTGTTCGCGGTCAAAGACATAATTGCTGCATTCAAAGAACATGCGTCCGCACTGCTGGACCCGGTCGGCAAGGCCGTCCGTGAGGCAAAGGCCGACCTCGGGTTTCTGCGCCTCGATCCCCAAGCCTGGGGCACGGTCGAGGATATCTCGATCGACTACGCGGTCATGGAGAAAGCCCGCAATCTGAGCGTTGTTCCTTACGCCTCTGGCTGGTCGGATGTCGGCAGCTGGTCGGCAGTTCAAGAGCTGAGCAATCCAGACGCCGATGGCGTTGCCACTACGGGCCAGGTTACCACCATTGACTGCCGGAACGTATTGGTGCGTTCAGAAACCCCCACGCAAGAAGTTGTTGCGATGGGTCTGGAAAACATGATTGCGGTCGCCATGCCCGATGCGGTTTTGGTGGCCAGCATGGACAAGGCTCAGGACGTCAAACAGGCGGTTGCGGCCCTGAAGGCCAAAGGCGCCAAACAAGCGGAATCGCTGCCGGTCGATCATCGCCCTTGGGGCTGGTTCGAAAGCCTGGTCATCGGGGATCGGTTCCAGGTCAAACGCATACACGTTCACCCCGGCGCCTCACTAAGCCTGCAATCTCATCACCACCGGTCTGAACACTGGATCGTTGTACAGGGCACGGCAAAAGTTACGATCGACGAAGATGTGCGCCTGATCTCTGAAAACCAATCTGTCTACATCCCGCTCGGCGCCGTTCATCGGATGGAGAATCCGGGCAAGGTGCCGATGGTTCTGATCGAGGTCCAGACCGGGTCTTATCTGGGTGAGGACGACATCATCCGGTACGAGGATGTGTACGCCCGCAGCTAACCTTTAGCGGCGATTGGTAAACTTAAGGGCAGCTTCGGCTGTCCTTTTTCGTTGAATCCAGACCTTTGGCTACGCCCCATGGAATCCTCCAAACGTTAGCAAATGATTATTCGAACGTTCGGTCAGATCAGAACGGATTCATCCTGGGCACGGCAATGTAGCGCGCAATGCAATAGTCGGACCGACAGCTACAGGAGGACGCCACCCGTGTCACAAAACTCACCCAGATTGGATTTACCTTTCCTGCAACCTTCGCAGGCCCAGAAACACGTCACCCATAACGAGGCGCTGCGTGCTCTGGACCTGATTGTCCAGCTGAGCGTAGCGTCGACAAACGCCTCGGTCCCGCCTGCGGTGCCGGAACAGGGCGAGATTCACGCGCTTGGCGCCAACCCTACCGGGGATTGGGCCGCGCAGCCGGGCGCCCTTGCGGCCTGGTTGGATGACGCCTGGCATTTTGTGACCCCGGGAATCGGCTGGCTGGCCTGGGATGAACAGGCCAACCGGTTGAAGATCTGGGACGGCGCAGACTGGTCTGAGCCTCAGGTCGCAACCCAGAACCTGGACGGTGTCGGTATCGCGACAGGGTATGACAGCACCAATCGGCTTTCGATCCGGTCGCCTGCGACGTTGCTCAGCCATGACGGGGCGGGTCACCAGTTGAAGATCAACAAGGCAGCGGCCGGGGATACCGCCTCGCTTTTGTTCCAGTCAAACTGGGTTGGCCATGCGGAAATGGGATTGTCTGGCAATACCGGTTTTTCCATCAAAGTCTCGGCTGATGGCGGATCCTGGACCGAGGCGCTGAGCTTTGACCCCGCCACCGGAATAGCCTCTGGCTCTGCCATTCAAAACGATGCCGAAGACATCACCGCAGGTCGCCTGATGCGGGCCGACTATGGCTACTGCCCCGGAAACCTGCTGGGCTCTGTGTCAGAAACCGCCGGGGTGCCAACCGGCGCGGTCGTCGAACGCGGATCAACCGCCATTGGCGAATACGTCCGGTTTGCGGATGGTACACAAATCTGCACGGGCGTTCTGACGCCCACCGATTGCGTGAACGCCGAAGGATCGCTGTATTCCAGCGCCGAGACCACCTGGAGCTTTCCCGCAGCCTTTGCGTCCGGAACCTCACCCTCGGTCGGTGGCAGTGGCGGCGCGACAAGCCGGTTTATAGGTTTGGGCGCGGCCACTGAAACAGAAGTGCCCTTTAAGGTTCTATCGGCATCCTCGGACACAAGCAGCCTGTCCCCAACGGTAATCGCAACCGGTCGCTGGTTCTGAGCTTTAGACCGTCCGGAGCTATGCCCAGGCGGTCATTTGGCGCGCAAATCGGTGTCTGCCTGCTCCAGAAACCACGCATAGGTCTCCCGGATACCATCTTCGAGTCCAACGCGTGCTCGCCACCCCATATCGGCCAGTCGGGACACATCCATCAACTTGCGCAGTGTCCCGTCAGGCTTGCTGACATCCTGAGTGATCTTACCCGTGAATCCGGTTGTTCCGGCCACCAGGGCCGCCAGCTCAGCGATTGAGATATCTTCGCCGCATCCCACATTGATATGGCTCAGCATCGGCTGGGTATTCGCATCGTAGATATCGCGCGGTAAGTCGAGCACAAACAAGGACGCCTCGGCCATATCATCGACATGCAAAAACTCGCGCCGCGGTTTTCCTGTGCCCCAGATCACCACTTCTTCCAGCCCGTCGCGCTGTGCCTCGTGGAATCTGCGGATCAGGGCCGGCAGGACATGGCTGTTTTCGGGGTGAAAATTGTCTCCGGGTCCGTAAAGATTGGTTGGCATAACCGACCGGTAATCGACGCCATGTTGGCGATTATAGCTTTCACACAGCTTGATCCCGGCGATCTTTGCAACGGCATAGGGTTCGTTGGTGGGTTCCAGCACGCCGGTCAGCAAAGCGTCTTCACGCATGGGCTGAGGCACAGCCCGTGGGTAAATGCACGAGCTGCCCAGTTGCAGCAAATGCTTTACCCCCGCTGCAAAAGCCTGATGGATCACGTTGCATTCAATCATCAGGTTTTCGTAAATGAAATCTGCGGGGTAGGTGTTATTTGCGTGAATCCCACCAACCTTGGCCGCGGCTAGGATCACCATATCCGGACGCTCAGTCTGCATAAAATCACGCACGGCGGGTTGGTCGGTCAGATCCAGTTCGGAATGCCTGCGCGTGATCAACTCCAGCGCTTCGCCTTCGTCCTTGCGGTTTTGCAAACGGCGCAGGATTGCGCCGCCAACCATACCACGATGCCCGGCAACATAAATCTTACGCATGAGGGCCTCCTCAGCCGTTTTCCAGGCTCATTGGCAGCTCAAACCCGTGCTCTTTCAAAAGCGCGTGACGTTTGGCCGTCTTCAGGTCTTCGGTCACCATCTCAGCGCACATTTCCTGCACGGTCAGTTCTGGTACCCAACCCAGTTTGTTCTTGGCGTTTGAAGGATCGCCCAGAAGGGTCTCGACCTCGGCCGGGCGAAAATATTGCGGGTCTATCCGCATCACGACGTCACCGGGTTTCAATCCCGGGGCTTTGTCCCCCTCGATCGAGACGACAGTCGCGGTTTCGTCAACGCCTGACCCGGTGAATTCCAGTGAAACGCCAAGCTCGGCTGCCGACCATTCAATGAACTGACGTACCGAATACTGAACCCCGGTCGCAATCACGAAATCCTCAGGATTGTCCTGCTGCAGCATCAGCCATTGCATCCGCACATAGTCCTTCGCGTGGCCCCAATCCCGCAGACTGTCGATATTGCCCATGTACAGGCAGCTTTCCAGCCCTTGCGCAATATTTGCCAAACCGCGTGTGATCTTGCGGGTAACAAAAGTTTCGCCCCGGCGCGGGCTTTCGTGGTTAAACAGGATCCCGTTACAGGCATACATGCCATAGGCCTCACGGTAATTGACCGTGATCCAGTACGAATAAAGTTTGGCAACCGCATAAGGTGACCGTGGGTGGAACGGGGTGGTTTCGCGTTGCGGGGTCTCTTGCACCAGACCGTAGAGTTCCGAGGTCGAGGCCTGATAGAAGCGTGTCTTTTTCTCGAGCCCGAGAAAACGTATCGCTTCCAGCAAACGCAAAGTACCAATGGCATCCACATCCGCAGTGTATTCCGGGGATTCAAAACTGACGGCCACATGGGACTGTGCGCCTAGGTTATAGACCTCGTCCGGCTGCACTTCGCGAATGATTCGCGTCAGGTTAGACGTATCGCTCAGATCTCCATAGTGCAGGTGCAGTTTGGGATTGGGAACGTGTGGATCCTGATAGATGTGATCGATGCGTTGCGTGTTGAATGAGGACGCCCTACGCTTAATGCCGTGAACTTCATAACCTTTTTCCAACAAAAACTCGGCCAGATACGATCCGTCTTGTCCGGTAATCCCGGTGATTAATGCCGTTTTTGTCATAGTTCCGCCCTACGAAAACAAATGTGTATGATTGCCGACCCAAAAACAGCAAGAATCCCCGGAATGCAACCCAAGCACGCTGACAGGCATTGAAACCGGCGGAACTTTCTTCGAATGTGTGCGCGCCAAAGGCGGTATTTGTTAAGAAGGGTATTTTAGTATGCGTATTGCGATGATCGGAACCGGCTATGTAGGTTTGGTGTCCGGGGTATGTTTTTCCGATTTCGGCCATGATGTCATTTGCGTCGACAAGGCCGAACAGAAAATTGAGATGCTGCAGGCTGGCGAAGTCCCGATATATGAGCCCGGGCTTGACGTCCTGATGGCCAAAAACGTAGCCGCTGGTCGGCTCAGCTTTTCCACGGACCTGGCCGCAGCAGTGGATGGTGCGGATGCTGTTTTTATTGCCGTGGGCACGCCCACACGTCGCGGGGACGGTCACGCCGATCTGACTTATGTGATGGCCGCCGCAGAAGAAATTGCGCATGCGATTACGGGCTACACTGTGGTGGTAACCAAATCGACCGTTCCAGTTGGCACCAATCGCAAGGTGCATCAGGTCATTTCTGCCGCCAACCCGAAGGCCGAATTCGACGTCGCCTCGAACCCTGAATTCCTGCGCGAAGGGGCCGCCATTGATGATTTCATGCGCCCGGATCGTGTGGTTGTCGGCGTTGAATCAGACCGCGCCGCCGATGTAATGGCGGAAATATACCGCCCGCTTTACCTGCGGGACTTCCCGATCCTGACCACCGATCTGGAAAGCGCAGAGATGATCAAATACGCCGCTAACGCGTTTCTTGCGACCAAGATCACCTTTATAAATGAGATCGCAGGCCTGTGCGAACGTGTTGGCGGCGACGTGAAAGAGGTCGCCCGAGGCATCGGTCTGGATGGGCGCATTGGCAATAAATTCCTACATGCAGGTCCGGGATATGGCGGATCGTGCTTTCCAAAAGACACCGCCGCTCTGGCCCGGATCGGTCAGGAACATGCCCACCCGATGCAGATCACCGAAACCGTCATCCGGGTGAATGACGAGGTCAAGAAACGGATGATCCAGAAAATCCGAGATGTCTGCGACGACAGTTTCAATGGAAAAACGATCGCTGTTCTGGGCGTGACCTTCAAACCCAATACCGACGATATGCGTGATGCGCCCTCGTTAACTATCGTGCCTGCACTGATCGGTGGTGGGGCAACGGTGCGGGTTGTCGACCCTCAGGGGCGTTCCGAAGGTGAGGCCCTGCTGCCCGGCGTCGAATGGTGCGAAGACCCCTATGCTGCTGCTGCAGATGCGGATGTCGTTGTGCTGTTGACCGAATGGAACGAGTTCCGTGCGCTCAATCTGAGCGAACTAGCTGGCACGATGAAATCCCCCCGAATGGTCGATCTGCGCAATATCTATTCCGAACCCGCCGTCAAGAAATCCGGCTTCGATAGTTACGTCGGTATTGGGCGCTGATCTTCGGATCAAGTTTGGATGGCCGATTCAAAACAACCGGCCATCCGTCATTCATTTTGTCAAAACGCCGCCAGATCCCTGAGGAACAGCGCGATACCCGGGAAGTAGATCAGCATAGCCGTCATCAGCGCCAGGATCGCGAAGAACGGCAAAGTGCCCCGGATCACCTCAAGATAAGGTCTGTTGAAAATCGCGATTGCGGTGAAGATATCGCAGCCAAACGGCGGTGTTGCTGATCCGATGGCCATCTGCAGCGTCACCATAACCCCGACAAGAACCGGATCAATCCCCGAGGCATCCACGATCGGAACGAAGATTGGCGTAAGGATGACAAGCACGACCAGCGAGTCGACGAACATACATCCCACGAAGAAGCACAGCGCGATGATGAACAGGATGTATTCCTGCGACGCGCCTTCCAGGTTCAGCGGCTCTAACAAGCCCTGTGGGATCTGTTCGAAGGAAATATACCAGGAGAACGCCTGACCGATCCCGACAAGGATGAACACAACCGCCGTAATCAATCCTGTGCTGAGAGCGGAATCCAAAACGTCGTTGAGTTTCAGTTCCCGATAAATCACGCATTCGACGATCAGCGCATAAAGCACCGAAAACGAGGCTGCTTCGGTCGGGGTCACTGCGCCGGTGTAGATACCGCCGACGATCAGGACCGGGAAACCAAGCGGCAGTATGGCCTTGCGAAACGCTGCGCGCCGCTCGGCCCCGGATTTCTTTGGCACCCGCGCGATCAGATCGCCCTGCAGGACGCTGTAGAAATAGCAATAGACCGAAAACATCAGCGCCAGAACAACGCCCGGACCAATTCCTGCAATGAACAGTTCGCCCACGCTGGTATTGGCCAGCGTGCCATATAGGATCATCCCGATGCTTGGAGGGATAAGGAAGGCGATGTCGCTGGCATTGATGATCAACGCCATGACAAAACTGTCCTTGTAACCGGCCTTCAGCAGCTTCGGCCGCATGATCTGACCAATCGAAACCACGGTCGCCTGAGTCGAACCCGAAACCGAGCCGAACAATGTGCAACTGATGCAGGCCGTGATCGGCAATCCGGCCCGGCGGTGACCGACAAAGGCTTCGATCAGCCCCAGCAGATTGTTGGCCGTATGACCTCTCGCCATGATATCGGCGGCGAATATGAACATCGGCACAGCGATCAGCGCGTTTGGCGAAATGCCGGTGACCATCTGCTGGATGATGACGCCCGTATCGCTTTGCGAGAAATGAACAAGGCCAATCAGCGTGGCAACCGCTAGCGGAACAACCATCGGGTAGCTGAGGAACAGCAGAACCACCATCGCCACGACCAGAGCAAAAGTGATGACATAGATATCCAGCTCACCAGCTATGACATCGCCAAGGAAATCAAGGAATCCGGGCATCTCAGACTCCTACATCCACTGCGTCATTGTCCTCGATCTCGTACGAGTGCCAGATGCCGACATGAGTGACATTCATGATGAATGCGATCAGATATTGCAGGCTGGCCATAAACAGGCCGACCGGGATCACCGAGTAGATGATATAGACCGGAAACTGCAGCGCCGGGCTCAGACGGTTCAGCTCTTTGATCTCAAGCACGTAGAACACGGACTTATAGGCCAAAAAGGCCAGCAGCATGCTGGTCGTGATCGAAATCAGCGTCAGGATCACTTTCTTGGACCGACGGGACAGCGTGTCATAAACCGCCGTCATCCGAATGTTCCGACCTTTCCGAACCGCATAGGCAAATCCAAAAAAGGTCACGCTGACAATCAGAAACTGGTTCAGCTCTTCCGAGAAGAACAGGCTTTTGCCAAAGGCGTAGCGGCCAATGGCGTTAGCGGTCGAATTCACCATCATCAACAATATGGCCAGAATGATAACGAATTTCTCGATGAACTCGGTGCCCCTACTCAGGGCGACCAATGCGCTTTTCATGTTTTTCCCTCCCTCGGCCCGCCAGTCAGCGTTCCGTAAATGAAAGACGCGACGCCTGAATGAGACGCCGCGCCTTTCAGTGATGTCAGCTTTTATTGCGACGCATTGCTCACCTCGTTAAGCAGGCCGTCGAGGATCTTCTGGGCTTGCGCGCGGGCCGCAGGTTTCTCGGCGTCGTCATAGGCGTTTTCGACCACATCGAAGAATGTTTCATGCAATGTGGCGCTTTGGGCTTCAAAGACAGCGCGCTCGTCCTCGGTCAGGACAATGACCTGCAGATCGGGGCGCTCGGCCTTGATCTTGTCCATGTTTTCCAGATTGATCTTGATCTGATAATCATGCGCAGCCTGCTCGCCCTCGGCGATGGCGTTCTTGACCATCTCTTGCTGATCCGCGGGCAGACCGTTGAACCATTCACTGTTGGTGGAAACGGTGCCGACGTAAGGAAGCTGGCCCGGGAAGATCAGGTAATCCTGAACCTCATGCCACTTGGCGTTGTAGATGAAATAGATCGGGTTCACCATGCCATCGACGGTCTTCAACTGCAGCGCGCCATAGACCTCGCCCCAGGACAAAGGAGTCGGGTTGGCGCCAAACGCCTTGAATGTTTCCACCGGAATGGTCGAGGTGAAGGTACGGATCTTTTGACCTTCGAAATCAGCGGGGCTGCGGATCGCCTTGTTGGCACCCCAGGCCATGTCGCCTTCCGAGATCATAGTGAGCAGCTTTAGGTTCACCTTCTCGAATTTCTCGCTGAGGTCTTCATAGATGGTCGGGCTGGTGGTCAGAACTTCGCGGATCACGTCGATATCACCGCCCAGAACATAGGGAAGATCAAGAACCTGCGCCTCGGGCACATAAGACCCCAGGTGACCGGTGCCCACCGATACGAACTGGACCGTACCCTTAGATGTCAGCTCGACAATATCGTTCTCGGTACCCAACTGACCGTAGTAGTAGATACGCACTTTGATGTCGCCATTGGACTGCTCTTTGACACTTTCGGCGAAGGCCTGTGCAAAGATATCCTGTACGTCGCCTTTGTCCTCTTCCGAGGCGAATTTCCAGGTGTCCGCAAAGGCAGCAGTCGACAGACCTGCCGCGAAAACCGCCGAGGTAATCAGCTTGCTAAAGATGGATGTCATTCTGTTAGTCCTTTCTTGCCCGCTCATGCGAGCCCTTCTGAGATGATGACAAGAGGACGTATTTCCTGCGTCCTCGCCTGTTGGTTGGTTCTCTTGCACAGGGCGCCGTAACCGGCCGCGCCTGACGGCGTGGTCGCGATTCCAAGTGCTGTGACAGCTTCTGCGGCTGCCTGGCCTTCTTCTTCGGAAAGGGTTTCGTAGCTCACGCCGCAGCGCTCGAGCACATCCCAGGCCACGATCGACGGTGCCTTGCAGTCAAGCCGACCCATATTCGAATCCGGCCCATCGCTGCGGGTGGCCCGTCCGGCCAAGTGACTGGCCCGCAAACAGGACGCAGCGCCGGGTTCGACAACGATCAGTTCAGGTTGTTCCGCCCAGTTCAGACGGATCATATGCGACATTGCGGCGGCCAACCCACCGACACCGGCCTGCAGATAGACATGCGTAGGCCACTGCCCCGAGGCCTCGAACCGCGCGCGCAACTCTTCGGCGATGACGCAATAGCCCTCCATCACCAGTTTCGGAATCTCGGTGTAACCAGGCCAGGTTCCGTCGGCCAAAAGCGTGGCACCGGTGGTTTTGGCGTCAGCAATAGCGGCGGCGACGCTTTCGTCATAAACATCGCCCGAACGGACAACCTCGGCACCGAAGGTTCTAAGACGGTCGCCGAACCCTTGCGGTACGGTCTGCGCCAGATGAATTCGCGCCTTTGCACCCATCGCCCGCGCCCCAGCCGCAACGCCCATTCCGTGGTTGCCTGCACTTGCGCAGACGAATGTGTGGCCAGATGCGAATTCTCGAAAATCGGCATCCTTCATCCGCGTAAAGGAGAGCGTTTCACCGGTATTCTCGTGCCATGCCTCCTCGAGAAGGCGTGCAACCGCATAGGGTGCCCCCAAAGCTTTGAATGCGCCAAGCCCCATACGCTCTGTCTCGTTCTTGGCCAGAATGCTCTGACCATCCGGCCCCGTGATTTCAATCAGCGGCGATACAGCATAGGTCTCTTGCCCCTGAAAAAACTCCTGCGCACGGACGAAATCCGGGGCGAAGCTTAGGTCGTCGGTCGCTGTCATGTATTTTCATCCGCTTTTTCCATGTGCAGAGATTGTGCATGACCGACCTATTTCTATTTATCGTATTTGACCCTAATCTCGATAATATGTTTCAAACCTGCCTCTTCCATCGCGAGGATTTTTCATGAACCAACAACTTGATGATGCAGACACGATAATCCTCAGAACCCTGCAAAGGGATTGTCGAATCGGGCTGGAACAGCTGGCGCAAGAATGCAGTCTTTCAGTTCCCTCGGTGCAGCGGCGGCTCAAGCGGTTGCGAGATTCCGGTCTGATCCTGAAAGAGGTCGCGGTGCTCAACCCGTCGCGCTTTGACTATAAGATGACCTTCATCGTTCTGGTCGAACTTGACCGGGAATCGCTTCAGCAACTCGATCTGTTCCGCAAACGCGCCAGGAACGAGCCGCAAGTTCAGCAATGCTATTATGTGACCGGTGATGCCGATTTTGTTCTTATCTGCGTCGCGCAGGACATGGAGGATTTCGAGGACCTGACCCATCGCTTGTTTTTCGATAACTCGAATGTCCGCAGATTTCGCACATCCGTCGCGATGGACCGTACAAAGATTGGTCTGGAACTTCCGATCTGAACTTGGCGCTTTTGTGCAATTTTTTCTGCTTTAGGGTCGGAAATTTGATGCGAAACACGCAGCCCTATCCTGTAGAACCGATGCAACTCACACGCGGATGAAGAAATGAGCGATTTAGAAAACCGTATGATCGCGCTTCGGCGGGATTTGCACAGGCACCCGGAACTGGGCTTTCAAGAGACGCGAACCAAGTCGGTTGTCGCTGAACGGCTGCGCGCCCTTGGGATCGAAGTGCACGAAGGCGCAGGCGTTGTCGGTGTGCTTCGATCCGGCGTTGGCAACAAAGCCATTGGCCTGCGTGCTGACTTGGATGCGCTTCCAATCACCGAAACCTCGTCCCATGACTATGTCTCGACCTCACCCGGTGTGATGCATGCTTGTGGCCACGATGGACATACAACCATGCTGCTTGGGGCGGCAGAGCGTCTGGCGAAAGAACCTACCTTTGACGGTACGGTTGTTTTTCTATTCCAGCCAAACGAAGAGCACGGCCTGGGCGCGCGCGCGATGATCGACGACGGTGTGCTAGAGCAATTTCCGGTCGAAGAAATCTATGCAATCCACAATTTGCCAGGGGCTCCAACCGGTCAGATTTCGACCCGCGCCGGTATTATCTGTAACAGTGAAACCCTGTTTGAGATCACGGTTAAAGGCCAGGGCGGTCATGCCTCGATGCCACAAACCGGCGTTGATGCAATTACCGTAGGGTCCGAGATTGTGGTGGCATTGCAGACCGTGGTGGCACGAAAGCTTGCGCCCGCCTCTGGCGCGGTAGTGTCCGTGACCGAATTCTTGACGGACGGCCAGCGAAATGTCTTGCCGGGCAACGCCTCTCTCAAAGGAGATTTCCGCGCCAGATCGCCCGAGGACCGCAGCGCCATCGAAGGGTTCATGCGCCAGATCGCCGAAGGGATTGCGGCAGCACATGGCATTCAGGCCTCGGTCAGCTTTGACACGCAGTTCGTTGAGACCATCAACGCTGCCACCCCGGCCCTTGCGGTATATCGCGCCGCCGAAGCCGCCGGTTGTGACCTGATCAAAGATCGGGCACCGATGAGTTTTTCTGAGGATTTCGCCCAGTTTTCGGCCGCCGTGCCAGGATGTTTCCTGTTGCTGGGCAATGGCGAGACCGGGCCACATGGCCAACCGCTCCATGCTTCTGACTATGATTTCAATGATGAACTGCTGCCGATCGGAGCTGAATTCTGGGCCCGATTGGTTCAGGACCGGTTGCCCCTGCGAAAGGATCAAAAGTCATGAACGCCCCACGACGCGGTTTTGACCAACAAGAATTCGCAACGCGTACCGCAGCGGCGCAGACAAAGATGGCCGAAACCGGTATGGCGGGCATATTGCTGACAACTGAACCGGATGTGCGCTATTTCAGCGGGTTCCACACGCTGTTTTGGCAAAGCCCGACCCGCCCATGGTTCCTGTTCATCCCGGCATCCGGCAAGCCCATCGCAATCATCCCTGAGATCGGCGCAGACCTTATGCGGCGAACCTGGGTCACAGATATCCGCACCTGGGGCGCACCTGCACCAAAGGATGACGGTATCGGGCTGTTGACCGATCTGCTGGCGCCGCTTGCCAGCCGCGGCGAGACTGTCGGCCTGATGAAGGGCCACGAAACCCATTTACGGATGCCGCTTGGCGATTATGAGCGGCTGTTGGTGGGCCTGAATGGGCTAAAGATCACTGACGCGACCGAGATCGTCCGGGGCTTGCGAATGGTGAAATCCGATGCCGAGATCGAAAAACTCTCCTATATCTGCGCCATCGGGTCGCGCACATTTGAGCGGGTGCCCGAAATCGCCCGCGAAGGGCAGCCGCTTGAGGATGTTTTCCGCTCCTTTCGGCGCGAAGGTCTGGCGCAGGGTGCCGATGATGTTCCGTATTTGGTCGGCGGTGCGGATGCGGGCGGCTATCACGACGTCATCTCGCCCCCGTCCCGCCGACCACTGGCGCGCGGCGATGTGCTGATGCTCGACACCGGTTCCAACTGGGACGGGTATTTTTGCGACTTCGATCGGAATTGGGCCATTGGCCGCGCCGATGACGCCTCACGCGGTGCATATGATGTTCTTTGGCGCGCGACTGAGGCCGGAATCGCCGCAGCTCGCCCCGGAGCTACTTGCCGAGAATTGTTTCTAGCGATGCAGAAGGTGATCGCTGAGCTCGACGATCAGGGTGGTGACGTCGGCAGGCTAGGTCATGGGCTTGGCATGCAGCTGACCGAATGGCCCTCACACACCAGTTGGGATACAACTGAGATCACCGAAAATATGGTACTGACCCTTGAACCATCGCTTGGTTATGGAGACGGTCGGGTCATGGTGCACGAAGAGAACATCGTCATACGTGCAAGTGGGGCGGAGCTTTTGACCAAACGCGCCGCGCCTGAACTACCAATCATCTGAGGCCAATCATGAAGCTTGATTTCGAAACAGACGAAGGCATTGGCACCCGCGCCAATCTGGGTGTGATTGTTCTTGAGACTGACGAGACGTTAGAAAACGAATTCTCTCGGATCATGTGCCTAGCTGGTGTCGCGCTCTATCACAGCCGGATTCCGATGGTGCCCGAAATCCGACCCGACACTCTGGCGCGGATGGAACAGGACCTGCCTGCGACGGCACGGCTTTTGCCACCATCGCTCAGCTTTGATGCAATCGGATTTGGCTGTACCTCGGCCTCGACCGTGATCGGGTCCGAGAATGTAGCCAAGGTGATAAAGACGGTCTGCCCGGATGCACGTGTGACCGATCCGTTGGCGGCAATCATCGCTGCCGGTCAGCATTTAGGAGCCCGACGATTGGGCTTCGTCACCCCCTATATTCCCGAAGTTTCCGCTGGGATGCGCACAAAGCTGGAACAGGCCGGCTTCGAAGTCGCAGGTTTCGGATCGTTCGAGGAAGGAAATGATCGCGTTGTTGCGCGGATCACAGAAGGGTCGATCCTTGGCGCTATTGAAAAGGTCGCGGCTCAAGCGCCCTGCGATGCTGTTATTGTCTCTTGCACGAACCTGCGATGCCTTGACGTCATTGTTCAGGCAGAAGAAAAGATCGGGATTCCAGTCATTTCCAGCAATCAAGCGCTTGCCTGGCATATGCTTCGATTGGCCGGCATTGAGGACCCCAACCCTCGGTTCGGGCGGCTCTTTGGATAAAGCGAGAAGGGTGTCCGCCTAGGGCGCTATCGTTTAAGCAGGCGATTTGAGGCCAAGCGTTGCCAGAGTTGCAGCCATTGTCTGGACCCAACGGTCCTGCAATGCGCTGTTTGTGTTGCGACGCAGGCCCAGCGATTTCAACAGCTCGAACCGTTTCGGGTCATCGCCGCCGAAGGACACCGCAACCCGAGGCCACCAGTAGGTGACCGAGTTCTGCATGTCGTCCGCCGCGCCGTTCTCGATCAGTTTGACCGCCCCTTCCAATGCCAGCTCGCCATGATGCGCCTCGACCGGGGCGATGGATCGGAAGGCTTCGGCCAGAGGCTGATACGAGATGGTGGAATACTCGGCCAGTTGTTCGGCCACCGCGCGGCTCATCAGCAGGTTCATGACCACAGCGTCTGTCCAGCCGGACAGCGGATAGTTGAACACCGCCAGACGCATGTCATGCTCGGACCGGGTGGCCCCGATATCCGCATCCCGCGACAAGCGCATGGTCCAAGGATGGTGATTGGCATAGCGTTCGGTATCTGCGCCAAATTCGCCCATGATGCTGAGAACACAATTTGCGTGGTCTGACTTTTCCAACACGATCTTTGCGGCGGCGATCCGCTCCTTGATCCCCGGCCCCTGATTGATGATGTCGGCGAACCCGGCGGCCCCGGCCAGTTCGCTGTCGACAAAAGTCGCCATCAGCTTCATCAGTTCGGCCCGATAGCGAGGCGGCACATTCGATGGGTTGGTCAGAACACCGCCTGCGGCCAGATAGCTGTCGAGTGTCATTGAATCGGACATATCTGCCCCCTTTCTACCGGTCGTAATCGACGACCACGCGGTCTGTTACCGGATAGGCCTGGCAGCTTAGCACATAGCCTTTTTCCACTTCGTAATCTTCCAGCGCGTGATTGGCGAGCATCTCGACCTCACCCTCAAGCACCTTGCAGCGGCAGGTCGAACAGACACCCGCCTTGCAGGCAAACGGGGCATCCATAGCGTTTGCCAGGGCCGCCTCAAGAATGGATTGGTCCTTGGGTATGGTCACGGTCTGGGTGGATCCATCCAGCGTGATCGACGCGCTGCTTTGATTGCCCTGCGTACCCGTTTCTGCCGAAACGGGCTTAGCCTTGGCCCGTCCGGGCTGGGCGCTGGCGAACAGTTCAAACTTGATCTGGCTGTCATCCAGTCCGTGTTCGCGCAATGCGGCGGCAATGCCCAGCATCATCGGTTCCGGGCCGCAGATGAACGCGGTGTCAACATGGTCGATATCGACCCAATGTTTGAACAGCTGCGCGCATTTTTCCTGGGTCACCAGACCTGTGAACAGCTCGATCTCTTGAGAGTCCGTCTCAAGAATGTGGATCACGTTGAGGCGGCCCATATAGAGGTTCTTGAGGTCTTCGAGATCCTCGCGGAACATGATCGTGTTGATACCCTTGTTGGCATAGATCAGGGTAAAGCGCGATTGCGGTTCCCGCGCGAGGGTCGTCTTGAGGATCGACAGCACCGGAGTAATCCCCGAGCCCCCTGCAAAGCCCAGATATTGCTTTTGCGCAGCCGCATCCATCGGCGTATGAAAGCTGCCCATCGGCGGCATGGCCTCGACAACATCGCCGATATTCAGTTCAGTATTCGCCCAGCCGGAAAAAGCGCCGCCCTCAACCCGTTTGATGCCAACCTGCAGCACGCCTTCGTCCTTGCCCGCGCAGATCGAGTAGGACCGGCGCAGCTCTTCTCCGTCAAAGTTGCGGCGGAATGTCAGGTACTGACCGGCGGTGAAATCGAACTGATCCGCAGCGCCGTTTACAGGTTCCAGTGTCACCACCACCGCATCGCGAATGGTTTTGTGGATATCTGTGACTTTCAGGTCGTGGAAACGTGCCATCCGGTGGTCCTCCTCAGATGCACTTGAAATAGTCAAATGGTTCCAGGCAGTCGGTGCATCGCCAATGCGCCTTGCAAGGGGTCGAACCGAACTGGCTGACCTTCTCGACCGCTTTGCTGCCGCAGCGTGGACAGCGATCCGGGCCGCCCGCCGGTTGTGGTGGGGCAATGCCATAGTCTTCCAGCCGTGCCCGGCCCTTTTCGCTGAGCCAGTCGGTGGTCCAGGCCGGGGCGATGCTGGTTTCAATCTGCACGTCACTGATCCCGCGATCGTGCAAGGCGGTTTCGATATCCAGGCTGATAATGGATGTTGCCGGACAGCCGGAATAGGTTGGAGTGACCGTCACCTTCAACGTCTCGTCCTGCCACTGCACGTCGCGCACAATGCCAAGATCGACCACTGAAATCACCGGAATTTCAGGGTCAGGAACAGCATCCAGCCATTCCCAGATTTGTTTGGTCGATGCCCGATCCATCGGCGTTACCAGCTTGCTTCGGGATAGGCGCGTTGCAGCCACTGCATCTGTGTCAACAGATGACCCAGATGTTCCGTATGCATCCGCCCGTCACGCCCACCTTTATGGGCAAACGCGCCTTCCGGGATCGTCAAGGTCGCCTCGGACAGGATCCGCTGCACCAAAGCGTCAAACTCCGCGCGCAGATCTGCGGGGTTCGGCGCAATGCCCGCCGCGACCATCTCGGCGTCAACTTCGTCGCTGGTGAACATCTCACCGACATACGGCCACAGGTAGTCCAGAGCCGACTGCATCCGGGCGTGGCTTTCCGCTGTTCCGTCCCCCAGACCAACCACCGTGTCACCCGAGCGTTCCAGGTGATATGCCACCTCTTTGCTGGTTTTCGCGGCAATGGCCGCGACACGGTCATCCGTAGAGTTGAGCAAGCGTCCCAGCATGATGGAATGCCATGCATCGAACAGGAACTGGCGCATCAGGGTCCGGCCAAAATCCCCATTTGGAACCTCGACCAGCAGCACATTGCGGAAATCCCAGGCATCGCGCAGGAAGGCCAGATCGTCAGCGGTTTTGCCGCCTTGGATTTCCCCCGCCAGACCCAACCACATCTGAGTCTGCCCGATCAGGTCCAAGGCCGTGTTGGCCAGTGCGATATCCTCTTCCAGCACCGGCGCATGGCCGCACCATTCACTGACGCGATGGCCAAGGACCAGGTCGTTGTCGCCCATCCGTAGAAGGAATTGTACAAATGCCGTGTTCCGGTCCATCACATGGCCCCCACTTCATCGGGGATGTCGAAAAAGGTCGGGTGACGATAGACCTTGCTTTCGCTGGGCTCGTATAATGGGCCCTTGTCGCTGGGCGAGGAGGCCGAGATATTATTCGCCTCGACCACCCAGATCGACACACCTTCGTTGCGGCGGGTATAGACATCGCGCGCGTTCTTGATGGCCATCTCCGCGTCCGGGGCATGCAACGAGCCGACGTGACGGTGGCTCATACCATGCTGACCGCGGATAAAGACTTCCCACAGGGGCCATTCGTTTTTCATCGGGTTTCCTCCTTAGGGTCGACTTATTCGGCAGCCACTGTGCCAGAGCGTTTCTTTTCGGCATGGGCCATCAGCCCGTCGCGCACCCATTTGCCGTCGTCCCAGGCTTGGTTTCGGGCGGCCAGCCGGTCGGTGTTGCAGGGGCCATTGCCACTGATGACATCGAAGAACTCGGACCAGTCGGGTTCTGAGAAATCATAATGGCCGCGATCGTCGTTCCAATTCAGCTTTGGGTCAGGGATGGTCAGGCCCAGATACTCGGCCTGTGGCACAGTCTGATCGACGAATTTCTGACGCAGCTCGTCATTGGTGTTCATCTTGATCTTCCATTTCATCGACTGCGTCGAATGCACCGAGTCCTTGTCGGACGGTCCAAACATCATCAGCGATGGGTACCAAAAGCGGTTCAAAGCGTCCTGCGCCATTCGTTTCTGGTCCGGCGTGCCTTCGGCCATCTTGCGGATGGCGTCATAGCCCTGACGCTGATGAAAGCTCTCTTCTTTGCAGATGCGGATCATGGCGCGTGAATAGGGACCGTAAGACGTGCGCTGCAACGGCACCTGGTTCATGATCGCGGCGCCATCCACCAGCCAGCCAACGGCACCAACATCAGCCCAGTTCAGGGTGGGGTAGTTGAAGATGGACGAGTATTTCATGCGCCCGTCCAGCAGCATTTCCGTGATCTCATCCCGGCTGACACCCAGTGTTTCGGCGGCGCAGTAGAGGTACAGACCATGCCCGGCCTCGTCCTGAACTTTTGCCAACAGGATCGCCTTGCGTTCCAGTGTGGGTGCCCGCGTGATCCAGTTCGCCTCGGGCAGTTGCCCAACGATTTCGGAATGGGCGTGCTGGCCGATCTGGCGGATCAGCGTCTTGCGATAGCCTTCGGGCATCCAATCCTTGGGTTCGATCTTTTCGTCAGCGTCTATGCGCGCCTGAAAGGCAGCAAGCTTTGCAGGATCTTCCTGTGTCGCCTCGGACTTAACCATCTGAGCATACATGTCCCGTCATCTCCCCTATACGCGTTCAAGAATAAGCGCTGCGCCCTGACCGACGCCGACACACATGGTGCACAGTGCGTATCGCCCGCCCGTACGCCGCAACTGATAGGCCGCCGTCATAACCAACCTTGCGCCGGACATGCCCAACGGGTGGCCAATGGCAATCGCGCCCCCATTCGGGTTCACCTGTGGCGCGTCGTCTGGCAGGCCCAGTTCGCGCAGTGTCGCCAGACCCTGGGACGCGAAGGCCTCATTCAACTCTATCACGTCCATTTGCTCGATGCTCAGCCCGGCGCGAGCCAAAACTTTGCGGCTAGCCGGAACCGGGCCAATGCCCATGACACGCGGCTCAACCCCGGCGACAGACATGCCCACGACCCGGGCCATCGGGGTCAGGCCGTTCTTTGACGCTGCCGCCTCATTGGCCATCAAAATGGCTGCAGCGCCATCATTGACGCCCGAGGCGTTGCCAGCGGTCACCGTCTTGTCCGACCCGTTGACACCTTTGAGACCAGACAGTTTGTCCACGGTCACATCCGAGCGCGGATGTTCATCCGTATCGACAATGATCGGATCGCCCTTGCGTTGCGGGATCGTGACCGGGGTGATTTCATCCCGGAACAGACCTGCCTCGTGCGCGGCGGCCCATCGGGCCTGACTGCGCGCCGCAAAAGCATCTTGGTCATCGCGGCTGATACCAAAGTCTTCGGCCACATTGTCGGCCGTTTGCGGCATCGAGTCGATGCCATAGGCCTGTTTCATCTTCGGGTTCACAAAGCGCCAACCGATTGTGGTGTCATAGACCGCATTGCTGCGGATAAAGGCCGAGGTCGCCTTGGGCATCACAAAGGGCGCGCGCGACATGCTTTCGACACCGCCGGCCACAGCTAGATCATAATCGCCCGCCTTGATGCCCCGCGCTGCCATTCCAACCGCATCCATTCCACTGGCGCACAATCGGTTCACTGTTGTTCCGGGCACATCAACCGGCAATCCAGCCAACAAGGCCGCCATCCGCGCCACATTGCGGTTGCTTTCACCCGCCTGATTGGCATCGCCATAGATCACATCATCAACGCTAGCCCAATCAACCTGCGGGTTGCGCTCTTTCAGGGCGGCCAATGGAATCGCGGCCAGATCATCTGTCCTGACTGACGACAAAGCCCCCCCATATCGCCCAATCGGAGTGCGCGTCGCGTCGCAAATGAATGCGTCCATCACTTAGTTCTCCTGTAGGTGCTGATCCGTATCATTGACCGCATGGTCGGTTTTTAGGGCGTCCATCGATTCGAGGCAAGCTTTATGTTACGAATTCTTTTTACTTTTTAGCTTTTCTGTAACATTAAGCGAGAGAGAAACGCCCGCATTGATCGCCGAATGACCAGCATCGGGCGGATCAGATAGGTGACGCTAAAGAAAACCTAGCTGTCCAGCTCGGCTTCCAAGGATGTTAAATCCGGGCGCGGCAGTTTTTCCAACAACTGAGATACAGCCGCCCGGCATGTAGCGCCTTTCCAGTCAGCGGGCAGAAACGCTGCAGGAAAGGCGGGATGGCGCAGAACAATACGACGCCAATTATGCACGATCAGGACACGCAGAATGGCCGCCTTCATCGGGTCGCCCGCCCCCTCGGGCGGCATCTCTTGGTCGATGATCTGTGTCGATCTCAAGAACTGATCATAGGCGGTTTTCAACGCCTCTGGCCCGCAGAGATCCCGAAGCCAGCCAGGAACAGAGATAGCGCTGCTTTCCACGCCCATCAGCTCTTCAAGACCCGCCGGAACCTGACCCGGAGCCATCGACGTTGCGGGATTGAGAGAGATGTAGTCCCCAGTCAGCATCAGGTCAGCCAATTCTTTGCGCGATGAGTCCGAATTGCTGGCGATAAGTACATGCCAGAGGCCGGGTTCCGGCGCTTCCTTGGCATAGATACGCGGTGCGGCGGTCACACTCTGATGACGGCCAAACGCGGTCAGGCGGTGAAAGCTGCTGCGCCCTTTGCGGGTGCTTTCGATCCAGCCATCCTTGCGCAGCCGATGCAGGGCAACACGCGTGGCTTCGGCCTTGATCCCGGCAAGGCTGGTCAGTGCGGTGATCACCGCACCACTTATTTGATCTGTTTCTTCCTGCGCCAGATCACCGAATATCGTCACCAGCACGGACCACACTCGTTGCGTACCCTCAGAGGTCAGATGGCTAACGCAGGTTTCAAACCAATCGGGGGCTGAATCTTTCATACGGCAAGTATAATCGGGCCAGATCGAATTACCATCCGGCCCAAGAATCTTAGTAGGCCACCATGGTCAGCAGCTCATATTCGGCCACAGGCTCATCATCTTGTTGGGTCAGGGTGACATGCCAGCGCACCTCGCCATATTCATCATTGCGGCGGGTTTTCTTTTTGACTGTCAGGCGCACCTTGATGCTGTCGCCTGCCTCTACCGGTTTCATAAAGCGCAGGTTATCGAGCCCAGTATTGGCCAGGACCGGCCCCTCGTTCGGTTCCACAAAAAGACCCGCCGCGAAAGACAGCAAAAGATATCCATGCGCGACCCGGCCCGGAAAGAACGGGTTACGCTCAGCTGCGGCCTGATCCATATGGGCATAGAAGGTGTCGCCGGTGAATTCGGCGAAATGTTCAATGTCTTCCATGGTCACGGTCCGCGGTGCGGTGTGGATCGTCTCACCAATGGCCAGATCGTGATAGCGGCGTGTAAATGGATGGGCTGGCGCATTGACTTCGGCTGCACCCGGCACCCATCTCTCGCCAATAGCTGTCAATATGTCCGGCGATCCTTGAATCGCCGTACGTTGCATATAATGCATCACACCGCGCACACCGCCCATTTCCTCGCCACCGCCAGCACGGCCGGGACCGCCATGGACCATATGCGGCAAAGGAGAGCCATGGCCTGTGGATTCTTTCATCGAGTCTCGGTTGTTGAAATAGAGCCGCCCATGATAGGCCCCTGCCCCCATAACAAATTTGCGGGCAACATCAGCATCATGTGTGATGACTGAGGCCACCAGAGACCCCTGCCCTCGGTTCGCCAGCTCAATCGCGTGGTCGGTATCGCGATAGCCCATGATTGTACTGACGGGCCCAAAGGCTTCGGTATCATGCACACGTTGCGAGGCATCGGGATCGCTGCAATGGAACAGCATCGGTGGCATAAAGGCGCCCTTATCTGCATCGGCCCCATCGACCACGAAGTCGTCCGGGTTGCCAAAGACGCACTCGGCCTCGTGCCCTATAATCGCGGCCTTCTCTAAAACATCGCGCTTCTGACTGGCTGAGACCAGCGCACCCATTCGGGTGGTTTCCAGTTTCGGATCCCCGATGGTGGTCTTTGCCAAACGCGCGGACAGCGCCTCAATCACGGCTTGCACATGCGGCTCGGGCGCGATGATCCTGCGGATGGCAGTGCATTTCTGACCCGCCTTGGTGGTCATCTCGCGCTGAACCTCTTTGACGAACAGATCGAATTCGGGCGTTCCCGGCGCGGCATCAGGGCCCAGGACCGAGCAGTTCAAGCTGTCCTGTTCCGCCACGAACCGGATCGAATTTTTCAGGATTACGGGGTTCGCGCGCAGCTTCAGCGCCGTATCTGCCGAGCCGGTAAAGCTGACCACATCCTGCATGGTCAGGCGATCAAGCATGTCGCCCAGACCGCCTGACACCAGTTGCAATGCACCGTTGGGCAATATGCCCGACTCGAGCATCAGCCGAACGCACAGCTCAGTCACATAGCAGGAATTTGTGGCCGGTTTGACGATGGCCGGAACCCCCGCCAGAAGAGTCGGAGCCAGCTTTTCCAGCATGCCCCAGACCGGAAAGTTGAAAGCGTTGATATGGATCGCAACACCTTTCAACGGGGTGCAGATATGCTGCCCCAGAAAGGTGCCATTGCGCGAAAGCTGTTCGACCTCGCCGTCGAGATAGACATGCCCGTCCGGCATCTCGCGCCGCCCTTTTGAGGCAAAGACGAACATCGTGCCAATACCGCCGTCAATGTCGATCAGATGATCCGCCTGGGTTGCGCCGGTATTGAAGGACAGATCGTACATCGCCTGCTTGTGCTTGCCCAGATGAACAGACAGCGCCTTGAGCATCTTGGCCCGCTGGTGAAACGTCATCTTGCGCAGCGCAGGACCACCAACATTGCGCGCATGATCCAGCATTCCCTGAACGTCCAAGGCGTTGTTTCCGGCTGTTGCGATCACCTCTCCCGTCACCGCGCTTGCGATGTTGCGAGCACCTGCCCCCGGCGCTATCCACTCGCCCGCAGCAAAACTTGAAATCTGTTGGATCGTCATAGGTCTCTCCTTACTCGCGGCAGGGCTAGCGCGCGGGGGCGTTTGCGATATCTTATTATTAACCGTACGGTCGGTCAATAAATTTCAGAACAAGCAGCGCGGCTAGTTCAAACCTGCGCGGGCAGGTGGGCGAACCCCCGAAACCGGATACGCCCCCCACGCTGAGCACTTTCCGTGATCTGGTAATCAGGGAACCGGTTCAAAAACCGGCTAATGGCAACCCGTCCTTCCATCCGGGCCAAGGTCAGACCAACACAAGTATGCGGTCCGCCCGCAAACGCGTGGTGCTTGTTGGGACGGCGATCCAACATCATGTCGTCGGGGCAATCAAACTGTCGCGGATCGCGGTTGGCCGCGCCGATGCAAAGATGCAGATCGGTTCCTGCTGGAATGACATGTCCGTGAAATTCCACCTCTTCAGTGGTCAGGCGATTGCCGAACTGGTTCGGGCTTTCCAGACGCAGAAACTCGTCAACTGCGGTGAAAATCAGGTCTGGATTAACCAACAGCTCGGTCCGCTTATCCCTGTGGCGGTCCAACAGATCCAAAGCGTTGCCAATCAGGTTTGTCGTGGTCTCATGCCCGGCATTCAGAATGAAGATGCAGTTCTGGTACAGTTCAACCTCGGTCAGGCCGCCCTCGGTGTCATCCTGTATCAACCTGGTCAAAACATCGGTCTCCGGGTTCCCCGGGTTGGCCCTGCGGTCGTCGATGATATCGCGCAGAAAGGCTTTGAACTCGCGGACTGCGCGGTTGCCCCAATCTTCCTGCTCGGGCGTCAGCTGCGGTTCCAACGCCCCGAGAATGGCCAAGGACCACTCACGCAACGGCTCACGCTCGGACCGAGGGATGCCCAGCAGGTTGCCGATGATCTCGATCGGGATCGCCCCGGCAAAATCCTCGATCAACTCAACTGTGCCCTTGGCCTGCATTTGATCCAACAGCCCGTCGACAAGTTCGATCAGACCCGGCTCCATCCGCGCCAAAGCGCGCGGGTTCATCGCGCCCACCATCACCTTGCGGACACGCGAGTGCAGGGGCGGATCATTGAACACAAGACTGGTGGTGTGATGTTCAAACAATGGGCTATCCACCCCGTATTTGGGGCCAAACACGGCCTTCTTGTCCGAAATGAACCGCGTTGTGTCCCGATAGATGATGTCCAGATCCTGATGTCGTGACAGGATCGCCGACCCATCGGGTTGCAGGCAGACGGGCGTATCTTCACGCAGCGCCCTATAGGTAGGATAGGGATCATCGTGGAACCCGTCAGGCAGCTTGGTCAGCGCAAACATCAGTGGCCCATCGCCCCCATCTGTTCCGGCAGAACCAGCACAAGCCAGGGCACCAGAACGATCAGGGCCAGCCGGAAGATATCGGCGATCCAAAACGGCGTGACGCCTCTGAAGATCGTCCCGGTCGACACATCCCCGACCACACCCTTCAGAATGAACACGTTCAGCCCCACGGGCGGGGTGATCAGGCTGATTTCGGTGACGACGACCACTACAATGCCGAACCAGATCGGGTCATATCCCAGCGATGTGACCAGAGGAAAAAAGATCGGCACGGTCAGCAGCAGCATCGACAGGGATTCAAAAACACACCCCAAAATGATGTAGATGCCCAGGATCATCAGGATCACCACAAAGGGCGCAACGTCATACGCTGTGACCATGGCGATCAGCGCTTCGGGCAAACCGGCGAGGTTGATGAAGTTCGAAAATATCTGCGCCCCGATCAGGACCGAGAACAGGGCCGCAGAGGTCGCGGTGGTTTCCTTCAAAACCTCGAATGTTGAACCCAGGCTAAGCCCGCCGCGCGACAAGGCAATCAAAAAGGCGCCCATGGCCCCCATCCCCGCCGCCTCGGTCGGGCTGAAGGTCAGGTTCAGCGGTTGAAAATCGAAGGCACCATAAAGCCCGCCAATGACCAGAAAGAACAGCAGCAACACGGCCCAGACTGAGCGCAAGGCCCTCAGGCGCTCGACCCAACCGTGGCGTTCGCCTGCCGGTCCCGCCTCTGGTTTGCGCCAGACGGTCCAGCGCACCGCGAAAAGATAAAACAGAATGCCAAGCACACCGGGGATAATGCCCGCAACAAACAGTTTGCCAATCGAGGTTTCCGTCAGCAGGCCATATATGACCAGGATCACCGAGGGCGGGATCAGGATGCCAAGCGTGCCACCCGCTGCAATCGACGCAGTCGAAAGCTCATCCGCATAACCATACCGGCGCATTTCCGGCATCGCGACCTTGGACATGGTGGCCGCTGTCGCCAGAGACGACCCGCAAATTGCCGAGAACCCGCCGCAGGCTGCGACAGTCGCCATGGCGATGCCGCCCCGGAAATGGCCAAGAAATGCGTTGGATACCGCATAGAGCTCGCGCGCGAGCCCGCCTTTGTTCACGAACAGGCCCATCAGGATGAACAGAGGCACCACCGACAATCCGTAATCCTGTGCCGTATCGGTGATCTGCCGACCCACCATCGACATCGCCGCCTTCAAGCCGCGCTCCGAAAAGATGCTGCCGCCACGTTCGTAGGCGAACCCAAGCGTACCAACCAGACCCATCGCGAAGACGATAGGCAGACGCACCAGTACAAGCACCAGAACAAGGGCAAAACCGATAAGTGCGGCGGTCATTGAGAGGTCTCCGACAAGGATTGGGGGGAGAAGATAGTAATTAGGCCCGTGACAATCATCGCCATGGCCGTGATCGCAGTGAACCCGGCGATGAACCAGCCGACATAGAATACCGGGATCGACAGGTATTCAGTCACATCGCCATAATCCCGTGCGCGCTCGGCAAGAATCCAGACGCGTTTGATCGGCCAGATGAGCATCACGCCCGACACAATATATACAACAGCGTCACGCGCTCGGCTCAGCCGCAAGCGGGAAAATACTCCGTCCGTCAGGTCGACGGCGATCTGACCCTTTCCGGCTGAGATCATCGGCAGAACCGAAAACACCATGATCGCCATGAGAATACGTGTCAGCTCTGTCGCCGCCTCAATCGGGGCGTTGAAGACAGACCGCAGGATGACGTCAAAAAAGGTCATCACCATCAGGATGAACAGCGCGATACAGGCCAGCAGCGTCGGAGCGATGCTGACGCGACGCGCAAAAGTCACGAGAGATTGCATGATTGGGTCCCGGCTGGTGAATTTGGCTGGCGAAGAGACCCCGCCAGCCGGACTGCGTTACTGGGCAGCCATTTCATTTACGATCATGTCATAGGCCGCCTGTGCGTCAACACCGGTGCCGTTGACCTCGTCAATCACCTTGGCGCGGACATCAACGGCGATCGCGTTGAATTTTTCCAGATCTTCCGCCGAGGCCGCGTTGATTGCGTTGCCCTCAGTGGCTTCGGTCGCCTCGCGGCCGATCCCGTCGATCTCGTCCCAGATCTTGCCGATTTCGCGGCTCAGCGGTTCACCGAACACATTCTCCTCCAGCGCCTGCTGCAGCTCAGGGGGCAGGTCGGCAAACGTTTCTTCGTTCATGATAAAGGCGAACGACCCGCGATACAGGCCGCCCGGAACCTCGTAAACGTTCTGGGCAACCTCGGTCAGCTTAAAACCCTTGCGGGATTCAAACGGCATGACAACGCCATCGGCTGCTTTCGAAGCAAGGGTCTCATAGACTTTCGGTGCAGGCACCTGGATGCCGGTCGCGCCAAGCGCTGTGCCGACGTCACCGCCAACCCCACCCGGGATACGGACCTTGAGGCCCGACACTTCATCCAGCGTGGTCACCGCGCTGCTGGAATGCAGCTGCGCCGGACCATGGGTATGCAGGGCGATCACTTTCACGCCGCGATGCTCGTCCGCGGCCTTGAGATGCGCGTCATAGGTGCGCCAATATGCAACCGATGCGGCCTCTGCCGAGCCTTCATATCCGGGCAGTTCTATCATCTTTGTGGTGACAAAGCGCCCCGGCTGGTAGCCGTGGAAAATGATCGAGGCATCCGCCGCGCCATCCATGATCAGATCCATCTGTGCTGGTGGCGGCGCGATGCCCAACTTCAGTTCGGCGGTGACCTGACCGTCTGTGGCCTCTTCAACCATTTCCACGAATTTTGGCCACATCTTCGCGTTGATACCGTGGGTCGGCGGCGCCCAGCTGGATATGGTCAGCGTATAATCTGCGGCCAGCGCCACGGTGCCCGAAACGGCCAAGGCGGCTGAGGCCAATAGCGTGCTCAAACTGTTGAATTTCATGGTTTTGTCTCCTCCCTCTGAAACATACATTGAATCTGCGTTAATAGTCCGTTTTGTAACCATCAATAGTCATGGTGATGTGGTCTGCCCCGCAATCCTCCAAGACCCGGGGCTTTCAGAGGCGACGGTCTCCATTATTCCCCGCGACAGCTGCGCCCCAATTTCATCCCGATAGTTCATCGGCCCCCCGCGCCAGCGCGGGAATCCGTAGCCATGGATCTGGACCATATCCACGGCCATCGCGTTTTCGGCGATACCCTCTTCGATGATCAATGCGCCCTCATTCGCAAGTACCGCCATCAAACGGGACGAAATCTCGGTACTCGTAAACGCGCGCCGGGTGATGCCAAGTTCAGCCGAGTTGGCTTCGATCAAAGCCTCGACCTGTGTATCACGGATCGGCGTACGGTCGCCGTCATCATAACGATACCAGCCTTTTCTGGACCGCTGCCCGAAACGCTCCATCTCGCAAAGCTGGTCGGCCACAGAAACATAGCGCTCATCCGGTGGGCGTGTTGCAGCATTGCGCTTGCGATTGGCCCATGAGATCTGAAGACCGGTCAGATCCTGCAATTCGTACGGACCCATGGGCATACCAAAGTCGCGCATGGCCTGATCCACTTGATAAGGCAGCGCACCATCTGCCAGAAGATAATCAGCCTCGCGCCGATAGGCGGCCAGCATGCGATTGCCGATAAAGCCATCGCAAATGCCCGATAGGACCGCCACTTTGCCCAGCTTTTTGCCAAACGCAAATCCGGTGGCGATGACCTCTGGGTCCGAATGCCCGGTATGTACGATTTCAAGCAGTTTCATGACATGGGCTGGGCTGAAGAAATGTAGACCTATACAGCGGGCCGGACTGTCGATACCGGCGAAAATCTGGTTTGGATCCAGATAAGATGTGTTGGTGGCAAGAATTGCGTTTGTGTCCATATGCCGGGCGAGTTCCGCGAAAACCTGCTGTTTGACAGATATGTCCTCGAACACCGCCTCAATGGCCAGTTGCGCATCCCGTGCGTCGGCATAGCTGTCAACGGCGCGAAAGGCGCTCAGGCGGCTCTGCATCTGCGCCTCAGTCAGCTTTCCCCGTTTGGCAGCGCCTTCGAGCAGGCCCTTAACACGCCCCAAGGCCGCCGCGGCGGCTTCGGCGTTCTGCTCAATCAACGTGACAGAAAACCCCCCATTCAGGGCGGCGGTTGCAATCCCGGCACCCATCAGACCGCCGCCGACCACCGCGATACGGCTGATGTCGCGCGGGGTTACGCCTCTGATCAAAGAAGGTTTGGACACGCTCCGTTCGGCAAAGAAAGCATGGCGAAGGGCTCGGCTTTCGGCACCTTGGCGCAGGGCCAAATGGCGGACGCGCTCTTTTGGCAAGGCATCGGCAAAGGGTTCGGTCGCCCACCCCAATGCCGTCAGATTTTCCAGCGGAGACTGCTGACCCTTTGACCGTTTCAAAAGTTCCGCGCGCGAAACCTCTATCAGGTTCGGTGCAAAGCTGGTGAGGCTACGCTGACTGACTGGCACTGGTCGCTGCGGCAGGTTGGCCACAAAGGCCTGAACGGCAGCCTCAGGCTGTTCAGTGACAAGATCAAGGCCACCCAGCCCTAGTAACGTTTCTGCAGTCAGGATTTTGCCCCAGCAGGCCATGTCAATCGCTGCCTCCATCCCCACAAGACGGGGAATACGCTGGGTGCCCCCTGCCCCGGGGATCAGACCCACATTGACCTCTGGCAGACCAAATCTGGTGCCCGGCGCGGCAATGCGCCAAGCGCAAGCCATGGCAATCTCGAACCCGCCGCCCAGAACAGTACCGTGCATGCAGGCGATAAAGGGAACTTCACTGTCTTCGATCATCTGTACTACGTCAGGCAGATGTGGCTCAACCGGTGGGGCGTCGAACTCTGACATATCGCCACCGGCAACAAAGGTTTTGCCCGCACATCGCAGGACAGCCACGCGCGCGCCTTTGATGGCACCTACCGCGTCGGCCAACCCCTGACGCACCGCAGCGGATGTCGCGTTCACTGGCGGATTGTTGATCGTTACCCAGGCAACGTCACCCTTCCGCTCAACGCTCACCACCGGCGATTTTGCCATAACCCATCCCTTTGATTTGCTCAGATTCGGCTTGCGTTTATATATTGACCAACCGTTCGGTTAATGCAATCATAAAGTTGAAACGATACCGGCCGAGGCAGTGATGAGCGATACGATTCTTGTAGAAAATCACGGGAACTGGGTCGAGATTACGTTGAACCGTCCAGACAAGCTGAATTCGTTCAACGAAGACATGCATCACGCGCTTCAGGCTGCCTTGAATTCCGCGCGCGATACAGGCGCGCGGGCAGTGCTGCTGACGGGCGCCGGGCGTGGCTTTTGTGCCGGCCAGGACCTTGGTGACCGCGATCCGTCGAAAATGGACGGGCCGCCGGATCTGGGCAAGACCGTCCGCAGTTTCTATGCCCCCCTCGTGCGGCTGATCCGGTCGTTGGACTGCCCTGTCATCTGCGCGGTGAATGGTGTCGCTGCCGGCGCCGGGGCCAATCTGGCACTGGCCTGCGACATGGTTCTGGCAGCGGAAAGCGCGAAATTCATCCAGAGCTTTTCCAAGGTCGGCCTGATCCCAGACACTGGCGGCAGCTGGCACCTGCCCCGCCTTTTGGGCGAGGCGCGCGCCAAAGGGCTGGCCTTTACCGCACAGCCGCTGCCCGCCAAACAGGCCGAAGACTGGGGCCTGATCTGGAAAGCCATACCCGACGATCAGCTATTGGCAGAGGCTCGTACGCTGGCTGATCAACTGGCCAATGGCCCGACCCTTGGGTTGGGCAAGACCAAACACTGTATCCAAGCAGCGGCGACGACCTCTTTGTCTGATCATCTGGAACTCGAGGCTGATGCAATGAAAATCTGCGGCGAAAGCGCGGATTATGCCGAGGGCGTGTCCAGCTTTCTTGAAAAGCGCGCGCCTAATTTTCAGGGTAAATGACGATGACACCAAAGGAACGTGCCAGAAAATCAGCCGCTGCAATGTGGGCGAGTGACGAAGCCAGCAAATGGTTTGGCATGGAGCTTGTCGAGGTGGACGAAGGCTGCGCAGTTCTGGCGCTGACCGTCGTTGCGCATCACTGTAATGGGCACGGCATGTGCCATGGCGGCGTGACCCATGCCCTGGCCGACAGCGCCTTCGCCTTTGCCTGCAACAGCCGTAATCACGCGACGGTTGGCCAGCACACGATGATGAGCTATCTCGCCCCCGGCAAGCTGGGGGATCGCCTGACGGCCACCGCGACCGAGGTCTCGGTTACGGGCCGCAGCGGCATCTATGACGTGCGCGTCACCAATCAAGACAGCAACGTGGTCGCCGAATTCCGCGGCATGTCCCGCGCGATTGGTGGCACGAATTTTCAAGAATAGCTTCGCGACCGAAGGAGTAACGCGATGGAGGACCTGTCCCCTAACAAAGCTGACCTGGACCCGATCGAGATCGCCTCGGTTGACGAAATCCGCACCACCCAGTTGGAGCGTCTGAAATGGTCCCTGCGTCACGCTTACGAAAACGTGCCGATATACACCCAGCGCTTCGACGATGCCGGCGTGCATCCAGATGACCTGCAACAGTTATCTGACCTTTCGAAATTTCCCTTCACCTACAAGAACGACCTGCGTGACAACTACCCGTTCGGCATGTTCGCCGTGCCGCGCAGCCAACTGGTTCGGCTGCATGCCTCATCCGGGACAACCGGCAAGCCAACTGTTGTGGGCTATACCAAAGGCGATATCGACAACTGGGCCGATCTGGGTGCTCGGTCGCTGCGGGCCGCAGGTCTGCGCAAGGGCGATATCGTGCATAACGCTTATGGCTATGGCTTGTTCACCGGGGGTCTGGGCGCGCATTACGGCATCGAACGTCTAGAGGCGACCGTGGTTCCGATGGGTGGCGGGCAAACCGAAAAGCAGGTTGGACTGATCACAGATTTTCAACCCGATGGGATCATGGTGACCCCATCCTACATGCTCAACATCCTCGAACAATTCCATAAGGTGGGCCTTGATCCGCGCGAAAGCTCTCTGAAGGTTGGTATCTTCGGCGCCGAGCCCTGGACCGACGCGATGCGCTCGGAAATCGAGGCTGCATTCGACATGCATGCGGTCGACATCTATGGCCTGTCGGAGATCATGGGGCCCGGCGTTGCCAGCGAATGCGTCGAAACCAAGGATGGCCCAGTGATCTGGGAAGATCACTTTCTGCCAGAAATCATCGACCCCGCCACCGGCGAAGTACTGCCCGACGGTGAAACTGGTGAGCTGGTCTTTACTACCCTGACCAAAGAAGGGCTGCCCATGATCCGCTATCGCACGCGCGACCTGACCTGCCTGCTGCCCGGAACGGCCCGCTCCATGCGTCGCATGGCCAAGATCACCGGCCGCAGCGACGACATGATGATCCTGCGCGGCGTCAATGTTTTTCCCAGCCAGATCGAGGAACAGGTCATGGCGACCGGAGGCCTTGCGCCTTATTACCAGGTCGAGCTGTATAAATCCGGCCGGATGGATGCCATGCGGGTCTTTGTCGAAGCCTCTCAGGGATCTACCGATGAAATGTCCAAGACGGCGGCCGCCCGGATGCTGACCAAACGCATCAAGGACATCGTTGGAGTTTCAACTGAAATTGTTGTAGGTGAGCCGGGCGACGTCGAACGCTCTCAGGGCAAGGCGAAGCGCGTCATCGACAACCGCGATAAGGATTAAGCCTTGGCCCGGACAATCGCAAAAGACCACGACCAAAAGCGGGAACAAATCCTGAAAACGGCAGCCAAAGTGTTTGCCGATCAGGGGTTTGATCGCGCCTCGATGACCCTTTTGGCCAATGAGTGCGGAATCTCCAAGGCGAACATCTACCACTATTACGACAGTAAGGATGCCATCCTGTATGACATCCTCGAAACCTATCTGCGTGAGCTGCGCGACCGCATCTGCGAGGTTGATCTGACGGGTCTTACACCCGAGCAAAAGCTGCGAAAGACCGTTCGTGAGATCCTGTTCGCTTATCAGGGTGCGGATGATGAACACCGAGTGCAGATCAGCGGCATGAACGCCCTGCGCGACGATCAGCAAAAGCTCTTACGAGGGTATCAGCTGGATCTAGTGAATTTCGTCCGGGATATCCTGAAAGACCTGTCTCCGGACTCGTTTGGCGATGACAAGGACAAGCTGCGCGGTGCGACGATGTCAGTTTTTGGCATGCTGAACTGGTATTACATGTGGAACACCGGCGCAGGCACCAAAGCACGTGAGGATTACGCTGATCTGGTCAGCACGCTCACCGTTCACGGAATACGCAAACTCTAGACCCAAGACGGTCCGCTTCGCAGGACAGTTGCCTGACAGAATAATTTAGGCTCACCCCCCAATTCCGATCCATACCATTGGGTCAGAAATTAGGGGGATAAGCCTGCTTTCAATCTGTTACAGCTGGATGCGGAAGGCCGCAAAGCCATCTGCGCCCTCACCGGCATCCTCGATCGAAACACCTTTGACGTCACTCATATAGTCACGCGCCTTCGGGCCTGTTTCGAACAGGACCGTGGTGCCGTCCAGCGGCGCAAACGACCAGTTGGCATCTGCTTTGGGGTCAATCGTGCCCTGTTCGACGATATAGCGGACAATCACGTCGCGGTTGGTGTCCGGCGCCTCGAACACAACCGTGTCGCCCATCGCGCCGGGGAAAGATCCGCCACCGGACGCTCGGTAATTGTTGGTGGCGATAATGAACTCCATGTCATCCGTGACCGGAGAACCATTGAAGGCAAGGTCCACGATCCGGGCCGCGCCAGGGTTGACCTCTTCACCCTTGGGTCCAAACCGCGATGGCTGGGACAGGTCGATCTGATAGGTGACGCCGTCCATCACGTCGAAATTATAGGACGGAAACTCTGGGTTCAGCAGGACCGCGTCGCTTGCGCCCGGTTCGACCTGATTAAACATTCCGGCAGACCGCTCCAGCCAACCTCGGACCTGCGCTCCGTTCACCCGTACTGCGCGCAGGGTGTTGGGATAAAGGTAAAGGTCGGCCACGTTCTTGATTGCCACGTCACCCACCGGGACATCGGTGTAATACTCCGGGCCACCACGACCGCCGGCTTTGAAAGGCGCCGCGGCTGACAGAATGGGCAGGCCTTCGTGTTCCGTGCCCTTCATCATCTCTTCGACGTACCATTTCTGCGCTATCGACACGATCTGTACAGATGGATCATCCGCAACCAGCGCGAAATAGCTGTGCAGCGGGGCCGACGTCTTGCCGACCGCTCGGCGCACATAGGCTAGTGTTTCGTCGTGGTCTTTCGCGACCGAGGCCAGCACGGCCTGATCGTCCTCGACCAGCGCCGTGATCGAGCGATCTTCGTTGCGAACCGAAATCGGGCGCGCCTCAGATGTTGTGGTCACCACACGCCACTCGTTCCCATCGCGCTCCAGCAGCAGGTCCAGAAGGCCAAGATGTGATCCCCAGAACCCGCCCATGACGGCGGGTTTGCCCATCAACGTCCCTTTTACAACGTCAATACCGGGACGGTCGGCAAATGTCTCGGACGGGAAAACAAGGTGGTTGTGACCGGTCACCAGCGCGTCAATCCCGTCAACGCCAGCCAGCACAACCGAGGCGTTTTCCATACCATCGGAATGGTCGGCATCGCCAATCCCCGAATGCGAAAGCGCGATGATCAAGTCGCAACCCTGCTCTTTCATCTCAGGCACATAGGCTTGCGCTGTCTCGACAATGTCGCGGGCCTGCACGTTGCCTTCGAGATGCTTGCGGTCCCAGTTCATGACTTGCGGCGGCGTAAACCCAATGACGCCGACCTTGATCGGGTGTTTGCTGCCATCGCCCATTTCAATCTCGCGGTCGAGAATCGCATAGGGTTTGACCAGCGTTTTATCCTCACGCGGGTTTGCCCTCTGTTCCTTTGCTACATTGGCCAGAACAACCGGGAAATCCGCGCCAGCAAGCGCCTTTTCCAAAAAGTCCAAACCGTAGTTGAATTCGTGATTGCCCAATGTGGCGGCGTCATAACCGACTGTGTTGAAGGCGGTGATAATCGGGTGGCTGTCGCCCTCTTTCATCCCGCGCTCATAGGCGATGTAATCGCCCATTGGGTTGCCCTGCAGAAAGTCTCCGTTATCGACCAGCAGAGAATTCGTCGCCTCGGACCGGATGCCGTTGATGATCGAAGCGGTGCGGGACAGGCCTACCGTGTCGCGAGGCTTGTCGGCGTAATAATCATAAGGGAAGACATGCACATGAATGTCCGTCGTCTCCATTATCCGTAAATGCGCCTGATTATTGGCAGCCGCCGCAGAAAAAGGATGAAGTGTAATGGCCGCGGCGCTGGCGGTAGTGGTCGCAAGGAACCGACGGCGGGACATCAAGCTGGGGTTGGAAAATGGCATGTGACACCTTTCATTTTCGTTTGTCGACGCGACTTGTGCAAGCCCTGCGAAACAGTGGTGTGACACTGGCTGGCAGGTCCTGCCACGCGTCGAACTGGGCATGAACCAAGTCAGTTTGCCCACAAGTTTCAGGGCGCGTAAAGCAATCCCGGGGTCTCAATTCGATTTTTGTAAAATCTTGCCAATGCTCAAAGCCGCGTTCAGGCAATCAATCGGGCAACGCTTTCGGCTGTATCCAGCTAAGGATCGGCGATGAAAGGTCCAAGGCTGTCGCTGAACTGTTCTATGAATTCCAGCGTGACCAGCGATGGTTGCTTCAAAACCGGTCGCACCAGCGACAGCGTATGAGGCAGAAATGGCCTGAAAGGCCGATAGCTCAACCCTCTGTTCTGATATTGTACTGCGTCCAGTTCGCTAACGACAGACACCCCAACGCCCTTCACCACCAATTCGCAAGCGGCTGTGAATTGCCGAACCTCGATATGCGAGTTCAGTTCGACATTCGAGTTTTGAAATGCACGCGACAGGCGCACGAAAAAGTCGCTGTCGCGCCGGGTGTGGATGATCTTCTGATCGGCAATATCTGCCGGTGTCACGGTCGAAAGGTCTTCCAGCGCATGGCCTGCGGGAAAGACGCAAACTGTGCGGATATCAATATGGGTGCTTTCGACAGCCGGGTGGCCATTAAACCCATCTGTGATTCCGAAATCATATTGCTCGCCGATCATCCACTCCAGGATACGCTCGGGCCTATCCGGCTCTATCGTCATGGTGACACCAGGCCGGTCGCTCAGAAATCCAGCAACAACGTCTGGTAAGTGACTGGTGGCGAAGCCAGGAAGGCAGGCGACGCGAATATGCCCGGCTTTGCGTTGCGTGATGTCCTGACTGACATCCGAGATCTGCCGCATCAATTCCAACACGCGCTCTACGCTGGGTTGCAGATAGCGAACTTCCTGCGTCGGAACCAACCGACCTTCGCGGCGGTCGAACAGTTGAAACCCCAGCGATTTTTCCAAATCTGAAAGCAACCTGCTGACCGCAGGCTGGCTGACACCCAGATCGGATGCGGCAGCCGTGACCGAGCCATTGACGGTCACCGCCATAAGTGCCTCAAGCTGCCTAATTCTCAGGGTCTGGCTCATGGAGCGTCCTGTTTTTGCTGCAAACCTCGGTCAGCTCATAACATCGTATTATATTTTTTGCCAGAAAATCAGGCTTGAATTATATTTCTGTAACGTTAACGTCGTGAAATCGTCATGTGTGCCGATTACGCGTAGCGCTCGGTATTCAACGAAGCATCGCCTTTGATGCATGGGAGGAATCATGAAAACGAAATTGCTTGGCGCTCTTGCCGTATCAACAGCCTTGTCCCCGATCGCGGCAATGGCGCAAACCGAAGTTCAGTTCTGGCATGCCTTTACCGGCCGCCTGGGTGAGCTTGTGAAAGCTCAGGTTGAAGAATTCAACGCCAGCCAGGATGAATATGTCGTGGTTGAAAGCCACAAGGGCAACTATTCGGAAACCCTGAATGCAGGCATCGCCGCCTTCCGCGCCGGTGAACAACCGCAGATCCTGATGGTATTCGAGGTTGGCACCGCAACTATGATGTCGGCCCAGGGCGCGATCAAACCGGTCTATGAGGTGATGGCCGAAAGCGGTGCGTCATTTGATCCGGACGCCTATATCGGCTCGGTCAAAGGGTATTATACGACCACGGATGGCGACATGCTGTCCCTGCCCTTCAACTCGTCAACACCGGTTCTTTGGGTCAACCGCAATGCGTTCGAAGCGGCGGGCGTTGATCCTGACACCGATCTGTCGACCTGGGAAAAGGTCGGGGAAACGCTGGAGCAGCTCAAGGCCGGTGGTGAAGATTGCCCGTTGGTCACTGCATGGCAAAGCTGGATTCATCTTGAGAACCTGTCAGCCTATCACGACGTCCCCTTCGCCTCGCAGGATAACGGCTTTGCCGGTCTGGATACCGAGCTGATGCTGAACGGTCCGGCCCAGGTTGCACACCTGACCGCGATGGGTGACTGGGCCAAGGACGGCAAGTTCATCTACACGGGCCGCCGCAACGAAGGTGGCGCGAACTTCCGGTCCGGCGAATGCGCCCTGTTCACCGAAAGCTCGGCAGGATACGCCGGGATCAAAGCCGAAGCCGAGTTTGATTTCGACGTGCGTCCGCTGCCCTATTGGGAAGCTGTCACGGCCGAGCCACAGAACACCATCATCGGTGGTGCCTCACTGTGGGTCATGGAAGGTCATGAGGCCGATGAATACAAAGGCGTCGGCGAGTTCCTCAGCTTCCTGTCCTCGTCTGACGTTCAGGCAGCCTGGCACCAGAACACCGGCTATCTGCCGATCACCACCGAGGCGGGCGAAGCGACCCGAGCGTCTGGTTTCTATGACGAAAACCCAGGCACCGACATCGCCGTCATCCAGATGACCGCGAAAGAGCCGACGGCAAACTCGAAAGGTCTGCGTCTGGGATCATTCGACCAGATCCGTGGCATCATCGACGAAGAGCTTGAGGCCATCTGGGCCGGTGAAAAGACCGCCCAAGAGGCGATGGACAGTGCGAAGGAACGCGGCGACGCGCTGCTGCGCCGGTTCGAATCCGCCAATCAATAAGTCGTAATCTGATGCGGGCCTCGTTGGGCCCGCATTCTACTCTGGTGGGCCAATAGAATGGAAAAACGCGTCATTTTTCGCGGCTGGCTGCTGCCGCTTGCGCTGATCGCCCCGCAGGTCATCATTTCCGCCGTCTTCTTTTTCTATCCTGCTGGTCAGGCCGTTTGGCAATCGTTGTTCATTCCCGACCCGTTCGGGTTGTCTTCTCAGTTCGTGGGCTTGGGCAATTTCGAATTCCTGCTGAGCGATAAATACTACCGCGCCTCATTCGTGACGACGGCGGTGTTTTCTACGCTTGTGACCCTATGCTCGATGATCCCGGCCTTGTTCCTGGCAGTCATCGCAGATCGACTGATCAAGGGCTCGGGCGTGTATCGGACCTTGTTGATCTGGCCCTACGCCGTTGCCCCAGCGGTGGCGGGTGTGCTGTGGCTGTTCATGTTCAACACCCGCGTTGGTGTGGTCGCATGGTATCTTGGCCAGCTCGGCTATGACTGGAACCACGTCCTGAACGATGCCGAAGCCATGGGGCTGGTCGTTGTCGCCTCGGCCTGGGGACGCATCAGCTATAACTTTCTGTTCTTCTTTGCGGCGCTGCAATCCGTGCCCCGCTCGGTCATCGAAGCAGCGGCGATTGATGGGGCCCATTTTTGGCGCCGGTTCTTTACCATCGTACTGCCGCTTTTGTCGCCGACCGCGTTCTTCCTGCTGGTCGTGAACATTGTCTATGCCTTCTTTGAAACTTTCGGCGTGATCCACACGATCACCGGAGGGGGTCCGCAACAAGCCACAACCATCCTGGTCTACAAAGTCTTTTCCGATGGGTTTGTGGGCCAAGATCTGGGGTCGTCTTCGGCCCAGTCGGTCATCCTGCTGGTGGTTGTCGGCCTGCTGACAGTGATCCAGTTCAAATATGTTGAGAAGAGGGTGCATTACTGATGGCGGCCCAACAACATGGTATGGTCGAGAAACGTGGCGCGGGCCTGTGGCTGACCCATGCGTTTATGATCCTTGGCGTTCTGATCATCTTCTTCCCGATCTGGCTGGCCTTTGTAGCCTCGACCGTTACTCAGGCCGATATCATCTCGCCCCCGATGCCGGTTGTGCCAGGTGATCAGTTCTGGGTGAATTACAAGGCGGCCCTGTTTTCCGGCGTGAACGTCCCGGTCGCAACGATGCTGTTCAACAGCCTGGTGATGGCGATTGGCATTGCCGTGGGCAAGATCGTCATCTCGCTGCTGTCAGCCTTTGCCATCGTCTATTTCCGCTTTCCCGGGAGAAACACGTTTTTCTGGCTGATCTTCCTGACCCTGATGCTGCCGGTTGAGGTGCGGATTGTCCCGACCTTCGAGGTGGTGGCCGGGTTTGGTATGCTCAACAGTTATTCGGGGCTGATCTTTCCGCTGATCGCCTCGGCCACGGCCACGTTCCTGTTCCGCCAGTTCTTTCTGACCATCCCGGACGAACTGGCCGAGGCCGCGCGGGTGGATGGCGCCCGCCCCATGCGGTTCTTTATTGATATCGTGATCCCGATGAGCCGAACCAACATCGCGGCCCTGTTCGTGATCCTGTTCATCTATGGGTGGAACCAATATCTCTGGCCGCTGCTGATCACGACCGACCCCGAAATGAACACCATCGTGATGGGCATCAAACAGATGTTCCCCTCGGGCGATGATTTTGCCCATTGGCCGACGATCATGGCAACCTCGATCCTGGCAATGATCCCACCGGTCCTTGTGGTGGTGTCGATGCAAAAGCTTTTTGTCCGCGGCCTTGTCGATAGCGAGAAATAAGAAATGGCAACAGTATCTCTTGAGAACGTCAAAAAGAGCTTTGGCCCGACGGACGTCATTCATGGCATCGACGTCGATATCGCGGATGGCGAGTTTATCGTGATCGTGGGCCCCTCCGGCTGCGGCAAATCCACTTTGCTGCGGATGGTGGCCGGGCTTGAGACTGTGACATCCGGCGAAATCCGGATTGGCGAAGAGCGCGCCAATGACAAGGAGCCGATGGACCGGGACATTGCGATGGTGTTCCAGAACTATGCTCTGTACCCCCATATGTCGGTACGCCAGAACATGGGCTATGGTTTGAAAATCGCCGGATTGCCCAAGGCTCAGATTGACCAGAAGGTGACCGAGGCCGCTAAGCTGTTGCAGCTTGAGCCGCTGCTTGACCGCAAGCCCCGTCAGCTTTCAGGCGGTCAACGCCAGAGGGTTGCCATGGGCCGCGCTATTGTCCGTGAACCTGCCGTGTTCCTGTTTGATGAGCCGCTCTCAAACCTGGATGCAAAGCTGCGTGTCCAGATGCGCCTGGAAATCCGCGAACTGCAAGAAAAGCTGGGTATCACCTCGCTATACGTGACCCATGATCAGGTCGAGGCCATGACCATGGCCGACAGAATGATCGTGATGAACGGTGGTATTGCCGAGCAAATCGGCACTCCGCTTGAGGTCTATGAGACGCCGCGGACGCTGTTCGCTGCGCAATTCATCGGCAGCCCGGCGATGAATACCTTTGATGCAGAGCGCCAGGGCGGAAAGATCAGGATCAACGATACCGAGATTGGCCCCTCGGACGGGCCCGATGGCCCGTTCAAATTGGGCATACGGCCAGAGCATCTGTTCCTTGATGAAAACGGGCCCTTCGATGTCATAGTTCAGATAGCTGAACCACTGGGGGCGAATACATTGTTGCACGGTCAGGTGTCAGGCTCTGGCGCGGCAATCACGATCAGCCTTCCGGGTGTTCATCCGATCGAAGGCCGTCATCCCAATATGCGTTTTTCTGTTGCGCCAGAGCATATGCATCTGTTTGACCCGGCCTCTGGCATAAGGCTCGAGGGCTGATGCCTTTCCCTCAGGTCGAGGCGTTTCGCGGCGGTAAAAACCTGATCCGTGTAGTAGGGCACCGGGGGGCACGCGGCGTCCTGCCCGAAAACAGCATGATCGGTTTCGATTTTACGCTGTCCATCGGGGTTCCGCTTCTTGAGTTTGACGTGGTGCTGACGGCGGATGATGTGCCTGTCATAACCCATAACCATCGGCTGCACGCGCCGACCTTTCGGGATGCCAGCGGTCAGTTTTTGACCGGAAAAGAACCCAAAGTCTCATCCCTGTCCTTCGACCAGATTCAACAGTTCGAAATCGGGCGCTTGGACGGACACTCGGATTATGGTCGACGGTTCCCCGATCAGGCCCAACTGGACGGCGTTCGCGTGCCAAAGCTGCAGGACCTTCTGGATCTGATCAATCGGCCGGAATACAGCAAAGCCAATCTGATGCTCGAACTGAAATCTGATCCGGATCTGGCCCATGACGCGGCCTATCTGGACCGCTTTGTCGAACGCGTGGTACAGCAGGTTCGGGCCGCTGGCCTATCCGATCGCGTGTTGCTGCACAGCTTTGACTGGACCCTGTTGGAAGTCTGTCAGCGGCAGGCACCTGGCATGCCGTCATCTTACCTGACGCAGCTTCCCGAAAATGCCGATGACGTTGGCGAGGATTCCTCCAAGGCCGTTTGTCCGGACTTTCGAGGCCAAAGCGAAAAAATCCCGCAAATGGTCAAGCAAGCGGGCGGCGCGCTTTGGTGTCCGTATTTCGCAGATGTGATATCTGAGGACGTCGCGGTTGCCAAAGAACTTGGGCTTTGCGTAGCCGTATGGACGGTCAATGAACCGGCGGAAATCAGCAGGATGATTGATCTGGGCGTTGATGCCATCGTCTCGGACTATCCTGGACGGGTTCAAAGGCATCTGTCGGATTTGGGCATGAGATGGGTGTGATCCAGCCGCGATTTCCGACACGATCTCCATCGCTAATGACGGGACCATTCAGAATCACATCGCCTCGCTATCGGGTTAGTCTATAGCTGGGCCGCGCGGTTGTTGCTGCACTACGTGCGCGAGGATTCGAACGCCGCCCATGCTTGTTCAAAGGCTTCAAAATCGAACTCTGACGCGCGTGCTGGGCCAAGAATAAGCTTTTCGGTTTCAAGCAATTTACGGATCGCCTGTTCCAGGCTGTCCACCACTTCGGGCGGGATCACCAAAGCGCCGTGCCGGTCCGCATGCACCAGGTCCCCGTCCTTGATCGAGAGGCTGAAGATGGTCACCGGGGTGCCAACCTCTTTGACATGCACGAACCCGTGGCTTGGACCGACCGAGCCCGACACAACCGGAAACCCATCCGGCAAATCGCCCAGATCCCGCATCACGCCGTTGGTCAACGCACCGCTGATGCCAAACCCTTTGTGGACCGTGGTATTGATCTCACCCCAATAAGCACCGATGCAGTCCGGGAAATCCAAATCTTCGACAACCGTAACAGCCGGGCCTGTGCCCGTTGCCATGTGCCGGTAGTAATCCATCCGGCGCTGACGGATCACTTCGGGAGGGTCTTCGGGAGGGTTCACCGCCGCGATCTTTGCCGTTCTGGCATAACCGACCATTGCCCCCGCATCGGGATCCGAGCACAGCATTGTGCCCCGCGTGAAATTGTCGAACCCACGCTTGCCTTGCGCCACTTCTATCGCATTGCAAACGGTGGGGGTGTCGACGGATTTCAAAAGGTCCAGCAAGGGTTTTTTCATAATGCCTCCAGCCAACGGCACAGAGCCGCTGTCGTCAGTTCGGGTTGTTCAAGTGTAGGCAAATGCCCCGCCTGCTCGATGACCTCGAAACGGCTATTCGTGAGAAGTTCATGCATCAGGGCGTGTCGCGAAACCGGGCACAAAGCATCATCTTTCCCGCACAGGATCAGGGCCTGTCCGGGATAACCGCGCAAGGTATCGCTTTGGTCGGGGCGATCTCGCAATGCTTTGGACTGGTTGATAAAAACATCCGGTCCAAGACCCAAGGCCATATCCATGCACAGGTTCAGAATTGCCTCGCGGTTCGGGCCATCGGTCAGGTAGTTTGGTTTCATCTCCTCGGCCATGACCCGGCCCAAGCCCCCACTGGACACAGAAGCGATTTGTGGACCACGCCTGGCTTTGACGTCATCCCGTTCGGCCAAGTGGTTGGTATCCATCAGCGCCACGCTGACGACGCGCTGCGGTTGCTGCCGGATTATTTCCATCGCAACGATGCCACCCATGGACAGACCCGCAAGGACAAAGCGCGGGGGCGCATAAGACAACACTTCGGCGGCCAAAGCCTGCACCGTGTCATGCCCCCCAATCGGCGCGTAGAGGACAGGATTGCTGCTCGAAAGCGCCGCGACCTGCGGGGCAAAAAGCCGGGCGTCGCACATCATGCCGGGCAACATTACAAGTGGTTTCATGCGACCAATGCAGCCCCGTCGGCCAGAGATCCAAGCTTGGCAAAGGCGATATCGGGATCAACCGCACCAAATCCGGCAAAAGTGCCAAATCCGCAATCCGAGCCCGCGATCACTCTTTCGCGGCCGACAATATTCGAAAACCGTTCAATACGTTGGGCGACCAGTTCCGGATGTTCGACAAAATTTGTCGTGGTGTCGACAACTCCAGGTACAAGCACTTTGTCCTCAGGTATTTCGGCTTTGCGGTCACGGAACACCGTCCATTCATGCGCATGACGGGGGTTCGAGGTTTCGAACAGGACATAGCGGGATTTGGTCGACATCAGCGTGCCGAACACTTTGTCCATTCCAATGTCGCAACAATGCGGTCCTTCGTAATTGCCCCAGCAAATATGGACGCGCACCTTGTCAGCGGGAACGTCCTGCAATGCGTGGTTCAGGGCCTCAACATGCAAATTGGCGATCTTGACAAATTCTTCGTCCGAAAGGTCAGAGAACAGCATATGGCGAGACAGGGCCAGGTCCGGGCAATCCAGCTGTAGATCCAGACCGGCCCCCACAATGGTTTCGTACTCTTGCTTCATCGCATCGGCGAGTGCAGCCAGATAGGCTTCACGCGTGGGGTAGAAATCATTTTGCAGAAACAGCGAGATGACACCCGGGCTGGCCGCGTTCATAAAACCACGCTCGACACCATGCGCGGCCATGGCGGCCTTGAGGTTGTCGATGTCTTTTTGCAGTTCACCTTGCCCTTTTGACCGCACCTCACCCACACACATTGGGCGCGCATATTGTGGCGTACCGCCATCATCAGCCAGGCGTTTCAGGAAGCCGGGAAACATCTTCAGATCTGCTGGCGCGTTGCGCGGGCTGTCCCCGTCAAAACCAGTATAGCGATCTTTGACATAGGTGGCGTATGAGATCTTCGACGTCTCGCCATCCGATACGATATCGACCCCGGCTTCGACCTGTTTGCGCACTGTCTCGGACACTGCCGAGGTCATGCAGGCATCAAACGCATCCGCGTCAAATGGCTCTGCACGCTCGCGCGCAAAGATGAAATCCACGACCTCCTGACTACGCGGAAGGCTCCCTACATGTGTGGTTGAAATGCGGGTCATTCCTTCTTCTCCCTCTGCAAGTCTGATCTGCGCCGCCCGGAAGGCAGCGCAGTTTGTTTCATGCACCTGTCCAAGTTGTACCGGCCGGATCTTCGGTTGCGGTAACGCGATAGAGCCCCGCGTCACCGGTCATCGAAGGCGTGACGCCATAGCTTTCGCCGGGCAGAACCAGTGCAGTATCCCCATTTGTCAGGGTTGTTTCGACATCCTCAATCGTAATCCGCCAGTGGCCACTGGCCGGCATCAAGACCACCGGCTTTTCGGCTTTGACCGGATCAGACACGCACGAGCCGCGACCAAGGAAATCAACCTCGAAACCCGGCTTGTCCTTGATCAGGCCGTTTTCACCGATCACAACGGCAGGCTTGTTTGATGACAGCGCCATCAAATCCCAATAGCGGGCCACGTAATTGCCAATCACATTTTCGACGGGGACCTCGGGATAGGCTTTCAACTGCTCTTCAGTCAGCAAGGGCATGGGCTGTACGTCATGCGGCAGCGTTTCCCCTTTTTTGCTGTCGTAAAGAACCCCATTGTTTCCAAGCATCAAGCCATGGGCCTGCGCATCCTGAATAACCTGTGGCGCCCAAGTGACCCCGCCCCCGGCATCGTCGCCGCCAAGGACTGCCATGATCATCCCATAGTCCTGCCCCACATTTTCAAACCCGCGGAAGATACCGGTCGGGATGTTGAAGATGTCTCCTTCTTCGGCAATGAACTCACCAGCCGATCCGTATCTGCCCCAGAAGAACCGCCAACGGCCTTTGGCGACAAAGAACACTTCGGCCGTGGTGTGGCTATGCAGAGAGTTCCGGCATCTCGGCGGTTGGCCTGCGGCACCGATGTTGAAACCGATCTTGTCGGTGATGTGGACATGCTGGTCGGGGCTTTCAGATACGCCCCCGCCGATGATGGTGAAGTTTTCCTTTTGATCTGAACCCGGTGTATGGGCGTCGATGAACGCGGTTTTACAGGGTTTCAATTCGCCATAACGGACGATGCGGCTTTGGATGGTACTCATTTCTGTCTTCCTTTTGGTTGGAGTTTGCTGCGGTCAAACTCCGAAACCAGGCGGGCGGTTGTTCAGTCGCCGGGCACGCAGGCTGGCCCGGTGGGCGTGAAAACGCCGCAGGGCCTGCCCAGCCTCCAGATTTGAGAGACGATGCGACATTTACAGATCACCGGTTTTCAAAAGGATCTGTTTCCAGACCGACGTTTCATCAAACAGAGTGTACTCACGGCGCAGGCCCCAGGGGCCGAATTCGGCGTGGCTGATACCCAGCACAAAGACCTCGGCCCCCGTCGGCGTGCCGAACACACCCCATCCATCATGCTTGCCATGCAGCGACCAGCGGATCGCAGAGCGGGGCGGCATCATCGGATCATCGCGACCGATCTGATGCTGAATCCTGAACTCGGCATTCGGGAAAGAGGCCCGCAGCCCCATCCAAAAGCGATCCACCGGAGCCCAGCTGTGCCCGGTCGTGCCGCGCGGATATTCCGACTGCACGGCGCGGTCATATTCAGTGCTGATCACATTCAGGTCTGCATTCATGATCCGGGTCAGAATGCCAGCGTATTTCTGACCCCACTCATTGTCATTGCCGCGCCCTTTGTAAGGCCCGTGCTGATCGTTTTCCGGGGTGTAAGGCTGGGCGCAAGCCTCTGGGCCGCCTTCGCGGGCGATCAGATCACGGGCGTAGTCTTTCGGATCCCACCCCATCTGCTGGACAATCGCGCCCTGGTCGCGGATCAGCCATTCATCGTTGATCTGGTTGTCGATGGCGTGGCAGTCGGCAAGGATACGATACACCAGCTTTTTCCCGGTAGCCTTCCCATAGGCACCGTCTCCCAGATGGGTCGCAGTCGACAAAAGCCTGTGCGAGGACAGCATGCCCTCTTCCGGTGTGCCGGACCAAATCACATCCTCACCCAGCAATGTGCGGTCGGGGAACTCGGCAAGCGTTGCCATGGTAGCGGCAATGACGCCCTGATTGCCAACGACAACTGACCCCGGGGATCGAACTACGATATCGGGTGCATAGTAATGGTGCAGCGTGGCAATGCCCCGATCTTCCCAGATTTCTTTTGTGATCCCAATAATATAGTCAGGAAAATCTTTGAATTTCGGGTCAAATCCCTTCATGTCTTCCATCCTTCAGGTATACGTGCAGAACCGCGAACAATCAGCGGTCCATCTATTTCCAACCGGTGCGGACCAACATCGGGCCCTTCGATTTTGCTCAGCAAAATGTCCACTGTTTCGGCAACCATACGGTTTGCAGGCTGTCGTACAGTGGTCAGGCTATAGGTTGGCCATGCTGCAACGGCCACATCGTCATATCCGACAACCGAAACATCTTCGGGAATCCCTAGGCCCAACTCGAATCTGAGGGTATCCATCACTGCAATAGCCATGTGGTCATTGGCCACAAAAACGGCGTCGGGCGGGTCCGAGGCAAACATCTCCAGCGTTGCCGCCCGCGACTGTTCGCTGGTGAAGTTACCAACGCCGCGCGCATGCAGTTCCGCCCCCGCATCATGCAAGGCGGCCCTGAAACCTGCTTCGCGGTCGCGCTGGGTCGACGCGCCTTCCCACCCGGCGATGTACCCGATCTTTTTATGCCCCCCGGCCAAAAGGAATTCGGCAGCCTTGCGCCCACCCGCGATATTGTCCGAGGTGACCGCCGACATGGCCGGGTCGTCCTGAACCCGGTTAAACAGCACCATCGGCACACCGGCAGCCAGACAACGATCCGACAGATCCGACGACAAAGCCACCGAAGCCGCGATAATCCCGTCAACCTGAAAATCCAGTATTTCTTCGATCACGTTGTCTATGTTGCCTGCCTGATGCGACGCCATGAAGACCAGCACGTGGTAGCCGCGCTCCTGCAACTTGTTTGTCAGCTTTTCCAACGCTTCAGGATAGAACTGATTGTTCAGATAGGCGACCACAAGTCCAATGATCCGGCTTTTGCCCGAGACCACTGCACGGGCCAGAAAATTTGGCCGATATCCCAGTTCATCCGCTGCCTTGCGCACTTTCGCGACCGTTTTTTGTGAGGCCGATGCACCAGGCGTAAAGACCCGGCTAACGGCGGATTGGCTGACCCCGGCCAGCCGGGCAACGTCCAACGATGTAACTTTCTGAGTAACCATCAGTCTGCCGTCCAGCCTCCGTCCACCAACATTGCTGTTCCTGTAACCAAAGCCGACGCCTCTGATGCCAGGTACACTACCGCGCCCATAATATCCTCAATCTCTCCCGGGCGGCCCAGCTTGATCTTGTCCAAAATCCAGGCCCGTTTGGTCGGGTCCTCGAATGTAGGCCGGGACAAATCCGTCAGGATGAAAGTCGGGCAAATCGTGTTGACACGGATCTTTGCGGGCCCGAATTCCAGCGCCATCGCCTTGGTAAAGCCCTCGACCGCAAACTTGGAGGCGCAATAGACCGCGCGTTCCTGCCCGCCGACATGGCCCATCTGGCTTGAGATATTTATCAGCGATCCGGGACTCCCGGCCTCAAGCAACCCTTTGGCAACGGCTTGGGTTAGAAAATAGGCCCCCCGGACATTGACGTTCATGACCGAGTCAAAATCTTCGGGCACCGTTTCGACCGCCTTGCTATGACGTGCAAACCCTGCCGAGTTCAAAAGGATGTCAAACGGTCCGTTTTCGGCGACAGCCGCGGCAGTTCCTGCGACATCGGTGACATCCATCTCAAGCACCTTGGCAGACCATCCCTTGGTAGTCATCTGATCGGCTATCTCTTGTAACGCACTTGCGCGGCGCGCCGCCAATGTGACCTCGGCCCCATGCTCTGCCAGCGCTACGGCGCAGGCCAGACCTATGCCCGACGATGCCCCGGCGACTAGCGCACGTTTGCCGCCTAGACTGAAACTGGGGGTGCTGGGAAAATTGAGCATATCAGACCTCGCCGACTGGGTATGGAATTTCACCTGCGACACGCGCTTTGTTGAATTCGCGCAGGCGGGCAAAGACATCTACGCCCAGTTGCCGGTACACGTCCAGCAGGTCGACCAACACCCAGTTCTCCCGGATCAGGCCATCTTCCAATCGCCAGAAATCCAACGATCTCATAGTGATGCGCTGGCCAGAAGGGGCGATACCCATCCAGCCGTCATGAGTGATGGTCTGGATCATGTCCGGCCAGCCGGTAACAGCTGCATAATCACCGTCACCAAAGAAATGAAAGGTGATCTCGTCGGCGTATTTGCCTCGGTCCGGCATGCCACCCAGGAAAGGGATCTGGTGCCAGTTGCGAAACCCTGCAATGCCGCGCCCGGTGCCGATCCCGGCGGGCCCGTACCAGTTCATGCGCGGATGCCAGAACCTTTCCATCTCCATCACTTCGGGGCCACCCTGACTGGGATGCTTTTCCAGATGCTCAAGCATGGAAACGATATGGTCGCAGGAGGCCTTCGATTTTGCCTCATCCCAGGGGCCCCGCACGATACCGTCCAGCGTCGCCGGGCCGGGAATACAGAACTCCTGCCCCAAAGACGGGGCCATCGGCCAGGCCTTCGCCTGCATCATCACTTCGGGAATGTCCCAGAGTGCCTGGATTTCGACAACTTTGCGATTTTCGAAGCGGTAGAATTCGTGGAACCGCATATGGGTCAGATGCCCGGTCGGCGGGATGTCCAACCAAGGGGCGACGAAGGTGCCTACGTAGTGGCCGCCACAGCAGACCCAATCATCGCCATGTTGCGTCGGCCCGCCCATCACAATCCAATCCCGGCGTTCCAGATCAGGCATGGATTTCAAAAGCGGTGAGTAGCAGGCATCATAGAGTTCCTGCGGCCCGGTCAGGTCGCCGAATGGATGGGGCATGTGGATGACGGCATCGGGCGCAATCACCGCCTGCAGTGCAGCTCGGACGCCGGTTTCGTCAAAGTTATACATGGCTTCGCGCAATGGCGCGATCAGGGCCTTATGGGTAGAATGTGTGTCCATTGCGAAATCTCGCATTGTGTTCTCTGCTTTTCTTTCAAAACCCATGGCGCCCGGGCAAACCCCAAGCGCAAGTTCTGCAGCAATGACCTCACTCTTATGAGGACGCGTCTGCAGCCTCGCGATAAGCCGCACCTTCGCCGTAAGGTACGTTGATACCCCCATAACGCCGGACGCGAATATTGCATTGCTCGGCATGGCCGACAAAGCCTTCCAGCATACACAGGCGTGAGCCGAATTCGCCGATCATTGCCGCAGCCTCGTCGGTAACAACCTTCTGGTAGCTGTGAGTTTTCAGGAACTTGCCGACCCACAAACCGCCGGTATAACGTCCAGCCTTTTTGGTCGGCAGCGTGTGGTTCGTGCCGATCACCTTGTCACCGTTTGCAACATTGGTCCGCGCCCCAAGAAACAGCGCGCCATAGCTGGTCATGTTTTCCAGGAACCAGTCGTCACGGTCGGTCATCACCTGCACATGTTCAGAGGCGATATCATCGGCAACTTGCAGCATTTCGTCATAAGTGTCGCAGACAATGACTTCCCCATACTCCTCCCAGCTGACTTTTGCGGTTCCGGCGGTAGGCAGGATACCGAGGATACGGTCGATCTCGCTCAGCGTTTCTTCGGCCAGCTTGCGCGAGTTGGTGACCAGAACACACGGGCTGTTGTAGCCATGCTCGGCCTGCCCCAACAAGTCGGTCGCACAAAGTTCGGCATCGGCAGCGGTTTCGTCGGCAATGACCATGGTCTCGGTCGGGCCCGCAAAAAGGTCGATGCCAACGCGACCAAAGAGCTGCCGTTTGGCTTCTGCCACAAAGGCGTTCCCGGGGCCGACCAGCATGTGGACCGGATCAATGGTTTCCGTACCGATCGCCATGGCACCAATCGCTTGGATACCACCCATGACATAGATCTCATGCGCCCCACCCAGATACATGGCAGCGATCACGGCCGCATTGGGCTTGCCCTGAAACGGCGGCGTGCAGGCGATGATGCGAGGCACACCCGCGACTTTAGCGGTCGCAACCGACATATGCGCCGACGCAACCATCGGGAATTTACCGCCAGGAACATAACAGCCAACAGACTGCACTGGGATGTTCTTGTGGCCGAGGATGACGCCCGGCAAGGTTTCAACCTCGATATCCAGCATTGAGTCGCGCTGCGCCTGGGCGAAGTTTATCACCTGTTTCTGAGCGAACTTGATGTCGGCCAGCTCGCGTTCGGTCAATGAGGCGATCAGCTCGTCGATCTGTTTCTGGCTCAGGCGGAAGCTTTCCGGCGAGTAATTGTCAAACTTTTCCGACAGATCACGCACTGCCGCATCACCGCGGGTTTTGATGTCTTTCAGCGTCGCTTCAACGACAGCGCGGGTTTTGGCGTCATCTTCGGCCCGGTCGGCCTCGGGTTTGCCGCTTTTCAGATATTCGATAGCCATTGTCCTAATCCTCAATTTTCGGGCCGGGGCGGAATTTCTTCTCCCCGGTCAAATGTTTCCCACCCTTTGCCCTGGAACAGATCGACGCCAAGCTGCGAGGCGACATGGGCAAAATCGACATTCACCCAGTTGTCGACGATCTTGCCGTCGACAACTTTCCAGAAATCCATGTAACGGATCTCGACGCGCTTGCCGGTGGGCGCAATCCCCAGAAATTCGCCAGAATGGGTTGCTTCCTGGCGGCCAAAAGCTGCCGCCCACTCGCCCATATAAAGCCGGGCCTCGTCGATGCAGGTCTTGTCGGAAAACGCAGCCTGGAACGGGCGTTGCCAGTTTTCCTGGAATTCCTTCAGGCCCGTCTTGGTGCCGCAACCCTGGTTGCCAAGCCAGCGGAACCCTTCGGCGAAGAATTCGCCGATGTCTTCGATACGGTGGTCGTTCAAACCATCGACCATCCCCTCGATCACGGCGCGGGTCTCGTCGGTTTTGCTCATGTCCGTGTCACGTGTCAGCACGGCTTGTTCGGGGCGGGAGCCCTTCATGTTTCTCTTCCTTTTATGGTTACCAAGGGATCTTCTGTGTGGAGGGCGAGGATTAATCCGCCGTCAGAAAATCCCTTGGCATCCGGTTGAGCGCCGGATGGCGCGCAACGGCGTTATGTCTGGCAGAGCAGCTCATGCAGCCCGCTCGGCGATTTCAGCAAAGAGGTCATAGCCCAGTTGCAACAGCACATGCGGGACATCGACAAAAACCCAGTTTTCGACCAGCAGATCGTCCTCGCGGCGCCACCAGTCACAGACCCGCATGAAGACGCGTTTGCCGCTTGTGGACTGGCCGAGGAAAGGTTTCACCTGAACGCCAGTTAACGAGGGCCAACCGCCCGAGCATACGTAATTACCTTCGCCATAGCGGGTGAAATGCGCCGTCATGCCGTTGCCCGCAGTGCCGCCAGACCAGCCTTCAAAGGTGGCTTCGAAAGGCACCTGGAAGCTGGCAAAACTCTCGATCCCGACGAAAGAACCGAAGGCGCCGGGGCCGTACCAGACCATGTTGTCATGCCAGTAGGGGCGCCAAGCCTCGTTCTCGGTAGCAAGCCCGGCCAGCATTTCTGTGACCATATGATAGCTCTTGGCACCCTCGGCAGGATCCTGCGGAGTGGTCAAGATGCCATCATGGCTGGCAGGGCCTTGAATCATGCCGGTGAAGCCGCGGGTCTTGCCCGGGCTGTCAGGGACCGGCCATTGTCCAGCGGCCAGCATCAGCTCTGGAATATCGAGGAAGATATAGCTTTCCACCGCCTTGCCGTCCTGCATCCGGTGGAACTCGCCAAAGCGCAGATAGGCAAGCTCGCCTGTGGCCCGGATGCCAAGCCAGTCGCGCGAGAACCGACCAACGAAATAGCCGGTGGCGCTGATCCAGTCCTGCCCGTCAAATTCGCCGGCCATGACGATGTCATCGCGCCGAAAAAGCCCGTCGAAGGCAGCGGCGAGCGGGGCGATGACGTGATCGTGCAGCCCGAGGCCGCCCGCGACCTCATTGAAGGGATGCACCACGTTGACATGTGCACCGGGGGCGAAGAAAGCGTCAAATGCCGGCCGGAAGTTGCCAGGATGGCGTTGTGCTTCGGTGAATTTCAGAAAGGGTTTACGGTCGAGGTTTTTCATCTTCTCTGTCTCAATGGGGTCTGTTCGGGGCATGTTCGGAGAAGCGCCCCGCAAGGTCCCGCGCGCATCAAAGCAAATGGAATTCGTCCCGGCCGCCGGGTCCTGCGCGCAGCCACATTCAGTCTGGCTGTATGCGCATGGGCAGATACGGACTGAGGATGAGTGCGTCCCATCAGAGTTAGCCTTTCACAGCCCCGGCCGTCAGACCGCCCACAATCTGTCGCTGGAAGAACATGACCAGAATGAACAATGGAACTGTGGCTGAAACCACAGCCGCAACCGCGAACATCACGTTACCTTCAGTCTGCGTTGTACCAAGAAACGCGGCAATGGCAGGCACCATCGTGCGGTTGCTTTCGGACAGCAGCATCGCCCCGACGGCAAAATCGTTATAGGCCAGCAGGAACGAGAACAGCCCGGTGGTGATCACCCCTGGCCACATCACCGGAATGATCACGCGACGAAATGCCTGGAACTGGTTGCATCCGTCGACCTTGGCGCTTTCATCCAGCTCGCTTGGGATATTCTTAAAGAAAGAATGCAGCATCCACAGAGTGAACGGCTGGTTTATCGCCACAAGCACGATGATCGTGGTTGGAAGGATCCCCCAGATGTTCCATTCGAAGAAAGGCAGCAAATATCCCGAGACCAGCGTAATCGGTGGCATAGCCCGGAAGATAAGTGCCGTGATCAATAGCCAGAACGTATAGTTGTAGGTCGACCGGGACAGAGCATAGCCCCCCAGCGTTCCGATTGTGAGCGAGATGGTGACAACAAAGAAACAGACGATCCCTGTGTTGAGAACATTCCGCCAGAATTCTTCCTGTATCCAGGCGCCCTCGTACCCTGTGGTTGTGAAAGGCGAGCCATAGACGGCTTCGGTCCGTGCTCCGGTGATGGCATTGGTCCAGTCGGCGATCGAAAAGAAATCCAACTCTACTTTGAACGAACCCCAGACCGTCCAGAGGAACGGGAAAGCGGCCAGAACGAACCATAGGATCACAAATAAGGATGAGGCGATCCGGAGACTTCTAGGCATTCTTTGTGCGCGGCTGGCCATTTTATCTTGCTCCTTTGAAGTCGCGCCAGGTGCGGACAAGCACGGGTGACAGCAGAATGGCGACTCCGATTATCGTGATCACAGAGGTCGCGGCCGCGGAAGAAAGCTGCCGGGTTTCACCGCCTAAGTCGTTGAAGATGAATGTACTAAGGGATTGTGCGTGCGCACCTGCGCTGAACCCGATTATCGGTTCAAACACCTTGAAGTTGTCCATCAACTGAATCAACGCAACAAATGTGACCAGTGGCATGAGATGAGGAACGACCACGAACTTAACCTGTTGCCAGCGGGTTGCCCCGTCTATCTGGGCGGCCTCGATTTGATCCTGGGGCAATGTTTGCAGCCCCGCATAGAACACGACAAATGCAAATGGAGCGGCGTGCCAAACTCCATAAACCATCAGCGCCACCCACATCAGCCCGGTTGAGGCCTTCAGGCTAAAATCCGGATCCCCGGCCAGATATACCAGGGCGTTGCCGATGACCCCGCGGCTGTCAATCATCCAGAACAGGATAAGCGAGCCAATCAACGGAGTGACGATCATCGGCAGAAGCGAAAAGAAGATCAGCAGCCCTTTGAGATTTCGGTGCAGGGAGTTGATTGCCAGCGCAATCACCAGCCCCAAAATGATTGTGAGCGGCGTAACAACAAACGTGAAGGTCAGCGTAAAAGCCATTGCCCTGTAAAAGGGCAAATTACCGATCTTTGAGAAGAAACCGCCCCAGGTTTCATTCACAGCCCAGATCTGGCCAATTTCCTGGATCGCCAGGTGGCCACGGTCCAGGTAAATGTCCAATCCGACAAATCGGCCCAGTGGTTTCTCGGCGCGAAGGGCGGCTGTTGCCTCTTGATCAATCGTGGTCTCTGTCGTGCAGCCAATCAGGGGGGTGCAGCTTTCGACCTCTAACAAAACGGCCGGATGAGGCGCGAAAATGGATTGGGTCACCACCGAGACTATCGGCATCGCGATGAACAGCAGCATCGCAAGCCCGGTGGGCAGGAAGAACCACAGGAAGGTCTTATGGCGCATGTCGCAATCCCCACGTGAATTGGTTTGTGCGGGCGGCCCTTACAGACGCCCGCACGAGTCAGGCCCTACTGGAGGAAACCTTGTTCGATGGCAGCGGCGCGATATGCGGCTTCGACATCGGCCAGCGCCTGCTCAGCGCTTTCCTTGCCTTGCATGAAGTCTGAAAGTTCATTGCCTAGCGCGCTGTGCATCAGGCCCATGTAAGGCAACATCGGATAAGGCGGTGTGCCCATTTTGGCCGCCTCAAACACGCCTTCGGCGTCCGCACCAGGCTCGTAGCCTTCGATCAACCATACCGCCAGCGGCGTGGTTTCATCGTTCAGCATGTCAGGACGGATACCGTGTTTCATCGCGATGAACGTAGCCTCGGCTTCTTCATCCGAGATGTTCTTGCCGACGGTCCAGCCGTCCCACCACAGGGTCGATGCCGGCGTCGACCCGCCGCCGACTGTCAGTGGTGCGCCGATCGCATGACCGTCGATCACTTCCTGAAGCACGCCTTCGGTCGTGGTTTGCTGCGATGCGCGTGAACCCCACATATTCATGATTGCAACGTTACCAGCACGGTATTCGGCATTAGTGGCATTGGAATCGTGGGTCAGGAAGTCGGGGTTCATGTATTCCGACAAAGCCTTCATCATGTTCAGCGCATTGACACCAGCCTCAGAATTCACGTTGGGCTCTGCTGTTCCAGCTTTGAAGTGGCTGCCGCCATAGCCAAGAAAAATGTTGTTGAATTCCTGAGCCAGATTCCAACCCGACGCATAGGCACCGCCAACCGGGTTTTGCATGATGCCCTGCTCGCGAATGGCTTTGGCCGCTTCGAGCAATTCTTCATAGGTTGTCGGCACTTCGACACCGGCCTGTTCCAACACGTCCTTGCGATACATCAGGTGCTGAGCATTCGCCATGAACGCCACGGCCATAATGTCATCACCAATCTTGATTAACTGACCTGGCTGCAGGTCCTGACCATGCTGTTCCACCAGATCGTTGAGCGGCCGAATAACATCTTCGTTCATCAACGCCACGATCGAGCTGTTGGCGATGATGGCGCTGGTGTATTCAGACGGGTTTCCGGACAGACCAGCCACATTGATGGTCTGGTGCTCGGAGGTCAGGTTTGAATCGACCGATGCGCCTGTGCATTCTTTCGCGCCGGTTGCGACGGCCTGAATGGCCGCAAATTCGTTACCAACGATATTCACGCGCCCGCTAATTTCACAGGCATAACCTGCGCTGGCGGCAAAGGCGGCCAAGGACCCAGCCAATGCTATTTTCTTCAGAAACATTTGTATTCCTCCCGAGGTAGATAGGTGCATCTTCGAAGTCTGCACCTGCATTAAACCCGGCAATGCGGGTTTGGATTTTCTGTTCAGCGCTCCAAACGCGTTCCGGTTTGCGCATCAAACAAGTGGCAGTGATCGGTGTGGATATGGATTGAAACCTGATCATCGATTTCAGCGCGATAGGTTTTGTCGGCTTTGACCGAAACCAGCGCGCCACCGATCCGAACCGAGACCATCGTGCTGTCGCCCAAAAGCTCCTGCGTGTAGATGGGCCCGTTAATCTCGCCGCCGCTTTCCACGACATTGGCGTCCTCGGCGCGAAAGCCCAGCGTAATCGGGCCGTCCGACGCATTCAGCCCATGCACCTCAGTGTTCTGAGCCCTAAACACCCCATCCTGAACCTGACCATCGATAAGGTTCATTGCCGGGTTGCCGATAAAGCTGGCCACAAAAGTGTTTGCGGGTGCATCGTAAATATCGGTCGGAGAGCCAACCTGCTGCACGATACCCTGCTTCATGATCACCACACGATCTGCAAGAGTCATCGCTTCGATCTGGTCATGAGTCACGTAGATTGTGGTCACGGCAAGCTCGTGGCTGAGGTTCTTGATCTGCGCGCGCGTCGAAACACGCAGCTTGGCGTCAAGGTTTGACAGCGGTTCGTCCATCAGAAAGACATTTGGCTCGCGAACAATGGCGCGGGCCAAAGCGACGCGCTGACGCTGGCCGCCCGACAGCTCTGCCGGTTTGCGATGCAGAAAGTCATCCAGTTCGACCATGGCCGAAGCGCGGCGCACTTTTTCGTCATGCGTGGAAGGGTCGATGCCGCGCACTTTCAGCGGGAACCGGATATTCTCATAAACATTCATGTTCGGATAGAGCGCGTAGGACTGAAACACCATGGCGACATCGCGGTCCTTGGGCTCCATGTCATTGACACGCTCGCCATCTATCAGAATGTCGCCCTCGCTGGCGTCCTCCAAACCCGCAATCATGCGCATGGTCGTCGTCTTGCCACAGCCTGATGGGCCAAGAAGAACCAGGAACTCTTTATCGGCAATAGTCAGGTCGAAATTATCCACCCCCACAAACGATCCCCAACGTTTCCCAACACTGCGAAGTTGAATTTCGGCCATTCTGTCCTCCCATGTGCACTTATCGTGCATACGTTTGCAAGAGCATAGACATCTGATGGAACATCAGGCAAGCTTTTTTTGCATGCGTTTGCAAATCTGCGCTTCATTATACCTAAAACCTGTGCTCAATCACTGGTAAAGCACTGAAAGAAAAGAATATGCCTTACGAAGCCGAGAAAAATATTGTTCTGGATCTTTATGAAGCTCTGAGCCGAGCTGAAGAATCAGCGGTCCCTGACGTGATCTCGAAATATTGCGCCGATGACTATCTGTGGCGCGGATTCCATCCCTTTGACGAACTGCATGGCCCCTGTGACGTAGGTGCCCAGTTCTGGCTTCCGCTGAAACAAAGCCTGACCCGAATGCAGCGCCGCATGGACATATTCATGGCCGGAGAAAACGAGATGGACGGTTTCACCTCGGTCTGGGTTGTATCAATGGGCCATCTCATGGGGCTGTTCGACAAAGATTGGCTAGGTATCTCGCCAAACGGCAAAATGACATTTCTGCGCTATTGCGAATTCAACAAGGTCGAAAACGGGAAAATCACTGAAACGGCGATGTATTTCGACATACCTCATTTCATGATGCAGGCCGGATTGCAGCCGTTCCCGCCTCAGACAGCCGCGCAACTCGTGCAGCCGGGGCCCATGACCCATGACGGCCTGATGGTCGGTCCGCAACCTGCGGCGGAAGGAGAGCGGACCCTGGCAGCCATCAACTCTATGATCTCCGATCTGGGCCAATGGAACAGCGGCCTCAGCCTTGAGGACGAGCTACGTCGCACATGGTCCGAAGACATGATCTGGTGGGGGCCATCCGGGATCGGGGCGACCTACACGATCGAACGCTACGCCCAACAGCATGCAGGCCCTTTCCGTGCTGGTTTCACTGACCGGTCGAAAACCAAACACATATGCCGACTGGCAGAGGGTCATTATGGCGGTTTTTTTGGCTGGCCGAACTTCACAGCCCGTCCAACTGGCGGGTTCATGGGAATGCCTGCGACTGACAAAGCCGGTGAATTTCGGGTAATAGATATCTATCGGCGAGACGGGGATAAGCTGGCCGAGAACTGGATATTCATCGACCTTTTACATTTCTGGAAACAGCAGGGCGTGGACATCCTTGCCAGAATGTCCGAGCTACCGCGAACATAACCGGCAGGATTGACGCACATCAGACCTTGGCTCTGTGCACTACCCCTGGCCCATGGCGCGTAGGGTCAAAAGGTTCTTTGGCGACCCAGCGCCGATTCACCTGGAATACATGCTGAACGAGTTCCGGTCCGACGCCGCCCCAATCGGGGCGGCATTTCTTGTTTGCAAACGGAGCAAGCGCTGGCTCATATCCCAAGCCTCACATGGGCCCCGCGCAACGAGAATAGGCCAAGCGGCGGCGTTCAGGGCGTCCCATTGGTCGGGGTCAACCTCAATCCCCTGTTCCAAAGCTTGGTTATAGTTGGCTGCTAGCTGCGCCGCCGAAATTTCAAACCGCTGAAGTTCGGGTTGCTCCACCTGACGTGTCACCGCGTCCGCCAACAATGCAGGCTGATTTGTGCAGATGATAGTGACGGTCGAGATTTCTTCATGATCACGATAGGAAACACCGTAGCGGAGGGAAAGAACGCTGAGATCAGGAATACATCCTTTGGATATTGCGCGCCTTTAAAGGAAATCATGAACCGGCTTTCGACTTGATATGACCAGCAGCCATTCACGCGCTAATTCCGAATGCGTTGATGGTCAAAAGATTGCAACATTTTCCGATCAACAACCTGACCAAGTCCCAAATACAGTGACCAGTCGGCTGTCCAATCTGCTGGTATCGGAAATCCAAAAAGTGTTCTGAATACTCGAGCCTTGACGCATTTTCGAATTAGGGCACTGATGTTGACATCCCGGATGCGCTGTATCCATATCCTGAATTCCATGATCGGCAGCAAAAATAGTGGAAAAGAAAAACTGCACAGAAAGTGAAATAGGTCAGACACTGCAACGGTTACGCCAAGAGCGTGAACTTAGGTTGGGTGACCTGGCTACTCGGGCACAGGTGTCCACTGCGATGATCAGTCGTATAGAGAATGGTAATGTCTCACCTTCGCTTGCGATGCTGCAATCACTGGCGGATGCCCTTGATGTGCCATTGGTGGCATTGTTTGCACGCTCAGACGCGGCAGCAGATGTGCATCACGCGCGTGCCGGGGATGGTCTCCAGGCGCGGCGTATCACTCAGGGGCACACGCATAACTACCTTCTGTTGGGTAAGCACAGCGCACCCCAAGGGACGTTCCAGTCGGCACGGATCAGTATTTCAAAAGATCAATCAGACAATTTGCCCGGCTATCAGCATGAAGGCTATGTCTTCATATACATAATCGAAGGCCAGGCAATCTATCGTTGCGGCAGCGAAGACTTTGATATGTCAGCGGGAGATACGTTGAGTTTTGATGCCAAGCTTCCGCATGGTTTCCGTAAAATCCACTCGCAAAAGATCGAATTCATAGCCGTCTCTACTCGTCAGCAATAGTAGGGAAATCCAGATACACAACCCAATTTGGCGCCAACTAAGTGATATCGCATGCTGGCCAGATTTTTGAATTTCGAATAACCATATCTTATGGGTCGAATCTGACACGCTAAATGACAAGCCAAAAACCACTGAGGCCAAATGAACATCACATTCCGACAAGTTGACGCGTTTCGAACGGTGGTCTCGACCGGGACTGTGACCGAGGCCGCAGCGATGTTGGGTATTTCTCAACCTGCAGTCAGCCGGCTGATCTCTGATTTCGAAGAAGAAGTTGGGTTTCCACTTTTTCAGCGTGTCGGCCGTGTGCTGATACCCACAGACGAGGCCAGATTACTGGTTGAAGAAGTGCGCCAAGCCGTTAGCGGTATGGAACATATTAAGGATTCTGCCACAGCAATTGGGAAATTTGGCCACGCGCGCCTCAATCTTGTGATTACGCCTGGCGTTTCTTCGCAGCTCGCGCCGGACCTGATAGGGAAATTTGCTGCCACTTGCCCACATGCGATGGCCCGAATGGAAATCGCCCCCAGCGATGACGCAGTCGAATGGATGGTGTCCCAGAATTATGACTTTGGCATCACGACAACCCAACCGGCAAATCCGTCATTTGAAAGCCTTGTGATCAAAGACAGTGATGTGTGCTGCGTGGTTTCGGTGGATCACGCCTTGGCCGACAATGCTCTTGCCCAGGCGAGGGATCTGGCAGATGAAAGTTTTATTTCCTATATGCCTTCCTCTCGCTTTCGCTATGAAATCGACCAATTTTTCGAAGCAAAAGGGATTGCACGGCGCATGCAATATGAGACGCGCACAACCGACTCTATCTGCAGGCTGGTTTCACGTGGTTTGGGAGTTTCTGTCGTCGGCGCCAGTCTGGACTACCTCAAGACCATTCCAGGTTGCGTGGCTATACCATTTGCCGCGCCGTTAAACTTCCGGGCTGTTCTATTTTGGTCAAAGAACAAGACCCTATCTGCCGTTGGAAAGTCTTTTCTGAACATCGTCCAATCAGATCTCAACGCCGATTGAGAGCCGCCCGAAAAGTGGATCGCGCCTGCGCGCTGTGGATATAGGCATAGTCGCGGGGATAGGACGCGCCTGCCTTTACCTCCATCGAAATGAACTGCGGGCCGGACAAAGATAATACCTGTGGTGCCGCTTCGGCAAACCGGTCGATATCCGTGAAACGTTGCACACCCGCGTACCCTGCAGCCCAGGCCATAGCAGCGAAATCTACCATGTCCGCCCCAGGCAGAGGATGCGCTCCGTTCACTTCGTACACCCTGTTGAAAGATAGAAAGTGATACAGGTTTCTTGCCCCGGCACTGGCAATTGTGACCAATGTCCCGAGGTTCATCAACAGACTGCCATCACCATCCAGAACAATCACGCGCCGATCTGGATTGGCCAACGCCAGCCCCAATCCGTGAGATGAGGCCTGCCCCATCGCCCCGACTGCGACATAGTTCAGTTCACGTGGGTTCAGCGCCAGCCAGTCGAAACAGCTTTGATAGACTGCGACCACAATATCGTCGTCGCGAACATGTGGGATCAGCGCCTCGAGCGCCGCATCTCGGGGCATTGTCATGGTGTCTCCGGGGGGCGCCCGATCAGGAAAATATGGGGTTTTGACGATGTATAGGCGGCCTCAACGGCCTGGCAGATATGCGCCTCATCTCCGGGTTCTTCGATCAGCGAATGCGACAGTTCCATTGCATCCAGCACCGGACGGACGATCCTGACTCCGTAAGAGGCCGAGTAATCTGGGTGTATATGCGGCTCTTTTCCTTGCAGACCCACCATCATCACAACCGGTAGTTCGTAATCCACCCCGATAGCCCGGATTGCATTGAGAGAATCCATCAATCCTGTTTGCTGCATCATCAAAAGCGCACGGGTTCCGTTATAGGACATAGCCCCACAGATACTGACACCTTCATCTTCCTTGCAGATGCGGGTCAGACGAAATTCCGGATCCCGAGATATTGGCCATAGCAACCCGTCACTGGTAACAATATCAGGCAGAGCCACAATTTCACGCACCTGCGCCGCCTTAATTTGTGCCAGAATTGCTGCACCAGAAGGATGCGCCACCTTTGGCACATCCGCCGCCACCCTAGACGAAGCGACCATCACGCGCCTCCGCCCAGAAATCTTGCAATACCGTCCCGCGCAATCCTCAGATCGCGCATATGTCCGACAGTTATGCGCAAATAGTCCCCGTATGCGGACGAGGCGAACCGCCGCACCGCGACCCCTTCCTGCAAAAGCGCGCTTGTGGCCGCTTCTGCAGATTTTTGCATATCGGGAAAATGAACCAGAACAAAATTTGCCTGACTGGGTATTACGCCCAACCCAAGTGCCTGCATCTCGGCGCTGATCCAGTCCCGGCCCCTACGGTTCGCATCGTGGACATAGCGTGTGTGCGCCTCATCTTCCAATGCCGCAATCGCAGCTGCAGCAGAGGACGACGCCACTGGAAAAGTCAAACCGACCCGACGAACAGCATCGATGATGTCATCGGGCCCGTACATCCAGCCCACGCGCGCGCCGGCCAATCCGTAAATCTTGGAGAACGTCCTGCAGATGACGACATTTTTCGCCTGTTCGACCAAAATATGGGCGGGTTCATAATCCGGCGCGTCGACGTATTCTTCATAAGCTGCATCGATGATCAACAAGACGTTGTCCGGCAGTGCAGCATGCAGGCGGCGAACTTCAGTTCCGCTCAGGTAAGTACCTGCCGGGTTTTCGGGGTTGGCCAGATAAACCACCCGCGTCCGATCAGTCAACGCATTGATCATACGGTCAGTGGATGGTTTGAAATGATCATCTGCAACCGACACAACCTCGGCATCGTTGGCATAGGCGTAGTTCGGGACCTTCAGATAGCCGTTTGCACTGCGGATCAATTCGGTACCGGGTCCAAGATATGCCCGCGCCAGCCGCGCCAGCAAGTCGTCGGACCCCTGCCCTGTTGTGATGCGCGCCGCATCCAGTCCGAAATGGCTCGCGATAGCCGGGGCAAGAATGTGATCCGGATTTTCCAGATAACGTTCAATCGAGCTGGCGGCAGCCCGTGCCGCGTCTCGGGCAATCGGACTGGGACCAAACGCACTTTCGTTTGAATTGAGCAGGACTGCGGAGGGCGGCGCGATATCGGCCGCCTCGCTCACCATATGGGGCTTGATCCTGTCAATTCCCGCTTTCGCGAGGGCAACGGTCATTCATGTCCTCCTGCACCAATAGGCGGGGTGGGTTGTGATTTTCCTTCATATCACATAACTGATCATTTTTAGCAATTCACTTTCTTTAATGTTATGTTATTGATGTGCAGAATACCACCCAAAGGACTCACATGACTGATCCCCACGCGACCTCTAACAGCAGGCTTCATCTCACAACGGATCTGGACTTACCGGGACGGAATACCGGTGATCTGATGTTGAAATGGTCCGACAATGCTGTGCCCCTTGGGTATTACCCCGTTCCGGTCATCAGCATCCGCGGACAGCCGGGGCCTGTCGTGTTGATGCTTGGGGGAACTCATGGTGATGAATTCGAAGGTCCAGCAGCTATCCTTCGGCTTGCAGCGCAACTTGATCCGTTAAAGTTGACCGGACAGGTCATCCTGATCCCAGCTCTGAACGCGCCGGCGGTTCACGCCTCTTCGCGTGTTTCGCCGCTAGATGGTCAAAACCTGAACCGCGCATTCCCCGGAAATGCAGACGGCGGCCCAACCGCCATGCTTGCCCATTTTATTGAAACTGAAATGATCCCGCGGGCAGATGCCGTGATTGATCTGCATTCCGGAGGCAAGGCATCAGTGTTCGAACCCTGCGCGTTGGCTGCACGAACAGACGATGCGCAGCTCACTGCAGCCAATATGGAATTGGCTCGGGCCTTTGGGTTGCCGTTGATCTGGGTACTCGGTGCGAACAACGACAACCGATCAGTTAACTCCGCCGCGGCTCGGGCCAAGATCCCTATGATCGCGGCGGAACTGAGCGGTGGCGGCGGTGTCGACCCTGATGTGACCGATCTTGCTGAGGCTGGCCTGATGCGTTGCCTGCGTCATCTGGGTGTTCTACCCAGCAGATCCTCGGAATCTGTCCCGACGCACTGCGTAGAAATCGCGGACCCAACGCACAGTCTCTACGCCCCTGCCGATGGCCTGTTTGATCGACGCTGCTCCGCCGGACAATATGTCGAGGCCGGAGCATCTGCTGGCACGCTCTTTTTTCCAGCCGAACCGGATCGCACACCGTTGGATCTGAGGTTTCCAGCTTCGGGTCTTGTTCTTGCCCATGGCAATCGCGGTGTGGTGCGCCGGGGCGATTTGCTGACCTTGGTGGCGCAACCTCTGCCCGAGGGGCCATAGATGCGGACCTATACGCCATTCATCAACGGGTCATTTCTACCCTGGGCCGCTGAAACACTTCCGAGTGTTAACCCGGCCACCGGCACTGAATGGAGCAAGATCGCACGATGTGGCGCTGAAACAGCCGATCAAGCCATACGAAATGCCGACCGCGCCTTTCGGGAAGGCCCATGGGCCAACACCAGCCCAAATGACAGGGCCTATGTTATTGATCAGCTTGCCGATACTTTGGAGACCCGCTGGCAGGAACTGGTCGAGCCCGAGATCCGCGACAATGGCAAGCGGATCTCCGAAGTACGGGGGCAATTTGCCGGATTGCATAGCTGGTTTCGGCATTTCGCAGCACAAGCTCGCAAAATGCAGCCCGAACAACAGGCAAATACAGTCCTCGGTGTGAGCAGCGTAGGCCACTACATCCCATATGGCGTGGTTGTGGCAATAACACCTTGGAATTCTCCTTTGATGATCCTTGCGTGGAAGCTGGCTCCGGCACTGGCGGCGGGCAACACGGTTGTTGTCAAACCATCGGAAATGGCGTCAGCTTCAACGCTGGAATTTGCTCGGCTTGTACATGAGGCTGGGTTACCGCCTGGCGTCCTGAATGTAGTGACTGGGCTCGGCTATGAGGTTGGCGAGTCGCTCGTTCGCCATCCATTGACCCGCAAGGTGACCTTTACCGGGTCAGATCTCGGAGGATGTAAAGTCGCCGAAGCAGCGGCGGCGGGTGTGGTCCCGACAGTGCTGGAGTTAGGAGGAAAATCACCGCAGGTTGTGTTTGCTGACTGTGATCTGGACAACACCGTCAACGGCATTCTCTCTGGTATTTTTCTGTCTAATGGACAGACCTGTGTCGCCGGGTCACGTCTAATCGTCGAAGCCAGCATGAAAGAAAACTTGTTGGCAAAACTGCTGTCACGGGCGCGCGACTTTCGTCTTGGTGATCCGATGGAGCTTGAGACCCAGATTGCTCCGCTGGCCAATGAACCGCACCTGCGCAAAGTGACCGAAATGATTGCACGGGCAAAGGCGGATGGGGCTGTTTGCCTGTTGGACGGGCTTGAAACTGCCGCTGGGCGAGACGGATTTTTTGTTGGCCCAACCATTTTCGACAATGTGACGCCCGACATGCAGCTCTGGCGCGAAGAGGCGTTCGGACCGGTGCTGGCGGTTACCTCATTTGATACAGAAGCCGAGGCCATCGCGCTGTCCAACGATAGCGACTATGGGTTGGCGGCCGGTGTCTGGACCGCGGATCCCGCCAAAGGCGAGCGAGTGGCCGAGGCTATCGTAGCAGGCACCGTTTACATCAATCATTATCGCAGCGTCGATCCCGCCAGCCCTATTGGCGGGGTCAAGCTGTCCGGATATGGGCGAGAACTTGGCCCGGACGCCATCAAGGATTTCTGTCAGATCAAATCCGTCTGGACCGGCGCAGCGCCGGTCCCGGATCCGTTTCCCTGATCTGTCAGCACCAATACGTACGGAGGACGCCATGAATGACCATTTCGACGCCCCCAAAGGCGATTTTAGAGGCCATGACAAGCAGTCAGTTTGGGCTCAGAAACCTGACCCGGAACTGACTGAGGTTGGCCCTGGCACCCCATGCGGGGAATATCTGCGCCGGTTCTGGATGCCGGTGGCAATGACAGATCAGGTTGGTGATCTGCCCTATCGTTTACGCATTCTGGGCGAAGACCTTGTACTGTTTCGCGAGAAGAAAGAAGGCAAGCTGGGGCTGACTCACTTGCATTGCTGCCACCGCAACATGAGCCTTGAGTTCGGGATCGTGGAGGAAGGCGGCATTCGCTGCTCTTATCACGGTTGGAAATACGGGCTGGACGGCACCATTCTGGAGACCCCCTGCGAACCGCCCGCATCACAAGTCAAGAAAAAGGCCTGTTTGGGGGCGTATCCTGTGATCGAATACAAAGGACTCGCCTTTGCCTATATGGGTCCACCCGAAGCCCAACCTCCTTTCCCTGTAATGGACACTTTCGATGATGAGGGTGACGAGCTGGTGCCCTACCTGATCAAATCCCCTTGCAACTGGCTTCAGGTCATGGAGAACGCCTGGGATCCGTTTCATGTGGTCTATCTTCATACGCTGGCCGTGCGCAGCCAATTCATCGACGCCTTCGCCGAAATGCCGATGATTGAGTTTCATGCCAGTGCCACTGGTGATTTTTACACCAATGTGCGGCGTGTAGATGACATCGTCTGGATCCGTATCCATGATCATATGCTGCCGTCATTTACCCAGAACGGTGGGCATTTCCCGGTGCCAAACGGGCCGCGTTATTTTGGGCGTTGCGGGTTGTCGCGCTGGATCACACCCATTGACGACACGAACACCATGGTCATTGCCTGGCGTCATTTCCGCAACGCTGATGCCAACGATGACCCGAAGGGCCTGACTGACAAAAGCAAAGTGGGCTTTGGCAAGACCGACTTCTATGGGCAGGATCCCGATCGCCCATATGAAATGCGGCAACGCGACCCTGGCGACTATGATGCCTGGGTTAGTCAGGGGCCCAAAAATATCCATTCACGCGAAAATCTCAGCTTTTCCGACCGGGGGGTGGCCAAGGCGCGCCGGCTGCTGCGAAATGCCATCCGCGCGCTGCAAAACGGAGAACGTCCGGCACAACCGTCTGACAATTTCTCCGGACAGATCATCCCAACCTACGCCGGTGATACGATGCTGAGAATTCCCGTGCAGGAGGGGCGCGACGATGGTGCAGTTCTCAAGGAGATCTCGCATCGGGTGGCCGAGATTTACATGTCCGGCGATCACTTGCAGGGCGATGATCGCAAAGCCTTCATCATTGAGGCACTAAAAACATACGAGGCAAGTTGGTCATGACCACGCGTATCCCTCACAACCCTGGCCGGGTTGACTGGTCAGGTGAAAACCCGGGCATTTACCTCAAGCAGAACGCTGATAAGGAACAGTATGATACTCTGGCACTGTTTTTCCGCGTTGTGCTCTCGCCTTATGGTCGCGGTCACGCGGCAATCATCTTAGGTGCACCGGATCGGGCGCAAGGTTGGCCACATGTTCCAAATCTGATCATGACCGACAACCAGCGCTTGATGCGTTGGATCGTGGATGGCTGGGTGACCAAAATGCCGACATTCGTCGGCAAAGCGGGTCTAGAGGCGATGACCTGGCTCGACTGCGACAGTGTCGAAAAGCGCCCTGGCAATTTGAAGGCACGTTACTCAGAAACATTACGTGGATCAGGCGTCACGGTCGAAATGATCTGGCACGACATGGGTGCACCTTTGCCGGTCGAGGTGACCAAGGAAAACTCGGCCACCAAAGAGCATGAAATGTATTCGGTGTTTCTGGAAGCAAAATCCGCACAGGTCGTGATCAACGGTACGCCCCTGCCTGGCGTCGTTGCCGATCGGCAGTTCTTTGGCCGAACCATGAGCACGGCTTTTCTAGCCTTTTCGGAAACCTGGGTAACGCCACAGGAGGATCTGTGATGCCATTGAACGAGCCGGTCACACCGGGCACCGTGGATTGGACAGGTGAAAACCCGGGCATTCTGCTAAAAGACGACAATGGCGATTTCACAGCGATGGCTTTGTTCTTTCGCGTTGCCTGGTCGCCGGTCGGACAGGGTCAGGTATTGCTGCTTTATGGGACACCTGATCAGGTTGAAGGACCGCCAGAGGCTCCAAATGTGATCCTCAGCGACAATCCAGATCTGACCACATTCCTGAAAAAGAACTTCATCAGCAAACTGGCTGCATTTGCCGATGCACCAGCATTTGCCACCATGCCTGAAATCGGCGCACAAGCTGTGCGAACCTCCGGCGATCCGATGAGCCACCGTTATACCGAGACAATAGTAGGTGAGAGCCTGACCGTCGAACTCGTCTGGGAGGGGCTCCAACCGCCACGGGCGCTGGAACTGTCGCCGCATGAGGTTGCCTCGGGCGAACAGAACATGTTTTCGCTACTCGTGTCGGCGCATTCGGCACAGATCATTGTCAATGGCAAATTGCTGCCAGGTAAGCTGGGAACAAGGGTACAGGCCGGCTACGAAACGACCACCGCGTTCCTATATTTTTCGGAGACATGGATCACACCGCCGGAGGATCCGTAATGCTGCATCCTGCGGATCAACTCGCATTTGACAGGGCAATGGTAACACAGCCGGTCTGGAACCGGTTCAACACGGCCGCCGACGCGTTGGGGCTTGCGGAAAACACACTGCTTCATGCAGGGCCCGCCTTTGCCGATCCCAATCTAATCACGGCCCCGATCCTTAATTCAGCTTGCGTCGCAGCAGTCTGGCAGGGGCTTGCTCGGGATTTCGACCAAGCCGAGGCGATGATCCTAAATGGTGAAATCGAGTTGAAACCCGCGCAGGATCACGATCTTGTCACTCCTCTGGCCGCTGTTGTCTCGGCAGATATGCCGCTACACACAATTTATGATGCCTGGCGTGGGCAGCAACGTGTGTTCACACCGATCAATGCGGGCAGCCGCCCAGCGATGCGGCTGGGTCAGCGATCCAAGGCAGTGTTGGAGCACATCCGCTGGCTCAACACCCGATTTGTGGATGTGTTGGACAATGGGCTCGCCGAAGGTATCGCACTTGTGCCGCTGGCCGTGACTGGCCTGGTAGGGGGGGACGACTGCCATGGACGAACACCCGTTGCAACAGACGCGCTTATCGCCGAACTGAAAGATCGTACCATTGGCGGGATCAAGGACGAAGAAGCACTGGCCTTCATGGCCAGCTCGCCGTCGCTGTTCCTCAATCTTTGGATGGCAGCCACAAAATGCATGATGAAGTTGGCCGAAGGTGTCGAAGGTTCAAGTTTTGTCACTGCTGCCGGTGGCAACGGGCGCGAGGTTGGTATCCAGATTTCGGGCTTACCCGGCCAATGGTTTACAATTCAAGCCGATCCACCAAAAGGGAAATTCGAAGTCGATGTGCCCCAGGACAGGGCATTGGGAGCAATCGGTGACAGCGCCGTAATTGAGGCTTTCGGACTCGGCGCCATGGCCATCGAATTGAGCCCAGATCAGAAAAAGGGTCTGGGTGCCTTTCTCCCCGACAACGCTCAAGCACGCAGTTCCGGCCTATCCGTAGGGACACATCCTTATTTTCGAACACTAGATATTCAACTAGGCAGCACGGCACGTGGCGCGGTGGCCGAAGGGTCGGGGCCGGTAATTGGTCTGGGTATCCTCGACAAGCTTGGCGAAGCTGGCCGGCTGGGAGGGGGTATTTATGACATGCCGGTCACCCCCTTCGCTGTGGCCATGGAAATGTTGGAGAAATGACGGAGTTAAACAGGTTCAGCGCGCATGAATTGGCCCGGTTGATCCGCAAGGGTGAAGTCAAACCGTCTCAGGTGATGGCGGCACATCTGGACCGAATTTCGCAACGGGAGCCTGCGATCGGGGCGTTTCAGTACCTCGATGCGGATCACGCCATGGAGCTTGCTCACGCTGCCGATACACTTCCAATCGGTGGGCCGCTCCATGGCGTACCTTTTGTTATCAAAGACATTATCGACACAGAAGCCTTGCCAACAGGTTGGGGCAGCGATCTTTATTCCGATCGACAACCAGACAAAAACGCGACATGCGTCCAGGCTTTTCTGATCGCAGGGGCGGTCCCAATTGGCAAGACGGTCACAACCGAGTTTGCCTATTTTCGACCGGGCAATACTGCAAATCCGGCAAGTCCTGGACATACCCCCGGCGGCTCTTCCTCCGGGTCTGCCGCTGCGGTCGCCGACTTCATGGCACCGCTCGCATTTGGCTCGCAGACAGCTGCCTCTTTGATCCGGCCGGCCGCTTATTGCGGTATCTGCGGCCTCAAACCGACCACCGGTAACTATGATCTGAGCGGGGTTATGGGCTTGTCAGGCAGCCTTGACACGCTGGGAGTTCTGGCAAGAGATCCGCGTGATCTGGCGTTGGCAGATGCCGTTTTGCGTGGAGCAAAACTGACACCGCCACCTGAATACGACGTTGCGTTGCCCCGGGTCAGCCTGATGCGTGGTCCCCATTGGGCGGACGGATCGATAGAGATGCGCGACACCTGCACACGTGCGCTGGCAGCCATTGCCGCGACCGGTGCGGAAACAGGTGAAATCACGCACCCGCCGATATTTTCCCGGCTTACACAGGCGCAAATAACCGTCATGGGGTACGAGGCAGCCCGCCTTCGCAAAACAGAGTACCAAATTGGCGTCCCCGGTATCAGCCAGCAATTCCACGATTTGATAGCCGATGGGCTGCTGGTTACAGAAGACGAATATCTTACTGCGGTTGAGACCCGTAACCGTGCATCAACCATGCTGGATCAAATGTTCCGCGACGTGGATGCGTTGTTGGTTCCCTCAGCTCCTGGTCCGGCACCGGCAGGGCTTGGCGCGACAGGTGACCCGGTGTTCTCGCGGATGTGGACTCTGCTTCAGGTGCCCTCAATCGCCCTGCCCTTTGGTGCGGATCACTCTGGGCTACCGCTTGGTATACAACTGATCGGCCCGTACGGAGCAGATAAGCGATTGCTGGACATCGCCCAATGGGTGCACGGGATTCTGCAGGTATCCTGCCGAGCAGCATAAATCCCGCTCTCCGGATGCTGTATCAACCGACCAGCGGCAGCAGTATTGCCAAAGACAGAGGGATGCTCACTGCGGCGATCAGGGTTTGCAATGTGACAATCGCTGCCATCAAAGGGGCATCGCCACCCAGTTGCTTTGACAGCGTGTACGAGGATGCACCAGTTGGCACCACAGAATAAACGACAGCAATTTGCAGCACGTCCCGGGGCAATCCAACCGCCAACCCGACCACCAGTACCGCTATGGGGAAGACCACCATCTTGCCTAAGAACGCAAGGATCAGCGGTAACACACTGGCGGCCATAGCGCGCACTCTCAAATTTGCGCCTACGGCCAACAAGGTAATCGGTAAAGCCCCGGCCCCTAAAACGTCTGCTACATCATGTAAAACCGGGATCCGGTCACCGATCAGCTGGTTGGCGCCGAACGCAAGCAATATCGAAATAACATAAGGATTGCGGGCAAGCTCGCGCAGGATTGCTACAGGCAAACTGGTGGCATTGTCGCGTTGCAGTGCACCGACCAGCATGACCACCATTACGATATTGGTGGTCGGCACCAGTATCGCAGTCGCAAGAATAGCGATATCTAATCCTGTGGGACCAAAAAGATTTGCCGCCAGCGCCAGCCCGATGAATGAGTTATGCCGAGCGCTTCCCTGTAGTATCGATGTACCTTGCGGTGCCGCGAACCCAAAAAGGCGCGCACTTATGAAGGCAAAGATCAGCGCCGCAACAAACCCGCCCAGAATGGTAACCGAGTAAAGGCCAAGCGCGGATTTATCGAGTGGCGACAGCGAGATTTTGGTAAACAGCAGACAAGGCATCAGTACCCAATAGACAAGCTTGTCGTTCAGGTTCCAGAAATCGGTGCTGGGGATGCCGCCCTTTCGAAGAGCCAAGCCCAAAGCGATGATCAGAAAGATCGGCAGGATGGAAGTCAGTGTCGTCAGCATGGCGATCCGTGGGAAAAAATGAACACACCCAACCCGACACTTTCAAAGAGTGAAGATCAATGTCATTCGACGCCGAAATTGTACCTCGGTCATCAGGATGCTTCGGACTCGTCGTCGATGACGCCCATTGCATCGATTTCGACCAATAACGATGGATCAGCCAATCCCTGCACGACAACACCGGTCGAACAGTGGTGCACGCCGTCAAACCAGCGATTGATCGCCTCATAAACGGCGGGGCGATAGGAGATGTCGGTGACATAGACGGTAAGTTTGCAGACATCCGCCAAACTGCCCCCGGCTTCTTCCATCCAGCGCTGGATGTTGCGGCAGGCCTGATCTGCCTGTACGCCCGGATCGCCTTCACCAATCAATGTTCCGTCCAGCAGAGTACCAACCTGTCCCTGCATGAACACAAAATCACCTCGGGCCCGGATCGCTTTGGAATAGGTCGCCTGCGCGTGATAGCGGGTCTGGTACTTGTGGATATGTGTGCGGGTCATGACATCCCTTTCTTCAGGTGACGGCGCGAGCCAGATAGTCCTCTACCATGTCACTAAAGCTCTGTTCGACAGCGAATTCGAAACCATCCTTACATCGCATCACCAATGCCTTGAGGCCAAACAGTTCAGTATAGGTGACAGCGTCTTTGCCGAATGCAGTGTCATGCAGATCCAACGGGCAGGCAATGGCCATCACTTCGCCCGCTTGCGGACCCACTACTTTGAAAAAGGCCAGAGTATCCGAAATCTGCACAATACTGATATCGGCGGGACAATCGGTAGGCTTGAGCTGTGCTCTCAACGTTTGTTCCAAATCCAGCGAAGCACGGGCGATCCAGTGGTCTCGCCCGATGTGATACAGCTCAATCGCATCTTTCTCTGTTCGTCTATTAGGCTTATCGGACAAACGGGGCAAAGCGTCCCCCACCCAGTTTTCAATCGCTGCCAACGCCCCTTTGAGATCGAACAGTGCGTTCAGACTCTGGCGTGTGATCTGTACGTCATAGCTCATCTCAGGACCTCAGCAATTTGCCGTCGGGGTCGTGGAACACCGGCTTGGTAATGGTGACTGGGATAACCCCATCTTTCAGGCGCACATGGGCGGATTCCCCATGCCGCGCGTGCCCGTTTTCCAGCAACGCCAAACCGACCCAACGGTCGTTCACCACACTCCAGACACAGGCGGTGACGAGCCCCTCGGTGGCTTCTTTTCGGCCTCCGGGGGTGAGCGGTGCACCTTCAGGCACTTGTCGATTGGGGTCTTCAGGAAGAATGCCAACCAGTTCTCGCCGGGTGCCGCCACCTTCACGACGCAGCTCAATCGAACGCTTACCCAAATAGTCAGGCTTCTTCTTCGACATGACCCATCCCATACCCAGATCGTGGGCATCTACAGTGCCGTCCACCTCATGCCCCAGTGACAGAAAGCCCTTTTCGACCCGCAGAACGTGGCTGGATTCCGAACCCACTGGCAGAATGCCAAAGGGCGCGCCCGCCTCGATCACTTTGTTCCACAGTGCAGCCATGTGGCGCGGCGCGACGTTGACCTCAAATGACAGCTCGCCAGTGAAACTGACACGCACGACGCGGGCCGGGATCCCAGCCACGGTGCCGTCGCGGAAAGACATGAAAGGAAAGGCCTCAGACGACAGGTCAATATCTGTTCCCAACGCCTGCATGACATGGCGTGCATGGGGCCCGCATATGGTGGCGTTGTTCCATTGGCTGGTCACAGTAGTGATCATGACCTGCCAGTCGGGAAACTCGGTCTGAAGAAGCTTTTCCATGTGCTGGTTGACCGCGTCTGCATGACCCGTCGACGTTGAGACCATCCAACGGTGCTCGTCCAGCCGAAAGACCACCCCGTCGTCCAGGATCAGCCCGTCATCAGACAGCATGAGACCATAACGCCCGTCACCGGGTTTCAGGCTGGACATGACATTTGAGTAAAGAAAATCGAGAAAGTGCGGGACATCACTCCCTTTCAGCTCGAATGTGCCGAGGGGGGAGCCGTCATAGACGCCTACACCGTCGCGCACCGCACGACATTCGCGGTTCACAGCCTCCTGCAACCCTTCTCCAGGTTTGGGGAAGTATCCAGGACGCTGCCAACGGGCGCCAGCTTCGTACATCACCGCACCATTGTCCTTGTTCCACTGCGTGACCGGCGTGTGGCGGTAGGGGAACAGCACTGTCTCCTCGCGCAAGCCTCCGATCGCGCCAAAGGAAACTGGTGTGTAGGGAGAGCGAAAGGTTGTCGTTCCGACATCCTGCAAGGGCACACCCTTTTGCATCGCAACAGTACCGATAATGTTGATATTACCGGTTTTTCCCTGGTCGATGCCCATGCCGCCGGTGGTATATCGCTTGACGTGCTCGACATTGTCATAGCCTTCGCGCAGGGCCAAGTGTACATCGCTAACCGCCACATCGTTCTGCAGATCCAGAAATGCCTTTCCACGTTGCCCCGCGACGTCTACGCGCCATAGCGGCTCGATGGCATAGGGCAGGTCCGAACCTCCTTCGATAATCCCGTCAAGCGTCAACTCTCCTGCGGCAGCTCCGACAGCGCGGCAAGCTTGGGCGGCCTGATCGGGTACGAAAGCGGACAACTCCTCATCAAACCGCAGAGTACTTCTGGATTGAGACCACAGATGCACGGTTGGGTTCCAACCGCCGGAATGGCCCAGCAGGTCACAATCGATCCAGGTCTCCGCCCCAGTACTGACGGATACCGCACGTACCGCGCGCACCCGCTTGTGACCTCGCACACCTGCGGCGACGGTGCCTGTATGAACGGTGACGCCCTTTGCCATATCCAGTGCGGCTTGCGGCACTGTATCGCGACTGTCTAGGATTGCGACGACCAACACACCTGCTGCCATTAGGTCAGCTGCAACTGCGTAAACGCTGTTGTTGTTGGTAAAAAGAACAACTCGTTGTCCCGGAGTGACACCCCAACGATTGACATAAGCCTGTACTGACGAAGCCAGCATGACGCCCGGCCGATCATTGTCTGCAAAAACCATGGCGCGTTCGGTGGACCCGGTGGCGACAACCACCTCGTCTGCACGCACCCGCCAGCTCCGCTCCAGAATATTGCCTTCTAAGGGTTCCCGTTCATTCGCGATCAAAAGATTATGTTCGCGATAGGCCCAGACTGTTGCATTTTGCAGATGGATAACGTTGCCCATCCCACGCAATTCTTCAACAGTTTCAGCCACCCAGTCCAATGCGGATCGCCCGTTGATTTTTAGATCCCGGTTCAACAGGCTGCCACCTGCCTCTGTTCCCTCATCAGCAATGAACACACGTTTGCCAGACCTGCCCGCCTCCAGCGCGGTCTGCAATCCGGCAGGTCCCGCACCAGCGATCAACACATCGGCATGGGCATGACGCGCTTCGAAGTGGCCCGAAGTAGGAGGTTGCGCGGGTGCTGCCGCCAGCCCCGCAGCTTTGCGGATAGATGGTTCGAACAGATGCCAGTTGGGCCACTTGAATGTCTTGTAGTAGAAGCCAGCTGGAATGAAGCGTCCTAATAGCTGATTAACGCCACCAAGATCAAACTCGGGCGAAGGCCAGCAGTTGACTGAGCGGGCGCTCAGCCCATCGCGCAGCGGCACAGTTGTTGCCGGACGGTTACCCGATGAATCTTCACCGTCCAGCTCGACTAAAGTCGCCGGTTCCTCAGGTCCATGACCAACGATGCCGCGCGGGCGATGATATTTGAAACTGCGGGCTGTGATACGGACCCCATTGGCCAGCAAGGCCGAGGCCAGAGTATCTCCTTTGTAACCTTCATAGGTTTTTCCGTTAAACCGGAACGTCATTGGGCTGGTACGATCTATACGCCCGCCCGAAGCACGACGATTACTCTGAGCCATCGGGTGCCTCCACAATGTCATGGGTTCGGGTATCGCGCCAGATTGTCAGCCATTCACCGCAACCTCGCCCGTGCCACCATTTCTCCTGCACCGGTCCTAACGGGTTCGGTGCTACAGTCAGGTACTCAACCCATTCCGCGTCGCTCACGGCATTTGGATCAGGCCGATCGGCACCGACAGGGCCGCCAAAGATAAATTCACTTTCGTTACGCTTGCCGCAGAATGGGCAGGGGATAAGCAACATGGTCCTGTCCTCTCTATCGGGCGGTTGTGGTGCCGGCTTCCATCACAAAATCCAGATGACGGAATCGGTCGAGGGTAAATGAAGACATCAGCGGATGAGGCTGACCCTTAGCAACCAGATGGGCCAGGGTCAGACCGCCTGCCGGGATCGCCTTGTAACCACCCCACCAACCCGCCGTGATGAACAGCCCCGGCACTTCGGTCTGATCCATGATAGGCGAGGCGTCATGCGCGATATCCAGATGCCCGCCCCATTGTCGCATCAGCTTGAGCTTTTTGAATGACGGGAACAACGACAACATCGTCGTCACAGTATCTTCGAACACGTTTTGCTTGATGTCCCGGCGAAAGCTCTGGCCCATGTCAGGCGCGCCGCCAATTACCATTTCACCCTTGTCAGATTGACTGAAATAGAACCCGCTGTCGGGGCAATTCACGATCACATCGACCAACGGCTGGACTGGCTCGGAAACAAAAGCTGTCAGGTTCATAGTTCGCAGCGGCAGCTTCAGCCCGGCGGTTTCCGTCAACGTTGTGGTATGTCCAGACACCGCTACGACAACTTTCTTGGCTCGAATGGTTCCGCGATTGGTTTCGACACCGTCGATCGCGCCGTCTGCACCTCGGATCAGCGATTGCACTGCGGTCTGCTGGTGGATCTCGACCCCCATCGCGTCCGCCGCGCGGGCATATCCCCAGGCCACTGCATCATGCCGGTTCACACCCGCATCGGTATGTACCATGCCGCAAATGATTGGCAGGCGAGCATCAGGTCCTCCGCCAGTCAGCGCGGGAATGCGACGGCGTAATTCGTCTGTATTGATCTGCTCGTAAGTTGAGCCGTAGATGTCCATGACCAATTGCCGTCGCCGAAGCTCTCGCAGCTTGGGCCAGGTCTGTACGACATCTACCATGGTGCGCTTTGAGTGCATCATATTGAAGTTCAGCTCGTGTGTAAGCCCTTCGTACATTGCGACTGATTTGACATAGAACGGGATCGACTCGTCCCGCATGTAGTTTGAACGGATTGTCACCGTATTGCGCGCGATGTTACCGCCGCCCAGCCAGCCTCGCTCCAGCACGGCGACGTCGGTAATGCCAAATTCCTTGGCCAGATAATAGGCAGTGGCCAGACCGTGACCCCCTGCCCCAATCACGACAACTTCATACCGGTCTTTCAAGGGTGGGCTTCGCCAGGCCAAGGGCCAGTTGCGATGGCCAGAGAGCGCGTTTCGAGCGAGTGAGAACACAGAGTATTTTTGCATGTTGGTAATTCTATTTACTAAGAAGCAATGTACGTCAATAAATAAATTTACCTAAATGCAATCCCCGTTTTGGCGCGCCGCAGCATTTGAACGGGTCATCGCGCGCATCGCGTACATGACTTGTTGCGGTATTTGCTGGTTCGGTCAGGTTATTTCGGGTAGGGTGCGTCATGCATGTTCGCATCAAACAGTTTCACCAAAACCTAGCCGGAAAATGGTCAACCCGGTCGAAGTGGCCCTGTTTCATCATAAACTGTCGCAGCTCTCCAACATCCTGACTCCATGAGAACTTAGGCGCATAGCGCCTGTTTTTTTTACCGCCCTCAATCTCGGGTGGAATTTATGGATGGAAAAGCAATGACAACATCAACTGAAATTATGACGATTCAGGATACCTATGCACGCGACGGTGTCGTGCTGCTAAGGGATATCCTATCTGACGAATGGCTGACCAAACTGCGACACGCTGTAGATACCGAAATCAAAAAGGGCGACCGCTATTTCGCCTACAAGAATATGCGTGAAACGCCGGGTGTGTTTCAGGACTATTGCCTGAAGTCGGATATCGGCCAGCGCGTGTCTCAGGTAGCTGGCAGCCCATGGACATCGCTGATCTATGACCAAATATTCGTGAAGGAGCCGGGAACGCAGACTCAAACCGGATGGCATACAGATCAGCCTTATTGGCCGGTCTCCGGCCCGATCATGACAATGTGGATCGCGCTTGACCCTGTAGACCCGGACAATGGAGCGCTGGAATTTGTACGTGGTTCACATGCGTGGGGGGCCAAGTACCGTCCGTTCAAAACCGATCAACTCGGTGGTTTTCTACACCATCTGGAACAGGACAATCCCGACTATATCGATATGCCAGATTTTGAGGCAAACCGCGACGACTACGACATCTTCCATTTTGAGAATATGCAGCCCGGTGATGCATTGGCCTTTGACGGGATGACCGTTCATTCTGCTATGGGTAACAGAACCACCACCCGTCGCAGGCGAGGGTATGCAATCCGTTTTGCCGTTGACGGAGCAACTTATGAGCCACGCGATTCCGTCACCGAATGGCTGCATGATGACAGTCTTAAACCGGGCGCGCCGTTTGCCGGTGGACGGTTCCCCGTCATCTACGAAACTGCGTAAATCTGCGGCAGAGGGCTGGATTTCCCAGCCCTCTGCCAAGATCTCAGGCCTTCCGCGCGACGGCCTCCTGTGACGTATTCTCGGCCTCGATAGCACGGTCAAGAACGCGTCGGAATTGTTTGGCGCCCGCATCGAGGCCCAAATCAATATTCGACGTGGTGGCGTTCTTCATACCTTTGTGGACTGCCTCCAGCACATCCTTATCCTCTAGAAATGCCATACGCGCACCGTCATTCATGTAGGTTGACACTTCGGCATCGTCGGCAAGAGAATTACGATGCTGGAACCAGAAATACCTCGTCCGATCCTCATCAATCGGGGTCATGAAATTATATGAGATATTGATGAAGGTTTCAGCAACCGGACTCTTGTCATACCCACCGGTTCCAACCGGCGTGTAAATGGACTTGTTCAACCCGATGGCAGGCATGCACATCTCATAATGTTGCAGGCGGTCGCATTCGCCCCCGAACGCCACAAGCTTGGAATAGTAAGGTGAAGGCGGTTTGTTCTCAATCCAGCGCGACACGATTACACCGCGATCTGTCTTTTCCACGTTCAATGGTTCTTCGTCCGTCCCTGCCCCCGCAAACGAACTCACGTGCACCCAAGCCACATGGCTGGGATCAAGCAGGTTGTCACAGACCCAAAGGTAGTGGCAATCGATATCCATCACGCCACCATCCGTCATGCCCCAGGTTGTGTTATCGAAATTCTCTACGGGGAAAATCTGATCAGGATTTGCCAGTGCCGGATCCCCCATCCAGATCCAGAGCAATCGATAGCGGTCAACCACCGGATAAGATTTGACAACCGCACGGCGTGGGGTCATCCCACGCTGGGTGGGGCTGTCTATGCACTTGCCCGAGCAGTCGAAAGTCAAACCGTGATAGCCGCACTCGACCAGATCGCCTATCAGATTGCCCTTTGACAAAGGCAGCTTGCGATGCGGGCACGCATCCGCCAGGGCAACCGGCGCGCCATCCTGCTGGCGATAAAGCACGACGTTTTCGCCCAGAAAGGTCTCGGCCTTCAAATCGCGACCAATATCTTTGCTCCATGCGGCAACATACCAGCAGTTTTTCAGATACATGATCCCGCTCTCCGTTCAATATCTAGCTTGCGCCAATATGGGGTAATTTCCCCGCACTTCGCCATGCTGGATTGGTAATGGGACATATAAGGTCTACTAATTTGACTCGTTTGCGAGCAGCGGGATGTCGGGTTGCGCTTTGGCTTCGGCATGAATCCAGTTCAGGAATTCGCTGACCTTTTGGCTATCCTTCGTCTCATGCCGCCGCACCAGCCAGTAGGACAAAGGCGATTGCGTCAAATGTGGGAACGGTCGCACCAATCGGCCATCACAGAGTGCGTCGATCACGAGCGGCTCACGACCGAGCGCTACGCCGAGCCCTTCGATTGCAGCTTGTACAACCATATTCGACTGCCCCAACCGACGTGTACGCAGCACTGTCGGCAAGTTAAGATCACATTGCCGGGCCCAGAATTCCCACGTCGGGTTAGCCGCACCATGACGTAGGTTTTCATCCACAAGCAGTGTGTGACGAGACAAATCTTTGATGCCATGAAGATCGGGTAACAGAGCTGGAGCACAGACAGGAAAAAGCCGTTCTTCCATCAACAGATCGGCCTGCAACCCCGGGTACTCACCCAGCCCATACCGAATGCCGATATCCGCATCGGCACCAGAAAAGGGGTGCTGCCCGGTATCTGTAGCGATCGAAATCGACAAGTCGGGATGCGCCAAATCAAAGTGAATAAGCCGCGGAAACAACCAGTTAAACGCAAAGCCCGGCAGACATGAAATGACTATTGTTCGGTCGCTGCGAGTTTTATCCCGCAACTGAGCGCAGACGTCAGAAATACGCCCCAATCCATCGGATATAGCCAGAGCCAGCTGTTCGCCCTCGCGTGTGGGACGTGACTGACGCGCACCGCGCACCAGCAATTCTCTGCCAAGCCATTCCTCCAGCGACCTTACATGCTGGCTTACCGCACTTTGACTTACACCCAGCTCTTCGGCTGCTGGCGAAAAGCCGGAATGGCGGACGACCGCCTCAAAAGCGCGAAGCGCCGAATATGGCAAATTCAGGATCATATTAGCTATCCTAATGTCAGGCATTACTTCTTTCAAATGGATTAGAGTCGATACAGGGCTCTAGATTTCTAAGATCAAATCTTTGGGGGTACTGATGTCCGACACAACGCCCGGGCGAGGAGCGCTAAACCTTCTGGTGAACTGTGCCCATGCAACAGCGGGCGACCGGTTGCTGATCGCCTACGAGCCTCCGCAGTTCGGGTATTTCGACTCAAATTGTGTAGACATCTTCAGCCAGGCGGCACAGCAGCTAGGGCTAATTGTTGATGCGGTTGATGTGGGTTTCAACCCTGACAACCCCCATCTCTCGCCCGACCTTCTTGTCCGATTTCGAGCTGCAGACATCATCCTGTTCTTGGCGCGCCTGGGCGATCAGTTGCGGTTTTCGGACATGCCGCGGGGCAAAAGGATCATTGTCAGTTTTGCGGTGAACAAAGAACTGCTGGGCTCGGGGTTTTCGAACGGCCACCACGATGCGTTTTTGGAACTCAAGTCAGACGTCAATGCGGTGCTTGATGCGGCAGACGAAGTCCGGATCACCTGCCCGCTGGGAACTGATGTACGTGGACACCCGATTATGGATCTGAAGCCCACTGGGGATACCTCGATCCTGCGCTTTCCAATGTCCGTCTTTACACCGGTTCCAGCACATAGTTTTTCTGGCAGGGTGGCCGTCAGTTTTCTTACCGGGACCGGGTCGAGGTATTATGACAATTATACTATCGAATTCGACGAACCGGTTTTTGCAATCATGGAAAATGGCCAGCTAACGCGGTTTGACGGCGACCCTGCTAATGTTGCAAGAGCTGAGGCCCACTATGATCGGGTTGCCGGGCAGTTCGACATAGATCGTAATTTTGTACATTCATGGCATGCTGGGATTCACCCAGGCTGCGGATATCCCTGGGATATGCGAGAAAATTACGAAAGATGGGGCGGGTCTGCTTTTGGCAATCCGCGTATTCTGCATTTCCACACTTGTGGTGCTTATGCCCCCGGTGAAATCAGCTGGAACGTAATCGATCCGACCATTGTGATCGACGGCGAGACTTACTGGGACAATGGTGTTTTTTACGCTGAACGGCTGCCTGCTGGACCGTCAATTCTCGATCGCCATTCCTGCGCGGCGGCATTGTTTGCTGATCCTGATCCGAATATCGGATTGCGTGCGGTTATCTGATCATTCCTAACTTGATCGAATCGCGCCCAGATAGGATGATCTATTGTTAATAGGACCCGATCAAGTTGGTCTTATGGTGCGGAGCACTCCCGTCTCCGGTGCCGGTATGTACGAAGAGGGCAAAGTCCCCCCGCACCGGCAAAATTATGGAACCCATATGTCAAAAGCTATCGTTACGCCGCTGACTCAGGCCTTGGCCGAAGGAAAACTCACGCGCGAAGAACTCAAAGGATTCATGCAACGTTCAAACGGACCGGGATTGCGCCATCTGGCGCTTTGGATCCTGTTGCTTGCGTTCACCACGACGCTGATAACACTTGCCTGGAACAGCTGGCTGATCTGGCCGGCAATGTTCCTTCAAGGCGTTGTCCTGGTGCATCATTTTTCGTTGCAGCACGAATGTGTGCATTACACTGTGTTTCGGACACGCTGGCTGAATGATTTGGTTGGTCAGATCTGTGGGCTGATCATCATTCTGCCACACCGGTTTTTCCGGTACGAGCATTGCGACCATCATACCTATACCCAACTCACCGGCGAAGACCCTGAACTTATCCCTATGCCCAAGACGATTGGACAATATCTTCTTTACCTTTCAGCCCTGCCCTATTGGCGCGGTAAGTTCACCGAAGTGTTCCGACATGCCCGCGGACGGCTGAACGAGACAGAGTTGCGCTTTATCCCCAAGGTCGAGCACAAAGCGGTTTTTCGGGACGCGCGCAGGATGCTTGCCATTTACACCGCCATTTTTCTAGCCATGGCTCTGACCGGCTGGTGGGGCCTGATCTGGTATTGGATCATTCCACTGTTTCTGGGGGAACCAGTTATGCGATTTGTGCGAATGACCGAGCATGTGGGGCGACCAACGGTTGCCCAGATGTCGGAAAACACCCGCACCAATCTGGTATCAACACCGATGGCCTTTCTGTGCTGGAACATGAACTATCACGCGGAACATCATTACGTTGCATCGGTTCCATTCCATTCGCTGCCGCGTTTGCATGAAAAGCTGAAGGATCACATTTTTGTCGAAAGAGGCGGCTACTTGGCAGCGCATCGTGACATTCTGCGGCAAATTTTGCAGCGTGAACCCGAGCAATCGGCAGAGGTTTGAGCGATGGGAAATGAGAAACCATGGCGCGACCTGATCGATGTTGCGAAGCTGGAAAAGAACTGGGTCACGCGCGTTGAGATCGGACCACGGCTAATTGCCGTTTATGATACGCCAAGCGGTGTTTTTGCCTCGCTGGCGCTGTGTAACCATGGCGGCGCTGATTTATGTGACGGCTACTTCGATGAACACGTGATTGAATGTCCGTTGCATCAGGGCGCGTTCGATGTACGAGACGGCAAACCCGTGTCAGCACCCGCAACGCGAGCAATGCGCATTTTTGACACTCGGGTCGAAAATGGAATGGTTCAGGTCAGGCTATGAATGTGTCCACATACCTGTCAGCCATGTGCGCTAGGCAAGCGCCGGTATTCCGGGAATAGCCACATATCCGTGTAATGCTTCAACCCGTCGGATCCAATTTTGAACCGACGGGTACGGGGACAATGGAATGTTGCCCTGATAAGCTAACGCTGTGTACGGGTAACAGGCCAGATCCGCCAGGGTCAGCCTGCCACACGTCAGCCAAGGGCTGTCTGACAATTGCCGCTCCATGATCTCCAGCGACGCCTCGCCCAGTGATTGCGGTCCGATCAGATCAATATCCCGTTCAAATAAAACAATCGCTCTGGCTGTTGCCATGCCGTGAAATATCTCATTGACCGAGAATGAGAGCCACTGCTGAATCTCGCCGTGTTCTTCCGGTGTTCTGGGTCCCCAATTCTCAGCATCGTATTTCTGTGCCAGGTACAACATGATTGCCGTACTGTCGCGCAGAACAAATCCGTCATCATCGATAACAGGAACCTTGTGCAGCGGGTTTATCCGCAGAAACTCTTCCTGTGTCTGGTCACAGTTCAGCAGATCAATATCGATGAGCTGATATTCAAGCTTCAGCAGCGACAACAACAATCGGACTTTGTGGCAGCTACCAGATAACTTGAAATCATAAAGACGTATCATTCGGGTCGTCCGACCTATCGTTTATCCGATCGTTTTTCGAGGCGGGCAAAGATACGGCTGAGGCCGAAACAGACGATAAAATAGAAAGCTGCTGTCGTGATCCAGGCCTCAAAGATCATACGTGAGGACGCAACAAGTTCGACGGTCTTGTATGTCAGTTCCTGTACTGAGATCAGTGACAAGATCGAGCTGTCCTTAATCAACGAAATAAATTGGTTTGCCAGCGGCGGGACCACTTTCTTCAACGCTTGAGGCAGGACTACATAGCGAAGTTCCTGTAGTTGACTCATCCCGATCGAACGCGCGGCTTCGCGCTGGCCTTTCGGAATTGACTGAATACCCGCCCGGATAATTTCCCCGACAAAGGCGCTTTCAAACAACGCCAGAACGATGACTCCGGAAACCAGCGAAGGGAAACGCCGCATTTCGCCAAAAAAGAAAGTCCAGACCTGGTTGTTCTCTTGTCGCGCGATCCCACGCGCCCAGCGTTCAAGATTTAGGGCGTCAATCAGTTGTTGGGACAGGAAAAAGAAGAAGATAAAGACGACAACAACCGGTGGCACGTTGCGCAAAAACTCGAGGTAGGTTCGGGCCAGCATCCGGATTGTCAAATTAGCTGAACACCGGGCAACGCCCAAAATAGTGCCCAACAGAAGGGCCAGAATGCCGGAATAGATACTGATGCGGACGGTGGCAGCTAGCCCCTGCAAAAGCAGGTTGGCAAAGTACTCTTCACGACTTGAATGCCAGCCGACTATATATCCAGGAATAAGCTCCCAGCGCCATTTGTAATTGAGCGTGCCTTCGATCGACAGCCAGATATACCCGAAAAAGGCAATCAAAATCGCCAGGATCAGGTAGTCGGGCCATCTGAGCTTCTTGATGAAATTCTGCACCGGGCGCGCTCCGCGTCAATCTCGGGGGCGGTGCACCCGCCCCCGGTTAGTTTAGTTACTGCGCAACCTGATCAGCCCACTCTTCGGTGGCGAACCAATAGTTGTGACGCTCTTCCAGCCAACCGGACCGCCATTGCTGTGCAATCCAGTTGTTGAAAAAATTCATGGCATCCGGATCACCTTTGCGCACCCCAAAGGCCTCACCGCGCGGGTCATAGAGATTTTCGAACGGAACGGACAACGTTTCAGGATTGCGCCCCGCTTCGCGGTTTGGAGTCGGTTGCGCAGCCATTGATGCATGCGCGTTGCCGTTTAGAACTTCCTGGGTCGAGGCCCCGTCCTCATCGAACAAAAGCAAGGTCGCATCAGGGAAGTTCTGTGCGATCACCGCAGCCGGGGTCGCACCGCGGCGGGCGGCAAAAGTGATCTCTGGTTTATTGAAATCTTCCAGTGTCATGCCTTCGGTCATCGATTTGTTGGCAAGGATGGCCAGACCTGAATAGGCGTAAGGATCGGTAAAGTTGATGGTCAGGTTTCGCTGCGCGGTCATCGACATACCTGAGATAATCACGTCGAAATTGGACGACACCAACGCAGGGATGATGCCATCCCAGGCGGTTGGAACGAATTCAACCTCGACCCCCATGTCTTCGGCCAATTTGCGCCCAACATCCAGTTCGAAGCCGATCAGCTCACCATTATTGTCACGCATCGACCACGGCACGAACAGTGAAAGACCAATCCGGATCACCCCGTCCTGCTTGATGGTTTCAATCACACTTTCACTGGACAGTTCCTGGGTCGCGCTTTGCGCCCAGCTTGAGGTCGCCAGTCCAGTCGCCACGACCGCACCCAGGGCTACCCCGAGCATTCTGCGAGAAAGCTTCATATTGGTTCTCCTTGTTGTCCGACAATTTGTTCAGGTTTATTGGTCGACGGCATATTTCTTCTCCAGATAGCTCACGCCGATCGACAGGATCAGGGTCACCACCAGATAGACCAATGCGATGGTGAACCAGATTTCGAAACTCATGTAGGTGTCAGAAATGATGTTACGTCCGAAAGTGGTCAGTTCGGCCACCGCAATCACGCTGACAATTGCTGATGATTTGATCAGATGAACGACCTCGCCGGTCATCGGCGGGAGCATGAACCGCACCGATTGCGGCAGGATGATGTAACGATAGATCTGAAAGGGGCTCATCCCGATGGATTTGGCCGCTTCCCACTGGCCCGTGGGGATGGCGTTGATCCCCGCCCGCAAAATCTCAGATATCAACGCAGAATGAAACACCGCCAGGGTCAAGATACTCGCGGTATAACGATTAAACCCGAAGATCGGACCCAGCACATAGTAAAAGAGATAAAGCAGAACCAAGAGCGGGATGTTCCGGATAAGCTCAAGGTAGCCAACCGCAACCGCTGAACCTACGACCAATCCGGACAGCCGCAATAGCGCCAACAACAATCCCAGAACGGTTGCCAGCAAAAAGGCCGTGACGGATAGTTGAATAGTGGCGACCAGACCAATCGGAATTTCGCCCCACTCGAACCCAACCTCGGTATTGCGGTACAGGAACTGTGGTACGCGGTACCACTGCCAATTATACCCCATGCCCTGAGCACCAGCATAAGAGCCATAGGCAATCAAACCTACGATGATTGTATAGATAGCGATCGATACGGGTACTGAGCCAAAAAACCTCTTAATGACCGGCGGTTTCGGCAGCGCCTGACCTGTAGGTCCCGATATGCCCAAATCGCTCATATCAGTGTTCCAGAATTTGGTTTAGGAACAAGCGACAGCGTTCGCTTGAGGGGTTGGTAAAGAACTGTTCCGGCGGCGAAACTTCGACAATTTGCCCCGCTTCCATAAAAACCATCGTATCAGCGACCTTACGGGCAAATCCCATCTCATGGGTGACGACGACCATGGTCATACCGGTCTCAGCAAGTTCAACCATCACATCCAGCACTTCGTTGATCATTTCGGGATCAAGGGCAGAGGTCGGCTCATCGAAAAGCATGATCCGGGTTTCCATGCACAGGGATCGTGCAATGGCCACCCGCTGTTGTTGTCCACCAGATAGTTGAGCCGGGTATTTATCTGCTTGTTCAGGAATGTGGACCCGGTCCAGATAATTGCGCGCAGTCTCTTCGGCCTGAGATTTTGATACCTTGCGCACCTTCATCGGTCCGATCATCAGGTTTTCAAGAACCGTCAGATGCGGAAACAGATTGAACTGTTGGAAGACCATCCCAACCTCTTGCCGTAATTCGCGGATTTCCTTTATGCCTTCATATACTTCGATCCCATCGATCACGAGACGCCCGGAATTGTGCCACTCCAAACCATTGAAACAGCGGATCAACGTAGATTTCCCCGAACCGGACGGGCCGCAGATCACCACCTTTTCACCCTGATGAACACTCAGATCAATGTTCTTAAGCGCATGAAATGAGCCATAGAATTTATCCAGGTTGGTTACCTCAATCATGGGAGAAGGTTGGTTCATGACGGGCCTGTCGTTTCGGGAGACCACACTTTCGGGTGTCCTCGTGAGTGGATGGAAGCAGAGGTGAGAAAGCTACCGCCCCGAAAAACCGTCGGGAAATTCTGTTGCCGTGGCTCGATCCGGGGATTGCCCAGATAGCAGCCGTTGGCTTGGCGATGCGATTGAGTGGAGCAATCGGGCAAGGCCATAGAATCCTCAAATCTGTTGCACGCTAATTAATATGGTTGCTTAATATGCAATATTCGTCAATAAAAAACTCAACGGGCAGGTTTTGACTGCCTAAAAATTGAGCTGACGACCAAGGGAGGAAACATAAATGTCTGCCTGGATTCGGATGATTTCTGACGAAGAAGCCGACGATCAGCTAAAGGCCACATTGGATATGGCACGCACGCCGCACGGGACGGTGGATAATGTCATGCGCGTGCATTCCCTGCGGCCCAACACAATGAAAGGGCATGTTATTTTGTACCGAGCGTGCCTGCACGATCACGCAAACTCCATACCGATGTGGTTTCAGGAAGTCATCAGCTCTTACGTGTCGACCCTGAACAACTGCCCCTACTCCTATGCCAACCACTGGGCAAACGCTCGGCACCTGATTGATAACAATGCGCGCGCCGATGAAATTGAAGCTGCGCTAAAAGCCCACCAACCGCAGGATGCTTTTGAAGGGGCACACCTTGCTGCATTGATCTATGCCGAGAAACTTACCCTAGCACCCGGAACGATGGTTGAGACGGATGCAACCACACTGAAAGATGAAGGTTGGGAGGACGGCGAGATCCTCGAAATCAACCAGATTGTGAGCTATTTCAACTATGCCAACCGTTTACTAAACGGTCTCGGCGTCACCACGGATGGGGACGTCGTGGGTTACTACGCCGACGAGTGACAGGATGTATCATGCAAGGTGACACTCCGGGAAGACAAATTGATCGCGCCATCGGCGCGTCGCTAAAAGAGCTGCGCCAAAGCCGGAAGCAATCAGCCCGCCGACTTGCCGAACAGTCTGGCATATCTGCGGCGATGGTCAGCCGCATAGAGAATGGATTGGTTTCGCCCTCGATCGACACATTGGCCGCATTGGCCGAGGCGCTTGAAGTGCCCATCGTCTCGTTGTTTCGCGAAGCAAGAACGGATCACACCGACTATACCCTCGTTCGTCACGGTCAGGGATTGAAATCCACCCGGCTGGCCAGCGGTCATTCCCATGAGTATGTCAATCTCGCGCTACATTCCCGGAAAGATCTGAGGTTTCAGGCACGCCGTGTAACCTTGCTGCGTGACGAGGGCCATCCACCAACCTACGTAGGTCACGGCGTTGTCTTTGTTCAGGCGATCGAGGGGCAGGCGGTTTATCGTTATGGTGAGGCCCGGTTCACTTTGTCGGCGGGGGACAGTATCAGCGTGGATGCCGAACTGAACCATGGGTTTGAAGAAGTTTTGACACCAGAATTTGTCTTTTTGACCGTGCAGGCCGAGCGCCCGTAATGACCTGCTGATATGGCCATTCCAGCCGAACTTGATCTGACACGCGGACCGATCTCGGCGCATTTTCGAACACTGGCAATTCCTGCCGCAGTCGGAATGCTGTTCAACACCCTCTACAACGTCGTGGACATGTTCTTTGCTGGGCTTTTGTCCACCAGCGCACAGGCCGGGTTGGCACTGGGGTTTCAGGCGTTTTTTATTGCCATATCGGTCGGCGTTGGGCTTGGGGCCGCGATGAGCGCTCTTGTTGGAAACGCTCTGGGAGCCGGCGATCATCGCAAAGCCCGTCGGCTGGCTGCGCAAGGAATGAGCTATGGGCTCATAGCGTCCGGCCTATTGGCATTGGCTGGGCACTGGTATGGTCCAGCTCTGATCCGGCTGGTGTCTGAGCCGGGCGCATATCGTGATGCGGGGCTGCGTTACTTCTATTGGTTGCTTTTGGCTCTGCCTGGGTTCTTGCTGGCGTTTGGGTGCAACGGTATCCTACAGGCGCACGGCGATGCGGTTTCGATGCAGCGCGCACTCGTGGTCGCATTTTTTGTCAATATCGGTCTAAACCCGCTGTTGATCTATGGCATTCCAGGTCTGGTTCCCGGCATAGGCTTCGATGGTTTGGCTGTCTCGACCGTCATCAGTCAGACCGGCGTCATGGTCTTCATGGTCCGGCAAGTACTCGGACGGCGAAGGATGAGGCGCATACGATTCCGAAACTTTGCCCCACGTTTGGAAAAGTTTGCCGAAATATCTGTCCAGGTTCTACCAACAGCCACATCCTTCATGGTGATGTTGCTGTCAGGTTTTGTCATGCAGTTCGCCCTGAAAATATTTGGGGAACACGCAATCGCGGGCCATGGAGTGGCAATTCGACTTGAACAGATTCTACTTTTGCCGGTGCTTGGTGTAACCGGGGCGCTGCTACCAATTGCGTCCCAAAATTTTGGAGCCCATGAATACGCGAGAGTAAGGGAAGCAGTATTTTATTGCTGGAAAGTTGGCTTCATCATGACAGCTATCGCAGCGCCTACTCTATGGATATTTGGAAGACCCTTGCTGCGGCAGTTTACTGATGACCCCGAAGTCATCCGCGTTGGAGTGAGTTACTTGCGCGTCGACAGCCTGATACTGCCTTTCTATATGATGCTTTTTTCGATCAACTCTCTTTTGCAGGCTTTGAAAAGACCGATCTGGACGGTGTGGATCAGCCTGTATCGGCAAGGGTTTGGGGTAGCCTTTTTTGTCTGGGTTTTTGTTTGGCTGCTGGGCTTTAACGAAACCGGTGTTTGGTTTGGCACCGCGGCTGCCGTTGTGACAGGATGGGCGATCGCTCTTATCGTGACCACACATGTAGCACAGCGCGAGATAGGGGGGTTTTGGGTGTTGTCACGTTAACATCCAGTCCACAAAGAAGTGCCCGTGCTCAGATTTCAAGCTGCTTGGGAGGCGACATTCCAGGCATCAAATGGATAGTGCCAACTTGTTTGCGCGTTCTGAACTGGTTACCGCTCACGCATAAAGATGCCGTTCAAAATGCCGCGCCTGAAGGGCTATCGTTTTTCCGCGAGAGATCATCGCCTAAGCCGCCTGGATTTACCATCGTTTTGCGCTCAGTACTGCTCAGGTTAAAATTCTGCGCGCAGTGTTACGGTCAGCGGTCTGAACTTGATGACCCAGCGGCGGAGGGTCGCGTAAGAAATATCGACCCCGCGCTGCAGAAGCCTCGCGCTTACTTCACGCAAGCTCGAACATAAGGCCACCCAGCCTGGGTAATGATCCGAGGAGGAAATCGGCGACGCTTGTAGGTGATGGACGATGGATTCATCGATGCCACCTACGACCAATTCCAAGCATGAGTAACCAAACAACGGTTAATGTGACAACACCTCAGAATGGGTTCCCACAGATCGATTGGATCTAATTCCGGATCGTGAATGCGAGCAAACCTTCCAATCCCCCATCTCGACTTCGGCGCCGCTTTCGATTCTGGCAACATTCAGCTCTTTGAACATCGCATCAAAGTCCGCGACGTAGAATGTTCAGAATGAAGCCCCGGTCTCCGGGATAGTAGTCGCTGTCTTTCGGGAACGTCGAAAAGATTGTCACGCTGCGCTCGCTGATCCAGGATTGCATGGTGGGCGAAGCCGGAGTTGAGGGGATTGATAGATGGGTCCCATACCATTCTGCTAGTCTAGCCGGATCATCAGATCTGAAGAAAGATCCTCCAATTCCATAAATTTGTGCAGTGTTAGATCTCCTTTGGTTAGTTTCGGTAAGGATCGTTCTTCTGGCCGATGACACAAATCGCCGGAGTGGCCCCGCCAAAGATCTCGATTTCGGTCACGTTCTCGAAACCAACAGCGTGGAGCGCTTCCTCGATGCTGGCGATCATGCGTCGCGCAGCACCCGGGCCATCCGCGTCCAGCCGTGGTTGATAGGTGGTCAGGCAAAGCCCGCCAGTAGCCAATGCTTCATATACTGCACCAAAAACCCCGTGTTTGTCGCTCTGAAACTGTATGACGTTCAGCGAGAAGATGCGGTCAAATGCGCCCGGCCAGTTAGCAAGGCGGTCGATCCCGCCCTCGATCAACGTGACTCTGTCTGCGGCACACTGTTCTCTTAGCCGATTGCGAGCCTGCCGGATCATCACCTCGGAATGGTCAAGACCGACCACCCGCCCTGACGTTACAACAGAGGCACATTTTGCGAGGGCCAGACCGGGGCCGCAGCCGATCTCAAGCACGCGGCTATCGGGCGACAGAGCCATCAAATCGACTGTTCTTTCATTTCGGAAACGGTTCGATTGCCGCGCTGCCATGATCCGTCCCGCCAACGCACCCAACAGGCCCGATGGATGCCGAAACTGTGCGACGATCTTAGGTTTCATCGACACTACGCGTTACCCGCGCGAGACATCCACAGGGGCATCGCCAGCAACCCGCCAATCGAAAGAACGAGAACGCCGAGGGCAAGCGCATGGCGATACGCCATCTCGGGAAACCCCAGAAGGTCCACCGCAAAAGCATTCCACGACCACAGGGCGGCGACACCCCGTATAAATAGTGCGACAATGACGATGCCGAGGGTCTTGCTGTGGCGTTTCGAGTGCTGAATCATGTTAGCTCCCCTTCTCCATCATGATTTCAAGCGCGTCGTTGAGACTGGCCAACAGCTGCGCCGAAGCTGCGACATCATGCGCTGCCGTGGCCTCGGCCAACGCGGCCATCGGTGCGTCTTCCCGGTCCTGCATCTCGGCAAAAAGATCAATGCCGGTTGGGGTGGGCAAATAAAGTACTGATCTCTTGTGATCGGGATTGTCCTGCGCGTGGGCAAGACCCTTCTCCAACAGGGTATTCATGTTTTTCTGCACATGCTGACGCGAGACACCTTTGGCTTTGGCGATATCGGGCACCGTTTGTGGCGCCTTGAAGATCAATGCCTGAAGGACCGCCCGCATCGACGGATTGATATCCAGATCGGCGTGCAGAGCTTCGGCAACGGATTTGAGCCGGTTGAACGCTGTCCTTATTTCTCTGATCAGCGCGGTGAGTTCTTTGTTTTGCTGCGTCACGCGGGGGCTCCGGGATTCTATTTGACAACTTAGGTGTCATTATGAATTATGACAACTTAATTGTCAATATGGTGGTGCTGCTCATGTTCACGCAAACCCATCTACTGATCGGAGCCGCAATCTTCGCGAGGCCGGGACGCACTACGGTTGCTCCGGCTGGTCTGATGGGCGCGTTAGTGCCTGATACCGATGTCTGGGCGATGTTCATGGTCGAGCGGCAGCAAGGGGCCAGCGGGTGCGAAGTGTTTCATTATCGGTACTGGGAGCAGCCGTGGACAACGCTTCAGATGCTGCTGAACTCGATCCCCTTGTATCTCGCCCTTATCGCCCTGGGCCTCACCGGTCTGATCCTGCCTGCCGTTTGGCCACGTAGGATCGCGCTGATCGTGATCGTGTTCGCCAGCTCTGCACTGCTGCATGTGGGGATTGATTTTCTGCTTCACCATGACGATGCGCGCGCGCAAAGGATGCCTTTCACGGACTGGATCTTCCGCTCACCAGTTTCCTATTGGGAACCTCAATACTACGGTCGGGTTTTCATGGTACTCGAGATCGGCTTGGGGCTCACTCTCGCCGTATTGATCGGCCTGCAGTTTCGGTCAAAGTGCGTGTGGGCGGCGGTTGCAATTGTGTCGCTTGGTTACGCAGGGTCGGTTGCCGCTGGTCTGGTGTCTGGTGACGACCACGTGCGGGGGCCAGGGTCCTGCGAAATCCTCGAACTGGATGCTGCGTCAATGCTCACGGCCGGTGCAGGCAAGTCGATGATAGGCGCGCACGGAGATGGCCATGATTAAAGATCATTTCATGCGATGGCGTTGGAAAATGTGGGGCGCATGGTGCATCCTTGCGGCTACCGGCGTGGCGTATGGGGTTTTCGCTATCGCAGCAAGTATTGGCCTTGCTGAAACTGACAAGATGCGCGCGCTGCCGTTGCCATTTCAAATCCATGCTCTGGCTGGCGGAATCGCATTGATCGCCGGGATAATGCAGTTCAACCCTGCGATACGAACCCGTTTCATTCGCGCGCATCGCTGGGGTGGCCGCATCTACGTCTACAGCGCATGTCTGGCGAGCATCGCGGCGGTACTCAATGCTGCATTCTTCGATGTGAGCTGGGCCGCGAGATTGTCGTTTTTCCTGCTGGGATTCTTTTGGCTTCTGTCCACGATTTTCGCATACAAGATGATCCGGAAACGCAATATTTCTCTCCACCGTGAATGGATGTTGCGAAGTTATTTCCTGGCGTTTTTCTTCGTGACATTCAGCTTCTGGGTGCCGGTCCTGGCAGGCGACAGTCAGGGAACAGGCACGGCATATTTCATCGCTGTAGCGATGAGTTGGGTCCCCAACCTCCTACTTGCAGAAGTATGGATTCGAAGAACGCGCAAGAGAGGCAGAGCGTCAACAAATTGACCGAACGCGAGGTTTTGTATTTTGCCAAGGAGCCGATATGCGTCGGAAGCGCAGCGTTTGTCAGAATGGGCTCTTTGCGATCATGCGGCAGTGCAGATCACCGCTTCGGAGGAAGACGCCCGTGCCGACGTTGACGGCCCAGAGCCGACATCCCTCAGCCAACTTACATGCTGCGGTCGCAGCCCGCATTACTGCCCTTCGCCGCGAGTGCAAAGCCAGAAGGCCATTATGCTCACTGTTTGCGGACGAAGCGGTCATGTCGAGGTATTCCTCGAATGGCCGCTTCACTAGATTGGGTCCGATCAAGTGAACCTGAGCTTAGGCGTCCGCTGCCTCACTGCGGGTCATGATGATCTCGCGGGTGATCTGCCAGCGGCCATCCTCAAGCACGAAGTCGATGCTGAGTGAGATGAGCTGATAGCGACCGGTTGCATCGTTCTTTCGGCTGACGACGATGTGGCCATGCGTGTCGTCAGCTTCGACCAGGTGATACTTCACCCAAGGGTTGTCGTCTTTCAGTGCGCCCATGTTGTGTTTGATGAACTCCATGAATCCGGGTTTGTCGTTGCGCATCAGGGTGCCATCGTTCAGCAGAAGATAGGTCTGCATGTCGCGGTGATAGAGGTTGTCGAGCACTTCGAACGAATGCCCTGAGACGCCGTGGCTCAGCCCGTCCAGTGTCTCTTTGACAGCGGAGGCGTTGGAGTGGTTTTCGGTCATAGCCATTGAAATGGTCCTTTTGGGAAAAGGTGGTTTGGCGCGAGCGATCAATCGGTCGCGTAGTTGCTGAACATATCCAGCACGATCTGCCAGTTATCGTCTTCGCTTTCGCGCTCCAGGACGTAGATGTATGATCCTTCAAGCTGGAAGCCCTGACTTTCGACGGCGGCGCGGGTTATGCCTTTCATGACCGCCTGCGTGCCGTCGTCAGAGATGAACAGGTCTTCGATCGTGTGTGACAGCTCGCCTTCGTTCTCGCTCATGAAAGTGATGGTCTGACGCGGAACACCGTCGCGGCCTTGCGCTGGAGGTGTCGCTGGCGCGATCCAGAACGCATCTTCGTCATAGAGGGCAATGAGCCCGGCTGCGTCATGGGTTGCCGCCAATTCATTGAAACGATCATTGAAGGCGATCAGGCTTTCCCGTGCTGCGCTTTGTGCAGCGGTTTCGGCGAATGCGGGCACTGCCAGAGAGGCAACGAGGGCAATAGTGAAGAGAGCGGATGTCAAGCGCATAAGCTTGTCCTTTCGGTTTAGTGTATTGATTTTAGGGAGTTAGAGGGAGCTTGCCTTATGCGGCGCGCGTCCCCCGGATTGGGTAGTTATTCTCAGGGTTGCGGATAAAGCGCAGACCGCCAAGCAAGGTTTTCAAGTCTGGCCGAGCGAATGGCGCGTTGGAGATATCCGTGACCTGCACCTGACCATCTGCGTTCACGATAAAGATGCCGGGTTCTGCGAAGGGTTGATCCGTTTCCGCTGCCGACCGAGGATCAGACACATAAAGCCCAAGTTCGTGCATTTGGTTGAGGCTCAGATCATACCCAACCGGATAGCTTGACTGCATCAGTGCGATCTGGTCGGTCGCCTTGGATTCAGGGTCGGCGGAGACCGCGACAACATCTACGCCAAGAGCGTGAAATTCTGTCAGCAGGACTTCCAACTCCTTCAAATAGCTTGTGCACATCGGGCAATGCTTACCTCGATAAACGACGACCATTTGCCAATCATGCCCTCCATGCGGAGCACCGAGAATAAGGTCACCCCCGCCTAATTTGGGCACTGTGATTGCGGGAAACTGTGATCCAGCAGGTGTTTTTCGTGATGACATTTTTCTTGTCCTTGCGTTTTGTGATGATCGTTATAAAAATACCAAAAGCGAAACGTCAAGGAATTTTGTAATGATTGTCACAAAAAAAGCTGGGCGGCCCAAAACCTTCGACCGGGACGAAGCCCTCACCAAGGCCATCGGCGTGTTCTGGAAACAAGGTTATGAAGGCGCATCGATGAAGCTGTTGACAGATGAAATGGGGATCAACAGTCCCAGCCTTTATGCAGAGTTCGGTGACAAGCACGGCCTTTACTTGGAAGCAATCAACAGCTATGCGACGAATGATGCCTGTGCGCCCTTGGTCGCATTGGAGACCGTGCCCGATATTCGGCAGGCTGTTCGCGCCTTCTTTGAGGCTGTGATTGACTACTCAACGCACCATGACAGTGGGGCAAAGGGGTGCTTTCTTGTTTCTTGCGTCGCGACAAGTGCTGGGCACGTGGACGGCACCGCCGAATTGCTACGAGACGCGATCATATCGACAGATAAGCGCATCACGGCCCGCTTTGATCAGGAAGTGATTAACGGTAAGTTGCCGCAGCGTTTTCCGAGCGTTGATCGTGCCAAAATGATGTTCGACCTACGGCAGGGCATGGTGTTCCGGGCACGTGCCGGATTCTCAGATGACGACCTGGCGGGCGACATAGATAAGTACGTGAACTCTGTTCTAGCGAATTCCGAAAGCTGACTTTGGTGCAAAGCGCAGCATCGGTAACTCTGGGCTCAGAGTGGACCTAGGAGACAGCGCAGCAACCTTGGCACAAACCAAGTTTCAGTCTTTAAAGTCGGCCCTTAGCCGACATCTATCGGCTTGTCTCGATGCTGCAGTCCAGCCCGCTTAGCTGCCGTTCGTCGCGCGTGCAAAATCCTGTAGAACGGTAACTCACAGTCTGCGGGACTTTGCTGACCTTGATGATTTTGACTCGAATGACTGCTTTTTTCTAACCAAGTGAAAAGATGCACCCAGAAATTTGTTGTTAGAAGCTAGGTTTGCTGGCTCTCCGTCGCTTGTGGCTGGATGAACAAAGTACGATTGCTTGCACTCAATTTCATGTGCGGCTCAGAGGAATTTGCCTCAATAACAGCACGCCTTAGTAGATCCGACACCTTTTAGAACCAATATCCATCCAAAGATCATCGAAACGGAATCCTTGCTTCTCCGATTGTCTCGATAAGCGGTGCTAAGTGAGATTCGTAGTTTCGCCATTTCTCCTTTGACGAGCTGTATAATGGCTGGCGCACTTGCTGAACACTTGCAGTGCGGACACGTCGTGCCCCTTTGTAAAACTCGAGACAACGATTATCCCACTCAAGGCCACAATATGCTATCAAGCGTCGCGCTTCGAACTCGATATCATCGATAAGGCTCTCATAGTGAATGGTGTGAAAGCTGCCGGCGGGGAGAACTTCCTTCCAATGCTGCATAACGCGCACATAGGCATTAAAGTATCGACCCAATTCGATCTGGTCGTAGCTGTGGAGCTGACTGCGCTGAAACACTCGGGTGAAGCAGGACAGACACGTATCTAGCGGATTGCGCGCGACATGCACGATCCGCGCATTGGGCATGATCGCATGAATCAGGCCAACCATCAGAAAGTTCGCAGGCATCTTATCAACGATATAAGGTTTACCAGGAGCGTGCGCATCGAGCCGCTGGACATATCGTTGGGCGCGTTTTGAAAGCTCCTGATCCGAGAGAGCCGCAATTAGACTTCCAGTTTTCTTGTTTCCACCGCGCAGTTGATCGGTGAAAAGTTTGTGCAAATAGTTAAGCTCTCCGGCTCCGAATACGTCTGAATGGCTGGCGAGGATGGACTCCGTCAGCGTCGTTCCAGACCGCGGCATGCCAACAACAAAAATTGGCTGGCTGCTGTCCACCGAGCTCTGGTGAAGTTTTTCGATCAGTTCCGGTGTAAAGGCCGTGATCAGGTCGTCTGCCGTTTCCTCGATTTGATCGGCATCAAAATCGATAATGCTGCGCTTTATTGCAGCCCCTTTTGCAAAATGCTCAAAAGCGCTGTCGTAGCGCTTGAGGTCCTCATAACATTTTCCCAATGCGTAGTGATACGATACCGATTGTTCAGGAAGCATCTTGTCGGCTTCAGGCAACGCAGCTACAAGACCCTGAAAATCAAGGTTGTCTTCGGTAACTTTATCCAACTTAACCAACGCGATCTGCGCATTCAAACGCGCTTTGTCCCTTTCTGCGGCCTTGTTGAACCAGCTGCGGGCAGCGTCAAAATTGCCCTGCTCCATCTCCAGATGGCCCAATGCGATCATTGTGGCCGAGAAATCCGGTTTTAGCTCAAGGGTCTTCTCGTAGTTGGCAAAACCGGCCTCGAGGTCGCCAAGGTGCGATTTGCAAACGGCTATATAGTGATATGCAGGCGCGTGGCCGGGGTCTAAGCGCTGCGCTTTTTCTGCCTCGACAAGGGCAAGTTCATGCAGGTTTTTCTCGATCAGGACCTGCGCAAGCCCGACATAAGCTTCGGGCTTTTTTTCATCTAGCGAAATCGCATTTCGAAAACAGCATTCGGCTTCGTCCCATTCGCTCTGCAAAACGTGTAACCGTCCCCGATTGCGGTGCAACTCTGCGGAAATATACCCCTTGCCAAGACAGTCATCTGCAAAATCTCTAGCTTCTTCTAGCTCCTCAGCTTCTATCATTACAGAAATGAGATTGTTGGCACTCTCGAGATAGTCCGGGCGCAAATCTAGCACCCTACGATAGAACGAGATTGCCCCTTCCCTGTCCTCTTTGTCGCGCGCGATTGATCCAAGATTATTCAGCGCAGCAATCAGATCTGGATTAAGGGCCAGCGCTCTCTTCTGAGATGCCTCGGCTTCGGATAGATCCCCCATATCGTAATAGGCAAGCCCAAGGTTTGAATGCGCATTTGCAACCCCCGGGGCAAGCTGGACTGCACGTTTGCCAACCCTGATCGCTTCTTCAGGTTTTCCGTTCGTGCGTAACACCTCGGTGAAGTTCGACAGGAACCCAGCATTGTCCGGCTGCAATCGGATCGCTTCGCGCATAGCATTTTCAGCTGGCCCGCTTTGACCGGTTTGAAACGCAATTACGCCAAGAAGTTGATGCGCTGGCGCGTATTCGGGCGCAGCCTTGAGCACTTGGTTCAGAACATTGACAGCTTTATTCAAATGCCCTGTATCGTAGGCCTGAACTCCTTGGTTGTAGGCCTCACCGATGGATAATGTCTGGTTTTTAGGCATTCAAGTAGCTCCGGGCTGGCGCATGACGACAGCCTGATCTCAAGCGCCGTCAAGTCGCCACATTGTGTTGCAGTTTTCCTACGAATTTCCAACAGCAATAGGTCATCCTATGCAATGGAAAATTGGTGGATTGCATACATGTTAACGATTTATTAACGGGTCGTAAGCGGAGCCGATTGCAAAAACGCGACGAGTTTCGAAAAAAAACAAGATAATCTAACGGGATAGTAAATGACTAATAATGAGTCGAGGGCGAACGCCCCCAAGCTCCGCGGGGGGCGTATTTTCAAGTGGAAAGGCCAAATTGTCAGCGCGGCTCCAGCTGCGTTGCTGGCGCAAGTATCAATGGTTGCCCTGATGGCCGGGGACGTACATGCGGATACGATCTCGAATGTGGTGACGACACCTCAGGTTTTCTCGACCGATGCGGATCACAAAGTAACGGCAAGCGGCGCGATCGAGATAACTTCTTCCACCGCTGCAGCTTTGACGATCACGACAGATTATTCGAGCACGTTCACGAATAACGGGACAATCTCGGTCACGGCAACGGATACCGATACTGCGACGGCACTTTTGCTGGACGGAAATTTGCAGCAATCCGGTGCTTTGGTGAACAATGGCACCATTTCTGTAGATGTCACCGGGTCTGATCCTCAGGATATCTATGGCTTGCTGGTGAACGGTGACGCCGACGGGGTAATCCAAAACACCGGAACGATTGATGTCGACGTGTTGTCCACGGATGGCGATATCGAGGCCTGGGGTATCTACGTTGACGGTGACGTTTCTGAAACAGGTAAGATCGTCAACACCGGGACGATCAAGGTTGATGGGCTGATCACCGACGGAAGCACCGCATCAATCTACGGTATTGCGGTCGACCGCGACGTCGCGGGTGTGATCAGAAACAGCGGCACGATTGATGTCCGCGCCAGATCATTCGCCGATGATTATGCTTATGCCTGGGGAATTTACGTGCAAAGTGACCTGGAAGAAACCGGTCAGATCGTGAACTCGGGAACAATCAAATCGGTTGCCATATCGACCAGTGACAGTACCGCGTCTGCCTATGGGATCGAAGTCAATGGCAATGCGCACGGTGTGATCCGCAATACCGGCACATTGGAAGTATTGGCCTCTGCCCCGTCGACCTATGAGGCGATTGCCTATGGAATTTTGGTCGATCGTGACCTGTCCGGTCAGATCGATAACAGCGGTACCATCGAGGTAACCGCAATCGGTGTTGAATCCGACGCTTCTGCTTTCGGCATTTACGTCGATGATGACGTATTGTCCGGCGCGTCCGTACATAACAGCGGTACAATTGAGGCCTTTGCCAGCGCGGATACCGATGACGTTGCATATGCGGGCGGGCTTTACCTTGAGGACCTTGTTGACGGGATCGTGGTAAACTCGGGCACGATTACGGCCACTGCTTTGTCTCTCAACACCGCGGACGAGGCGACCGCGACGGGCATTTATGCCGGGGATGACGTTTCCGGTACAATTCGCAACTCGGGCACTATGACGCTTTTCGCAGAAGCTGCCGAAGATTCTGCAGAAGCCTCGGGGTTTTATCTTACCGATGACCTAAGCGGCTCTCTGGCAAACTCGGGTGAGATTACAGCGACTGCGATTTCGCATGACACCTCTGCCGAGGCCTATGGGATTTATGTTGATGAAATCGTAACCGGTGACATCAAGAACACCGGAAGCATCACCGTCACCGCCAATGGTGCGCAACAGAATGGTGGGCCACCGCCAAACGCATCCGAGGCATTCGGCGTGTACGCCGGCGACATGCAGGGAACGTTCTCGAACACGGGCCCGATTACCGTGCACGCGACCGGCAGTTCCGGCACCCGTGCAGCCGGTATTCAATTCGACAATTTCGACGGAACGATTCATGATCTGGGGACCATCAGGGTTTCGGGGAATGATGAGGTCTACGCCGTCTACCTTGGAACCGGCACGGGGACGCTGAATGTCGATACAATGGACGACGTTGAGGGTCTGATCCGCGTTCAGGACCATGACGTGAACCTAGAAGCCAAAGGCGGCAGTGGCGTGTTTGCGTTCGAAGATGCCGCGCCGGGTACGGGTACCTTCAAGACCACCGTGTCTGACGGGCAATCCGCCTGGTTCGTGCAGGACAAGGGCGGCGCGGCCCCGATCTATTCTGTGGTCGACGGCAATGACATTGCACCATCGGGCGATGTCGCGGCCTTCTTCGGCAGCATTGTCGGCGGCAGTGGCAATGCGCTTAGCTATGGTCAGGGACCGCAGGTCGCGCAGGGCGCAACTTTCGCTGGTTTCCGGCCCTTCGCAATGATCGACGCCCAGTATCGAGAGTTCGAGAGCGGCTCGAACGATGACACGGACGTGACGATGTTCAGCGGAAGCGCCGGGTATACGGGGCAGATGGACAACGGAGTGTCTCTGGCTGTTGCCATGGGCGTGTTCACTTCGGATGGTGACAACAGCACCACTGATTTTGACACGAATGGCTTCTATCTTGATGCCGCAGTGGGCCGTCAGTTTGGTGCCTACACGCTGGATGCCGGATTCGGCATTGGTTGGCTCACGACTGATCGTAGCCGGTCGATCTCGGGCAGCTCTGACGCCAAGGCCGACTATAACAGCAGGCTGTTGACCGCGAACATCGGGGTCGAGCGTGCATTCGACGTCAGTGACGATTTCGGTTTGCTTGGTTTTGCCAGCGCCCGTTACACCAACCAAAAGGATGACGGCTATACCGAGACGGGGTCAACTGCGAATGCCACCGTCGGCGATATCACCACCGAAGTTGTCGAGGCCCGTTTGGGGGTCGAGGCATCAAAGGACCTTGAAAACGGCGGTGTTCTCAGCGGTCAGCTTGGCGGCGTGTTGCGGCGCGACCTAGGCAGTTCCGAGGGCGACGTAACCGTCTTCTCTCAGACCGAGTCTCTGGCCTTTGCGTCAACCGACTTTACCGGCGCCAGTGTCGTGGTCGGATACGAGCAAGATCTCATTCAGGACATGCGGCTTGAACTGACGGCGGAACAGGAAATCGGCAGCGACGCTCAGGGGCCATTCCTGCGCGCCGGACTTCGCTGGTCGTTCTAGATCTAAAGAGCACTGCGGCACCCGGAGCGGTGCCGCAGAAATCGGCTCCAAGCTGAACTATGTCGGGCTCTGTTGCAAACTTTTGAGCATGGTGAGCTGATTGAGCGATCGCATCGGTGTTAACCGGCTAGTTCGGCGCATTGTTTGAATGGACAGACTCCTTGCGTGAGTTGACCTTTCCTGATCATGTGCGCAGTTTCGATTCCAGCTGGAGTTGCTGATGCTGAAAGCGCTTCAGAATCCACTTATGCGTTCTATGAGCCAGTACATCGATACCGACCCGATGCCATAGGCTGTAATCACAGTCGCCCTTTGGCTAACTGGACGTGCCATCAACCGCCAGATCGCGACAAGAAGAGCCAAGGCCCCGACAAAACTCAACTGGCCGGCCTCGACGCCCAAGTTGAAGGCAAGCAAGGCCGCAGGAATATCGTTTGAGGGTAGTCCGATATCGGCCAAAGCGCCTGCAAAACCAAGGCCATGCAAAAGCCCAAACCCGAAACAAACGATCCAGGGCTTCTGCTTTGAAAGTCGGAAACGCCCGTCGCCACCCTTAACAATTTCCATCGCCAGAAAAACAATAGAAAGCGCTATGATGGCCTCGACCGGCGGACCAGAGACATTCAGAAAACCTAGCGTTGCCAGTGCCAGTGTTATTGAATGCGCCAGTGTGAATGCTGTGACTGCTCCTACCAGTCTCCACGGATCACGGACCAGAATAAACAACGCGAAGACAAACAGCAGATGATCCCAACCTTCCAGTATGTGTTCAAAACCCAACTGGAAATACGCGGTGAAAACAGACCATGTGGTCTGTTCAGAAGGTATGTTCTGAACGGCCGCCTCTGGTGTGAACCGAAGCGTCGTGGGCTCAGCCTGCAGGGGCTGCACACGGACCAATACGTCGTTCTTTTGAACCTCCAGACCTTCTATCTGGAAGGGTTGGCCCGCAATATCCCTGCGGCACTCGATAACCCAGGAAGAAACCCATGCTCTGCCATCGGAAATTGGGGTAGGGCCGCGCGCCGGGGTGCAACCATCCGGCGCCATGACATCGATCGCCATGGGTTGACCATTCACATCGGGTTTTCGCCAATGAACGCTCCAGGTGCCCGATGTGATTTGGCGAATTTCCAAGTACCCCGGATCAAGCGCATGCGCCGAGGCATTTCCTGCGACCCACGCAATCAGCAACGCAATCAGTAGGCCAAATACAGCTTTCATTTGGTTTGACCTGAGAGAGCCGGCACTATGATCTCATAGTTGGCAGCAAGAATCTCATATTGCGCCTGCGCCAGATCTTCGCTCATCACGCGACGCCAATCCCGCAGCACGGCATCGTGAATTTCTGACAATGGGGGTATTTGGCTAGGTTCGATGTCTTGCACCTGAACCAGATGGACCCCGTAACCCGACTGGATCGGGCCAGCCCACTGACCTTTATCCAATGTTGTAAGACCCTTGGAAAAGCCAGATCCAAAGACCGAGTCTATCACTCTGGTCGCAGTCAAGGGCATAGATGCGGGCAGCAGTGTCGAGGCGCCCAGGTCGGAAACCTCATCTCCCGCGCGCAGGGCGGCCAATACCCTCTCGACTTCAGCTTTGTTTGGCTCCTCACCAACAAAGACCTGAATGAAGGCCAGCTTGCTGGGCGTCGCATAGCGTTCCGAGTTGTTTTGCAAAAAGGCCTCTAAATCTTCGTCTTCCGGAACAACAGACGTGGCAATCGCTTCGGTCAGGAAATCCATTTTTTGACTGAGACGAGACCGGATCACAGAGTCTCCGCGATCAAGGCCAAGCTTTCTTGCTTCTCTGACCAGTACCTCTTCGCGAATTGTTGCATCGGTCAAAGCTTGCAGCTCGGCACCGCTTGGGCGCCGTTTCCACCGTGCTTCAAACTGATCAGACAAAAGCGCGATATCGTTTTCGTTGATTGTTATTGTCCCAAAATCTTCGACAGTCTCATTTTCCGGCGCAACCAATTGGAACCAAATGAAAATAGATGCTCCAATCAGGAAGAAATGGAACAGGGGTTCTTTCAATATTCGCATGAAGGCTCCTGCATGAAACGCGCTCTGGTTTTACGTATCGATGCTGACATCAGTCGATTGAGCATTGCAAGAAAATCAACGCGACGCACAAATCAATCGTCTGGTGAACGGACCGAGGTAAAGGCTTCTACCTCGGTTGCCAACGCCGTGATCGGCAGTGTTACTCTGCCGGTGTATACCAAATCGGGGAAGAGTAAGCGCGTTCCTGATGTGTAAGCACCGCGTCTTCGGGCAATTCGGCGCCAAGTCTCAGCTTATCGTAAAGAATCCAACGCGGTGTTGGAATTTCGATCGCACGTACGTAATAAAATGCGCGTGCATTTGGATCGAATTCAGGATCAGACCAAACGGTTACAAGTTCGGCAGTTCCAATCGTGTTGGTCCAACTGGCGGTTTCAACATCTACTGTGTTTCCAACCGCAGGAACCTTGCCGTTTTGGTCAGCAACACGGTTGTCCGACCACGCCACATCGTAAACCTTTTCCTGCAAGGCACCTTCAGAATCCAGCCAACCCTTTACCACCTGCACGCGATCCAGATTGGCACCAACCGGGTCGCGTAGTGCAGCGATCAGGAATGCGGGCGCACCTTCACCCTCGCGAGGTCGCAGATCCGAGCCCATCGGAACACCTTTGGTGTAGCCCACATCTGCAAGGAAGCGTGTTTCAACATCCGCGTCACTGAAACCCCAACCGCCAAAGAACCGCAGGCCGATCCGAGGTCCGGTGGTTGCATAGGTTTCGCGTCGCTTGAACGCATCGAAGATTGCAGCGCGAGTATTATCGGTCGCCCAAACTGCCGTGTATCCCGATGCGACAAGAAGGTCGCCAGGAATTTCGCCAAGGTCATTGGCGATGAAAGGATGCTTTATTCTCGTGGCCGATGGTTCAACGCTGACGGATTTTCCAAAGAAGTTGTCTTCTTCGGCAGTTGCCAGAGACGTATGGCTGTCCGTTGCTCCGCCCATGCCGAACTTATATGGGTTAACGCCGAACTTTTCTTCTAACAACAAACCGCGCTTCAAAGCTTCTCGGGCGTATTCTCCAGCCAGCATGTCATCGGTTTTCAGCTCGGTTATGTCGAGGTTGCCGACGTCCCAGTTTTCGTAATCCGCGAATTCATCATCCGGACTCAGGAAGGGGTGCGCTTCACCGTCGCCCTTGATCTGAGTGACTTCGTAGTGGGGTTCCCATTTGGCGCGGGCGGCCACATATTCCTCGTCGACCTTGCCACCGTGATAGGTGTCTTCTGTCGGGAACATCCACCCGTTCGAAAGGTTGCCGTTATGGGCGAAAGCTACCGCCCGACCGCCCGTTTTTTCTTGATAGTCTTCCAGCCATGCATATAGCGCCTTTGGGTCGGTATCACCAAAGGGTGGTTGCGTGACCGGCGGCACCATCTGAAGCGCCCTGATCGGCCCATCACGCAGCATGACGTTTCGATGCAGATTGAAACCCTTGGGTACAGAGGTCCATTCGAATCCGATGAACGCCGTGAAATTGCCGGGGTCGTTATGTTCTTCCGCAGCCAGAACGATTTGCTCCCAAGTAAAAGCAAAAGCGTCAGCACCCGGGCTGTAAGATTCCAGAAGAACTTCTGGCAGGGTCATTTGCGAAAAGTTGGTGATGATGTCGAACGCCGCTTTGCCGGCCTCTTCGCCACCTGCCTTGTAACCTTCGTACCATTCCAAACCTTTTGGATCCGCAAGGACGCCCGGCTTGCCAGCCTGAAGGTCCGGGGCAAATCCCATTAGGTCAGTGTGATCCGTGAGAACCATCCAGTCCAGAGGCCGGGCCAGTCTCACTGGTTGACCCGTGGAAGAAATGACCTGTTCGCCTTTTGCAAAGCGCCAAGCTTCATCGGGTAACAGTGTGTTCCCGAAAGCACCTGCATCCAGCGAAAGTCCGGTGTGAAGATGCGAGTCTCCCCACAGCGGGCGCTCAGGGAAAGTCCGGTTCGCATATGGTGAATACGGCTGCTTTGAGAACAAGCCTTCCGCCGCTTCTTCGCTAGGAACAGCGTCGGCAAAGACCGTCGATGATGCCAGCCCCAGTGAGATAGAATAAACAAAAGCTCGAAGCATATAGACCTCCCAACTCAAGATCGCCCGGTGGTGCCCGTGACTTACATCTCAAGAATTAATATTCCTATTTCTCTATATAACATCAATTTTCCATTTGTGGGAATACTCAGCTCTCGGCTTTGTCACGATGATGCAAGTAGGAGTGTGGCTGCCGAAGTTGGTCTGAAAATGACTCGATAAGTCATAGCCTCGATTGTTGGGCTCAACATTGAGAACGGAAGCTTTGGAGAAATTGCGGTTTGAATTGGCGAATGTCCATCGTGAGCCATGTATGCACTTTAGCAAAGTCGGCATAGCTGCGCTTAGATGACATTCTCGGCTATCGCGGCATGGATCATTTTGGGCTCAAACTCGACGTCGGATGCGATGCAGCATCCAGTGATATGCTGCACCGGTCAACGTCGGGCTGTCGAAGTGGGATGGAATGGCGGTTCGGAGGATCAGTCATGGAAACACCAAACTTACCCGCCATTCGCGCGCTTCGCCCAGCCTGAAACAAGGGCCGGATGGAACAGCCTGACTTCGTGACCCAAACGGCCGATCTCGCGCCCCCAATAATGCGCACTGGCGCAGGCCCCCATTGCAACCACGCAACACGGCAATTTGGCAAAGTACTCGAGGACCCGGCCCCTGCGCAGTTTCTTCTGAAGAACCGGGTGACCTGTTCTAGCCGCTCCGTGCACCTGGAACACATTCTTCGCC